>NZ_JBFTJP010000007.1:0-319117 GCF_056395485.1 Allobosea sp. 10L417
ATCACCCATGAAGGCGATCGGTGCAGCTTCGAGGTCCTGCTGACCCGCGCCGGTCTTTCTGAGCCCGCTCTCCAGGCCATTTCCGAGATCGTCCACGACATCGATCTGAAGGATGGGAAGTTCGGGCGCGAGGAAACCACGGGCATCGCGAGCTTGATTTCGGGCGTCTGCGGCGCCAACGCTCAGGACGAAGAACGCATCGCGCAGGGCGCGGCTGTCTTCGACAACCTCTATCAGTACTTCAGGTCGAAGCGCCGCTGACGGCCGGGGAACACCATGAGCAAGATCGAGACCCTCGACGCTGCGCCTTCCGCACCGAGCACAGCACCTGATCACGGGATTTCGTTCGGCGAGGCACTGCGCGTCTGGGCGCGGGTCGCGGCGCTCAGCTTCGGCGGCCCGGCCGGGCAGATTGCGGTGATGCACCGCATTATCGTGGAGGAGAAGCGCTGGATCGGCGAGACGCGTTTCCTGCATGCGCTGAATTACTGCACGCTCCTGCCTGGCCCCGAGGCGCAGCAGCTGGCCGTCTACATCGGCTGGCTGATGCACAAGACCAAGGGCGGCCTCGTCGCCGGCACACTGTTCGTGCTTCCCGGCCTCGTCGCCATCATGGCGCTGAGCTGGATTTACGCCATCTTCGGCAATGTCGGGAGCGTGCAGGCCCTGTTCTTCGGTTTGAAGGCGGCGGTCCTGGCGATCGTGCTCGAAGCCGTGCTGCGGATCGGTCGGCGCTCCCTCAGGAACGGGGTCATGATCGGCCTCGCCGCAGCGGCCTTCCTCGCGCTGGCGCTGTTCCAGGCGCCCTTCCCGCTCGTTATTCTGGTGGCCGGCTTGATCGGCTATATCGGCGGCCGCGCCGGCTGGTCCGCCTTCCAGGTGGGAGGCGGCCATGGCAAGGCCGGGGGCAAGCAGGTCGCCGACATCGATTCAGCGCTTGGCGAAGGCATTCCCGCGCATGCCAGGCCGCCGCTGAGCTGGTCGCTGAAGGTCGCCGCCATCGGCTTCTTCCTCTGGTTCGCTCCGGTCATCGCCTTGCTGGCGACGCTCGGCCGAGGCGACGTGTTCACCGAGATTTCCATCTTCTTTTCCAAGATGGCGATGGTGACCTTCGGCGGCGCCTATTCGGTGCTGTCCTATGTCGCCCAGCAGGCGGTCGAGCACTATGGCTGGCTGAAGCCGGGCGAAATGCTGGACGGCCTCGGCATGGCCGAAACCACGCCTGGACCGCTGATCATGGTCACGCAATTCGTCGGCTTCATGGGCGCCTATCGCGCGCCGGGATCGCTGAACCCGCTGCTGGCCGGCACGCTCGGCGGCTTGCTGACGACCTGGGTAACCTTCGTTCCCTGCTTCCTCTGGATCTTCCTGGGCGCTCCGTTCATGGAGACGATGCGCAACAACGGGGCTCTTTCCGCCGCTCTCGGGGCGATCACGGCCGCCATCGTCGGCGTGATCCTGAACCTGTCGATCTGGTTCTCGTTGCATGTCCTGTTTGCCGAGGTCCGCCAAATCCGCATCTATGGCATGCAGCTCGACGTGCCCGTGCTGAGCACGGTCAACCTCGCCTCGCTGGTGCTGACGCTGGCGGCCGTGATCGCGGTGTTCCGCTTCAAGGTGGGGATGATCAAGGTCATCGCCGCGTGTTCGCTTGCGGGGCTGCTCTACGGAATGTTGCAGGGGTTCGCCTGATCGCGAGATTGCCCGCTGACCCGATCGAGGACCCGCCGGACGGCATCCGGGGAATGCCAGGAATACGTCCGGTCGTCGGGGCGAGGCTCAAGCGCAAATCCGACCTCTTCCGCGACCAGCCCCAGTTGCAGCGGCGGGACGATTCATTGACCGTGGTCCGGGCCAGCCCATCGGAGCGCGCTGCGCAAGGGCATGCCCGCTTGCGCTCCCCGTGCAAGACAGGAGAGGGCCGCGGCGCTGCAGCCAATGTCGAGCGCCTGCTGCAGATCCAGGCCTTCGTCGAGAGCAGCCGCGACCGCGCCGACGAAGGTATCGCCGGCGCCGGTCGTGTCGACCGGCTCGATGCGCGGGGCGGCTGCATGCAGCCTCTCGCCTTCCGGCGTATAGCCATAGGCTCCTTCGGCACCGGCCGTGACGATGCAGCGCGTCGCGGTGCCCGCGATCAGGCCCGCGATCTCGCCGCCCGGATGTCCGAGGGCGGCGGCGATATCGGCGGCCTCGTGTTCGTTGACGATCAGGACATCGCTCGCGGCAAGGAGCGCCCCCGCATCGGCCGCCGGGAAACCGTCCGGCACCGGCGCGCAATTCCAGACGACCCGGCCGCCGGACGCCCGGACGCGCTGCGCGAGCGCCAGCGACTGCGCGAAGGGAACCTCCATCTGGAGCACGAGCAGCGTATCGACGCCCAGCAGCGCCTCCGGCACGTCGTCCGCACCCGGTTCGAGATTGGCGCCGCTGGCAACGGTGATCGCGTTTTCCGCGCGCGCATCGACCGTGATGAAGGCACAGCCGGTCGGGTTCGCACCGATGCGGACCAGATCGACGGCGACGCCGCTGGCAGCGAGGTTGTCGATCGATTCCCGGCCAAAGCCGTCATCACCGACGCAGGCCGCCATGGCGACTCGGCCCGGCGCAGCAAGGCGCGCGGCGGCCACGGCCTGATTGGCGCCCTTGCCGCCGAAATGGCGTTCATAGGATGGCGCGAGCACCGTCTTGCCGGGTCCCGGAATGATCGCGACCCGCGCGACCAAATCGACATTGATCGATCCGAAGACCAGGATCATCGGGCCCTACCCTCGTTTCAGCCTTCGGCGTCCATCTGGTGCAGCTTCTCGACCCGACGGCGGAAATCCTCGTCGGTCGAGAACTCGGCGGAGAGATAGGACGAAATCAGGTCGCTGGCGAGCCAGGGACCAACGATCTTCGCACCGATGCACATGACGTTGACGTCGTCATGCTCGACGCTCTGATGCGCGGAATGGATGTCGTGGCAGACCGCCGCCCGGATGCCTTTCATCTTGTTGGCGGCGATCGAGGCGCCGACGCCGGTGCCGCAGACCATGATGCCGCGCTCGGCCTCGCCGGACGTGACCTTGCGGGCGACCTCGCGGGCGATATCGGGGAAATCGACCGGATTGTCGTCATGGGAGCCGACATCGACGACCTCGTGGCCCAGCGATTTGATGTGGTCGATGACGTGCTGCTTGAGGGACCAGCCGGCATGGTCGGAGCCGATGACGAGACGCATGAGATGTCCTGTTGGTTGGAGCGAAGCGCCGGCGCCCTTGTCGGACGCCGGCGAGGAATGGATCAGCCGCGCATGTTCGCGGGCAGTTCGGTGCCGTGGAACTTCTTGTAGATCGCGTTGAGCTTGCCGTTCTTGAGGTGCTCGACCCAGGCGTCGAGCTTCTCCAGAAGCTTCGGCTCGCCCTTCTTCACGCCGATGGCGAGATCGAAATTGGTGATCGAGACCTTGGGCTCGAAGGGCCGCGCCGGCGCCTTGACGCCGATCTGCGAGACGATCGTCGCCGAGGTGGCGACACAGTCGGCCTGGCCGGAGATGGCGGCTGTGACCATCGTCGCATCGTCCTCGAAGCGGGCGAGCTTGAGGTCGCGCTCCTTCATGTTGGTCAGCGTCGTGTCCTGCGTCGTGCCGCGCGAGACAGCGATCGTCTTGCCCTTCAGATCGTCCCAGCTCTTCACCTCGAGCGACTTCAGGCAGCCCACCACCGACTGCAAGGCCGCATAGGGTTTGGAGAAGTCGATGACCTTGGCTCGCTCGGGTGTCACAGACAGCGTCGAGATGATGATGTCGGCCTTGTTGGTCTGGACGTTGGGGATGCGGGTCGCACCTGTCGTCTGCACGAATTCCAGTTGCAGGCCCCAATCCTTGGCGAGCAGCTCGGCGGTCTCGACATCCGAGCCCGTCGGCTTCATGGCGCCGTCGATCATGCCGGATGGCGGGATCGCGAGGTCAGTCGCAATGCGGATCTTGCCTGCCTTCATGACGTCGTCGAGCATGTCGGCGCGCGCGGCCTGGCCGGCACAGGCGAGCGCCGTCGTGCAGAGCAAGGCAATCGTGAGAAAGCGTTTCATCCTTGGTTTTCCTTCCCTTTTGGTCGTTAGAGCCCGGCTCCGACGAACTGGGCGAGTTCCGGCGTGGCCGGTGCCGACAGGATCGAGGCACTTCCGGCCTCGTGAACCCTGCCCGCGTGCATGAACACCACCTGATCGGCGATGCCCCGTGCGAACCCCATCTCATGGGTGACCATGACCATGGTCATGCCGTCCGCGGCGAGCTGCTCGATGACCTTGAGCACCTCGCCGGTCAGCTCCGGATCGAGCGCGGAGGTGACCTCGTCGAACAGCATCACCTTGGGCTGCATGGCGAGCGAGCGGGCGATCGCCGCGCGCTGCTGTTGCCCGCCGGAAAGCTGCTCGGGATAGGCGTCGAGCTTCTCGGACAAGCCCACCTTCGCCAGCATCGCTTTGGCGAGCTCGCGGGCCTCGGCCTTCCTCATGCCCTTCACCGAAACCGGCGCGAGCGTGATGTTCTGCTCGATGGTGAGATGCGGAAACAGGTTGTAGCTCTGGAAGACGATGCCGACATCCTGCCTCAGCGCCCTGAGGTCGATATCGGCCGCGTCGACGCGGTGGTCGCAGACGCGGATCTCGCCCGAATCGATCTTCTCGAAGCGGTCGATGCAGCGCAGCGCCGTGCTCTTGCCGGAGCCGGAGCGGCCGATCAGCACCAGCACTTCGCCCCGTTCGACGGTGAAGCTGACCCCGTCCAGCACCTTGAGCGCGCCGAAGCTCTTATGGACCTTGTCGAGGGCGACGATGGGGCGATCGACGATGATGCGTTCGGCGATGGGAAGTCGTTCCTGGCTCATGGCTTTCAAATCTCGTCAGGCCGGCATCAGCTTCGCGCGGCCGACGCCCATGCGGCGTTCGAGACGCTGGCTGAGGAGCGAGATCGGGAAGCAGAGCGCGAAATAGATCAGGGCGATGATCGCGTAGATCAGGAAGGGCTCGAACAGCGAGTTGTTGATGATCTGGCCGGAGCGGGCGAGCTCGACGAAGCCGACGACAGAGGCCAGCGAGGTGTTCTTGATGATCTGCACCATGAAGCCGACGGTCGGCGGCGTTGCGATCCGCATGGCCTGGGGCAGGATGACCTTGAGCATCCGCTGGGTGCGGCTGAGGCCCAACCCCTCGGCAGCCTCCCATTGCGGGCGCGGCACGGCCTGGATGCAACCGCGCCAGATCTCGCCGAAATAGGCGCCGACATAGATGGTCAGCGAGGCGCCGGCGGCCCAGAGCGGCGTGATCCGGAAGCCGAGCGCCGAAAGCCCGAAATAGCCGAGGAACATGATCACCAGCAGCGGCGTGCCCTGGATGAGCTGGACATAGGCGCCGCTGAACAGACGGACGGCCTTGCTCGGCGAGACCCGGGCGAGCGCGATCAGGAAGCCGACGAGGCCGCCGCCGATCAGCGCGATCGCCGACAGCCCGATCGTCCAGAGCGCGCCCTGGCCGAGGAAGAGGAGGTGGTTCGCGTTGAGGGAGCCGCCCATCATCGACCTCTAGAGCGACGTGCCGAGGCGCCGGCGGCGCGGGAAGAGCACGAGCCCCAGCGCCCAGAAGGCGGCGCGCAGGACAAGCGAGAGCGCGATGTAGCCGAGCGCCACGAGGATATAGGTCTCGAAGGCGCGATAGGTGTCGGACTGGACGTAGTTGGCGACGGCCGTCAGTTCCTCGGCCGAAATCTGCGAGGTGACCGAGGAAGCCAGCATCAGCAGCACGAACTGGCTGGTCAGCGACGGATAGACCTTCTCGATCGCCGGCAGCAGGATGACGTGCCAGTAGATCTGGAAGCGTGAAAGCGCGAGCCCTTCGGCAGCCTCGATCTGGCCGGGTGGGATCGCCTCGAAGCCGGCCCGCATGATCTCGGCCGTATAGGCGCCGACATTGATGGCGAGCGCCGCCGCCGCGACGGAGAAGGCCGAGAATTTGAAGCCGATGCTGGCGAGGCCGAAATAGACCAGGAAGATCTGGACCAGCAGCGGCGTGTTGCGGATCGTCTCGACATAACCCGCGCAGAGCCCGGCGATGAAGCGGTTGGTGCTGCCGCGGCCGATGGCGCAGAACGTGCCGATCGCGCCGCCGATCAGGATCGCCATGAAGGCGAGCTGCAGCGTCATCACCGCACCGTCGCGGAAGAGCGGCCAGCGCTCCAGAACGACGGAGAAGTCGAGGTCAAGACCCATCGCCGCCGTCAGGCCCGGTTCGTCATGCGGTCATAGACGCGGAACAGCGCCTGATTGCCGTTGGCGCCTTCGCCATGGGCGCGCGCCTCGATGTACTGGCTGGTGACGAGCGCCGTGCCCGGCAGCGGCACGGAGAGCGCTTGCGCCTGCTCCTGCACGAGGCGCAGATCCTTGAGCATCAGGTCGATGCGGAAGCCCGCCCCGGCATCGCCCGCGATCATCGCGGGGCCGAGCTTGTCGAGCATCCAGGACGCGGCCGAGCCGCCGAGCAGCACGGTGCGCATCTGCTCCAGATCGACGCCGGAGGCGCGGCCGAGCGCGATCGCCTCGCAGACCGCCTGGATGTTGATGCCGCAGATCAACTGGTTGCAGAGCTTGACCGCCTGGCCGGCGCCGGGCGCGCCGACATGGGTGATGGTCGTGCCCATGGCCCGGAAGAACGGCTCGGCCCTGGTGAAGGCCTCAGCCTCGCCGCCGGCCATGATGGTGAGCGACGCGTTCTTGGCGCCTAGTGGACCGCCCGAAACCGGCGCGTCGATGAAATCGGTCCCGGCCGCCTTGAGATCGGCATGCATTCGGCGGACAGCCACCGGCGAGATCGTGCTCATATCGACGATCAGGCGCCCGCGCGGCGGCGAAGCCAGGAGCCCCCCTTCGCCATAGATGACATCCTCGACCTGGGGCGTGTCGGGAAGCATGGTAATCGCGATATCGGCGGCGGCTGCCGCATCGGCCGGGCTCTTCGCCGGCTTCGCGCCCTCCGCCACTAACATGGCGACCGCATCGCCGATGATGTCGAAAACGGTCACCGGGTGCCCCGCCTTCATGAGGTTGCGTGCCATTTCGCGCCCCATCGTTCCGAGGCCGATGAAGCCGACGCTGCCTTTTTCGTTCCCTGCCATGCTCTGTTCTCTCGGCATCTTTTCTGGTGAATGCGGAGCCTTCAGGCGCCCTGCGCGCTGCGCGTATCCGGCCGGTCCCCCTCGCCGGTGATCGCACGGCGCCGGTATTCGTCGCCGATCGCGAAATGGCGCCGCAGCGTCACCTCGGCACGATCGGGATCGCGCCCGACGATGGTGTCGAAAACGCGCTTGTGGTCGTCGATCAGGTAGCTCTTCATCGAGCTGAACTGCTGGACGAGCTCGCGGCGGCTGCGATGCGAGCGCGCGAGCAGCGTCGACATGGATTCATGGAGCACAGCGAGCGTCGGCGACCGCGACGCCAGCACGATGGCGCGGTGGAACTCGAAATCGGCAGCGCCGCCCGCATCGGCATCGTCGATCGTCTCGCCGATCCGGACCAGCGCGCGCTGCAGCCGCTCGAAATCCGCGATCGTGGCGCGCTCGCAGGCCAGCCGCACGGCTTGGCATTCGATCGCGATGCGCGCCTCCATCACGTCGTCGATGAGGTCGGCCTGCTGGGCCAGCGCCAACGTGAAGAAGTCCTTCAGCATCGAGGCATCCGGCCGCTTCACGATGGTGCCGACGCGCTCGCGGATCTCGACGATGCCGAGCATGTGCAGCGCGCGCAGCGCCTCGCGCACGATCGGCCGGCTGACGCCGAGCTGCGTGGCCAGTTCGCGTTCGGCCATGAGCCGTTCGCCCTGCTTCAGCGTGCCGTCGAGCAGCCGCTCCCGCAGATAGGCGAAGACCCGCTCGAACCCCGACGCGCTGTCGGCATCTTGAGCATCCATCCCTGAAACCATTCTTCTTCGTTCTGGTAAGACCAGTACGATGACCAGAAGAAAAGGTCAATTAGGGACGCAATAGCGAAAGGCGGGGCCCGCGGGCGTCCTCACTGGTGCTTGTTTCTCACTCAGACGAACCGGAGATCGTGCCTGGGAGAGGCTCGCGGGCCCGGTGCCGTAGAGATAGCGCATGGCGCCGGAATCGAACCGAGAACAGCGTCGGCGCTGATCCGCTGGCCGCATTCCTCCCCGTCGCGCAATCGGGGATAACGCCGGCCGAGAGCACCGGCGCATCGGCGCTTGAACCGGACGCGAGGATGCCGATGCCCGCTCCTGAAGCCGACAGCCATGACCAAGGTGCGGCCGACACCTCAGGTCAAGCCGCTGCTGCTGGCGCCCTCCGCGATGCATATGTCGTACGAACACAGCCGATAACGGCAGTGCCGGCGCGAAAATAACGATACCACGAACCGTAAATCTGCTTTTAGATTTGCCAGCAAATTATACTTCGGCCCATCGATTATTCCATTTTATTCTTTAGATTTCTGGAATATGCGTCACATTCATGCAGCATCGCGCCGATAGGACGTCCGCGCGCATCGCTTTTGTTTCCGGAAGCCGCGATCGCGCGCCTGGAGCCCCCGGGCCCCTTCCGGCACGTTGAAAGCCATGGCATCGGTCACTCAGCTTCGCGCATTCCACTTCGTCGCGACGGCGGGCGGCTATTCGCAGGCCGCGCGGGAGATGGCGGTCAGCCAATCGACCTTGTCCGGTCAGGTGCGGCAGCTGGAGGCGATCTCCGGCGTCGTATTGTTCGAGCGCGGGCCGCGCGGCGCCACGCTGACGGCCGATGGCGAGGCGCTCTATGAAGTCACGTCTCGCCTGTTTTCGGCCTTCACGGAGGCCGGGCGAATGCTCAAGAGCCGCAAGGCCGACGGCGGACGCCTGCGTCTGGCCTCGGACGGCACCGTCCACTTGCTGCCGATCCTGGGTGCGCTACGTCGGCGCCGGCCCAAGCTCGTCTTCTCGATTCAGCTTCACAACTCCGACGGCGTGATCGAGCAGATCACGCAATACCGCGCCGATGCCGGCGTCACCGGGCAGATGCCGACGGATAGCCGCTTCCATGTTCGGCCGCTGGCCACGATGAAGCTCGGGGTGTTCCTGCCGAAGGGCCATTCCTGGGCTCAGCGGGAATCGGTTTCCATCAGGGATCTGCAGGGTCTTCCCTTCGTGCTGCGCGAGCGTGGCTCGCGTACGCGCGAGGTCTTCGAGCAGAATCTGGCTGCCTGCGGCGTCACGCTCGGCGACATCATCGAGGTGTCGACGCGAGACGGCGTGCGCGAAACGGTCGCCGCCGGCTTCGGCATGGGCGCGATCGCCGATCTCGAATTCGGCTTCGACACGCGGCTGCATTTCCTGCCGCTGCGCGACCCGTGCATCGCGATCAACGAATACGTCGTCTGCCTCGAAGAGCGCCGGCGCGCTCCGATGATCGCCGAGTTCTTCCGCTGCGCTGGCGACGCGTTCGAGCAGCCATCAGGACGGTTGAGTCCCGAGGCCGCCTGACGACCGCGCCAACGCTGGCGCGGTGCGTCTCCGCGGACCTCAATCGTAGCGGAAGGCCCGCGCGAGCTGATCCTCGATCGGCTTGACGATATAGGCGAGCGCAGTGCGCGAACCGGTCTGAATGAAGGTCTCCACCGGCATGCCGGGCAGCAGGCTCTTGCCGCCGAGGCGGTCGATCTCCGGGCGATCGAGCGCGACGCGCGCCGTATAGAAGGACACGCCGGATTGCTGGTCCGTGCTCGCATCGGCCGAGACATGGATCAGCCGCCCCTTGAGGTCCGGCGTGGTGGCGCTGTCGAAGGCCGGAAAGCGCAGCATCGCCGCCTGCCCTATCCGCAGCCGATCGATCAACGCCGGCTCGACCCGCGCCTCGACGATGAGGCCGTCGGCCTCCGGTACGATCAGCATGACCTGTTCGGCTGGGCCGATGACGCCGCCGATCGTGTGCACGGTCTGCTGATGGACGACACCATCTTGCGGCGCGCGCATCTCGATCCGCTCAAGCTGATCGCGCGCAGCGACCCGGCGCTCCGACAGATCGGCGATCTTGCCGTCGACATCGCGCAGTTCGGTCGTGACCTCGCGGCGCAGATCCTCGTCGATCTGGACGATCTGCAATTCGATCTCGGCAATGCGGCCTTTGACCCGTGCCGTGTCGGAGGTGAGGCTGCCCCGCTCGCCGATGAGGCGCGAGGCTTCGCGCTGGAGCGAGGTCAGGCGCGAGAGCGCGACGAGGTTCTGGTCGTACAGCTTCTGCACGCCCTCGAGTTCCTGCTCGATCAGCATGGCCTGCGCCCGCCGGGCCTCGATCTGGGACGACAAGCCCTTGATTTCCTCATGCGACTGCGCGATCCGCTCGCGCAGCTGGGAGCGCTGGACATCGGCCGCGGCGCGGCGGGTGCGGAAAAGCCTCAGCTCGCCAGCGACCGCCCGGATCACGCCCGGATCGCCCGCCCTGTCACGCAACTCCTGAACCAGCACCAAATCGGAGTGGCCCTCGCGCTCGGCCTCCAGCCGCGCCTTGCGCGCCTGGAAACGGATGAGTTCGATCTCGATCAGCGCGAGGCTCGCCCTGGCATTGGTTTCGTCCAGCCGCACCAGCACGTCGCCGGCCTTGACGCGGTCGCCATCCTTGACCCGGATCTCCGCGACGACGCCTCCGGATGGGTGCTGCACGCGCCGGACATTGCTCTCGACGACGACCTTGCCCGAGGCGATCACCGCGCCCGAAAGCGGCGCGGTCGCCGCCCACAGCCCGACAGTGCCCAGCAGCACGGCGATGGTCGCGACCCCGAACAGCGTCGCACGCCGGATGTCGCGGCGAGGATCGGCACGGCGCCCCTCGGCCCCGGCCATGCTCGAAGACGGCTGCCCGCCGGACCTGTTCTCGTTAACCGCGCGCATCGGCCGCCACTGCAATTCGGGGATGGGACGGATTCGGCCCGGCCGAGCCCGGTTTCGCCGCAAGGCTCTTGCGCAGCACCTCCTCCTTCGGCCCGAAGGCCTGCACCTGGCCGTCTGCCAGGATCAGGACGAGGTCGATGCCCGCCAGCGCCGAGGGGCGATGAGCTATGACGACGACGATCCCCCCGCGGGCGCGCACACCGGCGATCGCGGCGGTGAGAGCGGCGTCGCCATCCGCATCGAGGCTGGCATTGGGCTCGTCGAGCACGACAAGGAAGGGATCGCGATACAGCGCGCGAGCAAGCGCGATGCGTTGCCGCTGACCGCCGGACAGGACGCCGCCGGCCTCGCCGATCGGTGTCTCGAAACCTTTCGGTAGTCCGAGGATGAGGTCATAGGCGCCGGCGGCCCTGGCCGCGCTGCGGACGGCCTCTTCCGTCATCGCCGGGTCGAAGCGGGCGATATTCTCCGCAATGGTCCCGGCGAAGAGCTGCACATCCTGCGGCACATAGCCGATGATCGCGCCGCGCTCCTCCTCCGGCCACTGGTCGAGCGTCGCGCCGTCGAGGCGCAAGGACCCGCGCAGCACCGGCCAGACGCCGACCAGCGCCCGCGCGAGCGTGGACTTTCCGGAGGCGGACGGGCCGATCACGGCCAGCCCCTGTCCCGCCTGCAGCGTGAGACCGATCTCCTTGACGGTCGGTGTCGGGCTGCCGGGAGGCGCTACAAAGACCTGCTCCAGCGTGACCCGCTGCGTCGGACGCTCGGGCGAGACCGCGAGTGCCACAGGCGCTTCGCCGAGCGCCGAATGAAGCCGACGCCAGGCCTGCCGCGCACCTATGAAGGGCCGCCAGCGCCAGCGCACGGCTGCTCAGCACCGAGGAGGCGATCATCACGCCGGACGAGGCCTGATCGTGCATAACCAGCCAGGCGCCGACGCCGAGCATGGCGGATTGCAGCATGTAGCGAATGACCTTCGAGATGCCGCCGAGCCCACTGGTGATATCGGAAGCCCTGAGGCTGGCCGCGACGTGCCGGTCATTGGTCCGCTCGAACAGCCGGCCGATCCGCCCGTTCATCCCGAGCGCCGTCACTGCCTCCGCATTGCGGCGCGCGGCCTCGATCAGGGCGGCGCGCTCCCCGGACGAGCGGGCGACGTCGGCGCTCGGCCGCCGCGACAGCACTTCGGTCAGAAGCGCGAGCACGATCAGGATTGCCGCGCCGGCCACCAGCGTCCAGCCGAGATAGGGATGCAGCACGAAGCACAGCGCGCCATAGAGCGGGATCCAGGGCAGATCGAACAGCGTGGTCGGCCCCAGCCCGGACAGAAAGCCACGGACGCTGTCGAGATCGCGCGACAGCTGGCTGCCGCCCGGAGCGCCCCGCAGCTGTCCGCCAAGGATGGCGCCGAGCACCGGTCCGCCGAGCTGACGGTCGAGCTCGACACCGACACGGCTCAGAATGCGCTGGCGCAGCCAGTCGAACACACCGAGCAGGATGTAGAGCGCAGCGACGATCAGCGAGAGGGCAACAAGCGTCGGCACGCTGCGCGAAGGCAGCACCCGGTCATAGACCTGCAACATGTAGAGCGAGCCCGTCAGCATCAGCACGTTGACGAGGGCGGAAAACAACGCCACCGCGAGGAAAGCGGAACGGCACGAGGCCAAAGCCTCGCTGGCAGCATTCTTGGATGATTTTGGGAGCAACGGCGAGTTTCCCTGACGCAAAGCAACCGGAAGAGCCGCTTGCGGGCAGAATCCGCCGCAGCCCCCGAAACCGTATGTCGGCGAGCCCGCCTGCCCACCAACCGAGCCTGCGCTCGACGATCGGCCGCAGCGATAGGAGGACGAGATGACAGCTCGGTGAAATCACCGGGGCGGCAGGCCATCGAAAATGCCCATACCCCCCATCGATGAATTGGATTCGTGCGGTCCCCCCGCCCTGCCTTAGCCTGAGATCCGGGCATGGGCTTCCCGGCCCATCATGAACGGCGATCGGTTATCGACGCCCCTTGTTCTCCGCCACACGGAGAATCGATTCTGGATGTCTTCGATCGTTTTCGAAGGCCGATATTCCAATCTCCATAACAAAGATTCCGATACTATACGTCTAAAACTCGGACAATACCGAGATTGATGCAATTCATGTCACGCGCGCGGCGCCGAAATAGGCTGAAATATTACTTCACCAGATCGATTTAGTCGGCAAAATATCAAAAATTATTTCACTGTTGATCGAATTGTTAAACAATCGTCATCCTTACCAATTCATTAACGCGCCTCAGCTCGCCGGATGCGGGCTGTCCCCTGCTGGCGGCGGACGGGGCTCACGATGCATTGGCTAAAGGATTTGCAAACCATGACGCGCCCCGTCGGTTCGATCAGCTTCGTCGGCTATAGCCCCGACGCCGGAAACGGCATTGTCTTCAAGGTCATCGAACCCGTCCTCGCGGGCAGCGTGATCGCCATTCCCTATGACATTTCCGATATGTCGGGCGCCGAAAAGGGCGCGAGCTGGAACTGGACGGTCGATCGCGACGTTCCGGTCGGGGCGACGGTCACGATCAGCGGTCTCGGCTCCGAGGCGGTTTCGGTTCAGCTCGGGACGGAAACGGATGTCGATGTCACCGGCAGCATCAAGGGAGCCCGCATCGCCCAGGGCAGCTCGACGGATCCGAGTCTATTGGGATCATCCGTCACGCCGGCCGGTTTCATCAGCCCCTCGATCGACCTCGATGTCGCGGCAGGCAGCACGGCGCCGACACGCTTGGCCGGTCCGGTCGATACGGCCCCGTCGGGTGGCGGGCAAGGAGCGCGCAAGTTCACGACATCGAGCCTGACCCTTGCCACGCAGCAGGACGTTCCGGCCGCGGCAGAATCGGGCAATGCCGAGGCGCCGGCCGTCGCCGCCGTGTCCGCGTTCAGCGACGGGAGTGACAGCCTGACCAACAGCGACGAGCTGTTCAACGGCGTCTCGATGCTCGGCGGCGACGACACCCTGGTCAATTCCGGCACGATCATCAGCCAGGACGGCATTGCCGTCGATATGGGCGATGGCAACGACGAGGTCGCGCTCCTTGCAGGCTCGAAGCTCTATGGCGAGATCCGCCTCGGCGCCGGCAACGACAAGCTGACGGCGAGCGACCTTGAGGACGATCTTGTCGTCGATGCCGGGGCGGGCGACGACATCGTGCTGGCGGGCGCGGGCGACGATCTCATCCGCGGCGGCGCGGGCGACGATCAGCTCGACGGCGGCGCGGGCGACGACGTTCTCCAGGGTGGCGATGGCAACGATCGCCTGATCGGCGGAGCGGGCGATGACTTTCTGTTCGGCGGTGCTGGCAACGACAGGCTCATCGGCGGCGAAGGCAATGATCTGCTCGACGGCGGCGACGGCATCGACACCGCCGACTATGCGGCCGAGACCACCGGCGTCACCGTCGATCTCGCCGCGGGCAAGGCCAATGGCGAAGGCATCGGCCGCGACACGCTGACCGGCATCGAGAATGTCATCGGGGGCGCCGGCAACGACGTTCTGATCGGCAACGACCTGGCCAATATCCTCGACGGCGGCGCCGGCAATGACCGCATCGTCGCCGGTGCAGGCGACACGGTGCTCGGCGGCGCCGGTGACGACGTCATCGAGGTCAAGGCCGGTGCAGGCGCAGCCGCCAGCATCGACGGCGGCACGGGCCGCGACACCGTAAAGCTGCTCGGAACGGGCACCGGCTCCCTCGCCGCCCCCACGGGCGTCGAGCGTCTGGAGGTCGAGAGCGGTAGCTGGTCGGTTGCCGGTAGCGCCGGCTACGACGAGATCGCCATCCGCAACGGAGGCACCGTCACCTCCGGCCTCGTTATCGACAAGGACGACAAGGTCGGCATCGATGCGGGCGGCAAGCTCACGGTTTCGAGCAATGCGGTGACCTGGGCCGGCGGCGGCAATGCCGTGCTCACCAATGGAGGCCTGATCGAGGTCGGAGCGACCAGCCGTCTGCTCCAGACAACCGCCGGCGCGACCGGTTCGCTCACCATCGACAACCAGGCGACGGGCGTCCTGCGCGGCGCGCTCAACCCGAGCCAGGCCGGTGCGGCGACAGCCCGCATCGTCATCAACAATGCCGGTCTGGTCGAGGCCGACGGCCGCGTGCTCGACTTCCGCAGCTTCGACAACAACGGCGCCAGCGCCACGATCAACAACCTCGCCGGCGGCACCATCCGCCAGTACGGCACCAACACCGATGTGATCCGCCCCGGCCAGAACGGCACCGTCAACAACTGGGGCACGATCATCACCGGCCAGGGCTTCGCTGCGGACGGCGACCTGATCGATTTCCAGAGCGATGCGGGCGGCAAGGTCAACAACTACGCCGGCGGCCTGCTCGAGGGCGCCAAGCACGCGATCACCGGCGACCGCGGCGTCGCCGTCGTGAATGACGGCACCATCATCGGCCGCAACGGCTCGGCGGTTAACATCGACAGCAACGGCTCCGAAGCCGACCTCGTCAGCATCACCAACCGCGGTACCATGCAGGGCCGGTCGGCCGGCCTCGCCGACAGCGACGGCGACGCGATCGACGTCGACGGCCTGCTCTTCCTCAACAACACCGGCACGGTCGAGGGCCTCGGCGCCAACGGATATCATGATGGCGAGCCGAACGTTTCCGAAGGCATCGCCATCGGCGGCGGCACCATCATCAACGACAGCACCGGCAAGATCTACGGCTATGGCCGGGCCATCCAGGTCGACAACTCCAGCAACCAGAATGCGCTCGGCGCCACGCTCGTCGTCAATCGCGGCCTGATCCAGGGCGATGGCCACGGACCGGAGAACGTCGCGCCGGCAGACGCCGCCCGCTTCGATCTGCGCGGCAACGAGGCGATCAATCTGGTCGGCAACTATGTCGACGAGATCATCAACACCAGCACCGGCCGCATCATCGGCGGCGTCTCGATGGGCGGCGGCAACGACAAGCTCGGCAATTCCGGCCTGATCCAGGCGACCGGAGGCTCGGCGATCGACATGGGTGCAGGCGACGACCACCTGAATCTCTTTGTCGGCGCCTCGGTCATCGGCAAGATCCTGCTCGGCGAAGGCAATGACCTCGTCACCGCCACCTCCTGGAGCGACTTCGACATCGACGGCGAGGAAGGCGACGACCAGGTCTATCTTGGCGACGGCAACGACAGCGTCCATGGCGGCATCGGCAACGACGTCATCTATGCCGGCGGCGGCAATGATTTCATCGATGGCGGCGAGGGCGATGACGCGCTCTACGGCGAGGCCGGCAACGACACGATCCATGGCGGCGCGGGCAACGACATCATCAACGGCGGCGCCGGTGACGACATCATCGACGCCGGCACGGGCGATGACGTGATCAAGGCCGGCCCCGGCAACGACACCATCGACGGCGGTGACGGCTACGATACGCTCGACCTCTCGGCCGCGAGTGGCGCGCTCTATGTCGACATGGCCTCCGGTCGCATCGCCGGCGCCGGCATCGGCGTCCAGTCCTTCGTCAACATCGAGAACCTGTCCTTCGGTGACGGCGACAATGTCGTCACCGGCGGCAATGGCGACGACAGCTTCGACGGCGGCGCGGGCAACGATGCGCTCAACGGCGGCGCGGGCGACGATAACCTGGTCGGCGGCCTCGGCAATGATGCGCTGAAGGGCGGATCCGGCGACGACCTTCTCGACGGCGGCACGGGTGACGACAACCTCTCCGGCGGCTCGGGCGACGACATCCTGCTTGGCGGCCTCGGCAACGATGCGCTGAGCGGCGGTTCAGGCGACGACCGTCTCGAAGGCGGCGCCGGCGACGACACCCTGACCGGCGGGTCGGGCAACGACGTCTTCGTGTTCACGCCCGGCTTCGGTCGTGACACCGTCACCGATTTCGCTGGCGGGCATGAGGACGTCGTCGAGTTTGCCAGCGCGCTCTTCGCCGATTTCGATGCTGCCATGGCCCACGCCGCACAGCTGGGCTCGGACGTGGTGTTCACGGTCGACGCCGACACTTCGCTCACCCTGGCGGACGTGCAGCTCGGTTCGTTGCGCGCCGACGATTTCCGCTTCGTCTGAGCGGACATCTGCCAAAGAAACACAAGACACTGCGCAAGGGCTCCTGAAGGAGCCCTTGTTGCTTGAGCCCCCATAGTGAACGCGCCCGCAGCAGCCGAACGCCGCGGTGGCGCAAAGTTCGGCGCACCGACGGTCGCGAAACCTTCATCCTCAACCGTACTAACCCACCCTTGGGTCCGGTTCGCGCTGGCCTCATGAGGCTCTCGCTCACGGCGTGGATACGAGCCGTCTCGACGCCGACCGGGACCGCGCTGAAACGGCTTCCGCCCGACCGTCCCGGCATGCGATGCAGGGAGCAGCGTTTCTGCCCTTCACTGCCTGCCCGAGATTCCACCATGTCCCAGACTCCTATCTCCTTCGGCCTGATCGGCGCCGGAATCATGGGCGAGCGCATGCTGCGCGCGGCGCTCGACCAGCCGGCGACGGCGCTCAGCGTCTCCGGCATCTGGGATCCTTCCGCCGAGGCCATGGAGCGCATTGGTACGGCGCTGCCCGCAGTGCCACGCCAGCCGGACACCGCCGCCCTTATCACCGCAAGCGACTGCGTCTACATCGCCTCGCCGCCCTCCTCCCATCTCGCCCATGCCCGCGCAGCGCTCGCCGCCGGCAAGGCGGTGTTCTGCGAGAAACCGCTGGCGGTCGACCTCGCCGATGCGCGCGCCTTCGTCGCCGAAGCCGGGGATCGCGGCGCCGTGAACTTTCCCTTCGCCTCCTCGCCCGCCGTGGCACGGCTGCGAGATTGGATAGCCTCCGGCGCGGTCGGCACGCCCCAGCGCGTCTCGATCGAGGTCGCCTTCGCGACCTGGCCGCGCTCCTGGCAGGTCGATGCGGCCGGCTGGCTCGACGGGCCGGCGCAGGGCGGCTTCACCCGCGAGGTCGTCTCGCATTTCCTGTTCCTGACCCGCCGTATCGCCGGCCCCTTCACCGGCCTCGCCGCCAAGGCCAGCTTCCCCGAAGCCGGCAAGAGCGAGCGCCGCATCGAGGCGACGCTGACGGCGGGCGCCCTGCCCGTCACCCTGACCGGCAGCGTCGGCACCACCGCCAAGGACGACCACAACGTCTGGACGTTCGAGGGCGGTAAGGGCGCGGTGCGGCTCTACGACTGGTCGCATGCCGAGCGCCGCCGTTCCGATGGCAGCTGGGAGCGCGACCCGGAGGCACTCTCCCAGAACGAGGCGCGTCCGCTGGCACTGCGCCGCCAGCTCGAGGGCGTGGCGAAGCTGACGCGCGGCGAGCCGCACCACCTTGCTACGCTGCGCGAAGCGTTCGATGTGCAGGAAATCGTCGAAACGATCCTGAAGAGCGCCTGACGCGTCCATCGGGCCGTGGCGGCGCCCCCGGGCTCAACCGGGCGCCGCCACAATTGGCACAAATTTGCGCCGAGAGGGCCCGAAATACGCCTTGCGAGATGATTTTACTCCCTACCCTTGAGAATACAGAAAAACACCCTATCGGATGTGAATTGAGCTATCGCCCGCTCGTAGCGTAAAATCCCTGTTCGAAAGACCGAACAGGGATGGGTATTGCTGTGGCGATTTTGAACGTCATCGATCGGCGGGGCCTCAGCGACAAGCGGAAGGCCGCGTGATGGCCACTGCCTCGAAACGCATCCCCCTGCCCGCGATCCTGCTCGCCAACGACCTGCTCGACGGCGATGTCGTCTTCGCGACCGCCAATGATGCCGGCACCCTCGCCTGGACGCGCGATCCGGCGCCCGCCCTTGTCGCCAATGATGACGCGGCCGCCGAGCGGCTCGAAGCCTTCGCCACCACCGAGCTGCGTGGCAACAAGGTCGTCGACGCCTATCTCGTCGATGTGACCATCGAGGCTGGCGGCCCGGTTCCGCGCCATTTCCGCGAGCGCTTCAAGACGCTCGGCCCCAGCAACCGTCCCGATCTCGGCAAGCAGGCCGGTGAAGGCATCGCCTCCGCGCCGAAGGGCTGATCCATGTATCGCTACGACGAATTCGACGAGCGTTTCGTCCGGGAGAGGGTGGCGCAGTTCACCGATCAGGTGGCGCGCCGGCTCGACGGCTCCCTCACCGAGGATGAGTTCAAGCCGCTGCGGCTCAAGAACGGCGTCTATCTCCAGCTCCACGCCTATATGCTGCGGATCGCCGTTCCCTATGGCACGCTGAACGCGCGGCAACTGCGTCAGCTCGCCCTGATCGGAGAGCGCTACGACCGCGGCTACGGCCATTTCACCACGCGCCAGAACCTGCAGTTCAACTGGCCGAAGCTGCGCGATATCCCCGCCATCCTCGGCCTGCTCGCCGATGTCGAGATGCATTGCATCCAGACCTCCGGCAACTGCATCCGCAACGTCACCGCCGATCACTTCGCGGGTGTCGCGCAGGACGAGATCGAGGATCCGCGCCCGACCGCAGAGCTGATCCGGCAATGGTCCTCGGCCCATCCCGAGTTCAGCTACCTGCCGCGCAAGTTCAAGATCGCGGTGACGGGCGCCGAGCACGATCGTGCCGTGATCAAGGCTCACGATATCGGGCTGCGCCTGCGCCGCCACCCCGACACGCATGAGACCTGCTACGAGATCAGCGTCGGCGGCGGGCTCGGCCGCACGCCGATGATCGGCAAGGTGGTGCGCGACTACCTGCCGAAGAAGGACCTGCTCGCCTATCTCGAGGCGATCATGCGGGTCTATAATCTCGAGGGCCGGCGCGACAACAAATACAAGGCGCGCGTCAAGATCCTCGTCCACGAGATCGGCGCCGAGGAATTCACTCGCCGCGTCGAGGCCGAATTTGCTCTGCTCGACGGCCCCTCGATCAATGCCGACGCGGAAGAGGTCGCGCGCATCGCGGCCTATTTCGCGCCGCCGCGCTATGAGGTGCTGCCGGCCGTCAGCAACACGCTGGAAGCGGCCAAGGCCGCGAACCCGGCCTTCGCCCGCTGGGTCGAGGTCAACACCCACGAGCACAAGGCGCCCGGATACACCGCGTTGACGATCTCGCTGAAGCCGCTCGGCCAGGCCCCAGGCGATGCGAGCAGCGAGCAGATGCGCCTCGTCGCCGATCTAACCGAGCGCTATTCCTTCGACGAGCTGCGCGTCACCCATGCGCAGAACCTCGTGCTGCCGCATGTGCGCCAGCGTGACCTTCCCGCAATCTGGCAGCGGCTCGGAGAAGCGGGGCTGGCCGAGGCCAATATCGGCCTCGTCACCGATATCATCTCCTGCCCCGGCCTCGATTACTGCGCATTGGCGACGGCACGCTCGATCCCGATCGCCCAAGCGATCCAGCAGCGTTTCGCCGATGAAGCGCGCCAGCGTGAGATCGGGCCGCTCGGCATCAAGATCTCCGGCTGCATCAACGCCTGCGGCCACCACCATGTCGGCCATATCGGCATTCTCGGCCTCGAGAAACGCGGCATCGAATCCTACCAGATCACGCTCGGCGGCGACGCCACCGAGAATGCCGCGATCGGCGAGATCCTCGGCCCCGGCCTTGCCGCCGAGGAGGTGCCGGATGCGATCGAGCGGATCGTCGCCGTCTATCTGGCCGAGCGGAGCGAGGGCGAAAGCTTCATCGACAATGTCCGCCGTATCGGCCTCGGACCATTCAAGGCCGCGTTCCAGGAGACCGCCCGTGCCGCTGCTTGACCAGGACGGAGACGCCGAGGAGCGCTGGACCCGCAGCGAGGGCGCCGCGATCGGCAATATCCCCGCCGCGCTGGTGCCGTGGGAGGCTCTGGCGGAGGCGCTTGAGGCGCAGGCTCCCGATCAGCAGATCGGCGTGATTCTGCCCAACTCCGTGCCTTTCGCCTCACTCGCGCCGTTCCTGCCGCGGCTCGCGCTCGTCGCTATTGCCTTCCCCGCCTATTCGGACGGGCGCGGCTTCAGCCTCGCGCGCCAGATCCGGCGCTCCGGCTTCTACCGTGAGATCCGCGCCACCGGCCCGCTGATCGCCGACCAGTTCGCCTACGCCCTCTCCTGCGGCTTCGACACGATCGAGCTGCCGGAGGCGAGCGCCGCCCGCCAGCCGGCCCAGCAATGGCTGCATGCGCGGGAATCGTTCAGCACCACCTATCAGCGCGGCTATGGCGAGAGCGCGCGCAACATCCTCGACCGGCGCCGGGCGGCGAGAGGCACGGCCCCCACCGCAGCGGAGTGAGCATGACGATCTCGACAGCCATGCACAGCCACGTCGAGGGCCCCGGCGCCGTCAGAGATGGCGGCGAAGACAGCCTGAACGCCGAGTTCGAGGCCATGCTGCCTCGCGAGCCCGCGAGCGAGGCACGCGGGCGCTGGTTCGATCTTTGCTTTCGCCTTATCATCCTGGCACTGGCCGCGTTGTGGCTGCTGACTCCACCGGCGGGCGGCGAGCACAGTGCGGCAGATGAGAAGGCCGTAGCGACCACGCAATGACCGAGAGACAGCCCGAAACGACCGCAGCGCGCATCGAGCCGCTGGCGACGCTGCCGCTCTTCCACAAGCTGGACGGGCGCAAGGTTGTGCTCGCCGGCGGCTCCGAGGCCGCGCTGTGGAAGGCAGAGCTGCTGGCGGCCACCGGGGCGCAGCTGGATGTTTTCGCTGCTGGCGAGGCAGCGCTGTTCTCCGGGCTGGCGCAAGGCGAGACCGGCGGCCGCGTGCATGTCCACGATCGGGGCTGGCAGGCCGGCGACCTCACTGACGCGGCCATCGCCGTGGCCGACCTCGACGATGCCGAGGAGGTCCATGCCTTCGTCGCCGCCGCCCGGCAGGCAGGCACCCCGGTCAACATCGTCGACAAGCCGGAATACTGCGATTTCGCCTTCGGCGCGCTGGTCAACCGTTCGCCCCTGATCGTCGCCGTGTCCACGGATGGCGCAGCGCCAGTCTTCGGCCAGGCGATCCGCACAAAGATCGAGGCGCTGCTGCCGGCCGGGTTGAAGAATTGGGCGCAGGCCGCGGCCGATTGGCGCCCGTCGGTCCAGGCCCGCGATCTGCCCTTTGCGCTGCGGCGCGCCTTCTGGGAGCTCTTCGCCGGTAGGGCGATGGCCGAGCCCGAGCGCGCTCCAGGCCCGCAGGACGAGGCGGAGCTCTTCGCGCGTCTCGTCCAGATCGAGGCCGCGCATGACGGCAAGGGCCGTGTGACGCTGGTCGGCGCCGGCCCGGGCGACCCGGAGCTGCTCACGTTGAAGGCGATCCGCGCCCTGCAGAGCGCCGACATCATCCTCTATGACGATCTCGTCTCTCCGGGGGTGCTCGAGCTAGCGCGGCGCGAGGCCAAGCGCATGCTGGTCGGCAAGACCGGCTATGGCCCCTCGGTGAAGCAGGGCGACATCAACGCGCTGATCGTCTCGCTGGCGTCGCAGGGAAAGCATGTCGTGCGGCTGAAGGGCGGCGATCCCGGCATCTTCGGCCGCGCCGGCGAGGAGATCGAGGCTTGCCAGACCGCCGGCATTCCCGTCGCGATCGTGCCCGGTATCTCGGCCGCGCAGGGCGCGGCCGCGTCGCTCGGTGTCTCGCTGACCCATCGCGACCATGCGCGGCGCCTGCAATTCGTCACCGGCCATTCGCGCAAGGGCGAACTGCCTGATGATCTCGACTGGCGCGCGATGGCCGACCCGGCGGCCTCGACGGTGATCTATATGGCGCGCGCCACCCTGCCCGGTTTCCGCGAGCATGCCATCGCTGCCGGCCTCAATCCGGAAACGCCGGCCGTCGCCGTGCTCTCCGCCACGCGCCCCGACGAAATCCGCGTCGCCGCCACCATTGCGACCCTGCCGGAGCGGCTAGGCGAACTGCCGGCAAGCGGGCCGGTCCTCGTCTTGCTCGGCCACGCCTTCGGCCCGGCTCTGGCGGACGCGAATCCGGCGCAGGACCGCCGCCGTGCCTGACGACGGCCCGGCCTCGCCGCCAAGGCGGAACGCCACCGCCAGAGAAGCGTTTTCTCCTCCGGCGGCCAAGTTTGGAAAGCGCCGATTGCGCCAGGCCATTGAGAAGAGACCGGCAATTCAGTACGTTTCGTTTGTTTTTTAGAACGGACCGAGGTTTGAACCGAGCCTCGCCGTGAATGCAACGGAGCCCTGACATGACGCGACCCGTGTTTCGCCGCCTTTTCCGGGCCGGGCTCGTTCTGGGAGCTTTCACGCTCTGCTTCGGCGTCGTTGCCGGAGCCCGCGCCCAGACCGAGCTCCTGAACGTTTCCTACGACCCCACCCGCGAGCTGTATCGCGACATCAACGCGGCCTTCATCGCCGAGTGGAACGCGAAGAACCCCGACAAGAAGATCAGCACGATCCGCCAGTCGCATGGCGGCTCCGGCGCACAGGCCCGCACCGTCATCGACGGGCTCGATGCCGATGTCGTGACGCTGGCGCTCGCCGGCGACATCGACGCCATCGCCGAGCGCTCCAAGAAGCTGCCGCTCGACTGGCAGACGCGCCTGCCGCACAACTCCTCGCCCTACACCTCGACGATCGTCTTCCTCGTCCGCAAGGGCAATCCGAAGGCGATCAAGGACTGGGGCGATCTGGTGAAGCCGGGCGTGCAGATCATCACGCCGAACCCGAAGACCTCGGGCGGGGCGCGCTGGAACTATCTCGCCGCCTGGGCCTATGCGGAGAAGGCCTTCAACAAGGACGAGGCGAAGGTGCGCGACTATATCGCCAAGCTCCTCGCCAATGTCCCGGTGCTCGACACCGGCGCGCGCGGCGCGACCACGACCTTCACCCAGCGCGGCATCGGCGACGTCTTCCTGTCCTGGGAGAACGAGGCTTTCCTCGCCCTCAAGGAGTTCGGTGCCGACAAGTTCGACATCGTGGTGCCGAGCCTCTCGATCCTCGCAGAGCCGCCGGTCGCGCTCGTCGACGCCAATGTCGACGCCAAGAAGACCCGCGCGCAGGCGCAGGCCTATCTCGAATTCCTCTACACGCCGAAAGCGCAGGCGATCATCGCCAGGAACTTCTATCGCCCGCGCAATCCGGAGGCCGCCGACAGCAAGGACGTCGCGAATTTCCCGAAAATCGAGCTAGTGACCATCGATAGCGCCTTCGGCGGATGGAAAAAGGCGCAGCCGACCCATTTCGGCGATGGCGGCACCTTCGACCAGCTCTACAAGCCGGCACGCTGACGCCATGGCCGCGGCGACGACGACCTTCCGCTGGCGCGAGCCCAGCATCCTGCCCGGCTTCGGGCTGGCGCTCGGCGTCACCGTCACGGCGTTGTCGCTGATCGTGCTGATCCCGCTGGCGGCGCTCTTCCTGAAGGCCGCCAGCGCCGGCCCCGCCGACATCTGGGCGGTCGCGACCTCCCCGCGGACCCTGGCGGCGCTCAAGCTCTCCTTCACGGCGGCGCTGTTCGCGGCGCTGGTCAACGCCGTGTTCGGCCTGATCCTCGCCTGGGTGCTGGTGCGCTACGAATTTCCGGGCCGGCGCCTGATCGATGCCGCGGTCGACCTGCCCTTCGCCCTGCCGACCGCGGTGGCCGGCATCTCGCTGGCGGCCATCTATGCGCCGAACGGCTGGGTCGGGTCGCTGCTGGCGCCGCTGGCCTTCCGCGTCGCCATCCCATTCACCGATCTCTCCTTCGGCTTCGACGGCAAGGTCGCCTATACGCCGCTCGGCGTGATGGTGGCGCTGATCTTCATCGGCCTGCCCTTCGTGGTGCGCACCGTGCAGCCGGTGCTGGAAGAGCTGCAGAGCGATGTCGAGGAGGCCGCGGCGCTGCTCGGCGCCAGCCGCTTCCGGACGATCTTCCGGGTGATCCTGCCGCAGGTGGCACCGGCGCTGCTGACCGGCTTCGTGCTCTCCTTCGCCCGGGCCGTCGGCGAATACGGCTCGGTGATCTTCATCGCCGGCAACGTGCCGATGGTCTCGGAAATCGCGCCGCTCCTGATCGTGATCCGCCTCGAGCAGTTCGACTACGCCGGAGCGGCAGTGGTGGCGACGACGATGCTGCTGATCTCCTTCGCCTTGATCCTCATAGGCAACCTGATCCAGGCCCGCGCCCGCAGGAGGTTCGGCGATGTCTGACGCCACCCTGACCCCGGCCGTCGCGGCGCAGGCACCGCGCAGCCCCGGCCGCGCGCGCGGCGAGAGCCTCGGCGTGCAGATCGCACTGATCGCGATCTCGCTCGCCTTCCTGCTGCTCTTCCTGCTCCTGCCGCTCGTCACCGTCTTCATCGAGGCCGGCGCCAAGGGCTGGGAAGCCTATCGCGCCGCGATCACCGAGCCCGATGCGCTTTCGGCGATCCGGCTGACCCTGCTTGTTGCGGCGATCGCCGTGCCGTTCAACGTCGTGGTCGGCATCGCGGCGGCCTGGGCCATCGCCAAATTCGAGTTCCGCGGCAAGAATCTGCTGATCAGCCTGATCGACCTGCCCTTCTCGGTCTCGCCTGTGATCTCCGGCCTCGTCTTCGTGCTGCTGTTCGGCGCGCAGGGCTATTTCGGGCCGTGGCTGCAGGCCCACGACATCAAGATCGTCTTCGCGCTGCCCGGCCTGATCCTGGCGACGGTATTCGTCACCTTCCCCTTCGTGGCGCGCGAGCTGATCCCGCATATGCAGTCGCTCGGTTCGGCCGATGAGGAGGCGGCGCTGACGCTCGGCGCCTCGCCCTGGCGGGTGTTCTTCGCGGTGACGCTGCCGAACGTGAAGTGGAGCCTGTTCTACGGCGTCCTGCTCTGCAACGCCCGTGCGATGGGCGAATTCGGCGCGGTCGCCGTCGTCTCGGGCAAGATCCGGGGCATGACCAATACGATGCCGCTGCACATCGAAATCCTCTACAATGAGTACATGGGAGCCGCCGCCTTTGCGGTGGCCTCGCTGCTGGCGGGGCTGGCCCTCGTCACCCTCGTGCTCAAGACCCTGCTGGAATGGCGCTACGGCGATGCGATCGCCGCCAGCCGCCGCCACTGACCCCGCGAACGAAGGAGCTGGGCCATGTCGGTCGCCGTCACCATCGAGACCATCGAGAAGCGCTTCGAGAACTTCCCGGCGCTGCGCGGCGTCTCTCTCGATATCCAGCCGGGAGAGCTCGTCGCGCTGCTCGGCCCGTCCGGATCGGGCAAGACCACGCTGCTGCGCCTGATCGCCGGGCTGGAGCAGGCCGATCGCGGCCGCGTCCTCTTCGGCGAGACGGATACGCGCGACCTCTCCCTGCGCGACCGCCGCATCGGCTTCGTCTTCCAGCAATATGCGCTGTTCAAGACGATGAACGTCGCCGAGAACATCGCCTTCGGGTTGAGGTCGCGGCCGCGCCACGAGCGCCCTAGCAACGAAGAAATTCGCAGGCGTGTCAGTGTCTTGCTGGAGCTCGTTCAGTTGCCGGGCCTGGAGAAGCGCTATCCGAGCCAGCTTTCCGGCGGCCAGCGCCAGCGCGTGGCGCTGGCGCGTGCGCTCGCCATCGAGCCGCGGGTGCTGCTGCTCGACGAGCCCTTCGGCGCTCTCGACGCCAAGGTCCGCAAGGACCTGCGCGCCTGGCTGCGGGAGCTGCATGGCCGCACCGGCCACACCACCGTCTTCGTCACGCATGACCAGGAAGAAGCGCTGGAGCTCGCCGACCGGGTCGCCATCCTCAATGACGGGCGCATCGAGCAGGTCGGCTCGGCCGACGACGTCTACGACCACCCGGCGACGCCCTTCATCTGCGAATTCCTCGGCGAGGTGAACAAGCTGCCGGTCAAGGTCGTCGGCAGCCAGGCCTTCTTCGGCGACCGGCCGGTGCTGGGTGGGCTGACGCAGAACCAGGGTGGCCCCGCCTCGCTCTATGTCCGGCCGCAGCATCTGCGTATCGTCGACGAGACGCCGCTGGCGCTGCCCGGCGTGGTCGAGCATCTGCGCCGCAACGGGCCGCTGCGCCGGGCTGAGGTGGCGATCGAGGGGCTGAAGAAGCGCCTCGATGTCGACCTCGCCAGCCAGGTCGCGCCGGCGATCGGCGAGCGGGTCCGCCTGCGCATCACGCACGGCAACCTGTTCGCCGCCGCCTGACCAAGCATTTGTCGACATCGGACGGTGCCGAAAACCGGTTTCCACTTTTCGACCCGATGCCATAGCCTCCCCGACGAATCCCGCCGGCGCTTCGCCGACGGTCCTCGATCCGGACAGGAGATCGCGATGAAAGCACGCGCGAAATGGGTGGAAGGCATGGCCTTCATGGGCGAGGCCGGCAGCGGCCACGCTGTGATGATGGATGGCGCGCCTGAATATGGCGGCCGCAATATCGGCATCCGGCCGATGGAGATGCTGCTGATCGGGCTTGCCGGTTGCACCGGCTTCGACGTCGTCAGCATCCTCAAGAAGGGCCGCGAGGCCGTCACCGGCTGCGAGGTCGAGGTAGAGGCGGAGCGTGCGACCACCGATCCGAAGGTCTTCACCAAGATCCACCTCGCCTACCGCATCACCGGCAAGGGCCTGTCGCACGCCAAGGCGGAGCGCGCCGTCACATTGTCGAAGGAAAAATACTGTTCGGCTTCGATCATGCTCGGGGCGACGGCCGAGATGACCTACAGCCTCGAGGTGATCGACGAGCTGCACAAGGAGGCCGCTGAATGAGCCGGGCTGAATTCGCTGGGCTGATCTCGCCGGAAGCGCTGGCCGCGCGGCTCGGCGACGAGAAGCTCGTCGTCATCGACATCCGCACCGCCGCCGATGGCGGCAGGGACGCCTTCGAGGCCGGCCATATCCCGGGAGCGGTCCATTCCGACTACGCGGCCGATGGCTGGCGGGCGAAGATCGGCAATGCGCCGGGCATGCTGCCCTCGCTCGACAATCTCGCGACGCTCGCGGGGCGGCTCGGTATCGAGCCGCACGACGACGTCGTCATCGTCCCGGCCGGCACAGCCGCGACCGACTTCGCCGCGGCGGCCCGGGTCTACTGGACGCTGAAGTTCATCGGCCACGGCCAGCAGGCGATCCTCGACGGCGGCTTCAAGGGCTGGACCGCCGATCCAGAGCGTCCGGTCGAGCGCGGCCCTTCCACGCCGAAGAGTGCAGGCGCTTATCCAGTCGTGGCGCAGCAGCGCCTGCGCAGCACGACCGACGCCACCCTCGTCGCCTCGCGCAGCAAGCAGGCGAGTCTCGTCGATGCACGCGGGCCGAGCTTCTTCGAAGGGCGCGAGAAGTCGGCCGAAGCGACTCGCGCCGGCCATATCCCCGGCGCGATCCAACGCGACTATGCCGGCGCCTTCGAGCCCGGCAGCGGCAAGCTCAAGGCGCCGGCCGAGTTGGAGAAGCTGTTCTCCGCCGTGCCGCAGGGGCCCGTCGTCTCCTACTGCAACACCGGCCATTCCGCCGCCGCGAACTGGTTCGTGCTGTCGGAGGTTCTCGGCCGCGACGAGGTGGCGCTCTACGACGGCTCGATGACCGACTGGACGCAGGACCCGGAGCGCCCGGTCGCGACCGGCAAGGCGGCCTGAACCGCTTTCGATTGCAAATCAGGCTGAAAAGGTTCAAAGGAAGCGCCGATCGCGCCTGAGGCGCGGCGCTTCCTGACATATTGGACCGAGCCATCAGCCGATGAACGCCGTCGCGCCGAAAATCTCCTTCGTTTCGCTGGGCTGCCCCAAGGCGCTCGTCGATTCCGAGCGGATCATCACCTCGCTGCGCTCGGAGGGCTACGAGCTCTCCAAGAGCCATGCCGGGGCCGACCTCGTCATCGTCAACACCTGCGGCTTCCTCGATTCCGCCAAGGCGGAATCGCTCGAGGCGATCGGTTCGGCCATGGCCGAGAACGGCAAGGTCATCGTCACCGGCTGTATGGGCGCCGAGCCCGAGCAGATCCGCGACGTCTTCCCGAACGTGCTCGCGATCACCGGCCCGCAGGCCTATGAGAGCGTCGTCTCGGCCGTCCATCAGGCGGTGCCGCCGAAGCACGACCCCTTCGTCGATCTCGTGCCCGACCAGGGCATCAAGCTGACCCCGCGACACTACGCCTATCTCAAGATCTCAGAGGGTTGCAACAATCGCTGTACCTTCTGCATCATCCCGAAGCTGCGCGGCGATCTCGTCTCGCGGCCGATCGGCGACGTGCTGCGCGAGGCCGAGAAGCTGGCCAAGGCCGGCGTCAAGGAACTGCTGGTGATCTCGCAGGACACTAGCGCCTACGGGCTCGACATCAAGTACGCGCCCTCAATGTTCAAGGATCGCGAGATCCGCACGCGCTTCTTCGAGCTAGCCCGCGAGCTCGGGCAAATGGGGATGTGGGTGCGCCTGCACTACGTCTATCCCTATCCGCATGTCGACGAGGTCATCCCGCTGATGCAGGAAGGGCTCGTCCTGCCCTATCTCGACATCCCCTTCCAGCACGCCTCGCCGAACGTCCTGAAGGCGATGAAGCGACCGGCCCATCAGGACCGCACGCTCGACCGCATCCGGAAATGGCGCGACATCTGCCCGGACCTCGCCATTCGCTCGACCTTCATCGTCGGCTTCCCCGGCGAGACCGAGGAAGACATGGACATCCTCGTCGACTGGCTCAAGGAAGCGAAGCTGGAGCGCGTCGGCTGCTTCAAATACGAGCCTGTGAAGGGCGCGCCCGCCAACGATCTCGGCCTTGCCCTGGTGCCGGAGGAGGTGAAGGAAGCCCGCTGGCACCGCTTCATGAAGGCGCAGGCGGAGATTTCCGCCCGCATCGTCAAGGCCAGAGTCGGCAAGCGCATCCAGGTCATCATCGACGAGGCCGGACCGACTGTCGCCAAGGGTCGCTCGAAATGGGACGCGCCGGAGATCGACGGCAATGTCTATGTCGCCAGCCGCCGGCCGCTCAGGCCCGGCGACATCGTCACGGTGAAGATCGAGCGCGCCGACGCCTACGACCTGCACGGCATCGCGGTCTGAGACATACCGCTCTCAGTTGAAGGCGCAGAGGCGGCGGATGGTGCGGCCGGTGCGGTCGCGCGCCGTGCCGAGGCTGCTGCAGGCGTCTCCGACCGGGGCCGCATCAACCTGCCCGGACTTCGGCGGCTCGGAGCAGATGCCGCTCGCGCAGCCGGTTGTCTCGGCATAGCGCTGGCGGGCTGCGCCGGGAATGCGGACGCGTCCCTGGTCCGCGCCCTGCAGCATCGCGTCGGTGTGCTTTGCGGATTGCCCGCCGGTTCCTCGGGCCTGCTGCGCCAGCGCGACGCCCGAAAGGGCCAGAATGCCGAAGAGGAAAACGGTGGTCCGAAACTTGGACGACATGAACGCCGGGTCCTGAATGGTCGCCAGCATGCGCTGGCCCCCATTCGTCGCGGCACTTCAGGCGTGGGTTCACGCTCGGTCAAAAAATGCGCCCGGAGGCCCTGGGCGCACGTTGTTTTGGTTTGCGGTCATGCCCGGGCTTGACCCGGGCATCTGGGAAGCCAGTTCTCTCTGGTCACAAGATTCCCGGGTCGAGCCCGGGAATGACGCGAGACGACGCCGATTCCTTCTGGATCAGGGGATCAGCACCGTCGAGCCCGTGGTGCCGCGCGATTCCAGCAGGCGGTGAGCGTCGGCCGCATCCTTCAGCGGGAAGGTCGCGTTGACCGGCACCTTGACCTTGCCGCTCGTCACCGCCTCGAACAGATTCTTCGCCATCGCGATCATGGTTTCGCGTTTCGCGGTGTGCGTGTTCAGCGTCGGGCGGGTGACGTAAAGCGAGCCCTTGGCGGCGAGGATGCCGAGATTGAAGGCCTCCACCGCGCCCGATGCGTTGCCGAAGCTCGCCAGCAGGCCGAAGGGCTTCAGCGTGTCCAGCGACTTCATGAAGGTGTCCTTGCCGACGCCGTCATAGACCACGTCGCAAAGCTTGCCGCCGGTGATCTCCTTCACCCGCGCCGCGAAATCCTCCTCACGATAGTTGATAACGTGGTCGGCGCCGTGGGCCTTGGCGAGCTCGGCCTTTTCCTTCGAGCCGACGGTGCCGATCACGGTCGCGCCGAGCGCCTTGCCCCATTGGCAGAGGATGAGGCCGGTCGCGCCCGCCGCGGCATGGACCAGGATCGTATCGCCCGGCTTCACCTTATAGGTCCGGTGCAGCAGATACTCGGCGGTCAGGCCCTTCAGCATCATGCTGGCGGCCGCCTCATAGGAGATGCCCTCCGGCAGCGCGACGACGGAAGCCGCCGGCACGATGCGCTCCTCGGCATAGGCGCCGAGCGCCGAGACGACCGCGACACGATCCCCAACCTTGAACTCGGTGACGTTCGGGCCGACGGCGAGCACCTCGCCCGCGCTCTCATTGCCGAGCACGAAGGGCAGTTGCGGCGCGGGATAGAGGCCCGAGCGGAAATAGGTGTCGATGAAGTTGAGGCCGATCGCCCGGTTCCGGATCAGGATTTCGCCGGGGCCCGGCTGCGGTAAGGTGATCTCTTCGAACTGAAGAACTTCCGGACCGCCGGTCTTGTGTGCGCGGATGGCTTTGACCATGAAACTCATCTCCCTCGGATGGATGGCCGACCATAGTTCATCACGCGGGAAAGCAGCATCCTTGCCGAACGCAGAACGCACCTTGCGACTTTGCGGACCGTGGCCAAACCGCCGCTCATCGGATAGCGAAGAGCCATGAGCACGCACACTGCCGACCCGGTCGATATCGCCATCGTGGGCGCAGGCGCCGTCGGCCTCGCAGCCGCTTTGGCGCTGAGCCAGGAGGGACGCAGCGTAGCCCTGCTCGGCCCGGTCGCGACGCCGCGCGACGGACGCACCGTCGCCCTGCTCGACGGCTCCTGGCGCCTGCTGGCCGAACTCGGCGTGCGGGATGCCCTGGTCGCCAAGGCCGCTCCGCTCACGGTGATGCGCCTCGTCGACGACAGCGGCAGCCTGTTCCGCCAGCCGCCGGTCGAGTTCCGCGCCTCAGAGATCGGGCTCGAAGCCTTCGGCTGGAACATCGAGAATGCCGACCTGACCACGATCCTGGCCGAGAAGGCCAACGACCTCCCCGGCCTGCGGATGATCCCCGGCTTCGTCCGCGCCATCGAACCGGAGGCCGGCGGAATCCGCCTCTCGGGTGATGATTTTGCCCTGCAGGCCCGGCTCGTGATCGGCGCTGACGGGCGCAACTCGCAGGTGCGCGTCGCAGCGGGCATCGAAAGCCGGGACTGGCGCTATCCGCAGGTGGCGCTGACGGCGATCTTCGAGCACCGCCGCGACCATCGCGAGGTCTCGACCGAATTCCACACGCGCCAGGGGCCCTGCACGCTCGTGCCCCTGCCCGGGCGCCGCTCCTCGCTGGTCTGGCTCGTCGATCCCGAGGAGGCCGACAGCATCGCCGCGCTCGACGATGCGGCCTTCGCCATGCGGGTCGAAAAGCAGGTGCAGTCGCTGCTCGGCGCCATGACGGTGAAAGGCCCGCGCGGCAAGGTGCCGATGGGCGGGCTTTCGGTCGATCGCTTCGGCTCCGGCCGCATGGCGCTGATCGGCGAAGCCGCGCATGTCTTCCCGCCGATCGGCGCGCAGGGGCTCAATCTCGGGCTGCGCGACGTCGCGGCGCTGCGCGATGCGCTCGAAGGCGCCTCGGATCCCGGCAGCGATGCGGTGATCGCGGCCTATGACGCCGCCCGGCAGACCGATGTCCGGCTGCGGACCGGCGCGGTCGACGTGCTCAACCGCACGCTGCTGACCGACTTGCTGCCGGCCGACCTGATGCGCGGCGCGGGGCTGCTGGCACTGTCGCGGATCGGGCCTCTGCGGCGCTTCGTGATGCGGCAGGGGTTAGCGGGCGGCGCAGCCCTTTAATGACCGTCATGCTCGGGCATGACCCGAGCACCTCGTAAAGCAGCGCCGTCCCGTCGCGAGAGGCCGACCGACTAAGCCACCAGGCCTCATCCTGAGGAGCCGCGAAGCGGCGTCTCGAAGGATAGTCCAGGAGGCTCCAGAGACATCTGGAACATCCTTCAGACGCCGCTTCGCGGCTCCTCAGGATGAGGGGCTGCAATTGTGGCTCAGGCTCTGTCTCGGGGCTGCGCTTCGCCCGAGAATGACGGCGCGGTTGCGTTATTCCTCGTCGAGAACCCTTCGCGTATCGGCACCGCTTGCGGCGACCCTGCGCAACGCCGCCGCCTGCTCCCGAAACACCGGTGCGAGCGGCAACGGCGTCGAGACCAGGCGTCGGCCGCCCGGCTCCTCGACCTGCGCATCGAGCAGGCCGCGGACCGTCATCTGCGGATCGGACACGGCCTCCTCCAGCGTGCGCACCACGGTGCAGCAGCAATCCAACGGCTCGACCACAGCACGCCAGTAGTCGGCGCTTTCCCGCGCGATGATCTCTGCAATCTCCGCGCGGGTCGCCTCCGGATCGCGGCGGTCGTCGCGCAGCCGCTCATCGAGACCGATGCCCTCGCAGAAACTCTGCCAGAATTTGGGCTCAAGCGCCCCGACCGCGAGGAACCAGCCATCGGCGGTTGCGTAGAGCCCGTAGCGCGGGCTCGCCCCGGTCAGGAGACCCTCGCCCCCATCCGGAAACGAGCCGGTCACCTGCCCCTGGGCCAGCCCGTACCAGGCGAAGGTCGGCATGGCATCGGCCATGGCGATGTCGAGATGGCAGCCCTCGCCGCTGCGCTCACGCTGCCTGAGCGCCAGCAGGATGTTGAGCACGGCCGGCATGGTGCCGCCTGCGATATCGGCGACGAGCGGCGGCGGCAGGGGCGGCGCCTCGCCGCGCTTCAGCGACTGGCCGAGCAGGCCGCCGAGCGCCTGGTAGTTGATGTCGTGCCCGGCTTCCTGTGCGCGCGGGCCGTGCTGCCCATAACCGCTGATCGAGCAGTAGATAAGCCGCGGATTATGGGCTTTCAGCGCTTCATAGCCGAAGCCGAGCCGTTCCATCACGCCCGGTCGGAACTGCTCGATCAGAATGTCGGCCTTCGCGATCAGCGGCGTCAGCCGCGCCAGCGCCTCGGGCGCCTTCATGTCGATCTCGACGCTTTCCTTGCCGCGGTTGAGTACCGCGAAGGGCGCCGCCGTCTCGCCGAAGCGTGGCGGGAAGCCGCGCATATCCTCACCGCCCGGCCGCTCGATCTTGATCACGCGCGCCCCGGCCTCGGACAGGAAGAGGCTCGCCAGCGGGCCGGGCAGCAGCGTTGAGAAATCGAGGACCAGCAGATCGTCCAGCGGCAGCATCCGGCACCCTCAGTGGAACAGGTCGGCCGTTATCCTGCCCGTCTTCACCAGCCACAGGAAGCCCGGCAGCGTGATCATCGAAACGATGGTGCCGACGAGGATGCAGGCCGAGGCGCGCTCGACGCCGACACGATACTGGGTCGAGATCACAAAGATGTTCAGAGCCGGCGGCAGCGCCGCCATGATGATCGCGGCGTAGATCCAATGCGTCGGGATGCCGCCGAGCGCCGACAGCAGCACCCAGACCAGGAGCGGGTGCAACAGGAGCTTGATCACGACCAGTCCCGGAACCTCGGCGGGCATCGTCTTCATCGGCCTGAGCGCCACCGTGACGCCGAGCAGGAAGAGCGCGCAGGGCGCCGCAGCCTGGGAGAGCCACAGCACCATCCGGTCGACCGCGACGGGCAGTTCCAGCTTGAAATAGCTCGCCGCCACGCCGGCCAAAGTCGCGATGTTGAATGGATGCGTCAGCACCCGCCAGATCACCTCGCGCGTGGTGGCCAGCACGCTCTTCTTCTCCACGCCCGCCAGCGCCATCAGGAAAGGCACCAGCGAGAACAGCAGGATGTTGTCGAACACGAAGATCAGGACGACCGGGGCGCTGGCGCTGGGGCCGAGCGCCGCCAGGATCAGCGGCGGGCCCATATAGCCGATATTGGAATAGGCCCCGGCAACGCCCTGCATCACCGCCTGCGGCATGTCGCCCTTATTGTGCTTCAGCCCAAGCGCGAAGGACAGGCAGAATGCGCAGAAGGTCGCCGTGGTCGTGCCGGCGATGAATTTCCAGTTGGCCAGCTCGCTCAGCGGCTTGTCCGCGATCAGCCTATAGAACAGCGGCGGCAGCGCGACATAGATCAGGAAGAACTGCAGCCAGGCGAGCCCCGCCTCCGGCAGCTGCTTGTAGCGGCCGATGGCGAAACCGAGCAGGATCAGCCCGAAGAACGGCGCGACCAGATTGAAGATATTGAGAAGGTCGGCCATCGGCGCATTCGATCCCGGGGCACCCGCCCCGGAACCGAGACGTTGACATCTGCATCTAGAGCATGATGCAGGGCGGGCAAGGTCATTCGAACCGAGGCGATCTTCCCCAGACGCAATGGGAGGATTTTGAACCTAGGCATTAATACCTATAAATCAACATAAGAAAATATACCCATAATCGACGCGTTTCATCGAAAGAACCATGGACGCGGCCTTCATGCTCCTCCACATTCGCTGCATCGCAGCATGGAGCGCCCGATGACGACAAAAACGCCGCGCCAGTTCTTTCGTCCGCTCGCGATCGGCGCGCCGGAACCCTATCGGGAGCTACCGCTCAGGCTCGAGCGCATGATCCATTTCGTGCCGCCGCATCTGGAAAAGGTCCGCGCCAAGATCGGCGAGCTGACGGGCCAGGTCGACATCGTGCTCGGCAATCTGGAGGACGCGATCCCGGTCGACGCCAAGCAGGCCGCCCGCGACGGCTTCATCGCCATGGGCAAGGCGGTCGACTTCGGCAAGACCGGCCTGTGGGCCCGGGTCAATGCGCTGAACTCGCCCTGGTTCCTCGACGATATCACAGCGATCATGGCCGAGATCGGCGGCAAGCTCGACGTGCTGATGGTGCCGAAGGTCGAAGGCCCCTGGGACATCCACTATGTCGATCAGCTCCTCGCGCAGTTCGAGGCGCGCCATGCCCTGCGCAAGCCGATCCTGATCCACGCGATCCTGGAAACGGCTGAGGGCGTGAAAAATGTCGATGCGATCGCGACTGCCTCGCCGCGCATGCACGGCATGAGCCTCGGCCCCGCCGACCTCGCCGCCTCGCGGGCCATGAAGACCACGCGCGTCGGCGGCGGGCACCCGGAATACAAGGTGATCGCGGACCCCTCCCCCGATGGCGGGCCGCGGGCCGTCGCGCAGCAGGATCTCTGGCACTACACGCTCGCCAAGATGGTCGACGCCTGCGCCGCGGCCGGGATCAAGCCGTTCTACGGCCCCTTCGGGGATTTCGCCGATGGCGCTGCCTGCGAAGCGCAATTCCGCAACGCCTTCCTGCTCGGCTGCGCCGGCGCCTGGACGCTGCATCCCTCGCAGATCGACATCGCCAAGCGCGTCTTCAGCCCTGACCCGGCCGAAGTGGCCTTCGCCAATCGCATTCTGGATGCGATGCCGGACGGCTCCGGCGCCGTGATGATCGACGGCAAGATGCAGGACGATGCCACCTGGAAGCAGGCCAAGGTGATCGTCGATCTCGCCCGCCAGGTCGCGGCCCGCGACCCCGATCTCGCAGAGCGCTACGGAATGTGATGGGACAATACGGCGAGGTCGATTGATTTCGACGCATTTACGACGCATTCCTCTCGCAAGGGCGGCGAGAACGTAAGCTGGCGGCGGATCGGCCGGCTCAGTATGGATGAGTCATGGAAGCGCGTTCGGCCAAATTCCGGATCGGGCAAGTGGTCAAGCACCGCATCTACCCATTCCGCGGCGTGATCTTCGACGTCGACCCGGTCTTCTCCAACACCGAGGAATGGTGGGAGGCGATCCCGGAGAACATGCGCCCGTCGAAGGATCAGCCGTTCTATCATCTCTTCGCCGAGAACGAGGAGACGGAATACGTCGCCTATGTTTCGGAGCAGAACCTCGTCAGCGACGATTCCGGCGCGCCCATCCGCCATCCCCGCGCCAAGGAATTCTTCCGGCGCGACCGGAAGGGGCGCTACCGGATCGATCATACCGACCTGCACTGAGGCCGGGGCTGCCTGTGCCGGGACGCGTCGGCCATCACAATGATCAATGAAAAAGGGCCGGCTCCATCGAGCCGGCCCTTTTTCATTTGGTTCGCGTTCAGCCGATCAGGGCTTGGGCGGCGTCGCCGGAGCAGCGCCCGGAGCCGGCGCGGCACCCGGAGCCGCATTGGCGCCGCCTGCGCCAAGGCGCTGACGCAGCTCTTCCTGGCGCTTGGCCAGCTCGTCCTGAAGCTGCTTCTGCTGGTCCTCGAGCACCTTCGGGTCGATCGGCGCGCCGTCGAAGCCCTTGGCGAAATCGGCGAGCGGAATGGCGAAGGTCACCTCGCGGGCGCCCTGGTTCTGGACGCTGATGTTGAGCGTCGTGCCCTTCTTCATCGCGTTGATGAAGTCCTCCTTGACCTGCGCCTCGGCGAAGCAGCCGTTAGGGAAGCAGATCGCGTAGCGGCCGCCGGTCGGCTGGGCGTTGTCGACGCCGAAGCGGATGCCGGGCTGCAGCATCAGGCCGAGCGGCATCAGGAAGCGGACGATCTTGTTCGGGTCACCCTTCACGTCATAGACGGCAGCCGCCAGCACCGGCTGGCCCTGATCCGAGACGAAGTCGCGGGTGGTGTAGCAGATTTCCTTGTTGGCGGCCTGGTCCTTGCCGCAGACCTTGGTCCAGCTCGTCTGGGACGGCTCGGGCTTGACCTGGACAACGGTCGGGCCGGTCGGAGCGGCGCCGGGCTGCTGCGCCGGGGCCGGCTGCTGGGCCGGGGCCGCGGGACGCTGGGCCGGAGCGGCGGGGCGCTGGGCCTGCGCGAAAGCCGCGACGGGCGCGAAGCCGACCGCCGCGCTGAGAACCAGCCCTAGAGCAGACGATGACAGGCGAAACGAAGCGGACATTCTCTGTCTTTCCTTATCAGGCGAATTCGGGGATCACGACTTCGCAAGCCGCGCGTCACCACCRACGGCCCAATCGCATGACGGCGCCGGCCATAGCAAGCCGTGCACATCAAGGGTGATTGAGGCGTTTGAATGACACCCGGTCTCGGCTTTAGCGACTTCGCGCGCGGGATTCCAGCCCGAATAGCTGCGTGACGGCCGTCAGCCCATGCTATTCTTACGTAGGGAATCAGGTCTTACGATGGATTTTAGTCGATCGCCCTTGGCGATGAGCCGCCGCAGGGTCAACACGATGCTCGCCTTGAGCCCGCTCGCCCTGTTGGCGCGCGGCGGCTCGGCCTTGGCTGATTCGGCCTCCGTGCAGCACGCCATCGCGATGCACGGCCAGCCTGCCCTGCCCCCCGGTTTCGCCCATCTGCCCTATGCCGACCCCAAGGCTCCGCGCGGCGGGCGCATCGTCTTCGGCGTCCAGGGCACCTTCGACAGCTTGAATCCGCTGGTCGTTCTCGGCGTCGCGCCGGACGCCGTGCCGAGATATGTGCAGCAGAGCCTGCTCTTCCGCTCGGCCGACGAGCCTTTCACCAGCTATGGCCTGCTGGCTTCGCAGGTGGAACTCGACGCCGATCGCAGAAAGCTCGCCTTCGAGATCGACCCTCGCGCAACCTTCGCGGACGGCGCGCCCGTCACCGCGGCGGACGTGCTCTTCACGGTCGAGATGCTGAAGACGAAGGGCAAGCCCTTCCACCGTTCGAGCCTCGCCCGCATCACCAAGGCATCGGCGCCCTCACCGAGGCGCGTCGAGTTCGAGCTCGGCGACGGCTCCAACCGCGAATTGCCGTTGGTGATCGGCGCGCTGCCGATCTTCGCCAGGCACGCGACCAATGCCGAGACCTTCGGCGATACGAGCTTCAAGCCGGCGCTCGGCTCGGGCCCCTATGCGGTCAGCGAGGTCCGGCCCGGCGAATCGCTGACGCTGAAGCGGCGGAAGGATTTCTGGGCAGAGGACCATCCGCTGACCCGCGGGCTCTTCAATGCCGACGAGATTCGCTACGATTTCTACCGGGATTCCAACGCCTTGTTCGAGGCGTTCAAGGCGGGGCTCTACGACGTCCGGCTCGAGGGCGATCCGACGCGCTGGATGACCGGCTACGACATCCCCGCGGTGCATGACGGGCGCATCATCAGACAGACTCTGCATTTCGACACGCCCAAGGGCATGACGGGGCTCGTCTTCAACACGCGCCGGCCGGTGTTCTCCGACGTCCGGGTGCGCGAGGCACTCGGCCTGCTGTTCGATTTCGAATGGGTCAACCGCAACCTGTTCCACGGCGTCTATCGGCGTGCCGGGAGCTTTTTTTCCGATTCACCCCTGTCTGCCCTCGGCGTCCCCGCTGATGGCCGCGAAAAGACCTTGCTCGCCGCTTTTCCTGATGCGGTGCGCGAGGATATCCTTGCAGGCACGTGGAAACCCTCGGAAACCGACGGGTCGGGCCGAGACCGCGAGCAGGCGCGCAGGGCGCTCGACCTGCTCAGGGCTGCCGGCTATGCGCTGCAGGACGGCGTATTGCGCAACGGCAACGGCGAACCCTTCGCCTTCGAGATCACCGTGACCAGCCGTCCGCAGGAGCGGCTGGCGCTGAACTATGCGCAGTCGCTCGGCCGTCTTGGCATCGCCGCCAATGTCCGGCTGATCGACGACGTTCAGTATTGGCGCCGGCTTTCGGCCTTCGATTTCGACATGATCCAGTGGACCTGGCCGGCCTCCGCTTCGCCCGGCAACGAGCAGATCGGGCGCTGGGGCGCGGCGAATGCCGAGCGCAGGGGCTCTCTCAACTACGCCGGGGTGCGATCGCCCGCCATCGATGCGGTGCTGCAGGCCCTGCTCGGCGCCCGCGAACGCGAGGATTTCGTCGCCGCCGTGCGCGCGCTCGACCGGCTGCTGCTATCGGGCTTCTACGTCGTGCCGCTCTACTACCTGCCCGACACCTGGCTCGCCCTTGCGCGCGACGTGGTGATGGCAGGGCGCCAGCCGGCCTATTTTCTCTCCACTGAAACGCTGGCGCGCCTCCCGGCCACGCCGGCTCCGGCGAATTGAAGGGCCGTCGATGCGAGCAGAACAGGACGAGGCTTCCGCCCTGCTCGATGGGCTCGATATCGACACGCTGCTCAAGGCCCTGACGCGCAGGCGCGGCTACGAGGCAGCCCTGCGCGATCCGCCGGGGCGGCGCGGCTGGAGCGACGTAAGCCCGGCCTCGATCAATTTCCTGCAGCTCGATCAACGGATCGACCAGCTTGCAAGGCTTCTTGCCGCCAACAAGGGACAGCCGGGCGCGAGCGTGGCGATCCTGGCTCCCCTGGGACCCGAGGCCGTTGTTTCCGTGCTCGCCTGCCTGCGCGCCGGCCTCTCCCCGCTGATGCTGCCGCTGCACGGTAACGAGCTTGAGCTACTGCGCCTCATTGAAGCTTCAGGCGCGGTCATGGCTCTCGGCGTCAGCCGCGTTGGACCCTTGCGGCCGCTGTTGACGCTGCGCAATCTCGCCATGCGCGCCTTCAGCACCCGCTTCGTCGGCGGCTTTGGCCCGGACGTGCCAGATGGCGTCGCGCCGCTCGACGCGCTCCTGGCCAATGCGAGCCTGCATCCCCTGCCCGGTCCGGTCGAGCGGCCCTGGCTGCAGGTTGCCGATGCCATCTCGCTCCAGGGTCCGCAGCGGATCTCGGAGCGGGAGATTCTCGGAAAGGCGCTCGAGATCTCGCGGGCACTGAAGCCGATGACCTCCTCGCGGATCGTCAGCACACTTGTCGGCGGTGATCTCGCGGCGCTCGCAAGCGGCCCGGGCATGGCGATGCTCACCGGCGTCGAATTGCTGCCCCTCGGCCTCTTCCACCTCGGCGATCTACAGGCCTGCATTGAAGGCGGACGTTCCGTTCATCTCGTGCTGCCGGGCAATATGGAGCCGGCGCTCGCCCATTCGCGCCTGGCGGGGCACCCGGCGCTCGCCAGCCTCGTCTTCGTGCAGCGGACCGGCGGCGGGCTCGCCTATCCGGCAATTGATCGCCCCGATCTCGCCATCGTCGATATCGCGGCGCATAGTGCTTCGGACATCACCGTCGCGAGGCGCCAGACGCCCAGGAGTTAGAACGCGCCGGGACGATGACGGGGCGAATTCTGGGGAGTGTTCACCATGTTTTCCGTCGGTCTTGTTCTGCTCTCTCTCTCGGCGAGCCCGACTCTTCCCGTCGCCGACTCGGTGCCGCGCTTTGACATCAACGCCTCCTGCGGCAGCGCCGACAAATCGGCCACGGGTATCGGCCGCCCCGCCAGTGCCTGCCGCGACGATGAGGAAAAGGCCCGCAACGCACTGGAAGCCCGCTGGTCGGAATACCCGGCCCGAGCCCGGACAACCTGCACCGAGGGCGCGAGCCTTGGCGGCCCGCCGAGCTATGTCCAGCTCATCACCTGCCTGGAACTGACGAAGAAATAGACGTGCCGCCGGGGAGCATCGCGGCGCGCAGCAACAGGTAGAGCACCGACGCATTGAGCAAGTGCCAAAGCCAAGGCGTTCCGAGCGGCAGGGCGCCGCAAAGCGGGCCGTCCATGCTGCGCAACGCCAACGAGGCTGCGAAAACCGCACCGGCCAACGCCATCAGTTTCCGCAGCCGCCGCGGCGCCGGATCCCGCGGCATGGCCAATGCAATGCCGACGAGCCCCAGCAGAAACGCCGCATAACCGGCAGAGCCCGCCACCATCGCTGGCAGGATTGCCCGCCCCGCCCAGGAGAGACCGAGGGCGACGCCGAAGAAGGCCAGCGTGCCGATGGCCGCTGCCCACCCGGGCGCTCCGAGGAACCGTGCAAGAGCGAAGGCGAAATAACCGAAGGCGAACAGTTGGATCGGCAAGACATCGGCCAGCACCGTCCAGCGGTTCGGCATGGTGTGAAACAGGAAGGAGCCGATCCCGATCGCGAAGACGCGAAGGATGAATGCGAGCACGATACCGTCGCGACGGCCCTGCCGGCGCCAGAGCCGGAAAGCCATCAGCGCCGCCAGAAGAAAGGCGCCATTTGTCACGGCGTTGACGGGCTCGGCCCAAAAGCTCGCATCGAGTCTTTCGCAATAGCCGAACTGCATCGATCAGCCCCTTGATCGCTCGCGATGTCGCATGCCGGCTTGCCTTGCAGCCGCCACTTCCGCAAAGCTCGCGCGCTCATTCCGGGGAAGACCAATATGCGCGGCCTTTATCTCCCGCTTTCCGTAATCCTCATGCTGGCAGCCGGAGCAACAGCACCGGCCTTTGCCAACCCCGAGACCTGCGCGAATCTCTGGACCGCCCGCAACGAGATCTACAAGGCGCAAGGCTACTGCTTCCGCACCCAGCGTGCGACCGCGGCCTTCGGCAATGCCGGCTGCCAGTACGACGCGATCGAGGACGTGCCGCTCTCGGCCAATGACCGCCGCGTGATTGCCGACATCGTTCGGCAGGAGCGGTCGCTACGCTGCCCGCGCTGACCCAAGGTTGCTGACAGCGATTGTCTGTGGAAGGCAGGGCTGCCCTGCGTCCAGCGGGAGCGAGGCCATGCTAGAAGCCCCGGTCGCGCGCCTGCGCCCGACCAAACAAGGCGATTCAAGACCGGTATGACGACAGCGATCGAGATGGGAACGACAAGGACCGGCGAGCCCGGTCTGATCGATCTCGCCGAATTGCTGGCGACGCGCCTGCTCGTCCAGGGCAATTCCGGCTCGGGCAAGTCGCATCTGCTGCGCCGCCTGCTGGAGCAGAGCGCGCCGCTCGTCCAGCAGGCCATCATCGATCCCGAAGGCGATTTCGTTTCGCTGGCCGACCAGTTCGGCCATGTCGTGGTCGATGCCGAATGCGGCGAGGCAGAATTGCAGCGCGTCGCGCTGCGCGTGCGCCAGCACCGTGTCTCGGTGGTGCTCAACCTCGAAAATCTCGAAGCCGACGAGCAGCTGCGCGCCACCGCCGCCTTCCTCGGCGGGCTCTTCGATGTCGACCGCTCGCTCTGGTTCCCGATGCTGATCGTGGTCGACGAAGCGCAGCTCTTCGCCCCCGTGATGGCAGGCGAGGCTTCGGACGAAGCGCGCAGGCTGTCGCTCGGCGCCATGACCAATCTGATGTGCCGGGGCCGCAAGCGCGGTCTCGCGGGCGTCATCGCGACGCAGCGCCTCGCCAAGCTCGCCAAGAACGTCGCCGCGGAAGCCTCCAACTTCCTCATGGGTCGCACCTTCCTCGACATCGACATGGCCCGCGCCGCCGATTTGCTCGGCATGGACCGGCGCCAGGCCGAGATGTTCCGTGACCTGGAGCGCGGGCAATTCGTGGCGCTGGGCCCTGCCCTGTCGAAACGACCGCTGCCGCTCAGGATCGGCGCGGTGTCTTCTGTCGATCGCGGAGGCGCACCGGGGCTGATGCCGCTGCCCGAGCAGGCGCCGGAAGAGGCCGGCAAGCTGATCTTCACGCCCGGCGCGGACGAGCCGCCGCCGATGGCACGGCCGGTGCGCCCAGCACCGCGCCCGCGCCCGGACCCGAACGAGGTTCTGCGCCGGATCGAGACCTACCGCCCGGCCCCGCAGCCGGAACCCGAGCCGGAGATCGAGCTGGAGCCGGAAGAGCGCGAGGCGACCATGGTCGAGATCCTGCGCGAACTGATGGCCGACCCGGAGGCCCGATCCCGACAGGTCGCGGTGCTCTATCAGGATTTCACCGTGCGCTGCCGCATGCGCCGGCTGGGCCGGACGAATCTGAGCCTCGAAGAGTTCCGCCGGAGGCTCGCCGTGGCGCGGGCCGGTGTCAGCGACAGCGTCGCGACCAGCGAGGGCTGGCAGGCGGCGGTGGCTGCCTCGGGCACGCTGCCCGAGGACCTGCAGGGGCTCTTCCTCTACATCGCCCGCACCGCGATCGAGGGGAGGCCCTGCCCCAGCGATGCCGAGCTCGCCGAAGTCTATGGCAGCCATTCGCCCAGCCGGGCGCGGCGCCTGCTCGGCTACATCGAAGAGCGCGGCCTGATCGTCTGCCATGTCGATTTCCGCGGCCTGCGAACGCTCGCCCTCCCCGCGCTGGGCGTCGAGACCGCACCGGGTCAGGCGCAGCCGCGGACGGCCGGGATGCCGCGCAGCGCCCGCGGCTAAACGTATCTCGTCTATCTCCCGAACCGCGCCGTCATCCCGGGCTTGACCCGGGATCGATGCCGGAGCGCGTCCGGCGCAGCTTGAGGCATGGACCCTGGACCTCCGCTTCGCCGCGTCCGGGATGACACGCTCCTTCTTCTGAAGTTCACTAGCTTCGGCGCCCCGCCTTTCGGCACGATGACTTCAACTCACGAATGCTGTTCCGCTCGGCGCACTAATCGCATTAGCTTCGAGCCGCCATGTTCCCGCCACCACAGGAGATCTGGATCATGGAATACCGGCGTTTAGGCCATTCGGGGCTCAAGGTTCCCGCCCTGAGTTTCGGCGCGGGCACCTTCGGCGGACAGGGGCCGCTCTTCAGTGCCTGGGGCAATACCGACGCTCGGGAGGCGCGCCGCCTCGTCGACATCTGCCTTGAAGCAGGGTTGAACCTCTTCGACACGGCGGACGTCTATTCGAGCGGCGCCTCCGAGGAGGTCCTCGGCGAGGCGATCAAGGGACGGCGCGACAAGGTGCTGATCTCGACCAAAACGACGCTGCCGATGGGCGACGGCCCGAACGATGCCGGCTCGTCGCGCAGCCGCCTGATCAAGGCGACCGAGGACGCGCTGCGCCGGCTCGGCACCGACTATATCGACCTGCTGCAGCTGCATGCCTTCGATGCCGGCACGCCCGTCGAGGAGGTTCTCTCGACCCTCGACGCGCTCGTCAGGGCCGGGAAGCTTCGCCATGTCGGCGTCTCCAACTTTTCGGGCTGGCAGCTGATGAAGTCGCTGGCTGCCGCCGAGCGCCATGGCTGGCCGCGCTATGTCGCGCATCAGGTCTATTACTCGCTCGTCGGGCGCGATTACGAATGGGAGCTGATGCCGCTCGGCATCGATCAGGGCGTCGGCGCGCTGGTCTGGAGCCCCCTCGGCTGGGGCCGCCTCACCGGCAAGATCAGGCGCGGCCAGCCGCTGCCCGCCGGCAGCCGCCTGCATGAAACCGCCGAATTCGGCCCACCGGTCGAGGACGAGCAGCTCTACGCCATCGTCGACGTGCTCGATGCCATCGCACAGGAGACCGGCAAGAGCGTGCCGCAGGTCGCGATCAACTGGCTGCTGCAGCGCCCGACGGTCTCCTCCGTTATTATCGGCGCCCGCAACGAACAGCAATTGCGCGACAATCTCGGCGCCGTCGGCTGGAACCTGACGACCGAGCAGGTCGCGCGGCTCGATGCCGCGAGCGTCCGCACGGCGCCCTACCCCTATTTCCCCTATCGGCGGCAGGAGGCCTTCGCTCGCCTCAATCCACCGGCGGTCTAAAGTCGAGCGCGGCCCGCGCAAAACTTGACCACCCCGCCTCCGAACGTGCATGACCTCAAGCCGTATTCACAGGTCCGGCCATGCGCGTTCTGTTGATCGACAACTACGACAGCTTCACCTGGAACCTGGTCCACCTCATCGGTGGCCTGGGGGCCGAGGTCGATGTCTGGCGCAACGACGCGCTGTCGGTCGAGGAAGCGCTGGGCGGCGAGCATGATGCGATCGTGCTCTCGCCCGGCCCCTGCACACCCAACGAGGCCGGAATCTGCCTCGACGTGGTCCGGCATGGTGCCGGCCGCAAGCCGATCTTCGGCGTCTGCCTTGGCCTGCAGGCGATGGGGCAGGCCTTCGGCGGCGACGTCGTGCGGGCGCCCGTGCCGATGCACGGCAAGGTCTCGCCGATCCGGCACAAATCACGCGGCCTGTTCCGCGGCATCAACGGGCCGCTGCAGGCGACCCGCTACCACTCCCTCGTGGTCGACCGCGATTCCTGCCCAACCGTCTTCGACATCGAAGCCGAGACCGATGACGGCCTGATCATGGCGCTCTCGCACCGGGAGCTCCCGGTCCACGGCGTCCAGTTCCACCCGGAGAGCATCGCCTCCGAGCATGGCGCGACGATCCTGCGGAATTTCCTCGATCTCGCCCAGCGATGGCGCAGCGAGCACGAAGCCGCCGCCCTGACCCCATCAGCCTGAATTCCGCAGAGATTCCATGGACGACTTCAAACCCTTCATCGCCAAGGTCGCGACCGGAGCGACGCTCTCGCGCGAGGAGGCGCGGGACGCCTTCGACACGATCCTCTCGGGCGAGGTCACCAATGCGCAGTCCGCCGCCTTCCTGATGGCGCTGCGCGTGCGCGGCGAGACGATCGAGGAGATCGCCGGCGCGGTCGGCGCAATGCGCGGCAAGATGCTGCCGGTGAAGGCGCCGGCCGAGGCGATCGACATCGTCGGCACCGGTGGCGATTCCTCCGGCTCCTACAATGTCTCGACGCTGGCCTCGATCATCACCGCCGCCTGCGGCGTGCCCGTCGCCAAGCATGGCAACCGCGCGGCCTCCTCGCGCTCGGGTGCCGCGGACGTGCTGACCGCGCTCGGCGTCAGGGTGGGGCTGGATTCGGCCGGCACGGAGCGCTGCATTGCCGAGGCCGGGGTCGGCTTCATGTTCGCGCCGACGCATCACGCCTCGATGCGCCATGTCGCGCCCGTGCGCACCGAACTCGGCACGCGCACGATCTTCAACCTGCTCGGCCCGCTCTCCAACCCGGCCGGCGTCAAGCGCCAGCTGATCGGCGCCTTCTCCGAGACCTGGCTCGAGCCGATGGTCAAGGTGCTGGCCTCGCTCGGCTCGACCCGCGTCTGGGCCGTGCACGGCTCCGACGGGCTCGACGAGATCACCACCACCGGCCCGACCCGCGTCGTCTCGCTCGATAGCGGCAGGATCGAGAGCTTCACGATCAGCCCCGCCGATGTCGGCCTTGAGCCGGCCAGGCCGGAGGTGCTGCGCGGCGGCACGCCCGAGCAGAACGCGGCTGCGCTGAACGCCGTGCTGGCCGGCGAGAGAACCGGCTTCCGCGACATCGCCGCCTTCAATGCGGCGGCGGCGCTGCTGGTCGCCGGCAAGGCCGCGAACCTGAAGGACGGCTTCGCCCAGGCGACGGCCGCGCTCGACTCCGGCAAGGCCAAGGCGACGCTCGCCGCGCTCGTCAAAGCCTCGAATGCGTGAGGCCGGCATGACCGACATCCTCGCCAAGATCGAAGCCTATAAGCGCCAGGAGATCGCGGCCGCCAAGGCCGCGGTGCCGCAGGCCGAGATCGAACGCCGTGCCCGCGCGGCCGCCAAACCGCGCGGCTTCGCCGATGCGCTCGCCGCCAAGCTCGCGGTCGGCAAGCCGGCCCTGATCGCCGAGATCAAGAAGGCCAGCCCGTCCAAAGGGTTGATCCGCGCCGATTTCGACCCGCCTTCGCTCGCCCGCGCCTATGCCGCCGGCGGCGCTGCCTGTCTTTCGGTACTCACCGACGCGCCCTCCTTCCAGGGCCAGCCGGAATTTCTGACGCAGGCGCGCGAGGCCTCCGGCCTGCCGGCGCTGCGCAAGGATTTCCTCTACGAGCCCTATCAGGTCTACGAAGCCCGCAGCTGGGGCGCCGACTGCATCCTGATCATCATGGCCGGCGTCGACGACGACACCGCCCGGGCGCTGAACGAAGCCGCTCGCGATCTCGGCATGGACGTGCTCGTCGAGGTGCATGACGACGCCGAGCTCGACCGGGCACTCAAGCTCGAAAGTCGGCTGCTCGGCATCAACAACCGCGACCTGCGCAGCTTCCACGTCGATCTCGCCGTGACCGAGCGGCTGGCGCCGCGCGTCCCGGCCGACCGCATCGTCATCGGCGAGAGCGGCATCTTTGCCCATGCCGACATCGCCCGTCTCAACAAGGCCGGCGTCAACAGCTTCCTCGTCGGCGAGAGCCTGATGCGGCAGGCGGACGTCACAGCGGCGACGCGGACCCTGCTGACCGGCCAGGCTCAAGAGAACGCGGCGTGAGCCGGCTCAGCCATCTCGACGCCCAAGGCCAGGCACATATGGTCGATGTCGGCGACAAGGCCGAGACGACCCGCATGGCAGTAGCCGAGGGCAGCGTCGTGATGGCGCCGGAGACGATTGCGATCGTGCGCGACGGCAATGCTAGGAAGGGCGATGTGCTCGGCACGGCGCGCCTCGCCGGCATCATGGCCGCTAAGCGCACGCATGAGTTGATCCCGCTCTGCCACCCGCTGCTGCTCAGCAAGATCGGGGTCGATCTGGAGATCGACGAGGCCCTGCCGGGCGTGCGCGTGCGCGCTGAGGTGAAGATGAAGGGCCAGACCGGCGTCGAGATGGAGGCGCTCACCGCCGTGTCCGTCGCCTGTCTCACCGTCTACGACATGGTCAAGGCAGTCGACAGGGCGATGCGGATCGAGAATATCCGGCTCCTGCACAAATCCGGCGGCCAGTCCGGCGACTACGAGGCGAAAGCCCGCTGATGGCGCTCACCCCGGTCCCCGTCGCGCGCAAGGCGCTGCTCAACAGCATTCCGGGACCGACCGGAGCGGAGACCCTCCCGCTCGCGCAATGCGCATGGCGGGTGCTCGCAGCCGATCTGAAGGCGCTCAGAACCCAGCCGCCCTTCGCCAACTCCGCCATGGATGGCTACGCCGTGCGTGCCGACGAGATGGCCGAAGATGCCACACTCGCCGTGATCGGGGAGTCCGCCGCCGGGCGGGCCTTTGACGGTACGGTCGGGCCGGGCGAAGCCGTACGGATCTTTACCGGCGCGCCGATGCCTGATGGTGCCGACACCATCCTGATCCAGGAGGACGCCGACGGCGTCGGCAGCCCCACGATCCGCGTGCGGGTGCCCCCCGCCAAAGGCAAGTTCCTGCGCCGGGCGGGGCTCGATTTCCGCGAAGGCGACGCCCTGCTGTCGGCCGGACGCGTGCTCGACAGCGCCGCACTCGGGCTCGCCGCCGCGATGGGCCATCCCTCGCTGCCGGTCCGGCGCAAGCCGCGCGTCGCGATCCTGGCGACCGGCGACGAGCTGGTGGCGCCGGGCGAGCCTGTGGGGCGCGACCAGATCGTCGCCTCGAACTCCTTCGCGCTCGCCGCGCTGGTCGAAAAGGCCGGTGGCACCGTGCTCGATCTCGGCATCGCCCGCGACGACCATGCCGATCTCGCCAACAAGATCGGCATGGCGCGGGCTGCCGATGCCGACGTGCTAATCACGCTGGGCGGCGCCTCGGTGGGCGCACACGACCTCGTGCAGGAGGCGCTGACCCGCGCCGGGATGTCTCTTGGCTTCTGGAAGATTGCCATGCGGCCGGGCAAGCCGATGATGACCGGTCGGCTCGGCCGGATGGTCGTGGTCGGGCTTCCCGGAAACCCGGTCTCCTCGATCGTCTGCGGCCATCTCTTCGTGCTGCCGCTGATCGAAGCCCTGCTCGGCATGGCCGGCGCCGATCGCGACCGCAGCGTCCCCGCCCGCCTCGGCAGCGACCTGCCGGGCAATGACGAGCGTGAGGATTATCTGCGCTCGGAGCTGGCGCTGACGCCCGATGGTTGGGTTGCAACGCCTTTCGATCGGCAGGATTCCTCCATGCTCGGCACATTGGCGCGGGCGCAGGCGCTGACGATCCGCCCGGCCCATGCTGCGCCCGCCAAGATAGGCGACCTCTGCCGTATCCTGCCGCTGCGGTAGACGGGCGCTCTCGCGCGACCGGGTTGCGGAACACAAGGCGAACAGTTATGGTGTTCGTGATTTGTTTCGAATCTACGCTTTTCCGGGGCCGGCGGGATCATGCTGACACGCAAGCAACACGAACTCCTGCGCTTCATCCAGGAACGCTTGCGTGAGAGCGGGGTGCCGCCCTCCTTCGACGAGATGAAGGACGCGCTCGATCTGCGCTCGAAATCCGGCATCCACCGGCTGATCATGGCGCTGGAGGAGCGCGGCTTCATCCGCCGCCTGCCCAACCGGGCGCGTGCGCTCGAAGTCATCAAGATGCCCGATGGACTCGGTACGCCGCAGCAGCGGCCGCGTTTCAGCCCTGCGGTCGTCCAGGGCGGGCTCGGCACGCAGCCCAATCTCGGCAAACCCCGCCCCACCGCCGATGAGGACAGCCGCTCTTCGATCGCGATCCCGGTCATGGGCCGCATCGCCGCCGGCACACCGATTTCGGCCATTCAGAACCGCAGCCACACCGTCTCGTTGCCGCCCGACATGCTCGGCTCCGGCGAGCATTACGCGCTCGAAGTACGTGGTGACTCGATGGTCGAAGCGGGCATCCTCGACGGCGACACCGTCATCATCCGCAAGCAGGACTCGGCCAATACCGGCGATATCGTCGTGGCACTGATCGACGACGAGGAGGCCACACTCAAGCGGCTGCGCAAACGCGGCTCCTCGATCGCGCTCGAAGCCGCCAATCCCGCCTATGAGACGCGTGTGCTCGGGCCGGACCGGGTCAAGATTCAGGGCCGCCTCGTCAATCTGATGCGGCGTTACTGAAGCCGTTCGACCTCGGCTTCGCCATCGGCGGAAGCTGGCGGAATGCTGATGCTCGTTGCAGCGGGCGCCGCCAGACGGGGTTCGCGTCGGCGGCTCCACGGCCGATCGGCCGCGCTGGGCTCTGAGATGCGGCTGCTCCATCCCGACGCCGTGCGGTAGAGCGAGGTCGCGCCGTCGCGTGACAGTCCCATTCGCTCGATCAGCCGGGCCTTGCAGGCGCCGCTCCAGGGAATGGCGGTGACGACGAGGTCGGCCCGCAGGCAATCTTCGATGATCGCCAGCCGGTCGCGCGTGTAGGAAATCATGCGCTTGTCGGCCGTTTGCGCAACACAACCCAGTTGATCGCAAGCGATGCCGGCGCGCAGCGTCGGATCGTCCGGCGAGCGGCTGTCGCCGTCGGCACTCAGCCATTGCTGCAGCACGAAGCGGCTGGGCTTGCCGGCGACCGCAAGGCGTCCATCGAGGCCCCGCACAGCAAGCCCCGAGCCGTCGCGTTCGATCAGGATTTCCGGCCGCTCCGGCTTTCCGGCGATGGCGACGCCGAGCACGATGGGGACCGCCGCCAGCCAGCGCCAGGCCGTGGTCCACAGCGTCAGCCAGAGCAACGCCAGCACGAAGCAGGTCAGCACGGCCGGGCTGAAGGCGGCGATCATCACGGTGGAATGGTCGATGCTTGCGACCCAATGCGCCACCTTGAGCACGACATCCGAAGCCAGCCCCATCAGCGCCCAGGCAGGCCAGTCCAGCCCGAAGGGATAGGCGAGCACGCCGAACACCGCCGCAGGCATCACGAACAGCGAGACGAAAGGCAGTGCCATGGCGTTGCCCAGCAGGCCGAAAGGGTTGAAGGTCTGGAAGTGATAGGCCCCGAAGGGCGCTGTTGCGGCCGTCGCCAGCAAGGTGGTGACGACGATGCCGAGCGCCGCTGCCCAGACCGGCCCGAGCGGCCATGGCAGGCTCGGGGGCGGCTCCGTGCGTTTTCGGCTCTCCCAGCGTTCGGCAAAGGCGATCAGGGCCGCAACCGCGCCGAATGACATCTGGAAGCTCGGTCCGAGCAGCGCCTCCGGCTCGCGTAGCAGCACGATCATGGCTGCAAGAGCGAGATTGCGCATGCTCAGTGCAGCACGATCGACAAGGATCGCGCCGAGCATCACCAGCGTCATGATCAGCGAGCGTTCGGTCGCGACGTCACTGCCTGAAAAGATACAGTAGGCGGTCGCGCCGAGCATCGCCGCGACGGCCGCGATCTTCTTGATCGGCCAGAGCAGCGCGGCAGTCGGGGAGAGCGCCAGTAGGGCGCGCACCAGCCAGAAAATCGTCCCGGCCGCGAGAACCATGTGCAGGCCTGAGATCGAGACGATGTGGTAGATTCCGGCGGCACGCAGGTCATTGTTCGTCGCCTCGGTGATCAGGCCGCGCTTCCCCGTGACAAGGGCGGCAGCGACCGCCCCGCCCTGCCCGCCGCCTACTTCGGCGATGCGCCGGGTCAAGGCGTTGCGGGCCCGGTCGATCGTGACATCGACGGCAAGGCGCGTCGGCATTGGGTGCGGCGCGGGCGCCGACGCGATCTTGCCTGCGATACTGCCGACTGCGCCGATGCCGCGGAAGAAGGCATCGCGCGCGAAATCGTAGCCGCCCGCCCGAGCTGGCCCCGGTGGAGGCAGGAGCCGCGCCGTCGCCGCGATATGATCCCCCGGAGCGACCGAGCCGGCGCGGATATTGACGCGCACGCGCCTTGGACGCTCCGCGGCCGGCATTCCGGCGAATTCCGTTAACAGCAGGACAATGCGGGCGCCGTTGTCGCGTGCCTCCACGCTCTCGACGAAACCCGTCACCTTGCCGATTCGCGGCCGCTCCAGCATCGGCGCGGCGATATCGGCCGTCCGCCAGACGCCGGCGGCAAAACCCGCGAAGGCGGCGGCCGCCGCCAGACAGGCCATCGAGGCGAACCGACGGGTTCGCAGCGCGAACGCGAAGATCGCGCTGAGCGCGAAGCCGGTCAGAGGCGCCCACAAAGCCGGCTCACGATCTGCCGCGAAATAAAGCAGGATGCCGACGCCCGTCGCCACAGGCAGCCATAGGAACGGGCGGCGACGCTCCGCCTCCAATTCGAGCGCCTGACCGAGCCGGGCCTGCCAGTGGTTGAACCAGGCTTTGAAGCGAACGGAGATCAGCCAGGGCGCGAGCAGGCGCAAAGGCAACGCCTCGGCTCGCGCGCCGCGCGGCATGTCCTGCCCCGGCGGCCCCGGCTGCATTCTCCGCCCCTCCCCCGCCGGCGCAGCAATTTGACCGCTTAACCTTTCCGGCCAAGCCATGTTACAGGGCGCGCGCCGGTTGTCATGTCATGACCTGCGCCATTTCCCTGTCTTGCCCCGGACGGCTCGTGCCGCCCGGCCGGAGTTGCCTTCCATGAGCAATGCCGTCGTCACGCGCTTTGCGCCCTCGCCCACCGGTTTCCTGCATATCGGCGGAGCCCGCACGGCGCTGTTCAACTGGCTCTATGCCCGCCGGCAAGGCGGCAAGATGCTGCTGCGCATCGAGGACACCGACCGCGAACGCTCGACCGACGCAGCCATCGCCGCGATTCTCGACGGGCTGGAATGGCTCGGCCTCGATTGGGACGGCCAGACCGTCTATCAGTTCCAGCGTGCGGCGCGCCACCGGGAGGTCGCCGAGCAGATGCTCGCCGCCGGCAGGGCCTATTACTGCTATGCCAGCCCGGCCGAGCTCGAGGAGATGCGCGAGAAGGCGCGCGCCGAGGGCAAGCCGCTGCGCTATGACGGGCGCTGGCGTGATCGCGATCCGTCGACCGCGCCGGAAGGCGTGAAGCCGGTGATCCGCCTCAAGGCGCCGCAGACCGGCGAGACCGTAGTCAATGACGAGGTCCAGGGCCGCGTCGTCTGGCAGAACGAGAATCTCGATGACCTCGTGCTGCTGCGCTCGGACGGCACGCCGACCTATATGCTCGCCGTCGTGGTCGACGACCATGACATGGGCGTGACCCATGTCATCCGCGGCGACGACCATCTCACCAATGCCGCCCGCCAGACGCAGATCTACGATGCGCTCGGCTGGGACGTGCCGAGCATGTCGCATATCCCGCTGATCCACGGTCCCGACGGCGCCAAGCTCTCGAAGCGCCACGGCGCGCTCGGCATCGATGCCTATCGCTCGATGGGCTATCTGCCGGCGGCACTGCGCAACTATCTCGTGCGGTTGGGCTGGAGCCATGGCGACCAGGAAGTCTTCTCCACGCAGGAGATGATCGACGCCTTCAATCTCTCCTCGATCGGCCGTTCGCCAGCCCGCTTCGACTATGCCAAGCTCGAGAACCTCAACGGGCTCTATATGCGCCAGTCGAGCGACCAGGAACTGCTCGACGCGCTCAAGGTCATCCTGCCGGAGATCGGCCCTGCCCGCGGGCTCGGCCCAACGCTGTCGCCCGAGCTCGAAGCGCGTTTCCTCGCAGCGATGCCCGGCCTCAAGGAGCGCGCCAAGACGCTGGTCGAGCTGCTCGACAGCGCCTTCTATCTCTATGCCCCACGCCCGCTGCAGCTTGACGACAAGGCCAAGAGCCTGCTCGACGAAGCCGCGCGCCAGCGCCTGCCGCAGATCGCGGAGAAGCTCGCCGCGGTCAGCGACTGGTCGCCGGCTCCGCTCGAAGCGGCCGTGCGGGCCTATGTCGAGGAGACCGGCATCAAGCTCGGCCAGGCGGCGCAGCCGCTGCGCGCCGCGCTGACCGGCCGCGCCATGTCGCCCGGCCTGTTCGACGTGATGGCCGTGCTCGGCCGTGACGAGACGCTGGCGCGGCTCGCCGACCAGGCCTGAGCTGTCGTCAATGGGGCGTCGCCGCTGCCGAGCGGTGCCCCACTTTCAGCTTTCATGCTCGCGCATGCCGCCTCGCGATGGCGGCGCTGTCGCTGCTCGCGCAGATATGATCCGGACGCGGTTCCAATCGCCTTTAGGCTTGGTTGAATGCACTGGGCAAATGGTCTAGTGACGCGCAAGTGCGTTGCGCGGCCACCCCGCGGCGGGGCACGAATATTGCTTGTAAATCAGTCACATGGGTCTCCTTCCACCTCCCCTCCCGACATCAGCCCGTCACATCGCGGGCCGCGGATGGGAAAAGGCTGGCGCGGAAGTGCCGGCGGACAGGCGAAACAGGGGCTGAACAGCAGCGAGCCTTGAAAGGATCGGTATCGATGAGCGGAAACACGAGCCAGCTCCAGGTCGGCGACAAGACCGTCGACATGGCGATCAAGCAAGGGTCGGTCGGCCCTGCCGTCATCGACATCGGCAAGCTCTATGCCCAGACGGGCATGTTCACCTACGACCCCGGCTTCACCTCGACCGCGAGCTGCGAGTCGCAGATCACCTATATCGACGGCGACCAGGGCGTCCTGCTCTATCGCGGCTACCCGATCGAGCAACTCGCCGAGCATGGCGACTTCCTCGAGACCTGCTATCTCCTGCTCTACGGGGAACTGCCGACCGCCGCGCAGAAAGCGGATTTCGACTATCGCGTCACGCGCCACACCATGGTGCATGAGCAGATGGCCCGCTTCTTCCAGGGCTTCCGCCGCGACGCGCACCCGATGGCCGTCATGGTCGGCTCGATCGGCGCGATGTCCGCCTTCTATCACGACTCCACCGACATCTCGGACCCGCATCAGCGCATGATCGCCTCGATGCGCATGATCGCGAAGGTGCCGACGCTGGCGGCGATGGCGTTCAAATACACCGTCGGCCAGCCCTTCGTTTATCCGCTGAACTCGCTGGACTACACCTCGAACTTCCTGCGCATGTGCTTCGCGGTCCCGGCCGAGGAGTACAAGGTCAACCCGGTGCTGTCGCGCGCGCTCGACCGCATCTTCATCCTGCACGCCGACCACGAGCAGAACGCCTCGACCTCGACCGTGCGCCTGGCCGGCTCGTCGGGCGCCAACCCCTTCGCCTGCATCGCGGCCGGCACGGCCTGCCTGTGGGGGCCCGCCCATGGCGGCGCCAACGAGGCGGCGCTCAAGATGCTTGAGGAGATCGGGACCGTCGACAACATCCCGAAATACATCGCCAAGGCCAAGGACAAGAACGATCCGTTCCGCCTGATGGGCTTCGGTCACCGGGTCTACAAGAACTACGACCCGCGCGCCAAGATCATGCAGAAGACCACGCATGAAGTGCTGAACGAACTCGGCATCAAGGACGACCCGCTGCTGGACGTCGCTGTCGAGCTGGAGCGCATCGCGCTGCACGACGAGTACTTCATCGAGAAGAAGCTCTACCCGAATATCGACTTCTATTCGGGCATCACGCTGAAGGCGATGGGCTTCCCGACGTCGATGTTCACCGTGCTCTTCGCCGTCGCCCGCACGGTCGGCTGGATCGCGCAGTGGAAGGAGATGATCGAGGATCCCTCCCAGAAGATCGGCCGCCCGCGCCAGCTCTACACCGGCTCGCCGCAGCGCGACTATACGCCGATCGGCCGCCGCTGATCCCAGCGCAGCACGAACGCCAGCAAGGGCGCGGTGGTCTCCACCGCGCCCTTATTGTTTCGGAAGATTGATCAAAGCCATGTGGATGATCCGCTAGCGCGTCTGGGAAGGTGCTGAAGGACAACCCGGGCCAGTATTCTTGTGCCTCCTCCGATGTCGGCACGCCGCTGCATCTCTCCGGCGAGCTGTTCAAATCGCTCGGCGGCGTCCAGATGAACCATGTGCCCTATCGCGGCGCCGGCCCGGCGCTGAACGACGTCGTCGCTGGCGCGGTGCCGATCATGTTCGACAACCTCCCCTAGGCCGGCTTCATCCGCGAAGGAGCGCGTCGCGTCCTTCCCGGATGTGCCGGCCATCGCCGAGAGAGGCCTGCCGGGCTATGAGACCTATACCTGGAGCGCGCTGTTCGGCCCGGCCAACATGCCCCACCCTGTCGTCGAGAAGATCAACCAGGCCGCCAACCTGGCGCTCAAGGACGAGGGCGTGAAGAAAAAACTCAACGACGTCAGCGCCGATATCGCCGGCTCGACGCCCGAGCAGCTCGGCGAGCACGTCAGGACCGAACTCGCCAAATGGGCGCCGATCGCCAAGGCGTCCGGCGCAGTCGTCGAATAAGCCGGCTTACAAACTCAAGCCTCGCGGCGAGCCTGCGAGGTGACCAAGGCCAACGCCGCGTCGACGGCGTTGGCGGCCGGACTGGGCCCCGCCGAGCGCATGATGGTCTCGACCTCGGCGAAGCCGTCGAGCTGCACCAGCCGATCAGGCCCCTCGGCGAGCGCCGCCAGCAAATGCCGGCCCAGGGCCTCCGCCGTCGCATCATCCTGGATGAACTCCGGAACGACGTTCCGGCCCAGAATCAGGTTCGGCAGAATCACGCTCGGCAGCTTGATGAGCCGCCGGGCCAGCACTGCCTCCCAGCCTGCCCCGCGATAGGCGGCAACCGTCGGCACGCCCGACAAGGCCAATTCGAGCGTCACGGTGCCGGAGGCGGCCAGGGCCGCGCGGGCCCCGCGGAAAGCGGCGAGCTTGGCCGCCTCGCCGCCGACGATCTCCGGCGTGACCGACCAACGCGCCGCGGCCTCAGCGATCATCGGCTGGAGCCGGGCGACGGCCGGCAGAACAAAGCGCGCGCCCGGAACAGCCGCCGCCACCCGTGCGACCGCCTCGCCAAAAACCGGCATCAAATGATGGATTTCGGAGCGCCGGCTGCCGGGCAAGACCAGCACCAGCGGCCGCGCCGCATCGTCCCGGACAGCTTGCTCGGCCGGGCCCGGCCTGAACTCGCCGAGGCGTTCCATCAACGGATGGCCGACATAGATCGTCTCAGGACCGCGCAGCCGCGCGAGAGCAGCCGGTTCGAAAGGCAGCAGCGCCAGAATGCGGTCGACATGCGGCGCCATGCGGCGTGCCCGGCCGGAGCGCCAGGCCCAGACGCTTGGGCAAACCCAGTGCGCGATCGGGATATGGGGCGCTCGCGCCCGCACCTTCTTCGCCACCCGCAGGCAAAAATCCGGGCTGTCGATGGTCAGCAGCAGATCGGGCTGAAAATCGGCAATCCCGCGTGCCGCATCCTCCATCCGTCGCAGCAGAAGCGGCAGGCGCGCGATCACCGGGCCGAAGCCCATCACCGCGATATCGGCTTGCGGAAAGAACGGGAGCAGCCCCGCTTGCGGCAGTCCGTGATCGCCGACACCGCGCAGCTCTATGGGGCGATCACCCAATCGCTCGCGCAGGGCTGCAAGAAAGCGCAGGGCGAGCGCGTCGCCAGAGGCCTCGCCCGCGATGATGGCGAGCTTGAAGGGTCGCATCAGGCGACGCCCTCGATGAACAAGCCAAGTTGGTCCGCCTGCCGTCCAAGCGCCGCGCGGTCGCCGACCAGCACCGCGCCCGCCTTGAGGCCGATGCCCGACAGGCCAGCCTCGGCGATGTTGCGCAGAGTGTCCGGGCCAATAGCCGGCATGTCGACGCGCAGATCCTGCCCCATCTTTGGGGCCTTCACGAGAACGCCATCGCCCTTGCCGATCTTGAGGCGTCCCCGCGCGACGAGATCCGCCACGCGCTTGATCATGGCGTCGGTACCCTCGGCAGCTTCGATCGCGATGACCCGGTGGTCGGCGATGACAGCCGCCTGCCCGACATCGAATGGCGACAGCGCCGCCAGCAGCGAAAACCCGCGATCGAGCACGGCTTTCTGTCCTGCCCCCGCCTGCTTGCGGCCGAGCGGCCCCCGAGGCGCGGTGAGCTCCGGCGCGATATCCGCCGGGCCGTGGACGCGGAAGCCCTGCTCCTCGAAGAAGCGGACGACACCACGCAAGAGATGGTCGTCGCCGCCCTGGAAGGCGCGAGCGAAGTAAGGCAGATATTTCAAGGTCGAGGCTTCGGGCCGCAGCGCCCCGAAGCTGGGCCGCGGCAGGCTGCCCAGCATGACGATATCGGCGATGCTGCGGCGGCGCAGCTCCCCGAGCAGGCTGCCGAGCTGGCCGAGACGGTAACTCTGCACATCGGCATCGCCGAAAGCAGCAGGGTCGGCTGCGCCCTCGAGTGCCGCGACGAAGGGGCGCTCGCCATGGTCGGCGAGATTTCGAGCCAATCGGAGCGGGTACTCGCCTGCTCCCGCGATCAGCACGAGCGGGCCGCGCGCGATTCCCGCGGCGCTCACCGCTCCGTCGGAGCGACGTCGTGCGGCATGCAGAGCGCCTTGTCGCCACCTTCCCTGATGAAATCCAGGATCTCGTGGACCAGCGGATGCGAAGCGAACTCGGCCGCGACATCCTCGACCCGCTCGGTCAACGTCCCTTCATCGGCGAAGAGCAGGCGGTAGGCGCGGCGCAGCTCGTGGATCTGCTCGCGCGTGAAGCCGCGGCGCTTGAGGCCGATGAGGTTCAACCCGACGAGATGGGCGGGGTTGTCGCGTATGGTGCCGAAGGGAATGACATCGCTCAACACCCCGGCGCCGCCGCCGATGAAGGCATGGTCGCCGATACGGATGAATTGCTGCAAGCCGGCGCCGCCGCCGACGATGACGAAGTTGCCGATCGTGACATGACCGGCGCACATCACGTTGTTCGAGAAGATGACGTTGCTGCCGAGACGGCTGTCATGGCCGACATGCGAGTTGGCGAGAAAGAAGCAGCGGTCGCCGACGGAGGTCACCATCCCACCGCCTTCCGTGCCCGGATTCATCGTAACACCCTCGCGGATCTGGCAATCCGCGCCGATGGTGAGCGTCGAGGGTTCACCCCGGTACTTCACATCCTGCGGCGGGTGGCCGATCGAGGCGAAGGGATAGATCTTGGTGCGCGGGCCGATCGTGGTCCGACCGGCGACGACCACATGGCTGACGAGCTCGACGCCCTCTCCCAGCACGACATCGGGACCGACAGTGCAGAATGGGCCGATCGTGACCCCCGCGCCGAGCTGCGCCTTGGGATCGATCACCGACATCGGATGGATGGAGGGGCTCATCGGGAGCTGGTCCTGATCTCGCAACACCGTGGCCTCAAACGACCATCGCCGAAATTTCGGCCTCGGCCACGAGCACCCCTTCCACCCGCGCCTCGCCGCGATAGAACCAGATGTTGCGCTTGCGGGCGAGCTTCGTGAGATGGAAGCGCAGCGTATCGCCCGGGATGACCGGCTTGCGGAATTTGGCCTTGTCGATCGTCGTGAACAGAACCGTCTTGACCTCCTGCTCACCCGCAGCCCGTGCATTGACAACCAGCACGCCGGCGGTCTGCGCCATCGCCTCGATCATCAGCACGCCCGGAAAAACCGGGCGCTCCGGGAAATGGCCGGTGAACTGCGGTTCGTTGACGGTGACGTTCTTGATCCCCACGCCGGATTCGTCGCCGTTGATCTCGACAACGCGGTCGACCAGCAGGAATGGATAGCGGTGGGGGATGCTGGCCATGATCTTCTGGATGTCGATCACACCCAGCGTCGTCGTCGCCTCGCTCATCGTCTGTCTTCTCCTGGGCCCCGTCCCTGAGCGGCGGCTCGCATTCTCTTCACATGGTCCACTGCGAAAACCGCTTCCGCAATCGGCAGCAATTCCAAAGCGTTCCGCCCGTTTGCCGGAAACAGGGCAGCTTCGGCAACCTAAATCTGTCGGCACTGCGACAGAAAGGGCCCGCAGCGTGTTCTCGCTTTCCGGCAGGCCCGCTTCAGTCCGCGGGCGAGTCTGATTTCCGGCCGCGCTTCGCAACCAGCGTCTTGAGCAAGGCGCTCTCCCGCGCCCATGCCAGCGCCGGCTGGGCCGGATAGCCGCCATATCGCGAGCCACGCGGAACGTCGCCGGCGACCCCGCTCTGAGCGGCGATCTGGGCACCGGCCCCGATCGTGAGATGCCCTGCCAGGCCGACCTGCCCGCCAAGCACGACAAAATCCTCGAGGGTCGAGGAGCCGGCGAGGCCGGTCTGAGCACAGATCACGCAGTGGCGGCCGATGACGCAGTTGTGGCCGATCTGGACGAGGTTATCGATCTTCGTACCCTCGCCGATCACCGTGTCGCGGCTGGCGCCACGGTCGATGCAGCTGTTTGCGCCGATCTCGACGTCATCCTGGATGATGACGCGACCGACCTGCGGCACCTTCATGTGCCCTTTCGGGCTCATGGCGAAACCGAAGCCATCCTGCCCGATGCGGGCGCCCGGATGGATGATGACGCGGTTGCCGATCAGTGCCGATTGGATCGTGCTCCCTGCCCCGATCGAGCAATTGCGCCCAATCCGGACCTGCGGACCGATCACCGCATGCGATGCAACGACGGTGCCTGCCCCGACTTCCGCGCCGGGGCCGATGACGGCCCCCGGGTCGACCGTCACGCCGGGCTCGATAACCGCAGTGGCATGAACGATGGCGCCAGGCGCCACGCCTTGGGAAGCGAACACGGATTCAGGCCGCAGCGCCGAGGGAAAGCATCGCGCCAGAACCTTGGCGAAGGCGTGATACGGCGCAGGCGAGACCAGCGCGACCGTGCCCGCAGGAACGCGGTCGGCGAAGCGCGGCGAAACCAGGCACAGGCCCGCTTTCGTCGCGGCCAGCGCCTCGGTGTATTTGGGATTGTCCATATAGGCGACGTCGGCCGGGCCGGCCATTTCCAGGGCCGCCGCCCCCTCGACGCGACGCGCCGCGTCGGCGCCTGCGGGCAATTGCGAACCCGAAATGCTTGCGACCTCGCCGAAATCGAGCGAGGTCGCGAAAGGAAAGAAAATGGGATCTGCCATGACTGGGTCCGGAGCGGGGCGCGTGGCCCCGCCGCGTCAGAAGCGGGTGCCGCCCGAGAAGCGGAAGGCCTGGAGACGGTCGCCGCCGTATTTTCCGGCCAGACCGGTGGTCGGGTTGACGCCGTACTGACCGTCGTCCTTGGTCAGAGCATAGGCGTAATCGAACCGGATCGGACCGAGCGGCGACTGCCAGAGCAAGCTGACGCCGACCGACGAACGCAGGATGTTCTTGTCGCGAATACAAGCGACGTTGCTCTGCGCGCCGCCGGTGACGACGTTGAACTGACGCGCCTCCGAACCAGCCGGGCAGTTGAAGATGACCGACTTCGAACCGCCGTCGTAATTGAACAGCGTGCCGGCGTCGGCGAAGACTGCGCCCCGCAGACCGATATCCCGCGGCAGGCCCCAGATCGGGAACTGCACCTCGACGGTGCCGCCGAAATAGGTGGTGCCACCCACGGCGTTCGCGGTCGGGTCGTTCAGCACGTCGCGCGGCCCGATGCCGGACGGCGCGAAACCGCGAACCAGTGTCGGTCCGAGGAAGTAGTGGTCGACCATGCGCAGGTTGCCGCTGGTCGCCTGAACGTGACCGCCCTGTACGCGGACGAAGCCGACGACGTCGTCGAAGATCTCGCGGTAGTAGCGCGCGTCGGCCGCGACGCGGAGGAACTTGGAGTCGCCACCGAGGCCGGCGAATTCCGGCTTCAGCTCCGCGATGAAGCCGTTGCGCGGGCTCTGCACGCTGTCGAGCGAATTGTAGTTGAAGTTCAGGCCGACGAGTGAAGTCAGGGTGTCGCCCTGCGCTTCCTTGACCGCCACCGTCGCTTCGCCGTTGGTCACGCAGTTGTAGATATCGGTGGGGCCGCCCGTCGGCGTAATGCCGGGGATCGGATAGGTACAATCGTTATAGGGACGATTGACGTCGTTCGGAATGGTGATGTTGGTCTGGTAGAGCGAGTAGCGCGGCGTGATCGAGAACTCTTCCGTGATCGGGAAGGTGAAGCGCAGCTGACCGCCATTCACACGGCTCTCGAAACGGCCGGTGTTGTAGTTGTCGTTGTACTTCGAGAACAGGTCGATACCGGCCGCCACGCGATAGCCCAGGAAATAGGGCTCGGTGAACGAGAAATCGATGCCCTGCGTGCGTTGGCCGAGCGTGCCCGCGATGCGGACGAACTGACCGCGACCGAGGAAGTTCGACTCCGACAGCGAGACTTCGCCGATGACACCGTCCGAGGTCGAATAGCCACCGGCGATGGAGAACGAACCGGTCGCCTTGTCCTCGACGTCGATATTGAGGATGACGCGATCCGGCGCCGAGCCGGGCTCGTTGGTGATCCGGACCTTGTTGAAGAAGCCGAGATTGTTGAGACGGCGCTCGGCGCGGTCGATCATCACCTTGTTGTAGGCATCGCCCTCGCCGAGATCGAGCTCGCGGCGAACCACATAGTCGCGGGTACGGGTGTTGCCGCGCACATTGATGCGCTCGACATAGACCCGCGGACCTTCGTCGACGACATAGGTGATGCCGATCGTACGGCCGGACGCATCGCGATCGCCGCGCGGACGAACCTGGGCGAAGGCATGGCCGCGACGCGCAACCTCGGTCGTCAGCGCAACCAGCGACTTCTCCACCGCTTCGGCGTTGTAGGTATCGCCCGCCGACGTCGCGACATAGCGCTGAAGCGCCGCCTGATCGACATCGCGCAACGCGGAATCGACGGCGACGTTGCCGACCTTGTATTGCGGACCTTCCTCGATCTGGATGTCGACGACCCAACCGCCGGCCGCGTCGTCGAAGCGAGCGGTGTTATTGACGACCTGGAAATCGGCAAAGCCGTTCTTCAGGTAGAACCGCCGGATGAGATCGAGGTCGGAGCTGATCCGGTCCGGATCGTAAACGTCGGAGGTCTTGATCCAGCTCAGGAAGTTCGACTCGGTCGAGCTCATCAAGCCGCGCAGCCGGCTCGCCGAGTAAGCCTCGTTGCCAGTGAAATTGATCGACTTGATGCCGGTCTTGCCGCTCTCGTTGATGGTGAAGACCACGTCCTGGCGGCCATTCGGCAACGGTGCGATGCGGCCGGTGACCGAGGAGAGGCCATAGCCGGCGCGGCGATAGGCCTCGCGCAGGCGCTGGATGTCGGAATCGATGAGTGCCTGGCTGAGCGGACCACCGGCGCGCGACTGCACCAACGGCGCGAGCTGATCGCTCTTCAGGCGACGGTTACCCTCGAAAGCGACGCGGTTGACCGTGCCGTTCTGCTCCTGGACCGTCACGACGGTCTGCGAGCCGCGGCGTGTGACCTGGACATTGCTGAACAGGCCCGTGGCGAGAAGGCTCTCGCGAATCTCCTGAGGATTCTCGCGCCCGGCCGCATAGGAGCGGATGGTCTCCGCATCGACGCGCCGGTTGCCGTGAACGACAACAGCCTGCGCGAACGCCACACCACCACTCACGGCCAGCATCAAAGCCGAAAGTCCGATCGATCGAGAGAGCCGCAGTTTGGTCGGCCGGCTCTGTTGGGTCGACGTCATCGGGTCGCCTATTCCATATCTCTGGTCACCACCCCCAAGCGGGGACCGCCGTCAGACGACGGCAGCACGGGGACATTGCGGTTCAATCGCTTCTACAAAGTTTCCAGCAGGGTGCAAACCGGGATCATCGTTAACAAAAGATTTTTAACGACCTCGTTGCGGAGAGGCCACGCGGCCTGCCGCGATTTTGCCCGAAAGTGCCGCGCCAGCTGGATTTCAGAGCATTCCACGCACGTGGACGATGTCGTTCCAGGTCACGAACAGCATCAGCATGAGCACCAGGGCAAGCCCCAGCCGGAAGCCGATTTCCTGCGCCCGCGGGCTCAGCGGACGGCCGCGCAGCGCCTCATAGAGGTAAAACATGAGGTGGCCGCCATCGAGCATCGGCACCGGGAGGAGATTCATCAGCCCGATCGAAACGGACAGGATTGCCGCGAGATTGATCAGCCCGAGCAAGCCGCCACTGGAAGCAACGAGGCCGGAAACCTGGGCGATCCGAATCGGCCCGGAGAGCTGGTCGGTGGATTCGCGCCCGCTCACCAGCTTCGCGATATAGTCGTAGGTGCGGGTGACGACGAACCAGGTCTCGGTGACGCCCGTCCGCAAGGAATCGATCGCGCCGAAGCGCTGGGTCGTCCAGTCCTCGGGCTTCGGCGAGGCCCTGACGCCGATGACGCCGATGCGCTGCGTCCCGACCGGCGTCTTCTGCTCCGAGAGCGCCGGCGTGACCGGCAGATCCAGCGCGCGGCCGCTGCGATCCACGGTGACGGTCAGGCGCTCCTCCGGCCTGGTCGAGATGATGCGCTGCATCTCGGAGAAGCTGTCGATCTTGTGCCCGTCGATCGCAATGACGATGTCGCCAGCCTTGAGCCCGGCGGTTTCCGCAGCGCTCCCGGCCACGACGGCATCGACGCGCGGGATCAGCACCTGCTTGCCGAACAAGAAGGTCGTGCCCGCGAAGATGAGAATCGCCAGCAGGAAATTGGCGATCGGGCCGGCGGCGACGATGGCCGCGCGTTCAGCTATCGACTGCGCCGGAAGCGAACGGGCGCGCTCCTCCGGCGTCATTCGCCGGACAGCCGCGTCATCGGGGGCGCTCGCCGCATCCGCATCGCCCGAGAATTTCACATATCCGCCAAGTGGGATGAGCGCGAAGCGCCAGCGCGTGCCATGTCGGTCATTAAAACCGAACAGCTCCCGGCCGAAGCCGATCGAGAAAGTGTGCACGTCGACGCCGCACCAGCGGCCGACGAGAAAATGCCCGAGTTCGTGAACGAAGACGACGAGCGTGAGAACGAACAGGAACGGCAGCAGATAGCCGAGCGCAAAATGCCCGGCATTCCAGAGTGACGCCGCAAATTCCATCGAACTCTCCCGTTCCTCGTCCTTAGGTGGCAGTGAACGGCGCTTGCGACAAGAGCGAGGCGGCTCGGCGTCTGGAATCTTGGTCAACGGCCAGCGCGGCCGCGACATCGCGTGGGGCTTCTCCTGCCGCAGACATGGCAGCGCAGACCGCCTCGACAAGCGCCGGAATTCCCGCAAAGCGCAGCCGTCCGGCCAGAAACGCCGCAACGGCCACTTCATTTGCGGCGTTGAGCACGGCGGGCATGGCGCCCCCTTCGCGCAACGCGGCTATCGCAAGGCCGAGCGCCGGAAACCGGTCGAGATCCGGTCTCTCGAAACTCAGCGGCGCCGCAGCCGCCAAATCGAGGAACCGCGTCGGCGGCGCATCGAGGCGGCCATCGATGCCGAGACAATGGGCCGCAGCAACCCGCATGTCCGGCAGGGCCATGCCCGCACTCACCGAACCGTCCCGGAAAGTGACCAGCCCGTGGACGATCTGCTGGGGATGGACGAGCACGTCGAGCTGATCCGCTTCCAGCCCGAACAGGAAGCGGGCCTCGATCAGCTCGAGCCCCTTGTTCATCATGCTCGCCGAATCGACGGTGATCTTGGCACCCATCGCATAGTTCGGATGCTTCAGCGCCTCCTCCGGTCCGGCCACGGCGATACGCTCCGCGCTCCAGGTCCGGAAAGGACCGCCGGACGCAGTCAGTGTCATGCTGCGGACGGCGCAGAGTGGCTCGGCCCCCAGAACCTGGAACAGCGCGTTATGCTCGGAATCGAGCGGCAGCAGCCGCGCACCGACCTGCGCGGCCCGGGCCATGACCGCCTCGCCGGCACAAACCAGACTCTCCTTGTTGGCGAGGGCGATCGTTCGGCCGGGCAGGAGAGCGGCAAAAGTCGCCTCCAGCCCCGCAGCGCCTGAAATCGCGCTGACGACGATATCGGCGGAGCGTGCCACGGCCTCCAGCACGGCCGTCCGCCCTGCCCCGCTCGCGATACCGGTACCCGCCAGCGCCTCCCGCAATGCCTGACCGCCGGCCTCGTCCGCCAAGGCGGCGAAGGACGCTCGCGTTTCGATCGCGACTTGCGCGAGCGCCGCCGCATCCTGTCCGCCGACAACCGTTCGGATCGCCAGCCGTTCCGGGTTTTCCGCGACGATGTCGCGGACCGAACGTCCGACGGAGCCGGTGGCTCCGAGAAGGGTCACAATACGAAGCGGCATCGGCTCAGATGTTGAGATGGATCGCGAAAAGCGCAAGCCCGGCCAGGACGAGAACGGCCCAGTAGCCATCGAGCCGGTCCAGAAAGCCGCCATGCCCCGGGATCAGCTTGCTTGAATCCTTGGTGTCGAAGCGGCGCTTCAGCGCGGATTCGAACAGATCGCCGGCCTGGCTGACAATCGATCCGGCCAGCGATGCGGCAATGACAGGACCGGCCGCGGTCAGCCCTTCGAACGCCGGCGACAGCCGCCAGACCAGATAGCCGCCAACCGTCCCGGCCAGGGCACCGCCGATCGCGCCGGACCACGTCTTCTTCGGGCTGACGCTCGGCATCAGCTTGGGGCCGCCGAGGCTGCGACCCGTGAAATAAGCGGCGATGTCCGTGAACCAGACCACCGCAAAGCTCCAGAGGATGAGAACCAGCCCGATGCCCGGCAGATCGCGCATGGCCGGCGTTACCAGCGCAAAAGCCAAGGCGTAGCCGACGCCGCAGAGTTCAAGCGCGAGGCGAGAGCGCACGAAAGGGGTGGCCAGCGCGCCCAGCAGCGCCGCCGCGGCCGCCGTGCCGGCCAGCGCGGCCGGGCTCGCCGGGGAGAAGGTCAGGGCCACGCCTGCGACGACCACCCCGATGCCGGCCGGAATCGCGTTGGCCCGGCTGACGATGGCGAGCCATTCATAGGCCACGATGCCGGCCACCAGAATCCAGATCAGGCGGAAGGGCCAGCCACCCCAGATCGTCGCGAGCAGGATCAGCGCGGCGAGGACGAGTGCCGAGACGACCCGGAGCTTCAGCTCGCCCGGGCCCGGTCGCGGCGCAGTTGGGACGGGTTCATTCACGCGACGCCCACGCTGCGGTCAGCGGGAGTGGACACGCCGCCGAAGCGGCGCTCGCGCTGCCGATATTGCGCCAGAGCATCTTCGAAGACGGCGCGATCGAAATCCGGCCACATCACCGGCACGAAGACGAACTCGGCATAGGCAGCTTGCCACAGCAGGAAATTGGAGATGCGCGTCTCGCCCGAGGTGCGGATCACCAGCTCGGGATCAGGCAGGTCGTGGGTATCGAGACGGCCGGCGATCGCAGCTTCGTCGATGGCGGCCGGGTCGATGCGCCCCGCCACCGCATCGGCGGCAAGGCGCTGCGCCGCGCGCACGATCTCGTCCCGCGAGCCGTAGTTGAAGGCAATCACCAGCACGAGGCCGGTATTGGCGTGGGTGCTGGCCTCGGCATGTTCGACGAGGCGGCGCAGGTCGGCGGCAAGGTTCTCGCGATTGCCGATGATGCGGACCCTGACATTGGCCGCCGACAGCTCGGCCAGATCCTTTTCGACGAAATGCTTGAGCAGCCCCATGAGGAAGGTGACTTCCGCATAGGGGCGGCGCCAGTTCTCGGTCGAGAAGCTGTAGAGGGTCAGAACCGAAAGCCCGAGATCGCTGGCATTGCGAACGGTGCGGCGCAAGGCCTCCAGCCCACGGCGATGACCTTCCTGCCGCGGCAGGCCGCGCATCTGCGCCCAGCGGCCGTTGCCGTCCATGATGATGGCGACATGGGCCGGGTTGGGCACATCTGCCTCGCTCTGACCGGATGACATGCGGATGAGCCTCGCTCGACCGGAAGGGCGCAGGACCGATCCCGCGCTGGGATCAGACGTGCAGGATTTCCTTTTCCTTCGCCGCGAGCGCCTGGTCGATCTCCGCGATGTGCTGGTCGGTCGCCTTCTGAACCAGATCGGAATTGCGCGCGGCATCGTCCTTGGTCATGTCGCCGTCCTTCTCGAGCTTCTTGACGACGTCGATGCCGTCGCGACGGACATGGCGCACCGAGACCTTGGCCTCCTCGGCATATTTATGCGCGACCTTGACCATCTCCTTGCGGCGCTGCTCGTTCAGCTCGGGGATGCGGATGCGCAGCACCTGGCCCTCGGTCTGGGGATTGAGGCCGAGATCGGATTCGCGGATCGCCTTGTCGACGGCGTTTACCATGCTGCGATCCCAGACCTGGACGCTGAGCAGGCGCGGCTCCGGCACGCTCACGGTAGCAAGCTGGCTGAGCGGCGTGCGGGCGCCATAGGCCTCGACCTGGATCGGGTCCAGCATGTTGGCCGAGGCGCGGCCGGAGCGCAGCGAGGCGAGGTCGCCCTTGAAGGACTGCACCGCGCCGGCCATGCGGCGCTTGAGGTCGGCGAGGTCGAACGTCGTCTGGGCCATTTCAATCAGGACCTTGCAGATAATCCAAAATCGGCGCGACCATGGCGGCGAGGCCGCCCAGGGTCAAGAATTACATGCTCGAACAGCATGTTCCCCCAGGCCGGGCAAGGGGGAAGCGGCGGATCGAGCTGAATCTCCACGACGTGGCAGACAGGTTGGTCCGCCGCTTCGGGATGCATAGATCAGTCTAGAGGCTTGCAACGCGGCAAGCCAGCACCGCCGGCAAAGAAACACGGAGAAAAACGTGCCCCGCCTGAACCGCATCGTCGAGACTGCCCTCTATGTCGACGATCTCGACCGCGCCCGCGACTTCTACGAAGCGAAGCTCGGCCTCGCACCCCTGCTCAAGACCAAGACCCTTTTCGCCTATGACGTCGGTGGCGCGAGCGTGCTGCTGCTGTTCCTGCGCGGCGCATCGTTGCAGACCCAGCGTTTCGACCATGGAAGCATTCCGCCGCATGACGGCAGCGGCTCGCTGCACATCGCCTTTGCCGTCGATGCGGATGATCTGGCGGCCTGGGAGGCCAAGCTGGATCAGCTCGGCATCCCCGTCGAGGGCCGCATGCAGTGGGATCGCGGGAGCAAGAGCCTCTATTTCCGCGACCCGGATGGGCACATGCTCGAACTGGTCACGCCCGGCCTCTGGCGGACCTACTGAAGCCCCCTCAGGGCGTCACATAGGTCGCCCTGCCCTCGCCCCGCAGGACGGCGGCGAGCATGCCGGGCTCGGCGATCGAGAAGACCACGATGGTCAGGCTCGCATCGCGGGCAAGCGCGAAGGCCGCGGTATCCATCACCTTGAGATCCCGCTTGATCGCATCCTCATGCGTGAGCGTGTCGTAGCGGGTGGCAGTCGGATCCTCCTTCGGATCGGCGCTGTAGACGCCGTCGACCTGCGTCGCCTTGAGCAGATGGCTGCAGCCGAGTTCGGCCGCGCGGAGCGCCGCTCCGGTATCGGTGGTAAAGTAGGGATTGCCGGTACCACCGCCGAGAATGACGACCTTGCCGTTGCTGAGATGGTCGAGGGCGCGCTTGCGGGCGTAGCTCTCGCAGAGCGACGGCATCGGCACTGCCGACATCGCACGGGCCGGCGCGCCCGCGGCTTCGATGGCGTGTTCCAGAGCCAGCGCATTCATGACAGTGCCGAGCATGCCGATCGAATCGGCGGTCGTCCGGTCGAGCCCCTTGTTGAGGCCCTGGACGCCGCGGAAGAAATTGCCGCCGCCGACGACGATGCCGATCTCGACGCCTTCGCGCGAGGCATGGGCGATGTCGGCGGCCAGCGCGGTCAGGGTGCCGCCGTCGAGCCCGTTTCCGACAGGCCCCGCAAGAGCTTCGCCGGAGAGCTTCACGAGAACGCGTTGGGGTCTCATCGATGTCTCTCCGTCCGTGTTGCGGCCCGCCTCGAATCGGAGCGGGCCTGTCTTCCTACAAAAAAGGCCGCGCGATGCGCGGCCTTTCTGTCATTCATCCGCGGAATTGTCAGCCCGTGGTGCCGCCGGCGGCAGCGACCTCGGCCGCAAAATCCTGCTCTTCCTTCTCGATGCCCTCGCCAAGCGCGAAGCGGGCGAAGCCGGTGAGCTTGACCGGAGCGCCGACCTTGCCCTCGATCTCCTTGAGGACCTGCGAGACCGACTTCGAGCCGTCATGGATATAAGCCTGCTCCAGCAGGCAGTATTCCTTGGCGTAGCTCTTCAGGCCGCTCTCGGTGATCTTGGCAAGGACATGCTCGGGCTTGCCCGCGTTCTTCTCGGCCAGGATCGCCTTCTCGCGCTCCAGGACGTCCGGGGCGACCGAAGCAAGGTCGAGCGCGACGGGGTTGGTCGCAGCGACGTGCATGGCGAGCTGGCGGCCGAGCGCGGCGAGCTCATCGGCCTTGCCGGTCGACTCGAGCGCGACGATGACGCCGATCTTGCCGAGGCCGTCGGCGATCGCGCCATGGACATAGGAGCCGATCACGCCCGAGGAGACCTTGAGCGAGGAAACGCGGCGCAAGGTCATGTTCTCGCCGATGGTGGCGATGGCATTGGCGATGGCGTCCTGGACCGAGCCGCCGCCCGGATAGTGATGGCCGAGCAGCGCATCGACATCGCCGCCACGCTCCAGCGCGACATCGGCGATGGTCTTGGCGAGCGCCTGGAATTCAGGGTTGCGCGCGACGAAGTCGGTCTCGGAGTTGACCTCGACGACGACGCCCTCGTTGCCCTGCACCGCGACGGCGACGAGGCCCTCGGCGGCGACGCGGCCGGCCTTCTTGGCGGCCTTCGACAGGCCCTTGGCACGCAGCCAGTCGACGGCGGCTTCCATGTTGCCGTCGGTCGCCGAAAGGGCGGTCTTGCAGTCCATCATGCCCGCGCCGGTCTTGTCGCGGAGTTCCTTCACCATCGCGGCGGTGATCGCTGCCATCTGTCTTGTCCTTGCTGTCGGTGCGGCGCAGGCCCCAAGGGCCGGCCGCGGAGCGGATTTAAGCGGACGCCTGCATGGGGAAACGCCGACGCTCCGTTTCCGGCCGTCGGCGCGTCCTCTCAACTTCTAAAAGCCGGCGTCAAATCGAAAGCCTGATTGCGACGCGCCGATGACGCGCCGCCATCATGCAGTCTGTATCAGGCGTCTGCGAGTTCGCGAGCCTGGGCGACCCAGCCCTCGCGCTCGATCTTGCCGCCGAGCTTCAGGTCGTGGTCGACCTTGGTCACGTCGGCCGGCGACATCGCCGCAATCTGCCAGAAGTGGTAGATGCCGCCGTCGTTCAGCTTCTGGACCGCGTCGGGGCCCATGCCCGAGAGCTTGGTCAGATCGTCCGGAGCGCCGCGCGGGGTGGTCAGCGTCTCGAAAACCTGGCCTTCGGCAGCCACCGGCTCCAGAACCTCCTCGACGACCGGCGCCTCGGCGGCGCCGACATCGATGCCCTGGTCGCCCGAGGCGCGGCCGATGCCGTCGATCGCCGAACGGGCGATCAGGTCGCAATAGAACTGGATGGCGCGGCCGGCGTCGTCATTGGCCGGAACCGGGAAGGTGATGCCGTCCGGATCCGAGTTCGAGTCGACGATCGCGGCAACCGGGATGCCGAGGCGCTGGGCCTCCTTGATCGCGAGTGCTTCCTTGTTGGTGTCGATCACGAAGATCATGTCCGGCGTGCCGCCCATGTCCTTGATGCCGCCGAGAGCCTTCTCGAGCTTGTCGCGCTCACGCGACAGCATCAGACGCTCCTTCTTGGTCAGGCCGGAGCCGCCGCCGTTGAGCAGCTCGTCCACCTTGCGCAGACGCTGGATCGAAGCCGAGATGGTCTTCCAGTTCGTCAGCATGCCGCCGAGCCAGCGGGAGTTGACGTAATACTGGGCCGAACGCTTGGCCGCATCGGCGATGGCGTCCTGCGCCTGGCGCTTGGTGCCGACGAAGAGGACGCGGCCGCCGCGGGCGACGGTGTCCGAGACCGCCTGCAGGGCACGATGCAGCATCGGCACCGACTGCGACAGGTCGAGGATGTGGATGTTGTTGCGGACGCCGAAGATGTACGGGGACATCTTGGGGTTCCAGCGGTGGGACTGGTGGCCGAAATGGGCACCGGCCTCGAGGAGCTGGCGCATGGAGAAATCAGGCAGAGCCATGGTGTTCTAGTCCTTCCGGTTGAGCCTCTGGAGCGCGAATGAACAAGGCATGAGCTGCCGCGTCACCGGAACGCCTCGTAGGTAAAGAGGCGATACGCTCCATGTGGGATGGCTTGCGCCTTACTAGGGATGGCGCCGCATTGCAAGCCGGAGCGGCCAAGAAAATCCGGCTCGGCTCGTGGCACCCCCGCGCGAGAACACGCGCGGGACGCTTCGTCGATCACTCCGATGCGGGCGGGAAACCCGCCCCTCGCCGCTACGGCAGCTTGGCGCCCACCTGCTTCACGAGATCGCCGATCTGCTTGCAATAGGCGGCGGGCGTGCCGCCCTGCGCCTTGGCGATCACCTCGAGATTTTGCTCCATTCCCATGACCGAGATCGAGCCCTTGCGGCCGGCGGCCTCCGCCGCATCCCCGCCGCTGGCATCGGCCGGCGCGGGAATGAGCGCGATCAGCTTCTTCTGCGCGTCCACGGCGGAAGCGTCGGTATGGCCCTTTTCGGCGCAATAGCCGAGAATGCCGAGCTGGTTGCGAGCGGCCTGATAGGCGAGCTTCAACTGGTCTGCCTGCGTCTGGGCAAAGGACGGAACGGCGGACGCCAGAACAGCGACGGCCGACGTGGCGATCAACGACTTATAAAAGTTCATGCTGGATATCCTCGGGCTATTATGATCCCAAGCATGCAACCATGCTCGCCCCCATCCGCATTCTGACTAGCCCTTGCATGCCTGCTCCTCAACCCAGGACGATGCAGGCCCGGCAGGACGTGGACGGCGGTCGTTCCCGGCGCCCAAAGACGCCTGTCGCGCCCGCTCCGCCGCGGCGAGACGGGCCGGCGCGAGCATGATTCTCGACCTCAGGACGATCTTCGTCACCGGCGCGCTGACCTGCTTCATCATTGGCCTGATGCAGTTGATGACCTTCGCGACGGGGCGCTTCACCCGCAGCCCGATATGGTGGGGAACGAGCAGCCTGTGCATCGGGGCGGGCCTCCTCGCCGCAGCGTTCCGCGACGCTATTCCGGACCTGATCTCGATCGAATTCGCGAATACGGCGATGCTGGCCGGCTGCCTGCTGCTGCTGTTCGGCATCCGCCACTTCGGCGGGCGCGAGTTGCACTGGTTCGGCCTCGGAGTCGTCCTGCTTGCAGTCTGGATCCTGCTCTCGCTCTCGCCGGGTGAGCAGGGCTATGCGACGCGGGTCATGATCGTTGCGGTCGTGATGGCCCTCTGCGACGCCGCGATCGTGAGGGAAGCCATTCGCCTCGGATTGGAGGAGCGGCTGCGCTCGGCATGGCTGCTCGCTGCGCTGTTTGCCCCGACGGTCGTGATCTATGTCGGCCGCATGGGGCTGGCGGCGTTCGACCGCGTCGGCACGACCCTTCTCCCGCGCGATGCCGGAGCGAATGCCTGGCTCGCGGCGACCGGCGTCGCCTTCATCATCCTGCGCGGGCAGGCCTTGCTCCTGCTCGCCGCCGAACGCTCAAACCGCATGCTGGCGACACTCGCCCGGCGCGACCCGCTGACCGGCGCGATGAACCGCTCCGGGCTCGAGCAATGGCTCGACCAGCAGGTCCGGGGCGGGCAACGGGGCGAAATGCGGGTCTCCATCCTTCTCGTGGACATCGACCATTTCAAGACCCTGAACGACACGCGCGGTCACGCGGCTGGCGACGAGATCCTGCGGGTCTTCGCGCATGCCGTACAGGGGCAGTTGCGCGGCGGCGACATCCTTGCCCGGCAGGGCGGCGACGAGTTCGCGGTCGTGCTGCCCGGCGTCGGTGTGCGCGAGGCCGTCCGCGTGGCCGAGCGCATTCGCGGTGTCTTCAAGGATGCGCTTGCCGAATTCCATGATCTGGCGGGCCCGCCGACGCTCAGCATCGGCGTCGCCGAAAGCGATCTGCGCTCCCGGGGCCTTGATCAGTTGCTGGCGGAGGCCGACGAAGCGCTCTACCGGGCCAAGCGCCTCGGCCGCGATCGCGTTCAGGCGCAGCTCAGGCCGCTTGAGGCCTGAGCGCCCGAACGCGGCGGTCTCACCCCTGTTCGGGATCTCGAAAGGGATGGAACACCCGCAACCGGTGGCCGTCCGGGTCCTGCGCGGTGAAGGTGCGGCCGAAATCGAGATCCGTCGGCTCCTGCAGGATGGCGATGCCGCGTTCGCGCCAATCCGAACAGGCTGCATCGACAGCCTCGGGACTCGGGACCACCATGGCGATCTCGGCCGCTCCGCCGGATCCGGTCGTTGCCGGCTCGACCGTATGACGCGACCACAGGCCGAGTCTCATTCCCGAGGGAAGCGCGAACATCGCGAAGGTCGGCGACTGTTCGAGCGGCTCGCTGCCGAGCAATTCCGCATAGAAGCGGGCGCTCGCTGCAGGGCTATCGACATGAAGCAGGATGAAGTGGGCGTCGAACATGATGGCCTCCCAAGGTCTCGAGATAGCGGAAGACTAGAATCGGATGCTGCCAATTTCCGGCAGCGTCGATCACACCGATGCGGCAATTCCCTCCTTCTCGCGCCAGATCTTGAGCAGCGCCTGCCGGCGATGCGGATAGCGGTTCTCCTGCGTCTCGAACCGCGTGAGCCTGTCCGTTCGAAAATGCCGGAAATCCTGCCTCAGCTCGCACCAGGCGACGAGCACGCGGACATGATCGAAGAAAGAGAGTGCGATCGGCCAGACCACGCGCTCGCTGACACGGCCCTTCTCGTCGCTATAGCCGATCGCGGCCTTGCGCCCGGCGCGGATGGCCTGACGGATCGCGGCGAGATCGATCTCGGGCGCATCGACGGCCTTTCGCCCAGGGCCAAGGATCAACGCCGCCTCCTCGACGCGACCGGCCATATCGACCGGCAGAACGGCGACGATCTTGGCCATGGCATCGCGCGCCGCCAGCGCCAGCGCGCCGTCCGCGCGGTCCGCCACCCAGCGCGAGCCGAGCACCAGCGCTTCGATCTCCTCTTCGCTGAACATCAGGGGAGGCAGCATGAAGCCCGGCTTCAGCACATAGCCGAGCCCGGGTTCGCCTTCAATCGGCGCCCCCTGCCCCTGCAAGGTGACGATATCGCGATAGAGCGTGCGGATGCTGACGCCGAGCTCGGCGGCAAGTTTGCGCCCCGAAACCGGGCGGCGGTGTCGGCGCAGCACCTGGACAAGGTCGAGCAGGCGTTGCGCGCGCGACACCGGCCTGAACCTCAGCCCGGCAGATCGCTGGCCTTGATCCGCGTCACGTCGAGCTCTGCCATCTCTGCCCAAGCTTTGGCGAGCGAGCCTTCGAGATCGATGGCGCGGCAGGCATCTTCGACGACATAGGTGTCGAAGCCGGCTCGCGCCGCATCTTGCGCCGTCCAGCTCACGCAGAAATCGGTCGCCAGGCCCGCCACGACGGCCCGCAGGATGCCGCGCTCGCGAAGATAGCCGGTCAGGCCCGTCGGCGTCCGGCGATCCGCCTCGACGAAACCCGAATAGCTGTCGATCTCGCGGCGAAAACCCTTGCGGATGACGGTCTGAGCCCGAGCCAGATCGAGATCGGCGCGGAATTCGGCCCCCTTCGTGCCCTGTACGCAGTGATCCGGCCAGAGCACCTGCGGGCCATAGGACATCTGGACCGTATCGAACGGCTTCTTCCCCTGATGGCTCGACGCGAAAGACGAATGGCCGGGCGGATGCCAATCCTGCGTCAAAACGATGTTGGAGAAGCGCTTTGCCAGCGCGTTGATGACCGGGACGACTTCATCACCCCTGGCGACGGCGAGGCTGCCGCCGGGGCAGAAATCGTTCTGGACGTCGACGACGATGAGGACGGTCCGCTCGTCGATCACGGGTTGCTCCTGTGCCTTGCTGGCGCGCGCCGCCGCCGCCGCGGTCAGGATCGTCGCTCCCGCGATCAATCCGCGCCTGTCGATCCCGCCCCGATCCGTCATGGCCCGCCTCCCACCGACATTAACCTGCGCCAGCGGCACGCCCGCGGCAAGGCGGCAACCGTGCCCGCGATGAACGCCTAACGCAGTTCGACGCTGACGACGCCCGGCGCGGCGCGCACCGCATTGGCGATCTGCTGGTTGATCGGGAATTTGCCGGGCAGCTCGATCTCGACCTCCTGCGCGCCTTCGTCGAGGATCATGACTATTGAGACCTTGCCTTCAGCCCGCACGGCTTCGCGCGGGCGGATGCGCTCGGCGATGGAAGCGACTGCTTTCTCGTCGCGCAGATAGATCAGCAAATCCTGCTTCTGCCGCGAGGCGAGGTCATCAAGCACCTCGACATCCTCGATGCGCGGGCGCACCTCCTCGCCGTCGAGCACGGCGGAGAGACGCAGCACCAGCGCCCTGCCCGGCTCGAGCAGGTCACGGAAACGCATCAGCCCTTCCGAAAACAGCACCGCCTCGAACTGCCCGCTCGGGTCGGACAGGTTGACGATGCCCATCTTCGAGCCCGATTTGGTGCGGCGTTCCGACTTGTCGATGACCGAGACTGCGACCTTGCCGACGCCCGTGCCGTTGGCGCGCACCGTCTGGGCGAAATCGGTGTAGCGCTGCACGCGCAGCCGCTTCAGCACATGCTCGTAGTCGTCGAGCGGGTGGCCGGAGAGGAAGAAGCCGACGGCCTCGTGCTCGCGCTTGAGTTTCTCGGCTGGCGCCCAGGGTTCGACCTGCGGAATCCGGAAGGCTTCCTGGACCACCCCGCCGCCCAGGAGATCGAACTGGCCGGCAGCCGCCTCGTCACGAATGCGGTTCGAAAGCGCCAGCATGCCGTCGATCGCCGCCATGGCGCGGGCGCGATCCTCTTCGAGTTCGTCGAGCGCGCCGGCCGCGATCAGCGCTTCGAGCGTACGGCGGTTGACAAGCTTCGTGTCGATGCGGCGCGCGAGATCGGCGAGATCGCGGAAGGGACCACCTGCCGCCCGCGCCGTCACCACCGATTCCACCGCCGACCGTCCGACGCCTTTGATGGCGCCGAGCGCGTAGAAGATCTTGCCCTCGGCCACGTCGAACTCGACGCCTGAGTGGTTGATCGCGGGACGCTCGACCTTGATTCCCAGACGCTCCGCATCGCGCCGGAATTCCGAGAGCTTGTCGGTGTTGCCCATGTCGAGCGTCATCGACGCGGCGAGGAATTCGACCGGGTAATTCGCCTTTAGAAAAGCGGTCTGGAAGGCGACCACCGCATAGGCCGCCGCGTGGCTCTTGTTGAAGCCATAGTCGGCGAATTTGGCGAGCAGATCGAAGATCTCGGAAGCGGTATCCTTCTTGATGCCGCCCTCGATGGCGCCCTTCACGAAACGGTCGCGCTGGGCGTCCATCTCGGCCTTGATCTTCTTGCCCATTGCGCGGCGCAGCAGGTCGGCTTCGCCGAGCGAATAGCCCGAGAGCGCCTGCGCGACCTGCATCACCTGTTCCTGGTAGACGATGATGCCGTGGGTCTCGCGCAGATACGGCTCCATGCCGGGATGGAGATAGGTCGGATCCTCCAGCCCGAGCTTGCGGCGGCAATAGGTCGGGATGTTGTCCATCGGGCCCGGACGATACAGCGCCACCAGCGCGATCAGGTCCTCGATGCGGTCGGCCTTCATTTCGACCAGCGCCTTGCGCATGCCGACCGATTCCACCTGGAACACGCCGACCGTCTCGCCGCGGGCGAGCATGGCGTAGGTCGTCGGATCGTCGAAGGGCAACTGCGCCAGATCGATATGGATATCGCGCTGGGCGATGAGCTTCACCGCCGTGGTCAGCGTCGTCAGCGTCTTCAGGCCGAGGAAGTCGAACTTCACCAGCCCGGCCTGCTCGACCCATTTCATGTTGAACTGGGTGACGCGCATTCCGGTGCGCGGATCGACCGAGAGCGCGACGAGCTGCTCCAGCGGCCGGTCGCCGATCACCACGCCTGCGGCGTGGGTCGAAGCATGGCGGTGAAGCCCTTCCAGCTTCTGGCCAATTTCGAGCAGCCGCGCGACGATCGGCTCCTCCTCGGCCGCCTGCTGCAGCTTCGGCTCGCCCTCGATCGCATCCTTCAGCGAAATCGGCTTGGCCGGGTTCTGCGGCACGAGCTTGGTCAGCTTGTCGACCTGGCCGTAGGGCATCTCCAGCACGCGGCCGACATCGCGCAGCACGCCGCGCGCCAGCAGCGTGCCGAAGGTGATGATCTGCGCGACGCGCTCCTGCCCGTAATGGTGCTTGACGTATTCGATCACCTCTTCACGCCGGTTCTGGCAGAAGTCGATGTCGAAATCCGGCATCGAGACGCGATCCGGGTTGAGGAAGCGCTCGAACAGCAGGCCGAAGCGCAGCGGATCGACGTCGGTGATCGTCAGCGCATAGGCGACGAGCGAGCCGGCGCCCGAACCGCGGCCGGGCCCGACCGGGATGTCCTGGTTCTTCGCCCATTTGATGAAGTCCGAGACGATCAGGAAGTAGCCCGGGAACTTCATCCGGGTGATGATCGAGAGTTCGAAATCGAGCCGCTTGTCGTAATCCTCGACGCTGAAGCCCTCGGCCGGGCCGTGCTTGGCTAGTCGCGCGGCAAGGCCGGCGCGGGCCTGTTCCTGCAGCTCCTCCGCCTCGTCCCGCCCTTCCTCGCCGAAGCGCGGCAGGATCGGCTTGCGGGTCGTGACACGCCAGTGGCAGCGCATCGCGATCTCGACCGTGCTCGCCAGCGCCTCCGGCAGATCGGCGAAACGCTTCTGCATCTCGGCGCGCGAAGCGAAATAATGCTCGGGCGAGACGCGCCGGCGCGTGCCGTCCGAAACGAGCCGCCCTTCCGCCACCGCCAGCAGCGCATCATGCGCGTCGAAATCGGCAGGCTTGGCGAAGAAGGGCTCGTTGGTCGCGACGATCGGCAGATCGGCATCATAGGCAAGGCGCAGGAGATGAGCCTCCAGCCCCGCCTCCCCGTCGCCGCCATGGCGCTGGATCTCGACATAGAGCCGGTCGCCATAGATCTCGGCGAGCGTGGCGAGACGGGCCGTCGCCTGCGGGAGCTGGCCGCTGCGCAGCGCCGTGTCGATCGGCCCGCCATGGCCGCCGGTGAGGGCGATGAGTCCGGTATTGAAGGCGGAGAGCCGTGCGACCGTCGTGACCGGCTGACCTGCCCCGCCGGTTGCCAGAGCGGCCTCGCTGACGAGCTTCATCAGGTTGCCATAGCCGGCCTCGTCCATGGCAAGCAGAACGATATGCGGCAGGCGCTGCGGCTGAACCGGCTTGCGGCTCCCGTCGCCGTCATCGGCAAAATCGACCGAAAGCTGCACGCCGACGATAGGCTGCAGGCCGGCGCCTGCCAGCTTCTCCGAGAATTCGAGCGCGCCGAAGAGATTGTCGCTGTCGGTGAGAGCCAGCGCCGGCTGTCCATCGGCGGCCGCGAGCTTCGAGAGCGTCGCGACGGTCATCGCGCCTTCGAGCAGCGAATAGCTCGAATGGACATGAAGATGGACGAAGCCGATGTCCGAGAGGATGCGCGCCTCGCCAGCTTCCCGACCCATGTCCTTCTCCCATCGTCGCCGCCGCGCGACTCGTCGTGTCCGTTCCCCTTATGAAACCTCGGCCCAGCCGGCGTCGAGGATTCCTTCGCGGTGCTGTGGATGGCTCCTGCCGGGATCAGACATGCGGGCCGGAGAAGATCGCGGCCCAGAGCCAGATCATGCCGAGGAAGACGCCGAGCGAGGCGATCTCGGCAAGGCCGGCGGCGAATTTACGCGCTGCAGTCATGAGAACCTCCGTTGTTCTTGATAGGTTCATTCTAGTTCATGTTTTGTTCTCGTCAATCGAAGCAGCTGGCGTCGGACGCCCTCGCCGCCGGGGCGGTTAACGGCTGCCTAACGGCAATGTGGGCCCGTTAAGATCTGGAGCGCGTGGCAACTGCGCCGTCATTCCGGACAAGCCACCTCCGGCAGCGCCGATTTCGGGTCATGCCGGGGAATGACGATGCGCTTCCGCATCGTCTCCTTCGTTGGACGCGCGAGCCTGCCCATCTCCCAGGAAGACGGCGGCGCCTTCAATCCAGCGGTACGACGAGCCCGTCGCGGATCGTGACCTGCCGGTCCATCTGGCTCGCCAGCTGCAGGTTATGCGTCGCGATCAGCGCCGCGAGCCCCGAAGCCCGGGCCAGCGCCATCAGCGTGCCGAACACATGCTGCGAGGTATGCGGATCGAGATTGCCGGTCGGCTCGTCGGCCAGCAGCAGACGCGGCCCGTTGGCGACGGCGCGGCCGATGGCGACGCGCTGCTGCTCGCCTCCCGAGAGCTCACCCGGCAGATGATCCAGCCGCTCGCCCAGACCCAGGAAGGTCAGAAGCTCCGATGCCCGCTCCTCCGCCTCATCGCGCGGCAGGCCGCGGATGCGCTGCGGCAGGACGACGTTCTCCAGCGCAGTGAACTCCGGCAGGAGGTGGTGGAACTGATAGACGAAGCCGATCTCGGTGCGGCGCAGGCGCGTGCGCCCGGCATCGTCGAGCTTGGTCGTGGCGAGCCCGCCGACGAAGACCTCGCCGGCATCGGGCTTCTCCAGCAGGCCGGCGACATGCAGCAGCGTCGACTTTCCGGTGCCGCTCGGCGCGACCAGCGCGACGACCTCGCCCGGCCAGAGCGCGAAATCGGCCCGGCGCAGCACTTCGAGCGGCGCGTCGCTCTGCGGATAGAAGCGTTCCACCTGCGAGAGGAAGAGCGCGGGCATCTCCTGCGCCATCAGCCCATCCTCAGCGCTTCGACCGGATCGAGGCGCGCCGCCTTCCAGGCCGGATAGAGCGTCGCCAGCAGCGACAGCGTCAGCGCCATCAGCACGACGCTCACCACCTCTCGCCAGTCGATGACCGAGGGGATGTCGCTGAGGAAGCGCACCGTCGGGTCCCAGAGATTGGCGCCGGTGATCCAGTTCAGCGCCGCCATGATCGACTTGATGTTGTTGGCGAAGAGCACGCCGAGGATGAGGCCGGCGACCGTGCCGATGACGCCGATCGCCGCGCCGGTGATCAGGAAGACGCGCAGCACGGTGCCGCGCGTCGCCCCCATCGTCCGCATGATCGCGATGTCGGCGGTCTTGTCCTTCACCAGCATGATCAGGCCGGAGACGATGTTCAGCGCCGCCACCAGCACGATCAGCGTCAGGATGATGAACATCACGTTCCGCTCGACTTCGAGCGCGTTGAAGAAGCTGCGATTCCTCTGGCGCCAGTCCGAAAGCACGAGCGGGCGCGGCGCATCGGCCTCGATCGCATCGCGGACGGACTGGGTCCGGTCGGGATTGTCGACGAATATCTCGATGACGTTCACGTCGCCGTCGCGGTTGAAATAGGCCTGGCTCTCGACCAGCGGCATGTAGACGAAGGTGCTGTCGAACTCGGTCATGCCGATCTCGAAGATCGCCTTGACGGGATAGGCCTTGATACGCGGCGCCGTGCCGAAAGGCGTCGAGGCCCCCTGCGGCGAGACTAGCGTCATCGTGTCGCCGACCTGGATGCCCAGCGCATTGGCGAGGCGTCGGCCGATCGCGACGCCCGGCGTCCCGCTGTCGAAGCCGTCGAGCGTGCCCGCCTTGATATTGCCGCCGATGAAGGGAATCGCCTTGATGTCGACCTCGCGCACGCCGCGGACCAGCACGCCGTTGTTGCCGGTCTGCGAGGAGGCTAATGCCTGGCCTTCGACCAGCGGGATCGCAAGCTTGACGCCGGGGATCTTGGAGAGCTTCAGCGCGACGCTGTCGTAATCGTCGAGCGGCCGGTCGATCGGCGTGGCGAAGATATGCCCGTTCACGCCGACGATCTTCTCCAGCAGTTCTTTCCGGAAGCCGTTCATCACCGACATCACGATGATCAGCGTGGCGACGCCGAGCAGGATGCCGAGGAACGAGAATCCGGCGATGACCGAGACGAAGCCCTCGCGCCGGCGCGTGCGCAGATAGCGCCCGGCCAGCAGCCATTCGAAGCCGGCGAAGGGCTTCGTTCCAGTCGGAATGGCGGCATTCTCGGCGACAGCGCTCATGAAGCCGCTCTGACCATGCGAGGACCTTTGGCGCGGCGCTCCGTCACGCCGTCCGGCCCTTGAAGCGGTCGAGCGCGGCTTCGAGCGAGACGAGCTCGCGCTCGCCGCCCGCACGGCGCTTCAGCTCGACCTTGCCCTCGGCCAGGCCCTTCGGCCCGACGATGATCTGCCAGGGCACACCGATAAGGTCGGCAGTGGCGAATTTGGCGCCCGGCCGGTCGTCAGTATCGTCCAGCGCAGCATCGTAGCCCTTGGCGAGCAGGTGCTTGTAGATCTGCTCGGCCGCGCCGTCGGTCGCCGCGTCGCCGACCTTGAGGTTGATGACGGAAACATCGAAGGGCGCGATCTCGTCGGGCCAGACGATGCCGCCATCGTCATGCCCGGCTTCGATCAGCGCCGCGACGAGGCGGCTCGGGCCGATGCCGTAGGAGCCCATATGGACCGGCACCGGCTGGCCGTCTGGGCCGGTCACGGTCGCGCCCATCGGGTCGGAATATTTGGTGCCGAAATAGAAGATGTGGCCGACCTCGATGCCACGCGCCGAAAGACGCTTGCCCTCGGGGATCGCCTCGAAGGCCGGCTTGTCGTGCATCTCCTCGGTGGCGGCATAGAGGCTCGTCCACTTGTCGACGACGCCCTGCAGCCCGGCAACGCTGTCGAAGTCGGTGTCGGCCGCCGGCGTGTCGAATGTCAGATAGTCGCTATGGCAGAAGACCTCGCTCTCGCCGGTCGAGGCGAGCACGATGAACTCGTGCGAGAGATCGCCACCGATCGGGCCGGTATCGGCACGCATCGGGATCGCCTTGAGGCCGAGCCGCGCGAAGGTGCGCAGATAGGCCGTGAACATGCGGTTATAGGCGTGGCGGGCCGCGTCCTTGTCGATGTCGAAGGAGTAGGCGTCCTTCATCAGGAATTCGCGGCCGCGCATCACGCCGAAGCGCGGGCGCACCTCGTCGCGGAACTTCCACTGGATGTGATAGAGATTGAGCGGCAAGTCCTTGTAGGACTTCACATAGGACCGGAAGATGTCCGTGACCATCTCCTCGTTGGTCGGGCCGTAGAGCATCTCGCGATCATGCCGATCCTTGATGCGCAACATCTCCTTGCCATAGGCGTCGTAGCGCCCGCTCTCGCGCCAGAGATCGGCCGATTGGATCGTCGGCATCAGGATCTCGATGGCGCCCGAGCGATTCTGCTCCTCGCGGATCACCGCATTGATCTTGTTGAGCACCCGCAGGCCCAGCGGCAACCAGGAATAGATGCCGGCCGACTGTTGGCGGATCATGCCGGCACGCAGCATCAGCCGGTGCGAGACGATCTCCGCCTCCTTGGGCGTATCGCGCAGGAGGGGCAGGAAATAGCGGGAGAGACGCATCGGAAAACCTGTCGGAGGGCGTCGCGCAAGAACTTGCACGACGAGTCGCTTCATCTGAGAGACACCATCGCTCTCGGCAAAATGCAAACCAAAATCAGCAGAAAGCCACGGAACGTGGCGAAGTTGTGTGCCGTTCGCCTCGATCTATTTTGCCGCCGGCCAAGAGTGCTGCTTCAGTTTTTGGCGAAGCGCGCCTTCAACGCGGAAAGTACCGGCGCGGGCACGAAGGGCGAGACATCCCCGCCCATCGCCGCGATCTGGCGCACCAGTGTCGCAGTGATGTAGCGCACACCGGGCGAGGCCGGCAGGAACACCGTCTGCACTTCGGGCGCCATCGTCCCGTTCATCCCCGCCATCTGCATCTCGTAGTCGAGATCGCTGCCGTCGCGCAGGCCGCGGATGATGAGCGAGGCCCCCGCGCGGCGTGCCGCATCGACGGCGAGATCGTCGAAGGTCACGACATCGAGCACAGCCCCCTTCGCTGCCAGCAGCGGCGTCGCGACAATACGCACCAGTTCGGCGCGCTGCTCGACGGAGAGAAGCGGCGTCTTGCCGGGATGGACGCCGATCGCGACGACCAGCTTGTCGCAAAGCCCTGCCGCCGCGGCGATCACGTCGGCATGGCCGTTGGTCACGGGGTCGAAGGAGCCGGTGTAGAAAGCGATGCGTGCCATGATGCCAGCGTTAGCGGCTCACCCGCGGCGCGACAAGCCGCATCCCCGACCCCGGCCAGGCTCGCCCTGCCCCAAGGCAAGCCGATGCAACGTCAGGAAAACGGGACGATCGCAGTGAGCGCGGCGGCGCTGCCGAGGATGATGGACAGGCAGATCATCAGGGACGCCAGTGAGGAAACGTGGCGGGACGCGACATCGAACGGGTAGGCATGCATCGAAGACTGCCTCGCGAATCGGAAACGACTTCCGGTTCCGTTGGGTGAAGGCGAGTGCGGGCCGTCCCGTGGCAAGATTGTGACGAAACAGTGACGTCAGGCCCGATATTCCGGCCGTGCATTGCGTTTTCATGCGCAAACCGCCTAAACCGGCGGCCATGCTGACGATCAACGACATCACCTATCGCCTCGGCGAGCGCCTGCTGCTCGACCATACCGGCGCCGCGATCCCGGACGGCGCACGTGTCGGCTTCGTCGGCCGCAACGGCACCGGCAAGACCACCCTGTTCAAGATCATCACCGGCGATCTCGGCACCGAGAGCGGCAATATCAGCCTGCCGAAGGGCCGGCGCATCGGCGGCGTGGCGCAAGAGGCGCCCGGCGGCCCGGAATCGCTGATCGAAGTCGTGCTCGCCGCCGACACCGAACGCACTGCGTTGATGCAGGAAGCCGAGACCGCGACCGACCCGCACCGGATCGCCGAGATCGGAACACGGCTCGCCGATATCGGCGCCCATTCCGCGCCAGCGCGCGCTGCGATGGTGCTGCACGGCCTCGGCTTCAACGAGGAGGCGCAGCAGCGCCCCTGCTCCGACTTTTCGGGCGGCTGGCGCATGCGCGTCGCGCTCGCGGCCGTGCTGTTCTCGGAACCCGACCTGCTGCTGCTCGACGAGCCGACCAACTATCTCGATCTTGAAGGCACGCTCTGGCTCTACGATTATCTGGAGCGCTATCCGCACACCGTTCTGGTCATCAGCCACGATCGCGAATTGCTCGACACCAGCGTCGACCACATCCTGCATCTCGACCAGGGCAAGCTCTCGCTCTATCGCGGCGGCTATTCCTCCTTCGAGAAGCAGCGCGCCGAGAAGCAGATGCAGCTCGCTCGCGCGAAGGAGAAGCAGGACGCCGAGCGCAAGCATCTCCAGGCCTTCGTCGACCGCTTCAAGGCCAAGGCCACGAAGGCGCGCCAGGCGCAGTCGCGCGTGAAGCGGCTGGAGAAGATGGAGACCATCGCGGCGATCGTCGATCGCGACGTCCAGCCTTTCGTCTTCCCCGGGCCGGAGAAGCCGCTCTCGCCGCCGATGATCGTTCTGGACGATGCCAGCGCCGGCTATGGCGAGCGCAAGGTGCTGTCGCGGCTCAAGCTCAACCTCGCCCCGGACGACCGGATCGCCCTGCTCGGCTCCAACGGCAACGGCAAATCGACCTTCTGCAAGCTGATCGGCGGAAGGCTCGCCCCGCTCTCCGGCGAGATGAAGAAGTCGAGCAAGCTCGAAACCGCTTATTTCGCCCAGCACCAGCTCGACGAATTGCGGCTGGAGGACACGCCCGTCGGCCATCTGCGCGACCTGATGCCGGATGCGCCGGAGGCCAAGGTCCGCTCCAAGGCGGCGCAGATCGGCTTTCCCGCGTCCAAGGCGGATACGCCGGTGAAGCTGCTCTCGGGTGGCGAGAAGGCCCGATTGATGCTGGGTCTCGCCACCTTCCACGGCCCGCATCTGCTGATCCTCGACGAGCCGACGAACCATCTCGACATCGACAGCCGCACCGCGCTGATGACGGCAATCAACGACTATCCCGGCGCCGTCATTCTCGTCAGCCACGACCGCTTCCTGATCGAGGCCTGCGCCGACCGGCTCTGGCTGGTGGCGAACGGCACGGTGAAGAACTTCGACGGCGACATGGAGGACTACCGTGCCTTCGTGCTCGACAGCGCCAAGGCCGAACGGCGCGGCAAGCCCACCGCTGAAGCGGGAGCCGCCAAGCCGAAGACGGACGAGCGCAAGGAGGCCGCCACGAAGCGGGCGGCGCAGGGGCCGCTCAGGCAAAAGCTCAACCTTGCGGAAGCGCGCATCGCCAAGCTGACCGGGCTGATCGAGAAGGTCGACGCCGCGCTCGCCAACGGCGCCTTCTCCCGCGAGCCCGAGAAGGCGCTGCAGATCTCGCGCCAGCGCGCTGAGCTGGCGGAGGCGCTGACAGCCGCCGAGGAGGAATGGCTGCTGCTCGGTGAAGAGCTGGAGAGCGCCTAAGGCACGGCCGAAGCGCTATCCGGATCAGGGATCGGACCCATCTGCCGGCGCGCCCGCCGGTTCTGCCGGTGGAGGCGCGGCGCCCTGCTCAGAACGGCGTTTGCCTCTCTGAAACGACTGTGAGGGCATGCTCGACGCGTTGTCCGGAGATGCGGTGTGGAAACCTCTCTTTATCTGCCCGTCAAGCGCTTCCTCGAGGGCTTGGGCTATTCCGTCAAAGGGGAGATCGGACATTGCGATCTCGTCGGGCTTCGGGATGATGATCCGGCTGTCGTGGTGATCGGCGAGTTGAAGCTGACGTTCAATCTGGAGCTCATTCTGCAGGGCGTGGAGCGAATGAGCCTTGGCGATGAAATCTGGCTGGCGGCCCAGCTCTCAGCCAAGGGCAAGGGCCGCGAAAGCGATCCGAGATATCGCAATCTCTGCCGGCGCCTCGGATTCGGTCTGCTGGGCGTCTCCAAATCCGGCCATGTCGATATCCTGGTCTCTCCGACCGCGCCTACGCCGCGGAAGGATCCCCGCCGGCGCTCGAGATTGGTGGAGGAGCACAAGCGGCGCCGGGGTGACCCCGTCGCCGGCGGAGGCACGCGCAAGCCCATCATGACAGCCTATCGCCAGCAGGCGCTCGCCTGTGCCGCAGCGATGGCATCGGCACCGCAACGCCCGCGCGATCTCAAGCCATCGCTCCCCGATGCCCAGAAGATCCTGCGCCGGAACGTCTATGGCTGGTTCGAACGCTCCGCCCGCGGCGTCTACGCGCTGACCGAGACAGGTCGCAGCGCATTGGCGACCTGGCTACCTGAGCACGCCGCACATCGAGAGAGCAGCCAGACATCGGCCTGAACCTCGAATCGGCCTTCTGATTCCGCCACGCGACATCAGCCTTGGACGTCCGAGAAAATCTTAGTCCAACGCAACGGCGGGGCCACGGGGTGTTCTTTGCGGCTCGCGGCGCGACAGCATGCGTCAAAAAGACGGCGAAGCCCGAAGCTCCGGCCGAACATGCGAATATGTGCCGTTCACCTCACCCCTGCCCCGGCTTGATGATCCGGCTCAGGCGGTTGTCGGTGAACATGTAGATCTCGCGCCCGCCGGGCTCTGCGTAGAGCACCTGCACCTCGCGTTGGCCCTTGCCGCTCTCGCCGATCAGCACATCGGTCGGCCGCGCGCCCTTGAGCTTGACCAGCTCGCACTCGGTGATGCCGGGAGCGATCTCGCTCGGCAGCGGGCGCGTCGAGGGATCGAGCGACGCGCCAACGCTGCAATCGCCCTCAGGCGTGAGCACTGGCTCCTGCGTCGAGACTCCGGCGCTGGCACTGCTCGTCCGCGTCGTGGTGACGCCGCCCTTGGTTTCGGACTGGAAGGCGAAGCCGCCCATATCGACCGAACAGCCGGCAAGGGCCGCGGTGCAGAGCAACAGAACAGGCAGTCTCACGCTTTCTTCTCCCAACGGCCGGCATCGTCCTGCTGCCAGTAGCTGGCGGCATGGCCCGAGGCCCTGGCCTTCTTCCAATCCTCGCGGGCGGCGGCAAGTGCCTCGGGATCGTCTCCATCGAATATCAGGACGACGCGCTCGTAGTCCTGCATTGCGTCGGGAATGCGAACCCCGTCGGCGCAGATCCGGACCTGAGCGGCGTTCGGATTGTGGCCCTCGGTCGTGATGACCACCGGGTTCTGCGCGGCGTCCGCCTCCATCGCCGTGACATGCGGCAGGAAGCTCTCATCCGCATAGGCCCACAGGTGATCGTCGATCACGCTCAGGCGCTCCTGGCTCGAGACCTCGACGACGACCTTCTGGCCGCGCGACAGCGCCCGGTCGAGAATCGTCGGCAGGACCTGCTCCAGCGGGCGGGACTGCAGATGGAAGAACAGGATCTCGGTCATCGAAACCCTTTTCTCCTAAACCATTGCCGTTCGTTCTGCGGAGATCGCTTTAGCTCTCGTAATGATCGGCCACCAGCCGGTCGAGCAGGCGCACGCCCCAGCCGGGGCCCCAGGAGCGGTTGATCTCGCTGTCCTTGGCGCCCATGCCGGTGCCGGCAATGTCGAGATGCGCCCAGGGCGTGTCGTTGACATGACGCTGCAGGAACTGCGCGGCGGTGATCGAGCCGGCATAGCGCCCGGCCGAGTTCTTCATGTCGGCGAACTTCGAATCGATCATCTTGTCATAGGCCTTGCCGAGCGGCATGCGCCAGACCGTCTCGCCCGTCGCGACGCCGGCAGCCGTCAGTCGATGCGCCAGTTCGTCGCTGTTGGTGAAGAGGCCGGCATTCTCCTGAGCCAGCGCCACCAGGATCGCGCCGGTCAGGGTCGCAAGATTGATCATGAAGCGCGGCTTGAAGCGCTCCTGCGTGTACCAGAGCACATCGGCGAGAACGAGCCGCCCTTCGGCGTCCGTGTTGATGATCTCGATGGTCTGGCCCGATAGCGAGGTGACGATGTCGCCGGGGCGCTGAGCGTTCCCATCCGGCATGTTCTCGACCAGCCCGATGACGCCGATCGCATTGATTTTGGCCTTGCGGGCGGCAAGCGCGTGCATCAGTCCGACGACGCAGGCGGCGCCGGCCATGTCGCCCTTCATATCCTCCATGCCGGCGCCCGGCTTCAGCGAGATGCCGCCGGTATCGAAGGTCACGCCCTTGCCGACGAAGGCGACGGGCTGCTCGTCCTTGCCGGCGCCGTTCCAGCGCATGATGGCGACGCGGCTCTCGCGCCGCGAGCCCTGGCCCACGCCGAGCAACGCGCGCATGCCGATCTTCTTCAGATCCTTCTCGTCGAGGATCTCGATCTCGACGTCGAGCTTCTTCAGCTTGGCGGCCCGATCGGCGAATTCCTCCGGATAAAGAACGTTCGGCGGTTCGTTGACGAGGTCGCGCGCCAGCACGACGCCGGCGGCGACGGCATCGGCCGCTTTCAGTGCCTTCTTCAGGCTGGCAGGATCGTCCGAGCGCAACGTCACCGCGATCGGTCCGGCCTCATCCTTGTCCTTGCTCTTCGTCTTGTAGCGATCGAAGGCATAGCTGCGCAGCTTCAGGCCCAGCGCCAGTTCGGCGCCATGCTCGGCCGCGATCGGTCCCGTCGGCAGCGCCAGGATGATGTCCGCAGTGCGCCCCGCACCGAGCCGGCCGGCGATGGCGCCACCGAGCTTGACGAAATCAAGCTCGTCAATCTTGTCCGCATCCCCGATCCCGACGACGATCAGACGCCCGTACGAGGCCGCCTCGGGAGCGGGCAAGGTCAGCCCGGCATAGGCCTTGCCCTTGTAGCGCTCGGCAGCGGCGGCTCGCGCCAGCAGCGCCTGCGCAGAGCGCCCCGCCGCATTCTCGGCTGCAGACGGCAATGTGAGCCGGTCCGAAACCAGGATCACGAGATCCTGCCCTTCCGCGGCATTCAGGGCTTTGATCTCGAGCTTCAGGCGCTGGGACATGATCCGCTCACAATCTTGCGACAAGTGCCGGGGAAGGACACAGGGTTGGCCGGCGAAAAACGATTCCCGTTTGCGCCGCGAACGCGCCTATACCATATGGGGTGTCCGACGAACCACCTCGGGAATCTTCGGTTCTCGACTGCCGGAAGCGCTGCGTGCTGTTCAACCGCCTCGACCGATACATCCTGAAGATCGCGGCGGGTGCGGCGATCGTGCTGCTGTTGGGACTTACGGGGGTCATCTGGGTCACGCAGGCCCTGCGCGAGGTCGATCTCATCACCGGCAAGGGCCAGACGGTCCTGATCTTCCTGACCGTCACGTTGCTGTCGCTGCCGGCGCTGATCGCGGGCATCGCGCCGGTCGCGCTGTTCATGTCGACACTCTACACCCTCAACAAGCTCAACGGCGATTCCGAGCTGATCGTGATGAACGCGGCCGGCGTGGCGCCGCACCGGATCGTCCGGCCCTTCTTCGCCCTGACCGCCATCACCGCGGTCGTTGTGGCGTGGATGACGATCTCGGTGATGCCGGCGAGCTTCCGCATGCTGCGCGATCTCATCACGCTGATCCGCGCCGATTTCGTCGCCAACGTCGTGAAGGAGGGGCAGTTCGTCTCGCTCGATTCCGGCGTGACCTTCCACTACCGCGAGAAGGCCGGCGATTCGCTGGTCGGCATCTTCATGCAGGATCGCCGCGACCCGGCGCAGCCATCGATCTATCTTGCCGAGCGCGGGCGAACGGTAGAAGCGGAAGGCCAGAGCTTCCTGATGCTCGAGAAGGGCACCATCCAGCGCGAGGCCAAAAACACCACCACGACCTCGATCATCTCGTTCGAGCGGTACGCGCTCAATCTCTCCGCACTGACCGGCGATTCGAGCGGCGGCCCCGGCGAAGGCGACGGCGACAAGGTGGTCTACAAGCCGCGCGAACGTTCGACCTGGCAGCTCATCAACCAGGACCCGAACGAGAGCTACTACAAGATTCAGGAAGGCCGCTTCCGCGCCGAGCTGCACAACCGGCTGTCGGCGCCGCTCTACCCCTTCGCCTTCATGCTGATCGCCTTCGCGGCGATCGGCGAAGCCCGAACCACCCGCCAGGGCCGGGCTCTGGCAATCCAGGCCGCAATCATGATCGTCGGCGCAACCCGCATCGCCGCCTATGCGGCCTGGACGGCGAGTGTCCGCTCGCCCTTCGCCGCCGCCCTGCTCTACATCCTGCCGATCACGGCCATAACGCTGGCGCTCGCCCTCATCTTCTACGGTGAGCGCCTGCGCCCCGTCGTGGCGCGGTTCACTGCCCCTCTGACCATGCCGCTCGCCAATCTTGCGGCCCGTTTCCGGCGCGCCTGATGCTCCTGTTCTCGACCTTCGGGCGCTATCTGACCAAGCGCTTCGCCCGCGCGATCCTCAGCGTCTTCAGCACCTTCTTCTTCCTCATCGGCACGCTCGATTTCGTCGAGCTGATGCGCCGGGCCGGCGATTCCCCGATCGCGACGACCCCGCGGATCGTGCAGCTCGCGCTCTTCCGGGCACCGGCCGTGGCCGAACAGATCTTCCCCTTCGCCGCACTCTTCGGCGGCATGTTCGCGCTGCTGACGCTAAGTCGAAAGCTGGAGCTGGTGGTCGCGCGCTCGGTCGGCGTTTCCGCCTGGCAGTTCCTTCAGCCCGCAGCAGCCGTCGCAGGCGTCATCGGCCTGATCTCGATCATGGTCTACAACCCGCTCGCGGCTGATCTGAAACGCAAGGCCACCGCGCTCGAAACCCGGCTGTTCGTCCGCGCGAGCGGCAAGACGGGAGCCGCGCAAGATATCTGGTTGAGGCAGCGCAGCGTCGATGGTCAGGCGATCATCCGCGCCGCCGGCGCCCTGCCGGACGAGGATGGCCTGTCTCAGGTGACGTTCTTCATGTTCAACCACGACGGATCCTTCAAGGAACGCGTCGATGCGAAGCAGGCTGTGCTGCTCCCGGGAAACTGGGAGCTCGCCGAGGCGCGCATCACCTCCGCCACGCAAGAGCCACAGAGTTTCGCAAGCTACATGGTCGCGACGACCCTGGAGCCGGAACAGATGCGACAGAGCTTCACCCCACCTGATGCGGTGGGGTTCTGGTCCATGCCCACGGTCATCGATCGTACCCAGCGAGCCGGCCTCGATACGACACCTTATGAGCTGCGATATCAAGCACTTATGGCGCGACCGCTGCTGCTCATCGCCATGGTGCTGGTAGCAGCATCGGTTTCCTTAAGATTTTTCCGCTTTGGTGGTGTGACTAAGTTGGTGATAGGTGGCGTCGCGGCCGGGTTCGTGCTCTATGTTGCGACGCAGCTGTCGGAGGAACTCGGGTCGTCGGGAATCGTCAATCCGATCGTCGCGGCGTGGTTGCCCGCAGCATTGGGGACGATGCTGGGCACCCTTGCCCTTCTCCATCAGGAAGACGGGTGAATCGTACTGTGCCTATGGTTAATTTTGGGTTTAACGGATGGTTTCGGGCGTGACTCGCGCGGCTCGCTTTGCTGCGGCGACCGCTCTCGCCTCCAGCTTGGCCTACCTGCTGGCCGGGCCGGCCTATGCCCAGAATCGGGCGGCCGGCTCTAAGCCTGCGCCCGCCGCTGCCGCCGCCAAGCCGCAGGAGCGGATGGTCGTCGATGCGCGCGAACTCGTCTACGACAACGACAAGAAGACGGTCGCGGCCGTCGGTGACGTCCAGATTCTCTATCAGGGTCGGACGATCGAGGCCGATCGCGTCATCTACGACCAGGCCAACAAGCGGGTCACCGCCATCGGCAACGCCCGCATCACAGAAACCAACGGCACGGTCATCACCGGCGACAGGTTCAACCTGACCGATGATTTCCGCGACGGCTTCATCGATTCCCTGCGCGTCGTGAACCCGGACCGCACGCGTTTCTCCGCCCCGCGCGCAGAGCGGACCGACGGCGAAACGTTCATTTTCGACAAGGGCATCTACACCGCCTGCGAGCCCTGCAAGGACAACCCCGAGAAGCCGCCGCTCTGGCAGGTTCGCGCGGCCCGGATCATCCACAAGAAATCCGAGCAAACGATCTACTACGAGGACGCCCGGCTGGAATTCGCCGGCATCCCGATGGCCTACCTGCCGTACATGTCGGGCCCGGATTCGACGGTGAAGCGGAAATCCGGTTTCCTCTCGCCGCGATTCATCAACACCTCGGCGCTGGGTTTCGGTGTCGGCCTGCCGTATTTCCTCAATCTGGCGCCGAATTACGACCTGACGCTAACCCCGACCTTCCTCACCCGTCAGGGCGTGCTCGGGCAGGCCGAGTGGCGTCATCGACTGGTCAACGGCTCCTACACCATCCGCGCGTCGGGCATCTTTCAGCAAGACCAGGAGGCCTTCCTCGCGAGCCCGCTCGGCCCGCGTGACAAGGAATTCCGCGGCTCGGTCGAGACAAACGGCAAGTTCTACATCAATCAGAACTGGTCGTTCGGCTGGAACGCCTCGATGTCAACGGACCGCTGGTTCTACAAGAACTACCGCATCAAGAACGAGGCCTTCAGCACCACGACCTATCTGCAGGAATCGATCTCGACAGCCTATCTGAACGGCCAGAGCGCGACCGCCTGGTTCGATCTGCGCGGCTATTATTTCCAGCCGCTGAACTACCAGGACTGGCAGAAGCAGCAGCCGATGGTGCTGCCTGTGCTGGATTACGACAAGCGCGTCCACAAGCCGTCCTTCCTCGGTGGTGAGCTAGAATTCACCGTCAACGTCACCAGCCTGCATCGCGACACCGCCGCATTCACGGAATTGCCGCAGCAGAAGACCTTCCTGATCACGAGCCCGACCTACTCCCTCTATGATGGCTGCGCGGTCTACCAGAAGAGCACCTGCCTGGTGCGCGGCCTCGCCGGCAATGTCTCGCGCGCGACGGCCGAGGTTTCCTGGCGGCGCAACTTCATCGATCCGCTCGGACAGATGTGGACGCCCTACGCTTCGGTTCGCGCGGACGTCTTCTCGGTCAACCCCGACACTAGCAGCGTCATCAATTCGCGCGTCTCGACGATCGCGGACACCTCCGACGAGGTCTTCGGCCGGGTGATGCCGGCCATCGGCCTCATGTATCGCTACCCCTTCGTCGCCAAGACCGACTGGGGCACCCATATCATCGAGCCGGTTGCGCAGATCGTGGCGCGGCCGAACGAGACGCACAGCGTGCGTCTCGCCAACGAGGACGCCCAGAGCCTCGTCTTCGACGCCACGAACCTGTTCGAATGGAGCGGCAAGTTCTCAGGCTATGACCGCGTCGAGGGCGGCACCCGCGCCAATGTCGGCGCGCTCTATACCGGCCGGTTCGGCAAGGAGGCTTTCGCCAATCTCCTCGTCGGCCAGTCCTTCCAGCTCGGCGGGCGCAACTCCTTTGCCACCGGCGACCTCGTCAATACCGGCCTCAACTCCGGCCTCGACACGAACAGCTCGGACATCGTCACCCGTGCGCAGCTTTCGCCGTTCAAGGGTTTCTTCCTGACCGGGGCCGCGCGTCTGAACTCGACGACCTTCGAAGCGCAGCGGATCGACGCGGCCGCGACCTATGCGAACAGCGTTATCACGGCCTCGGTCGGCTACGGTCGCTACGAGCCGCAGCCCGAACTCGGCATCTCGCGCCGGCGAGAAGGCCTGTCGCTCAACGGTTCGCTGCGCGTTGCCGACAACTGGCGCCTGCGGGCCGGCGTGCTGTTCGATCTCGACAAATACAAGTACGACCGCGAGCTCTATCGCAACGCTTATGCCGCCTATCTCGCGGCACCTGCGGTCACGGCGGTCCCCGTCTATCCCAACACGGGACCGTTCCAGACCGCCTCGACCTCGTTCGGCGTCAACTATACCGACGAGTGCACGATTTTCGACATCAGCTATTCGCAAAGCAATGCCGACCGCCAGTCGGGCGCGACCAAGGATACCCGCACGGTCATGTTCCGTCTCGAACTGCGCACGTTGGGCGAACTTGCCTACTCGCAGAATCTTGGCGGCAGCGGCTCATCGGCTGACGGCGTCAGTCAGTGACGATATCCGGGCCGCCGAGGCGGCCCGTTTCCTTTTCGACGCGGAGTTCCGCCTTGCCGCTATTKCCGCTTGCGCTGACACAGGGCGATCCGGCTGGCATCGGCCCTGAGCTCGCTTTGCGCGCTTGGCTCGAGCGCCAGGAGCGCGATCTGCCGGCCTTCGCCTGCATCGCCAGCCCCGGCGATCTTGCCGGATTGGCGAACCGATTGGGATGGCGCGTCCCGCTACGCATCTGCGACTGGGGCGATGTCGAGAATACATTTCCGGAAGCCTTGCCCTGCATCGCCCTCGCAGCTGCCGCCACAGCCGAACCCGGCCGGCCCAACCCGGCCACGGCGCCCTCGACAATCGCTGCGATCGACACGGCGGTGGCCGCCGTCATGGCTGGTCGGGCAGCCGCCGTCGTGACCAACCCGATCGCGAAATCCGTGCTCTACCAGTCCGGCTTCGTGCATCCCGGCCACACCGAATACCTCGCCCATCTCGCAGCGGCCGGCGGGGACACGCCGCGACCGGTGATGATGCTATGGTGCGACGAGCTCGCGGTCGTGCCGATAACGATCCATGAGCCGCTGCGCCGCGTGCCGGATCTGTTGACGACCGATCTCATCGTGGACACGGCGCGCATCGTCGCAGCCGAGCTGAAAGCCCGCTTCGGCATCGCCGCGCCGCGCCTCGCCTTCAGCGGCCTCAATCCCCATGCCGGCGAAAGTGGCGCAATGGGCGGCGAGGAGATGGCGGTCATTGCCCCCGCGATCGCCGCGCTGCAGTCGGAAGGCATCGATGCGCGCGGTCCCTATCCGGCGGACACGATGTTCCACGCCCGGGCGCGGGCTGGATACGACGTGGCGCTGGCGATGTATCATGATCAGGCGCTGATCCCGATCAAAACCATCGCCTTCGACGAAGGCGTCAACGTTACGCTCGGCCTGCCCTTCATTCGGACTTCTCCGGACCATGGCACGGCCTTCGACATCGCCGGCAAGGGCATCGCGCGGCCCGACAGTCTCTGCGCCGCGCTGAAGCTTGCGGCACGCATGGCCGAGGGTCCGATGCCGGTGGCCGCATCATGAGTCAGATCGACGATCTGCCGCCGCTGCGCGAGGTGGTCGAACGCCATGGCCTGATGGCACAGAAAGCGCTCGGCCAGAATTTCCTGTTCGACCTCAACCTGACCAGCCGCATCGCGAGAGCTGCCGGCCCTCTCGAAGGCGAGACAATCGTGGAAATTGGTCCGGGCCCAGGCGGATTGACGCGGGCCCTGCTCGCCAACGGTGCCGGGAGGGTGATTGCGATCGAGCGCGACCGGCGCTGCCTGCCCGCGCTGGCTGAGATCGCGGCACATTATCCCGGGCGATTGGAAATCATCGACGGCGATGCGCTCGCCGTGGATTTGTCCCCCCATCTTAAGGGCGAGCGTGCGAAGATCGTCGCCAACCTGCCGTACAATATCGGCACGCCGCTGCTGGTCGGCTGGCTCAGCCTCGAACCCTGGCCGTCCTGGTGGAGCTCACTAACACTGATGTTCCAGCGCGAGGTGGCCGAGCGGATCGTCGCGACGCCGGAACAACGCGCGGATTACGGCCGGCTCGCCGTGCTGTCGAACTGGCGCTGCGAGACGCGGATCCTGTTCGACGTGCCGCGCAGCGCGTTTGTGCCGCCGCCGAAGATCACCTCCTCGATCGTCCAGCTCGTCCCGCGCGAGCAGCCGGAACCCTGCGATCGACGCCTGCTCGAACGGGTGACGCTCGCGGCCTTCGGACAGCGGCGCAAGATGCTGCGGCAGAGCCTGAAGGCGGTGCTGTCGGACCCTGCGCCGATCATCGCCGATGCCGGCCTTCTCGAGACGGCACGAGCCGAAGAAATCCCGGTTTCCGGCTTCGTCGCGCTGGCCAACGCGCTCGGCGCCAGGCGGTAGAGCGATCTGGGTCAGCCGGCCGCCAGGCCGACTGCGCCGCGTTCAGGGCGTCGGCTCGTCGAGCAGCGTCTCGACGAAATCGGCGAGGCCGATCGCCCGGCTGCGCTTGAGCCGCTCGGCGGTGAGGATGGCCTTGATCGAGTCATAAGCGTCGTTCAGATCGTCATTGACGATGACGTAATCGTATTTTTCCCAGCGTGCGATCTCGGAACGAGCGTTTGCGAGCCGCTTGGCGATGACCTCCTGCGCGTCCTCGGCGCGGCGCACCAGCCGCGAGCGCAGCTCCGCCATCGAGGGCGGCAGGATGAAGATCGTCACGACATCCTCGCGCGCCTTCTCGACGATCTGCATCGTGCCCTGCCAGTCGATGTCGAACAGCACGTCGCGCCCACGCGCCAGCGCCGCCTCGACCGGCTTGCGCGGCGTGCCATAGCAATTGCCATGGACCTCGGCCCATTCGAGCAAATCGTCATGATCGCGCAGCGCCTCGAAGGTGTCGCGATCGATGAAGCGGTAATGGACGCCATCAATCTCCGAGGCCCGCCGCTCCCGGGTGGTGACCGAGACGGACAGGTCGATATTGGTTTCGCGCTGGCAGAGATTGCGCGTCAGCGTCGATTTGCCCGCACCGGACGGCGAAGACAGGATCAGCATCAGGCCGCGCCGGGCCGGACGGGTCGTTTCGGCCATCAAGGCTCACTCCACGTTCTGAACTTGCTCGCGCAACTGGTCGACGACAGTGCGAAGCTCCAGTCCGATACGCGACAGGCCGGGATCATTGGCCTTGGCGCAGAGCGTCGAGGCCTCGCGGCCGAACTCCTGCGCCAGGAAATCGAGCTTGCGGCCGATCGGCCCACCTTTGGCCAGGAGCTCGCGCAGCGCGCCGACATGGGCCTGCAGCCGGTCGATCTCCTCGCGGATATCGGCACGCACCGCAAGCAGCGCCGCCTCCTGATGCAGGCGCTGCGGATCGAAACCGTTATTGGCGCCGAGCAAGGTCTCGACCTGCGCGGCAATGCGCGCCCGGATGGCCTCGCTGCTGCGCGCCGGATGCTGCTCAGCTTCGCCGGCGAGCCGCGCAATGGTTTCAAGGTGGCCGAGAAGGATCGCCGCCAAAGCGCGCCCCTCGGCGGAACGGGCCTCCTTGAGAGCGAGAGCCGCAGCCTCCAGGCCAGCGAGCGCCGGAGCCTCCACAGCGCCCAGAATGTCCTGCGCTTCGTCAGCGAATTCGACGACGCCGCGAATGCCGAGCAAGCCATCATAGGATGGCGGGTTGATCCCTGCCGCTGGTGGCAGCCGCTCGACCGCCTGAAGCAAGGCAACGAGAACGGCCTCGTTGATGCGCGGACGCGGCGGGCCGGCGTCACTGGTGACGGCCAGATTGACGTGCAGTGTGCCGCGGGCGAAGGCCCCGGCCAGATGCTTGCGCGCGGATTCGGCGAGCGCCTCGAAGCCGGGAGGCACGCGGACGCGCAGATCGAGCCCGCGTCCGTTGACGCTGCGAATCTCCCACGCCCAGCCATGGATGCCGGCGGTTCCCGCGGCGCGGGCAAAGCCCGTCATGCTTTCGATGGCCATGGCCCTGCCGCTCCTCTGGAGCATCGGACCAAAAAGTGGGATCCACTTTTCGGACCAATCCGATGCTGAAACAAACAGCTAGATCGCCACTTCGCGTCCAAAAGGACGCGCGGCGATCTAGTGATGCGGCGGGACCGTAGTGGCGCGCTCCGGCCGCGGCAAGCGCCGCAACAGCGGAAAATGGGGATGACCCGCGCGGCGATGGGCAGCCGCTCAGGGCTTGAGCTGCGGAACCTGCTTGGGCGAGTTCAGGTCGAAGGTCTTGTTGAGCAGGGGATCGCGCGCTGTCCCTTCGGAGGCATCGAATGCGCGGGCGCGGGTGCCCGCCACAGTGCCGGCCGGCTGGGCCAAGGGCACGCCGTTGTTGTCGGTGGCCGGAGCTTCGGTCCGGTTGTCGGGGCCTGCCGGAGGCTCGATCTTGTCGACCACGTCGCCTGATGGCTTTCCGCCCTGCTGCTGGCTGCGCGTCGTCTCGATCTGGCGCCAACGACCGACATTGCGGTTGTGCTGATCGAGCGTCTCGGCGAAGGCATGACCGCCGCTGCCATCGGCGACGAAGTAGAGTTCCTTCGTCCGCGAATGGTTGACCACGGCCTCCATCGCAGCGCGGCCGGGGTTGGCGATCGGCCCCGGGGGCAGGCCGGTGATGACATAGGTGTTGTAGGGCGTCGCCTGCGTGATCTCGTTGCGCTGGATCGGGCGGCCGAGCGTGCCCTTGCCGCCGACGAGGCCGTAGACGATCGTCGGGTCGGACTGCAGCTTCATCTTCTGGTTCAGGCGGTTGATGAAGACGCCGGCGACGCGCGGGCGCTCATCCGCGCGGCCGGTCTCCTTCTCGACGATCGAGGCGAGGATCACGAGCTCCTGCGGCGTCTTGACCGGCAGGTCGGCCGGACGACGCTCCCAGATCCGCGCAAGGATCACGCGCTGATCGCGCGCCATGCGATCGATGATCGCCTGCCGCGAGAAGCCACGCGGGAACCGATAGGTGTCCGGCAGGATCGAGCCTTCCTTTGGCGCCTGGGCGATCTCGCCGGTCAAAAGCTCGTTGTTGCGCAGACGCTCGACGATCTGCTCGCTCGTCAGCCCTTCCGGTACGGTGATCGAATGCTCGACCACCTTGCCACTGGAAATGATGTCGAGAATCTCCTTCGGGCTGACGCGCGCCTTGAACAGGTACTCGCCGGCCTGAAGCTTGTGCCAGTCGCCACCGACGATCGCCGCGATGCGGAAGCTCAGCGGATGCTCGACCAGCCCCTCGCGCTGCAGCAGCTCCGCGATCTCTGTCAGCCCGCTTTCCTTCGGAATGATGAGGACGCGGTCACTCGCAAGCGGACCCGGCGACTTGCTCTGGCTGGAGACCACGGCGATTCCCGCACCGACGACGCCGGCGCCGACGAGCGCGATCGTGAAAAGACCGCTCAGCATCGACAGGAAGGGACTGCGACGACGGCGACGCGCCTTCGGCGGCGGCGCCGGAGGCGCTACGGGCTTGAGGGCCTCGCTCGGACTCTTCGGGGCGACGCGGGGCGTATCATTCACGATCAAGACGCTCGCAGCATAAAATATATGTCTCGGTACGGCCGGGCGCCGGGGCGCTTCCGGCCTGAGGCGCATCAAATTCGAAACCGCCCCATTAGAACCGGTTTCTCTATGGCTGTGAACGCGGAATCACGCATTCGCCAACGCTGGCGCCAAACTCTACCCAACATTATGGCAAAACGGCGCTGACCCTTTTGGATCAATGGCCGGGGCGGTAGCGCCGCAGGACCAGCGAAGCGTTGGTGCCGCCGAAGCCGAAGGAGTTGGACAGGGCGTAGTCGATCTCGCGCTTGCGCGCGACATGCGGGACGAGATCGATATCCGTCTCGACTGAAGGGTTGTCGAGATTGATGGTCGGCGGAGCGATCTGATCGCGGATCGCCAGCACCGTGAAGATCGCCTCGATCGCTCCGGCTGCGCCCAGCAGATGGCCGGTCGCCGATTTGGTCGAGGACATCGAGGGTCGCTTCGGAGCGTTGGCGAGCAGGCGCTCGACGGCGCGCAGCTCGATCTCGTCGCCGAGAGGCGTCGAGGTACCGTGCGCGTTGATGTAGTCGAGATCCGCCGCCGCGATACCGGCCCGTCCGAGCGCGGCCTGCATGCAGCGATAGGCGCCGTCGCCATCCTCGGCCGGCGAGGTGATGTGATAGGCGTCGCCGGACATGCCGTAGCCGAGGATCTCGGCATAGATGCGCGCGCCACGGGCCAGCGCGTGCTCGAGTTCCTCGAGCACGACGACCCCGGCACCCTCGCCCATGACGAAGCCGTCACGGTCCTTGTCGTAAGGACGCGACGCTTTCTCCGGCGTATCGTTGAAACCGGTGGACAGCGCCCGGCAGGCGCAGAAGCCGGCAATACCGATGCGGTTGACGGCAGATTCGGCGCCGCCCGCAACCATGACGTCCGCATCGCCCAGCGCGATCATGCGCGAAGCGTCGCCGATGGCATGCGCACCGGTCGAGCAGGCCGTCACGGCCGCGTGGTTCGGGCCCTTGAGCCCATGCTCGATCGAGACATAGCCGGAAGCCAGATTGATGAGGCGCCCGGGAATGAAGAAGGGCGAGAGCCGGCGAGGCCCCCGCTCCTTGAGCAGCAGGGAGGCTTCATAGATGCCTCCCAGCCCGCCGATGCCGGACCCGATGGCGACACCGGTCCGGATCTGGTCCTCATAGTTTTCCGGCTTCCAGCCGGCGTCCTTCAGCGCCTGGGTGGCCGCGGCCATCGCAAAGACGATGAATTCGTCGACCTTGCGCTGTTCCTTCGGCTCCATCCAGTCATCGGGATTATATGTCCCGTCGCTGCCGTCACCCCGCGGGATGTTGCAGGCGATTTGCGCCGGCAGGTCGCTGGCATCGAAGCTGGTGATGGGGCCGGCGCCGCTGGCTCCGGCCAGAAGACGCGCCCAGGTCGGCTCGACGCCGCAAGCGAGCGGCGTCACCATGCCGAGCCCGGTCACGACGACGCGCCGCATCGGAAAACTGCGAGAAGCCATGATGTTTTCTGTGTCGATCAGCCTGAAAGGCCGATTACGCGCTCTTCGCCGAGAGGAACTTCACGGCGTCGCCGACCGTCACGATCGTCTCGGCCGCATCGTCCGGGATCTCGACGCCGAACTCTTCCTCGAAGGCCATCACGAGCTCGACGGTGTCGAGGCTGTCCGCACCCAGGTCTTCGATGAAGTTGGCGCCATCGACAACCTTCTCGGGCTCGACGCCGAGGTGCTCGACCACGATCTTCTTCACGCGCTCGGCGACATCGCTCATGAGTCTCTTCCTTAGAAACTGAAAACGCATCGCAGAGCGCGACGCGCGTTATGGACTTTCATTCCGAGCCGCCGCGCCATCGTGACGATGTCCGCGATCCGGAAAGCTCGAAGCCTGCAAAAACGCAACAACCGAGGTTTCGTCAAGTCCCCTCGGCTCGCTCGCCAGCAGCGCGACGGCGCTAGTTAACATAACCTTTCAAGGCTGGCGAGAGCGCCGCGACGTTATCAAAACTAAACTGGAAATGGCGCTAACGCCCTTAGATCATTGCCATTCCGCCGTTCACGTGCAGCGTCTGGCCGGTGACATAACCCGCCTCGGCGCTAGCGAGAAAGGCGACGGCGGCGGCAATGTCGGCGCCCGCACCTAGCCGGCCCATCGGTACATCGGAGAGAATGCTCTCGCGCTGCTTCTCGTTCAGGGCTTGCGTCATCGGCGACTCGATGAATCCGGGAGCGACCACATTGACCGTGATATTCCGGCTGGCGACCTCGGCGGCGAGCGCCTTCGACATGCCGATCAGGCCGGCCTTGGCGGCAGCGTAGTTGCCCTGCCCCGGATTGCCCATCGTGCCGACGACGGAGCCGATCGAGACGATTCGGCCGTAACGCTTGCGCATCATCGACTTCACGGCCGCGCGCGAGAGGCGGAAGGCGGCCGTCAGGTTGACGGCGAGAACGCTGTCCCAATCCTCGTCCTTCAGGCGAATGAACAGGTTGTCGCGGGTGATGCCGGCATTGTTCACGAGGATGTCGAGTCCGCCGAGCTTGTCCTCGGCCGCCGGCACCAGCGCCTCGACCGATTCCTTGTCCGACAGGTTGCAGGGCGCCACGACGACGCGCTCGCCGAGTTCGGCCGCGAGCGCCTCCAGCGCCTCGGCCCGCGTGCCGGAGATCGCGACACTCGCGCCCTGCGCATGCAGGGTCCGTGCGATGGCTCCGCCAAGGCCGCCGGTCGCGCCGGTGACCAGGGCCTTGCGGCCGGTCAGATCAAACATGTTCGCTCCCTTTTCGGCGTTCTGCCGTTCTTGCCCGCTCCGGGCCCGCGCCGTCAGGCGCCACGGGCCTTGTAGGCGGCGATATCCTCTGCCGTGCCGATCGACACCGGCGACGAACCGGCGACGATACGCTTCACCAGGCCGGCGAGCACCTTGCCGCTGCCGAGTTCGACGAAATCGGTGACGCCGGCGGCTGCCATCGCCTGGACGCATTCGCGCCAGCGCACAGTACCGGTGACCTGTGCCACAAGCGAACCCCGGATCGCTTCGGGAGCGCTGAGGGGCGCGGCGCCGACATTGGCCATCACCGGCACGACCGGGGCCTGCATCGTAACCTTCGCCAGCGCCTCGCGCATCGCATCGGCAGCCGGCTGCATCAGGGCGCAATGGAACGGGGCGGAGACCGGCAGCAGCATGGCGCGCTTGACGCCGCGCTCGCCCGCGAGCGCGATCGCCCGCTCGACCGCCGCCTTCGCACCGGACAGGACCACCTGGCCGCCGCCATTGTCGTTCGCAGCCTCGCAGACCTCGCCCTGCGCCGCATCGGCGGCGATCGCACGGGCCTGGTCCAGCTCGGCCCCGAGAAGGGCCGCCATCGCGCCCTGCCCGGCCGGAACCGCCTTCTGCATGGCGTCGCCGCGGATGCGCAGCAGCCGGGCGGCGTCCGCGATGGAGAAGGTGCCAGCAGCGGCAAGCGCCGAATACTCGCCGAGCGAATGGCCGGCGACGAAGGCGGCGTCGCGCTTCAGATCGAGTCCGGCTTCGGCCTCGAGCACGCGCACCACCGCGAGGCTGACCGCCATCAGCGCCGGCTGGGCGTTGGCGGTAAGGGTCAACTCCTCCGAGGGGCCTTCCCACATCACCGCAGAGAGCTTCTGCGACAGCGCCGCATCGACCTCGTCGAAGACCGACTTCGCGACGGGAAAGTTCTCGGCCAGGCTCTTGCCCATGCCGACCGCCTGCGAGCCCTGGCCCGGAAAGATGAACGCTGTCGTCATGCTATGAAACGCCCCGGTCTTCACCATTCGTCTTATATGACGCGGCTGTCACATCGGTTCTGCCGCCAAGTCAAGCGCGGAGGCCAAGTTTTCCGCATACGCCAGGCCGTTCGGGCGAGATTCCGATTGCCATGATGCCGCGAACGCTGTAACGACCGCCTCCTGCTTGTTCGGCCGGAGGCTGAACGGATGGCGCACGCCCGCAAGGGTTCAGCGCAGGCTCCGATGGAGTCGTCATCCCGTGTCTCCGCCTTCGAAGAAATCCTGTCGGGCCTTATCCAGGGCTCGGAGGGCTCCGCGCCGGGCGAAGCAGGGTGAAACAAGGAAGGCCACATATGGCATTGTACGAGCATGTGCTGCTCGCGCGGCAGGATGTCAGCGCGCAGCAGGTCGAAGCTCTTGTCGAGCAGTTCAAGGGCGTGATCGAAGCGAATGGCGGCGCCATCCGCAAGGTCGAGTATTGGGGCGTCAAGTCCCTCGGCTACCGCATCAAGAAGAACCGCAAGGCGCACTACACGCTGCTGAACATCGAGGCCCCCTCCGCCGCCGTGCTGGAGATGGAGCGCCAGATGCGCATCAACGAAGACATCCTGCGCTTCCTGACCGTCCGCGTCGAGGAGCTGGAGGAAGCTCCGTCGGCCATGCTCCAGAAGCGTGACCGCGACGACCGTCCGGAGCGCGGCGGCGACCGTTTCGAGCGCGGCCCGCGCCGTGATCGTCCGCGTCGTGAAGACGAAGCGACCGAAACCGCCGAAGCGGAGGCCTGAGAATGTCGACTGCATCCGCTGGCGCTCGCCGCCCCTTCTTCCGCCGCCGCAAGTCCTGCCCCTTCTCGGGCGAAGGCGCCCCGAAGATCGACTACAAGGACGTGCGTCTGCTCTCGCGCTACATCTCCGAGCGCGGCAAGATCGTTCCGTCCCGCATCACGGCGGTCTCCGCCAAGAAGCAGCGCGAGCTCGCCCAGGCGATCAAGCGCGCCCGCTTCCTCGGCCTGCTGCCCTACGTCATCCGCTGATCCGTTCGATCGGTTCCGGATATCGATAATGCCCGGAGGCGCCTCCCGCGCCTCCGGTTCTCGCTTTCAAGATCAACCAGTCGCCTGGCGGTGAAACTCCACCGGGTTCGTTGAGGCCCAAGCGCCTCTCACCCTGCCGAGTCGGAAGGCTTGCGAGCAGCGGGACAGCAGGACGGACGTATGATTCCGATAGTCGGCATCGGCGCGGGCCTCGTTTCGGCCCTGCTCTTCTCAGTGGTGATCACCGGATCGCCGCTGGCAGCTTTGCTGTATTCTGCCGCCCCCCTCCCGATCTTCATTGCCTCGCTCGGCTGGAACCACCGTTCCGGGCTGTTCGCCACGGCTGCCGGCGCGCTCGCCGTTGCGGTGGCGCTGGCCCCGACGGGCGGCATCGCCTTCGCCCTGATCATCGGCCTGCCGGCCTGGTGGATCGCCTATCTCGCCTTGCTCGCCCGCGGCAACGCCCAGGGCGGAATCGAGTGGTATCCGCTCGGCAACCTGCTGCTCTGGATCGCCGCCACTGCCGCGATCGCCACCGTCGGCAGCGCGCTGGTGATGACCACCGACTACGAGACCTATCGTTCGGTGATTGCTCGCATGATCGAGAACCTGCTGAACGAGATGGTGCGCGGCAAGCTGGTCGCGCTGCCTGCCGACGTCCAGGTGAAGGAGCTCGCGCAGAGCCTCGCGCCGGCCGTGCCGCTCGGCATCGGCGCCTCCTTCGTCACCACCATCACCGCCAATCTCTGGCTCGCGGCGCGGACCGTGAAGATGTCCGACCGCCTGCCGCGGCCCTGGCCCTTCATTCCGTCGGCCTCCCTGCCGCGCCAGGCGCTGCTGCTCCTGGCCGCCGCTGCCGTGGTTGCGGCGATGGGCGGCTTCATCGGCGTCGCCGCGACCGCCATGGTCGGCGCGCTGTTCGCAGCCTTCATGTTCAGCGGGCTCTGCCTCCTGCACGACATCTCGCGCGGCCGCCCCTGGCGGCTGCCGATGCTGGTCTCGGTCTATGTCGCGCTCATCGTGATGCAGGCCGTGCTGACGCCGCTGCTCGCGCTCGCCGGCCTCGCCGATACGCTTTTCGGCCTGCGCAAGCGGGTCGCGCTGCCGCCTCCGCCTACCCATTCCTGAAACCCAGACCTAAGACATCAAGGAGAAGACCCATGGAAGTGATCCTGCTCGAGCGCGTCGCCAAGCTTGGCCAGATGGGCGACATCGTCCGCGTCCGCGACGGCTTCGGCCGCAACTACCTGCTCGCCCGCGGCAAGGCGCTGCGCGCCACCGAGGACAACAAGAAGCGCTTCGAGAGCCAGAAGCTCGAGCTCGAGACCCGCAACCTCGAGCTTAAGTCGGAGGCCGATTCGGTCGCCGAGCGCCTGAACGGCCAGAGCGTCACCATCCTGCGCCAGTCCGGCGAGTCCGGCGTGCTCTACGGTTCGGTCTCGACCCGTGACATCGCCGAGGCGCTGACCAAGGACGGCTTCCACGTCTCGCGCGGCCAGGTGACGCTGAACACCCCGATCAAGACGCTGGGCCTGCACACCGTCCCGGTCGTGCTGCATCCGGAAGTCTCGGTCACGATCACCGTCAACATCGCCCGCTCGGCTGAAGAGGCTCATCGCCAGGCTGCCGGCGAGAACGTCACGGCCCAGGAGAAGTTCGATCTCGACGATCTCGGCCTCGAGGTCGGCGCGGCGCTGGCCGAGGCCGGCGACGACGATCGCTGAGCCTTACAGCTCCCCAAACGAGTCAAGGGCGCCGTGGCAACACGGCGCCTTTTTCGTTCTGTCGCCTGTGCAAAGGCGTGGATCGCGCAGCGTCCTACTGGCAGGTGTTGTCGGGATGCTAAGCTAGATGTCTTCCGACTCAGCAGCCGCCTTGCGTTCCGTGTACCGCGGCCGAATGTCGGCTTGAAACGTAAGCCCGCCTCTACCTATCAAGGCAGCCATGGCCTCCGCGACAGCCCTCGTCACCCGCCTCGAAAACCGTGAGCCAGACTATCGCGTCCAGCCTCACAACATCGAGGCCGAGCAGGCGCTGCTGGGCGCGATCCTGGTCAACAACGACGCCTTCTATCGCGTCTCCGACTTCCTGCTGCCGGACCATTTCTTCGAGCCGATCCACCAGCGCGTCTTCGAGCTGGTGGCGAGCCTGATCCGGGCCGGCAAGATCGCGACGCCGATCACGCTCAAGACCTTCGTCAACGATCTCGATCTCGGCGAGATCACGCCGAGCCAGTATCTCGCCCGCCTCGCCGCCGAGGCGACGACCGTCATCAATGCCGGCGACTACGGCCGCACGATCTATGACCTGGCGGTGCGCCGGCAACTCATCGGCGTCGGTGAGGATCTCGTCAACGTCGCCTATGACGCGCCCGTCGAGATGCCCCCGCGCGAGCAGATCGAGGAAGCCGAGCGCAAGCTCTACGAATTGGCGGAAAAGGGCCGCTATGAAGGCGGCTTCCAGAAATTCGACGGGGCGCTTCGCCTCGCCATCGATATGGCGGCGAGCGCCTATCAGCGCGCCGGCGGCCTCTCCGGCATCTCCACCGGCCTGCGCGACGTCGACCAGCGCATGGGCGGCCTGCAGCGCTCCGACCTGCTCGTTCTGGCCGGCCGCCCCGCCATGGGCAAGACCTCGCTTGCCACCAACATCGCCTTCAACATCGCCAAGGCCTGGCGCGGCGAGCGGCAGGAAGACGGCACGATCAAGAGCGTCGACGGCGGCATCGTCGGCTTCTTCTCGCTCGAAATGTCGGCGGATCAGCTCGCGACCCGTATCGTCGCCGAGCAATCCAGCATCTCGTCCTACAAGATCAGGCAGGGCCGCATCACCGAGAGCGATTTCGCCCGGCTGACCGACGTCGCCGCACAGATCGAGAAACTGCCGCTCTATATCGACCAGACCGGCGGCATTTCGATCGCGCAGCTGATGGCGCGAGCCCGCCGCCTCAAGCGCCAGAAGGGGCTCGACGTCCTCTTCATCGACTATCTCCAGCTTCTCTCCGGTTCGTCCAAGGCGGGACAGAACCGCGTGCAGGAGCTGACCGAGATCACGACAAGCCTGAAGGCGCTGGCAAAGGAACTGAACGTCCCGATCATCGCCCTTTCCCAGCTCTCGCGTCAGGTCGAGAGCCGCGACGACAAGCGCCCGCAGCTCTCGGACCTGCGCGAATCCGGCTCTATCGAGCAGGACGCCGACGTTGTGATGTTCGTCTACCGCGAGGAATATTACCTCAAGGGCAAGGAGCCGCGCCCCGGCACCGAAGAACACAACAAGTGGCAGATCGAGATGGAGGCCATGCACGGCGTCGCCGAGCTGATCATCGGCAAGCAGCGCCATGGCCCGACCGGGGCCGTGGCCTTGCAGTTCGACGCCGATGTGACGCGCTTCTCCGACCGCGCCGACGACCTCCGCCTCCCGGACCGTGAATGATGTCTGCAGGACAACCTGATACCGGCGCCTTTGGCGCGACGCTGACGATCGACCTCGACGCGCTGGTGGCGAACTGGCGCCTTCTCGGCAAGCGGGCCGGTGCCGAGGCAGGCGCCGTCGTCAAGGCCGATGCCTATGGGCTGGGCATCGAGCCGGTCGTGACGGCGCTGGCGAAGGCCGGCTGCAAGAGCATGTTCGTCGCGCATGTCTCGGAGGGCATTCGCGCTCGCAAGGCCGCGCCCGGAGCAACGATCTATGTGCTGAACGGGCTCTTGCCCGGCACCTGCGGCGCCTATGCCGAGCATGCGCTCTCGCCCGTCCTCGGCTCGCATGAGGAATTGCTGGAATGGGCCTCGTTCCGGCAGAGCGGCGCCAGGACGCGCCCTGCCGCATTGCATGTCGACACCGCGATGAACCGGCTCGGGCTCTGGCCCGGCGAAGGGCTCAATCTCGCCCGCGAGAAATCCGGCGTGATCGCAGCGGCCGATATCGGCCTGGTGATGAGTCATTTCGCGTCGTCGGAAGACAAGACCGATCCGGCCAATGCCCGCCAGATCGCGGCCTTCGCCGAGATCGCGGCTGCTCTCCCCGGTCTTCCGGCGTCGCTGAAGAACTCTTCGGGCCATTTTCTCGAGGATTGCCCATCCTACCAGCTCACCCGGCCGGGCTATGCGCTTTATGGCGGCAACCCGACGCCTGGCAGGCCGAATCCGATGCGGCCCGTCATCGGGCTGGAAGCGCGGATCATCCAGGTCCGTGACGTCGAGGGCGGCACTCAGGTCGGCTATAACGGCCGCTGGACCGCCAAGGGCAAGCGCAAGCTCGCGACGATCAACCTGGGCTATGCCGACGGCTATCCGCGCAACGGCAGCTGGACCGATGCCACGACCGGCGGCTCGGCCCTGCTGGACGGCGTCCTCTGCCCCTTCGTCGGCACCGTCTCGATGGACCTGATCATCATCGACGTGACCGATGCTCCGGCAGACGCCGCCCAGCGCGGGGCAAGCGTGACGCTGATCGGCGATCGGCTCGACCTCGAAGCGGTTGGCGCCGGCGCCAAGACGATCGGCTACGAGGTCCTGACCAGCCTCGGACGGCGCTACGAGCGCCGCTATATCGGCGGCTGATGGCAAAGCGGGGCCCAACCTATCGCTGCCAGGCCTGCGGCGCGGTCTATCACCGCTGGCAGGGCAAGTGCGACGCCTGCGGGACATGGTCCTCTCTGGTCGAGGACGCGCAGGTTGCGCCCGTCCCGGGCGGGGGCAGGCCGTCCTCGAACGGGCGGGCGCGCGGCCGCGTCTTCGCGCTGGAGACGCTGAAGGGCGAGACGCAGGATGCCCCGCGCATCGTCTCAGGCATTGGCGAGCTCGACCGCGTCACCGGCGGCGGCTTCGTGCCGGGTTCGGTGCTGCTGATCGGCGGCGATCCCGGCATCGGCAAGTCGACGCTGCTGATGCAGGCCTGCGCCGCGCTCGCCAAATCCGGCCGGCGCGTCGTCTATGTCTCGGGCGAGGAATCCACCGGGCAAGTTCGGCTGCGCGCCGAGCGCATGGGGCTGGCGGAGGCGCCGGTCGATCTTGCGGCCGAGACCAATGTCGAGGACATCATCGCGACGCTCGGCCAGGGCGAGCGCCCTGCCCTCGTCGTCATCGACTCGATCCAGACCATGTGGTCGGGCGAGGTCGAGAGCGCGCCCGGCACGGTGACGCAGGTGCGCGGCTCGGCACAGGCGCTGATCCGCTATGCCAAGACCAGCGGCGTCTGCCTGATCCTCGTCGGCCACGTCACCAAGGACGGACAGATCGCCGGCCCGCGCGTGGTCGAGCACATGGTCGATGCGGTGCTCTCCTTCGAGGGCGAAGGGGCCCATGCCTTCCGCATCCTGCGCGGCCAGAAGAACCGCTTCGGCGCCACCGACGAGATCGGCGTCTTCGAGATGACCGGCAAGGGGCTGTCGGAAGTCACCAATCCCTCGGCGCTCTTCCTCGCGGGACGTGATCAGCCGGCGCCGGGCGCGGCGGTCTTCGCTGGCATCGAAGGCACGCGGCCGGTCCTGGTCGAGATCCAGGCGCTGGTCGCGCCGACGGCGCTCGGCACGCCGCGCCGCGCCGTGGTCGGCTGGGAGAACAGCCGTCTTGCCATGGTGCTCGCCGTGCTCGAAACGCATGGCGGCCTGCGACTCGGGCAGCACGACGTCTATCTCAATGTCGCTGGTGGCCTGCGCGTCAACGAGCCGGCGGCCGATGTCGCGGTCGCGGCCGCGCTGGTGTCCTCGCTCAGCGGCGCGACCTTGCCGCCGCACGGAGTGTACTTCGGCGAGATCGCGCTCTCAGGCGCGATTCGGCCGGTTTCGGTGACGCCGGCCCGCCTGCGGGAGGCCGCCAAGCTAGGTTTCGAGGCCGCGCTGATGCCTGCCGGCGGAGCGGATCACGGCGATGGCGGCGGGCTCAATCTGCGCCGTTTCGGCCATGTCACGGAACTCGTTGCCGATATTGCCGCGCGCGCGCCTCGCAGAGATGTGAAATGACTTCCCCGGAAGGGTGACGCAGACGGCGGGAACGCGTATAGCAAAGCCGAAACGGTCACCCTATTTGCGGCCGGCCGGCACCAGACCACAGCAAAGCGGCCCTCCCATGCCTGTAACCATTCTCGATCTCGTCGTCATCGGCGTGGTTCTGATCTCGGCTTTGCTCGCTGCCGTCCGCGGCTTTACGCGCGAGGTGCTTGCGATCGCCTCCTGGGTCGCCGCCGCCGCGGTCGCCTGGGTGTTCCACCCGCAGCTCCTGCCCTTCGTCAAGCAATACATCCCGGCAAGCTCGGCGCAGGACACGATCGCCCTCGTCGCCTCGATCGCTGCGCTGTTTCTCGCCACGCTGATCGTCGTCTCGATCGTGACGGCCAAGATTTCCGACTTCGTGCTCGACTCGCGCATCGGCGCGCTCGACCGCACGCTCGGTTTCGTCTTCGGCGCCGCGCGCGGCCTGCTGCTGGCGGTGATCGGCTACCTGTTCTTCACCGGTCTGGTCGGCAACGAGAAGATGCCGACCTGGGCCAAGGACGCCAAGGCCAAGCCTGTGCTGGAGGAGACCGGGCGCTCGCTGCTCGCGATGCTGCCGCAGGATGTGAATGCCGATTTCATCAAGAATCTGCTGAAAAAGCAGAAGCCGGAGGAAGCCACCGAGGCCCCGGCGGAGGAACCGCGTAGCCCGGCGACGCCAGCACCGGTTGCGCCCGCCCCAACCCGTCCCTAATTGACGCGTAGAGTCACCTCCCCACGCGTGGAGCTCGCCATGATCTCGCAGACCGGGACTGAGACCGCCTTCGACCCCAATGCCGACCGGCTGCGGGAGGAATGCGGCGTCTTCGGCATTTACGGCCACGCCGACGCGGCGGCGCTGACGGCGCTCGGCCTGCACGCACTCCAGCATCGCGGCCAGGAGGCGGCGGGCATCGTCTCCTTCGACGGCAACCGCTTCCATTCGGAGCGGCGCCTCGGCCTCGTCGGCGACGCCTTCTCGGAAGCGAGTGTCATCGACAAGCTGAAGGGCAAGCAGGCCATCGGCCACGTCCGCTACTCGACGACGGGCGAGACCATCCTGCGCAACGTGCAGCCGCTCTTCTCCGAGCTGCATGGCGGCGGTTTCGCGGTGGCGCATAACGGCAACCTCACCAACGGCCTGACGCTGCGGCGCAATCTCGTCCGCGACGGCGCGATCTATCAGTCGACCTCCGACACCGAGGTCCTGCTCCATCTCGTCGCCCGCAGCCGCAAGCAGCAATTCGTCGACCGCTTCATCGAAGCGATCCGCCAGATCGAGGGTGCCTATGCCTTCGTCGGCATCACCAACAAGAAGCTGATCGGCGCCCGCGATCCGCTCGGCATCCGCCCGCTCGTGCTGGGCGAGCTCGACGGCTGCCCGATCCTGACCTCGGAGACCTGCGCGCTCGACATCATCGGCGCCAAGTTCATCCGCGAGGTCGAGAACGGCGAGGTCGTGATCGTCTCCGAGAGCGGCATCGAGAGCCACAAGCCCTTCCCGCCGGTGCCCGAGCGGCCCTGCATCTTCGAGTACATCTACTTCGCCCGCCCCGATTCCATCGTGAAGGGCCGCAGCATCTATGAGCGCCGCAAGGCCATGGGCGCGGTTCTGGCGCAGGAATCGCCGGCCGATGCCGACGTCGTCGTGCCCGTGCCGGATTCCGGCGTGCCGGCCGCCCTCGGCTACGCGCAGGCAAGCGGCATCCCCTTCGAACTCGGCATCATCCGCAACCATTATGTCGGCCGCACCTTCATCGAGCCGACGCAGAAGGTGCGCGAGCTCGGCGTCAAGCTGAAGCATTCGGCCAACCGCTCGGTGGTCGAGGGCAAGCGCGTCGTGCTGGTCGACGATTCGATCGTGCGCGGCACCACCTCCTTCAAGATCGTGAAGATGATGCGCGAGGCCGGCGCCCGCGAGGTGCATTTCCGCATCTCCTCGCCGCCGATCACTCATCCCGACTATTACGGCATCGACACGCCGGATCGCGAGAAGCTGCTCGCCGCCACGCATTCGCTGGAGGAGATGCGGCAGTTCGTCGGCGCCGACTCGCTGGCTTTCATCTCGGTGGACGGGCTCTACCGGGCCATGGGCCATGAAGGGCGCGATCCCGCCCGGCCGCAATTCACCGACCACTGCTTCACCGGCGACTACCCGACCTCGCTGACCGACGTGATCGGCGAGAGCGCCAAACAGCGGATCTCCCTGCTGGCCGAAGCCGGCTGAGCAACCGGAAGCGACAATGACCAAGCCTCTCGAGGGGCGCCTTGCCCTCGTCACCGGCGCCTCGCGCGGCATTGGCCGCGCCGCCGCGCTCGCCTTCGCCCGCGCCGGCGCCCATGTCGTGGCGCTTGCCCGCACGGCCGGCGCGCTGGAGGAACTCGACGACGAGATCCGCGCGATCGGCGGCAATGCCACGCTGGTGCCGCTCGACCTCAGCGATGCCGGCGGCATCGAAAAGCTCGGCCCGGCCGTGCTGGAGCGCTGGGGCAAGCTCGACATCCTGCTGGCAAATGCCGGCATCCTCGGCTCCCTCACGCCGCTCAGCCATGAGACCGAGAAGGAGTGGGCGAAGGTGCTGAACATCAACGTCACCGCCAATTGGCGGCTGATCAAATCGCTCGATCCCGCGCTCCGCGCTTCGGATGCGGGCCGCGCCCTGCTGATGTCCTCCGGCGCCGCCCATAAATGCACCGCTTATTGGGGGCCGTACTCGATCTCCAAGGCCGCCGTGGAGGCGCTGGGGCGCACCTACGCAGCCGAAACCGCGACGACGCCGGTCAAGGTCATGCTGGTCAATCCGGGGCCGCTGCGCACCCGCATGCGCGCCGAGGCGATGCCGGGCGAGGACCCGATGACGCTGAGGACGCCGGAGGATCTGGCGCCGCATCTGGTCCGGCTCGCTTCGCCGGACTGGACCGAGAGCGGCAAGATCTTCGACTTCCCGCAGGGCAAGGTGCTGAGCCCGCAGCTGCCGGCCTGAGCCGGCTGCGTCAGCCCTGCGAGGCCCGCGCGAGCGTGATCAGGTCGGGAATGGTCAGGTTCGGGAGAGCCGCCATTTCCTCCAGGCTGAACCAGCGGATCTCGTCATGCTCGTCGACGAGATTGGCAGCCTCGCCGCCCTCCCAGGCGCTGACGACATAGATGTGGTGCAGCGCCGCGCCGTTGCGCGCGGGAAAGCGCTCCGCTTCCGACAGCACGAGTTCATAGCGGGTCGGCGTCAGCCCGACCTCCTCGCGACACTCGCGGATCAAAGCGCGCTCCAGCGCCTCGCCGGGCTCCACGCGCCCGCCGATCGCATCCCAATGGCCGGGCCAGGCCTGCTTCCAGACGGCGCGTAGCCCAAGCAGCACCTTCCGGTCCCGGTCGACGAAGAGCGCGCTCACGGTTTCGAGCATGCGCGCCTCGCCGTGCTCACTCGGCCCTGAGCCAGCGCAGCAGCCCGGCCTGATCGCCGTTCTCAACAGCCGCTGCCACGCGCCGGCCGACCGAGGCTCCGAACTTATAGCCATGGCCGGAGCAGGCCGAGACGGCAGTCACCCGGCCAATCTGCCGTGAGAGGAACTTGCGGTCCGCGGTGAAGGTGTAGGCGCAGGTCACGACGCGATCGACCCGGTACTCGGCGATGCGCGCGAAGGGGGGCGAGAAATAGTCGCGCAGCATCTCGCCCTCGCCCAGGCGCGGCTCGCGCTCCTCGGCCGGCTGGCGCGGGCGCTTGTGGATGCCGGCGCCGAACTTGAGACCGGTGCCATCGACCGGCGGCAGGACGTAGCCGTCGATCGTGCCACCGACATCGACGATGACCGGCGCCGCCTGCCAGGCTGCCTTGAGATCCTCCGGCGGATCGAGATAGACCACCGCGGTGCGATAGGTGGTCAGGGTCTCGGCGAGATCGGGCAGCAGTTTCAGTACCCAGGCCCCGGCCGACACCACGACGCGGTCGAAGCTCGCCTGCTCGCCATCGGCCAGGGTCAGCCTGCCCGCCTCCGGGTCGATGGCGGCAACCTCCACGCCCTCGCGAATCATGGCTCCGCGCTCGCGCAGCAGGCGCACCAGCCCGGCCGCGATGCGGGCCGGGAAGAGCGCGCCGCCCTCCCGGTTGATGTAGGCGTAGCGGATCGCAGCGGCGTCGAGGAAGGGGTAGCGCCGGGATGCTTCCGCCGGCTCATAGAGCTCGTAGGGCGAGCCGACTCGGTCGAACCCCTGCAGATAGGCGTCGCCTTCGTCATCCGGCGTCTGCGAGACGCCAAGCGTGCCGCAGGGTACGTAATGGCTCATGCCCAGATCGGCCCAGAGCTCCTCCCAGGCCTCGAACGCCTCGCTGATGGTGCGGGCATAGCCGTCCGCGCCGGCATAGGCACGGCGGATGATGCGATGCTGATCGCCGGAGGCAGCGTAGGGGTTGGGGATCTGCGGCGCCTGCTCGAAGAGCGTGACGTCGTGCCCGCGCTTGTTCAGCGACCAGGCGGTGGAAAGCCCGGCGATTCCGGCGCCGACGACCGCGATCCGCATCAGCCCTTGCGCTCCTTGTCATAGGGATTCTGGCCGCCGCGCCGGTGCAGCCGGATCGGCGTGCCCGGCAGGTCGAAGCCTTCCCGCAGGTTGTTCACGAGATAGCGGACATAGGAGATCGGCAGATGCTCGAGCTGGTTGCCGAACAGCGCGAAGGTCGGCGGGCGCGCCTTGGCCTGCGTCATATAGCGAATCTTGATGCGCCGCCCGGCCACGGCCGGCGGCGGATGAGCCGAGAGCACGCCTTCCAGCCAGCGATTGATCCGCGCGGTCGAGACGCGGCGGTTCCAGACCTCATAGGCCGAGAACACCGCCTGCATCAGCCGGTCGATGCCCTCACCGGCGAGACCGGACAGCGGCACGATCGGCACGCCGCGCACCTGCGCCAGCAGATGGTTGGCTTTCTCCTTGAGCTCCGCAAGCAGGCCCTGCTTGTCGGCGACGAGGTCCCATTTGTTGAGGCCAATCACCACGGCCCGTCCCTCGCGTTCGGTCAGGTCGACCAGCGTCAGGTCCTGCTTCTCGAAGGGGACGGTGGCGTCGAGCAGCACGACCACGACCTCGGCGAAGCGGATGGCACGCAGCGAATCCGCGACGGAGAGCTTCTCCAGCTTCTCCTCGATGCGGGCACGCTTGCGCATGCCGGCCGTGTCGAAGAGCTTGACCTTACGGCCGCGCCATTCCCAATCGACCGAGATGGTGTCGCGGGTAATGCCGGCCTCGGGGCCGGTCAGCAGACGCTCCTCGCCGATGATGCGGTTGACCAGCGTCGACTTGCCGGCGTTCGGACGGCCGATGATGGTGACACGCAGCGGCCGGTCGGGATTGTCGTCCTCGTCCGCCTCAGCCGCCGGGACATCCTCCCAAGCGTCGTCCTCTTCTTCCTCGGGCTCGTCCGGGATGAAGGGCACCAGCGCTTCAAGCAGATCGGCTGTGCCCTCGCCATGCTCGGCCGAGAACGGCACGGGGTCGCCAAGGCCGAGCGAATAGGAATCGATGATGCCCTCCGTGCCCTTCTTTCCCTCCGCCTTGTTGGCGAGCAGGATGACGGGCTTACCGGAGCGGCGCACCAGATCGGCGAAGGGCTGGTCCATCGGCGTCAGGCCGAGGCGCGCATCGATCATGAACACCACGACATCCGCCTGAGCGATCGCCGTCTCGGTCTGGGCGCGCATGCGGCCGGCGAGCGATTCCTTGTCCGCTTCTTCCAGACCGGCGGTGTCGATCACCTTGAAGCGCAGATGGCCAAGCGTGGCGTCGCCCTCGCGGCGATCGCGCGTGACGCCCGGCCAGTCGTCGACCAGCGCGAGCTTCTTGCCGACGAGCCGGTTGAACAGCGTCGACTTGCCGACATTGGGCCGGCCGATGAGGGCGACGATGGCTGTCATCAGACTTCACATTCCATCGTCACTCCGGCCCGGCCGCAAGGCCGGAACGGGGTGACGGAAGCGTTGGGAGCCAGGCTCCGGTTCAGTTCTTCACCGTGACGGGCCCGCCGCGGACAAGGGCGAGATACAGTTCCACGCGCTGGCGCAGAGCCTGCGGCGCCTGCGGATCGGTGATCGCGGCATCGAACCAGCGGCCGGCCTCGTCGAACTGGTTGGCCTTGAGCGCGGAGATGCCGAGGAATTCGCGGGCAGAATGGCGCCAGACACCCTGCGGGCTCGCCAGCGGCTCCAGCGCCGTCTTGACCTCCGCATAGGGCGAGAGATCGACGCGCAGGATGCCGGCACGCAGCTTGGCGAGGTCGCGATAGGTCGCGTCCAGCGTAGCGTCGTTGGCGAGCGCATCGAAGGCGGCGATGCCGGCAGCAGCGTCGCCCTTGGCGGTTTCGGCGGCGAGGCGGAAACGGGCGATGAGGCGATAACCTGCGGGCGCGCTGCTGGCGAGCTCCTTCAGGATCGTCTCGGCCTGCGTGCTGTCACCGTCGCGGGAGGATTTCAGGGCCGCTTCGAGGCGCGCGCCCACGGCCTGCGAGGCCTGGATCTCGCGATGCTGCCAGAATTGCCAGCCCGCTACCGCAACGACGGCCAGGACTGCGAGGCCGGTGACGAGCCAGCCATATTTCTTCCAAAGCTCCGCCGCCTTGTCGCGCCGGACTTCCTCATCGATCTCGCGAAAAATATCGGCCATTTGACTGTCAAAATCCCTGTTGGGAGCCCGGTAGCATTTTCAGACCGGGAAGGCGAGCCGGTTCAGCGAATGGATCGTCACGCCCGAGACAAAGGCGCAATGGCCAACTTGTCATTCCGGGGCTTCGCGAAGCGAAGAACCCGGAAACCACGATCAGGCCCGACGTCCGATCGGGCCAGGGCTCGCCCGGTTGGGGGTTCCGGGTTCGCGCCTATGGCACGCCCCGGAATGACAGCGTGCTTCGCTCTACGATCGATCCGCCCGGAAGAGCAGGCTGCCGTCGCCGTAGGAATAGAAGCGATAATTCGCCGCGATCGCATGGGCATAGGCGCGTTTCATCATGTCGAGCCCGCAGAAGGCGGAGACGAGCATGAACAGCGTCGAGCGCGGCAGGTGGAAATTCGTCATCAGCAGGTCGACCGCCCGGAAGCGATAGCCCGGCGTGATGAAGATCGCGGTGTCGCCCGAGAAAGGCCGGATGGTGCCATCTTCGGCCGCCGCGCTCTCGATCAGGCGCAGCGAGGTGGTGCCGACGCAGACGATCCGCCCGCCCTTCGCCTTGACGGCGTTGAGGGCAGCCGCCGTCTCGGCCGAGACCGTGCCCCATTCGGCATGCATGCGATGGTCGTCGGTATTCTCCGCCTTCACCGGCAGGAACGTCCCGGCGCCGACATGCAGCGTCACGAAATGGCGGGAGACGCCGAGTGCCTCCAGCTCGGCCAGGAGTTCCGGCGTGAAATGCAGGCCTGCGGTCGGCGCCGCCACGGCGCCGTCGTTGCGGGCGAAATTGGTCTGGTAGTCGGTGGTGTCGGCGCTGTCGGTCGGGCGCTTGCCGGCGATGTAGGGCGGCAGCGGCAATTCTCCGAGCCGCGCGATCGCCTCGTCGAGATAGGCGCTGGTCAGGCTGAACCGCAGCTCGACCTCGCCGCCCTCGCTTTTGCCAACAACCTCGGCCTGCAGGCGGCCGAGCTCGCAGGCATTGCTGGCCCCCTCGGAATCGAAGACCACGGTCTCGCCCAGCGCCAGCTTCTTGGCCGGCCGGGCGAAGGCGAGCCAGCGATCGTCGCTCTCGCGCTTGTGCAGCATGATCTCGATGCGGGCTGAATCCGCGCCGCGATAGCGCCGTCCGCGCAGGCGGGAGGGAATGACGCGCGTGTCGTTGAGGACGAGCGCGTCGCCCGGCCGGAGCAGCGAGACGAGATCGCGAATGCCGCGATCCTCGAGCGGCTCGGGCGCGTCAGGGCGCACCACGAGCAGCCGCGCGGCGTCGCGCGGACTGACGGGCCTCAGCGCAATCCGGTCTTCCGGCAGCTCGAAATCGAATAGGCCGACATCCATGGCGAGCGAGTCTCGTCCAAAAACAGCGAGCCCTCATCCTGAGGAACGAGCGAAGCTCGTGTCTCGAAGGATGTTCCAGCGCCCGCTGGAACCGCCCTTCGAGACGCCGCGCAGGCGCGGCTCCTCAGGACGAGGGCTCGCCCTTTTTCAAAACCTCAGGCCGCGTCGGCCATCACCTTCAGCGAGACGATCGAGTCGGGATCGCGCACCGGCTCACCGCGCTTGATCTTGTCGACATTGTCCATGCCTTCCACGACCTCGCCCCAGACGGTGTACTGCTTGTCGAGGAAGCGCGCGTCGTCGAACACGATGAAGAACTGGCTGTTGGCCGAGTTCGGGTTTTGGGCGCGGGCCATCGAGCAGACGCCGCGCACATGCGGCTCGGCGTTGAACTCCTGCTTCAGGTCGGGATAGCTCGAGCCGCCGGTGCCGGTGCCGTGCGGGCAGCCGACCTGCGCCATGAAGCCGTCGATGACGCGATGGAAGACGATGCCGTCATAAAAGCCCTCGCGGGCGAGCAGCTTGATCCGCTCGACATGGCCGGGAGCGAGGTCGGGGCGCAGCTTGATGACCACACGGCCCTTGGTGGTTTCCATCACGATGGTGTTTTCGGGATCGAGCGACATTAGCTCTGCCTTTCGTTAGGCGGCACACGGCCGTGGAAACGGATGATGAAGGGTCGCCCCGCGATACTCGCTCCGAGGCCCTTCGACAACCTCATCGGCGTGCAGGAATGGATGGCGGCAACAGCGGAATCGCTGAAGCGCCGCTGAAACGCGGGATCGCCGCGTCGCGTCTCCCAGGTCACGCGCGGCTGCCCGAAGAGGCTGCCGTCGCGGCGCAGGCTGAAGCGAAGCGAGACCATCGCGCCTGTCAGATCGCCCGGCAGCGGCGGAGGCGTCCAGCAACGCCGCAGCGCCGGCGCAATATCGGCCAGAGTGGCGACGGTCTCCCCTTCCTCCGGCCGCGTCTCCGGCGAAACCGAACCGATCAGGCCGATCTCGCCATTGCGGCGCAGCAGGCTCTGCGAGCCGATGCGGCGCTGCTGCATGCCAGGAATATCGTTGTCACCGCCGAAGGGGCCGCCGATACCGGGGTTGTAGCGCTGGCCGCTCTGCGGCGGCAGGATCGGGTTCTGCGAGCCGGATGGCGGAGGCAGAACAGGGTTTTGCGAGCCGGAGGCAGGCGGCAGGCCGAGATCGCGTGTATCCTGCGCGAGCGCCACGCCGCCGAGCAAAAGCACCGCGAGAGTGCCGGTGAGGATCGTCCGCAACATGGTCCCGCCCCTCCCCGGCTTCATCTCACTTGGCGTCGGAAGCCATCCGCATGCGAACGATCTTGTCCGGATTGGTGACCTGACCGCTGCCCTGGGCGCCCTTCTTGATCTTGCGCACGGCATCCATGCCGGAGACCACCTCGCCGAAGAGCGTGTAGCTGCCGGTCAGCGAGCCGCAGCCTTCATAGCAGATGAAGAATTGCGAATTGGCGGAGTTCGGCGACTGGGAGCGCGCCATGCCGACGGAGCCGACCTTGTAGGGCGTCTGGCTGAACTCGGCGGGAATGTTCGGCAGGTCCGAGCCGCCGGTGCCGGTGCCGGTCGGGTCGCCGGTCTGGGCCATGAAGCCGTCAATGACGCGGTGGAACACGACGCCGTCATAGAAGCCGCGCTTCACCAGCGTCTTGATCTGGGCGACATGCTTCGGCGCAAGGTCCGGCCGCAGGCGGATCGTCACCGGGCCGTCCTTGGTCTCGAGAATGACCGTGTTCTCGGGATCGGGCTTGGGGCTCTGGGCTTGGGCGAAACCGAGCGAGGCGACGACGGCAAGGGCGGCGAGCGAGCTGCGCAGCATGAAAATCTCCATGGCCACCGGCAAGTCCGGCGGATGGCCGTAGGTAGCGATATCCTTTGACCGGAACAAGGCACCTGCCCTAACGGCCGCCGCCACGGGTACCGGCAGAAAATACCATTGCTGCACTGCACAAGTGCAATGGAGATCAAACTTGCAAAAATTTAAGGCTGCATTTGTCTAAACTGATGACAGAGCCGTCACAATCAGCTAAGTCATCTCCCGCTGGGAGCGCCTTGCTAGCCATGGCGCTGCGGACCAGGTCTCGGGAGGACAAACGCCCGCCTAGTATCCGAGTCGCACGCAACCAGACGCGCGCCGATACTGCGGTAAAAAAAGACTATCCAAGGCAAGGCATCGGCCTTGCCTTTTTCTTTGCCGGCTGCCCCGCCGCTCTACCTGCCGAAGCTTTTCCTCATCCCACAGCGATCGGAAGCGTCCTGCCCTAGCATGGCGCGCGTCTGCCAGACACGGCAGCGCCTTCCGATCCCTATCCTGCCGGCAGAGCCCTGCGAGTGCGCCGTTTCAGATGTCGTAGGTCACCCAGACGTACCAGACGCCGGCGAAAATCACGGCGGCGACGACCGAGGTGATCGCGGCTTTCTTGAGCAGCCCCGGCAGGATCGGCGCACCCGGCTCGGTTCCCTCGACGACGTCACCCGTCTCGTGCTGGCTGCGGATGCCGAAGGGCAGCACGGCGAAGAGCGTGATCCACCAGATCACGAAATAGAGCGCGAGCCCGCCAACGATGTTCATGCGCCCCTCCCCGCGAGGGCGATGCAGGCGAAAGCGACCCGGGCCTCGGTCGGCACGCCGAAGCGTGCGGTATGGCGCGCCGGCAAGCCGTTGGGAAAATGCCTGACATACTCCGCGTTGCAGGCAGCGTAGTCGGCGGGATCGGTGATCAGCATGGTCATCTGCACGACGCGATCGAGCGAGCTGCCGGCCTCCTTCAGGATCTCCCCTATGCGAAGCAAGGCATTGCGTACTTGCTCCGCGGCCGTGTCGCCCCGGAAGATACCGAGAGCGGGATCGTGCGGCGCCGACTGGCCGGAAACGAAGACCATCCCACCAGCGACGGTCGCCGCGCTGAAGGGGCGTGGCGAGCCGGGTTCCGGCTGGCCGAGGAAAGCGATCTCGGTCATGACTGTCAGGCCTGTTCCAGTTCGACCAGCGTGCCGAGGAAATCCTTGGGATGCAGGAAGAGCACGGGCTTGCCATGGGCGCCGATGCGTGGCTCGCCGGAGCCGAGGACCCGCGCGCCCTGCGCCTTCAGCCGGTCGCGAGCGGCGAGGATATCGTCGACCTCGTAGCAGATGTGATGGACGCCGCCATCGGCATTGCGCTCGAGGAACTTCGCGATCGGCGAGTCGGCGCCAAGCGGCTCCAGCAGTTCCACCTTGGTATTGGGCAGCTCGACGAAGACCACGGTGACGCCATGTTCCGGCTGCGGCAGCGGCTGCGAGACGCGCGCACCCAGCGTGTCGCGATAGAGTGCAGTCGAGGCCGCGAGATCCTTCACCGCGATGGCGACATGGTTGAGGCGTCCGATCATCTTCGTCTTCTCCAGCCCGGCGGCGCTGCGCCTGTTCTACACCTCGACCACCAGCGCATGCACCAGTGGCTTCTTGCCCCACTCCTCGTTGACAGCGCTGCGCACGCCGCGCTCCAGCGCGTTGCGAAGGGCCTCGGGGTCACGGCGGCGAGCCTTGGGGATGCCGTCAAGCAGCTCACTGACGGTATCGGCGACGTACTCGTCGAAATCCGTGCCATCGCGGGTGCGTGGCGGCAGGCCGAGCACCGCGATTTCCGGCTCGCCCGCGATGCCGCCCTTCTCGTCGACGGCGACCGCGATCGAGACGATACCGGCAAAGGAGAGCCGCCGTCGCTCCTGCAGCGTCTTCTCAAGGGCGTTCACCAGCAAGGAGCCGTCCTGGTAGAGCCGGCCATGCGGGGCCTCGTCGACCTTCCTCGCGCCCTCACCCGAAATCGCGACGACGTCGCCATTGCCGGCGCGCATCACATGCTTCACGCCAAGACTGCGGGCGAAGGTCTCGTGCTCGGCGAGATGCAGATCCTCGCCATGGGCTGGGATGGCGATCTGCGGCTTCAGCCAGCCATAGAGCCTCGCCATCTCCTCGCGACGCGGATGGCCGGAGACATGCACGAGATGGGTGCGGTCGGTGATGATCTCGATATTGTCGCGGGCCAGCGCATTCAGGATGTTGCCGACCGATTTCTCGTTGCCGGGGATGGTGCGCGACGAGAAGATCACGCGGTCTCCGGCGGAAAGCGCAATCTCGGGATGGTCATCCGCGGCGATGCGCGAGAGCGCGGCGCGCGGCTCGCCCTGGCTGCCGGTCAACAGCGCCACCACCTTGTCGCGCGGCAGGTAGCCATAGGCATCAACGGGACGGAAGGCAGGGATGCCGTCGAGATAGCCGCATTCGCGGGCCACATCGATGACGCGATCCATCGCGCGGCCGACCACCACCACCTCGCGCTCATTCGCCATGGCGGCCTCGGCTACCGCACGCAGCCGCGCCACGTTGGATGCGAAGGTGGTGACGGCGACACGACCGGGCGCGGAGGCCACCAGCTCCTTCAGCTTGGCGGCGACGTCGGCCTCGCTCGGGCTGATGCCGTCGCGCATGACATTGGTCGAGTCGCAGACGAGGGCCAGCACGCCCTCCTCACCGAGTTCGCGCAGGCGCTTTTCGTCGGTCGGCAGGCCAACGCGCGGCGTCGGGTCGATCTTCCAATCGCCGGTGTGGACGACGAGGCCGGCCGGGGTGCGGATGGCGAGCGCATTCGACTCGGGGATGGAATGCGCAACCGGCACATATTCGATGTCGAACGGCCCGAGCGTGATGCGCCCGCCCTGCGGCACGACGTTGATCTCGACATTCGGCGCGCCCGGCTCCGAGAGCCGGCGCGTCGCGAGGAGGCCGGCGGCGAAGCGCGTGCAGTAGACCGGCGCCCGCAGCGAAGGCCAGAGCGCGGCGAGCGCGCCGATATGGTCCTCATGGGCATGGGTGATGACGATGCCGAGGAGGTTCGCCCGCTCCTCGATGATGTAGCGCAGATCGGGCAGGACGATATCGACGCCCGGCGCTTCCGGGCCGGCGAAGGACAGGCCGCAATCGACCAGGATCCATTTGCGTCTCCCCTCGGGCCCGAAGCCGTAGAGGGCGGCGTTCATGCCGATCTCGCCGAGGCCGCCTAGGGGAACGAAAACGAGCTGGTCGCTGGAGCGGGTCACTGGCAATCCTGAAGGCATGGCAGTCGCCAACAGCGCATCATTGCGCGCCGATGCCGACTTGCCGGGAGATCTTGCGGGATACGCGGTGCATCCCGGACGAAGCGAAGCGGAGATCCGGGATGCATGCCGGCGCGATTCCGGCTCGCGTTCCGGCATGGATCCCGGGTCGTCCTTCGGCCGCCCGGGATGACCGCGTGGAACCGACGAATTCCTCTAGCATGGTCGTGACGCGGCAGGCCAGCATGGCCGCCCGCGCATCTCAGGCCGCTCCAAAGAAGAGATCGCCCGCATCGATGACGCGCCGGCCGGCTTCCGTTTCGAGTTCGAGACGCCCTGTCGGGTCGAGACCGACAAATCGCCCCGCCAGCGGACCGTCAGGCAGGCGGATGGTGATGGTCTCGCCGAGAAAGGCGGCGCGCTCGAGCCAGGCGGCACGGATCGGCCCGAAGCCACCGGGCTGGGACCAGATGGCGAAGCGCTGGGCGAAGGCGTCGCTCAGCCCCGTCAGCATCGTCTCGACATTGGCCTGCGGCGCTGCCGCCTTGAGGAAGGTCGCGGGATAGGGTGTGTCGGAGGGGCAGGAAGCGATGTTCACGCCGCAGCCGACGATGACGTTGAGCCGCCCTGCCCGGCTCTCGCCTTCGAGCAGCAGGCCCGAGGTCTTGGCGCGATCGAGCAGCAGATCGTTCGGCCATTTCAGCTTCAGCCCGGACGCGGCCGCGCCGAGCAGCTTCGCCGCGGCATCGTGCAGGGCAAGGCCCACCACGAAGCCGAGTTGCGGTGCCAGCGCCGGCTCGCACGGGTCGGTCAGCAGCAGGCTCGCATAGAGATTGCCGGGCGGCGAGCCCCATTGCCGGCCATGCCGGCCTCTGCCGGCATTCTGGCTGCGGGCGACGATCCAAAGCTTGCCGGGTTCGCCCTGATCGAGCGCGCGGCGGGCCTCCTCCATGGTCGAGGCGACCTCGTCGCGGATGATCAGCCGGTAGCCCGCTGCGCGGGCGGCTTCGCCGAGCACGCGCCGTCGGCTCAGAAGAGCGACTTCGCCGCCGCCTCGGCCGCATTGAAGAGCGGCGCCGGCAGCAACGAAAGCACCAGCACGAAGATGGTCGAGAACAGCAGCACGGTGCGCACGCCGTAATCCGCGGTCTCGAAGGCCGGCTTCGGATCGTCGAAATACATCACCTTGACGAGGCGCAGATAGTAATAGGCGCCGACGACGCTGGTGATCACGCCGACGACGGCGAGAACGTAGAGCTTGGCCTCGATCGCGGCGAGGAAGACGTACCACTTCGCCCAGAAGCCGGCGAGCGGCGGGATGCCGGCGAGCGAGAACATCATCATCGACATCGCGAACGCCATCCAGCGATTGGTACGGGACAGGCCGGCAAGCTCCGAGATGTCCTCGACCAGTTTTCCGTCACGGCGCATCATCAGCACGCAGGCGAAGGCGGCGAGCGTCGTGGCGAGATAGATCGCCATATAGGTCATGACGCCCTGCACGCCGCCGGGGGTGCCGGCGGCGAGACCGACCAGCGCGTAACCCATATTGGCGATCGAGGAATACGCGAGCAGGCGCTTGATATTGCGCTGGCCGATCGCGGCGAAGGCGCCGAGCGCCATCGAGGCGATCGAGATGAAGACGATGATCTGGCGCCAGTCCTGGATGGCGCCCGGGAAGGCGCCGACGAAGATGCGGACCACCATCGCCATGGCGGCCATCTTGGGAGCCGAGGCGAAGAAGGCGGCGACCGGGGTGGGAGCCCCCTCATAGACGTCCGGCGTCCACATATGGAACGGCACGGCCGAGATCTTGAAGGCGACGCCGGCGGCGATGAACACGATGCCGAAGATCAGGCCGATGCCGGCATGGCCGCCCTGCGTCGCCGCGGCAATGCCGGTGAAGGTGACGGTGCCGGTGAAGCCGTAGACCAGCGAGGCGCCATAGAGCAGCATGCCGGAGGAGAGCGCGCCGAGCACGAAATACTTCAGGCCCGCCTCGGTCGACTTCGCATTGTCGCGGTCGAACGCCGCGACGACATAGAGCGCCAGCGACTGCAGCTCGAGTCCGACATAGAGGCTGATGAGATCGTTGGCCGAAATCATCATCATCATGCCGATGGTCGCGAGCACGACGAGAATGGGGAATTCGAAGCGCATCGCCCCCTCGCGCCGCAGCGTATCGGCGGAGAGAAGGATCGTGGCGCCGGCGCCGATGAGCGTCAGCACCTTCATGAAGCGGGAGAAGCCGTCGGCGATGAAGCCGTTGTTGAAGGTCAGGAGCTTGCCGCCGGCCGAAACGACCAGCACCAAGGCGACCGCGAGCAGCACGAGGGCGAGGCCTTCGAGCAGGCGCGTCGCGCGCTCACCCTGGATCGCGCCGACCAGCACCATCGCGATGGCGCCGACGGCGAGGATGATTTCCGGCAGGGCCGGGCCGAGAGCGGGCAGAGCCATGACGAGACCTTACTGCACGGCCGCCACTGCCGTCTTCGCGACAGTGAGGGCAGCCTGATAGTTCTTGATGAGCGCTTCGGTCGGCGCCGCGAAGGCGTCGAGGATCGTGTGCGGCTGCACGCCGTACCAGATCGTCAGCAGGACGAGCGGGACCAGGATCGCGATCTCGCGGCCGTTCAGGTCCTTGATGTCCTTGAGCTCCGGCTTGACGAGCTCGCCGAAGACGACCCGGCGGTAGAGCCAGAGCGCATAGGCCGCCGAGAGAATGACGCCGGAGGTCGCGAAGAAGGCAACCCAGGGATTGGCGCGGAAGGCGCCGACCAGCGTCAGAAACTCGCCGACGAAACCGGCGGTGCCCGGCAGGCCGACATTGGCCATGGTGAAGACCATGAACACCACCGCGTAGAGCGGCATGCGGTTCACCAGCCCGCCATAGGCCGCGATCTCGCGGGTGTGCATGCGGTCGTAGATCACGCCGACGCAGAGGAAGAGCGCGCCCGAGACGAGGCCATGGCTCATCATCTGGAACATCGCGCCCTGGATGCCCTGCGGCGTCAGGGTGAACAGCCCCATGGTGACGAAGCCCATATGCGCCACCGAGGAGTAGGCGATCAGCTTCTTGATATCCTCCTGCATCAGCGCCACCAGCGAGGTGTAGACGATGGCGATGACGGAGAGCGCGAAGACCAGCGGCGCGAAATAATGCGACGCCTCCGGGAACATCGGGATCGAGAAGCGGATGAAGCCGTAGCCGCCCATCTTCAGCAGGATCGCCGCCAGGATGACGGAACCGGCCGTCGGCGCCTCGACGTGCGCGTCGGGCAGCCAGGTGTGGACCGGCCACATCGGCATCTTCACCGCGAAGGAGGCGAAGAAGGCCAGCCACAGCCATGTCTGCATGCCGGCCGGGAATTTGTGGGCGAGCAGCGCCGGAATGTCGGTCGTACCGGCGTTCCAGTACATCGCCATCACCGCCAGCAGCATCAGCACCGAGCCGAGCAGCGTGTAGAGGAAGAACTTGTAGGAGGCGTAGACGCGCCGCTTGCCACCCCAGATACCGATGATCAGGAACATCGGGATCAGGCCGGCTTCGAAGAACAGGTAGAACAGCACGAGGTCGAGCGCCGCGAAGACGCCGATCATCAGCGTCTCCAGGATCAGGAAGGCGACCATGTACTCTGCCACCCGCTTCTCGACCGAGGTCCAGGAGGCGAGGATGCAGAACGGCATCAGGAACGCCGTCAGCACGATGAAGGGGAAGGAAAAGCCGTCGACGCCAAGCTTGAACTTGATGGCGTCGGAGACCCAGCCATGGGTCTCGACCATCTGGAAGCCGGGGTTGGCCGTGTCGAAGCGGCTCCAGGCCACGCAGGCGAGCACGAAGGTCAGCACCGTCGTGATCAGCGCCGCCCAGCGGGCGTTGGAGTCGACCGAGGCCTGATCGCCGCGCTGCGCCAGGATGAAGGCAGCGCCGACCAGCGGCAGGACCAGAAGACCGGTGAGGATACCGAAACCGAAGGACATCATCTCACCCGCGGGTCACAAGATACCAAGTCACCAGCCCGGCGACGCCGATCAGCATCGCGAAGGCATAGTGATAGAGATAGCCGGTCTGCAGCCGGACCACCCGATTGGTCACATCGACCACGCGTGCCGAGATGCCGTCCGGTCCGAGGCCGTCGATGACCAGGCCATCGCCCTTCTTCCAGAGGAAGCGGCCGAGCCATTTCGCCGGGCGCACGAACAGGAAGTCGTAGAGCTCGTCGAAGTACCACTTGTTCAGCAGGAACTGGTACAGCGCCGGGTTCGCAGCCGCGAGCTTGCCCGGAATGTCCGGCCGGCGGACATACATCCAGTAGGCGAGCACGAAGCCGATCACCATCGCCACGAACGGCGATGCCACCACCCACTTGGGCACCTCGTGCATGGTGTGCAGGATGTGGTTGTCCTTGCCCATGAACAGGGACGACTTCCAGAAATGCTCGAAGTCGTGGCCGACGAAGTATTCCTTGAAGGCGACGCCAGCGAAGATCGCACCGACCGAAAGCAGGGCGAGCGGCAGGAGCATCACCCAGGGGCTCTCATGCGGCGTGTGATCATGGCCGTGGCCGTGATCGTCGTGGCCGTGCGCATGATCGTCGTGACCGTGCGCGGCATGGGCATGGTCGTCGTGACCATGCGAGTCATGGCCATGGCCCCAGCGCGGTGCGCCCTCGAAGGTCATGAAATAGAGCCGCCAGGAATAGAAGGACGTCATGCAGGCGGCGACGACCAGCAGGATGAAGGCATAGGAGCTGGCGAAGCCACCATGCCCGACCGAGGCATAGGCGCTCTCGATGATCGCATCCTTCGAGAAGAAGCCGGCGAAGCCGAAAACCGTCCCGGGGATACCGACGCCGGTCAGCGCCAGGGTGCCGATCGTCATCGCCGCCGCGGTCAGCGGGATGTGCTTACGCAGGCCGCCCATGCGGCGCATGTCCTGCTCGTGGTGCATCGCGTGGATGACCGAGCCGGCGCCCAAGAAGAGCAAGGCCTTGAAGAAGGCGTGGGTGAAGAGGTGGAAGATGCCGGCGCCGTAATTGCCGACGCCGAGCGCGACGAACATGTAGCCGAGCTGCGAGCAGGTCGAATACGCGATGACACGCTTGATGTCGTTCTGCACGAGGCCGACCGTCGCGGCGAAGAAGGCCGTGGTCGCGCCGATGACGACGACGACGGTGAGTGCGACGGGAGCATACTCGAAGAGCGGTGACAGGCGCGCCACCATGAAGACACCGGCAGTGACCATGGTCGCGGCATGGATGAGGGCCGAGACCGGGGTCGGGCCTTCCATCGCGTCCGGCAGCCAGGTGTGGAGCAGGAACTGGGCCGACTTGCCCATCGCGCCGACGAACAGCAGCAGGCAGGTCAGGGTCAGTGCGTTCCAGTCATAGCCGAGGAAGCGGAAGCCCTGGTTCACGAACTCGCCGGCGCGCGGGAAGATCGCGTCGAAGGCGACCGAGCCGAACAGCACGAAAACCAGGAACATGCCGAGCGAGAAGCCGAAGTCGCCGACGCGGTTGACGATGAAGGCCTTCATCGCCGCGGCATTGGCCGAAGGCTTCTGGTACCAGAAGCCGATCAGCAGATAGGAGGCGAGACCGACGCCCTCCCAGCCAAAGAACATCTGGACGAGATTATCCGCCGTCACCAGCATCAGCATCGCGAAGGTGAACAGCGAGAGATAGGCGAAGAAGCGCGGCCGGTGCGGATCCTCGTGCATGTAGCCGATCGAGTAGAGGTGCACGAGCGACGACACGGTGTTGACGACGACCAGCATCACGGCGGTCAGCGTGTCCACGCGGAAGGCCCAGTCGACCTGCAGGCTGCCGGAGGAAATCCAGCTGGCAACCTGGATGCGCGTCGTGCCGGAGCCGAAGCCGACCTGGACGAGGGCAACCCAGGACAGGATTGCCGAGACGATGAGCAGCGAGGTCGTGACGATCTCGGAGCCGCGCGCGCCGATCAGCCGGCCGAAGAGGCCGGCGATCAGGAAGCCGATCAGGGGGAGGAAGACGATCAGGTGATACATGGTCGTGAGGTCCAGGCGCCAGGCAGCGCTCAGCCTTTCATCATGTTGATGTCTTCCACCGCGATCGTGCCGCGGTTGCGGAAGTAGACGACGAGAATGGCGAGGCCGATCGCGGCCTCAGCCGCCGCCACCGTGAGCACCAGCAGCGCGAAGACCTGTCCGACGATGTCGTTCAGGAAGCTCGAGAAGGCGACGAAGTTCAGGTTGACCGAGAGCAGGATGAGCTCGACCGACATCAGGATGACGATGACGTTCTTGCGGTTGATGAAGATGCCGAGCACGCCGAGCGTGAACAGGATGGCGCTGACGGCGAGATAATGGCCCAGTCCGATCGTCATCATGCCATCTCCTCGGGAACGCCGGCGCGCGAGGGCACCTGCTTGACCTCCATCGCCGCGTCCTTGGTCCGGGCGTTCTGGGTCGGGACGTGCTGGCGCTTGATGCCGTGGCGCTCGCGCAGCGTCAGCACGATCGCGCCGATCATGGCGACCAGCAGCACGAGACCCGCCGCCTGGAAGTAGTAGACATACTGGGTGTAGAGCACGCGGCCGAGCGCCTCGGTATTGGTCATGCCGGCGGGGATCGCGGCGACCGGCGCCTTGACGATCTGCGGGTCGATCACCCAGGCGCCGACGACCAGCAGCAGTTCGACGGCGAAGATGAAGCCGATCAGCGCCCCCACCGGCAGATAGTTCAGGAACCCCTGGCGGAACTCGGCGAAATCGACGTCGAGCATCATCACAACGAAGAGGAAGAGCACCGCGACCGCGCCGACATAGACGACCACCAGCAGCATCGCGAGGAACTCGGCGCCGAGCAGCATGAACAGCCCGGCCGCATTGACGAAGGCCAGGATCAGGAACAGCACCGAGTGCACGGGATTGCGCGAGGCCACCACCATGAAGGCGGATGCCACGGTAACGCCTGCAAAGAGATAGAAGAAAGCCGCTGCGGCATTCATCTCGGCCAGCCCTTCCCGCCCCTTTTCGGCGCGGTCCTCGTTTGGTTCGTGCGCCGGGACTCAGGGAGCCCGGAGCAATTTGGAGCGTCTATAAACAGGCCCTCCGGACGCGACAACCGCGCGGCGGGTCTGGTCTCGTTCTAGGACGTCATTCTCGGGCGAAGCGAAGCGCAGACCCGAGAATCTCTGGCAGAACGAGGCGTCGGAGCCTCTTCCTGCACGAGATGCTCGGGTCAAGCCCGAGCATGACGGCAGCTACCGATAGGGCGCATCCATCGCGATGTTGCGCGCGATCTCGCGTTCCCAGCGCGCGCCGTTCGCGAGCAGCTTGTCCTTGTCGTAGAACAGCTCCTCGCGGGTCTCGGTCGCGAACTCGAAATTCGGCCCCTCGACGATGGCATCGACCGGGCAGGCCTCCTGGCAGAAGCCGCAATAGATGCACTTCGTCATGTCGATGTCGTAACGGGTGGTGCGGCGCGTGCCGTCGTTGCGGCGCGGGCCGGCCTCGATGGTGATGGCCTGCGCCGGGCAGATCGCCTCGCAGAGCTTGCACGCGATGCAGCGCTCCTCACCGTTCGGATAGCGGCGCAGCGCGTGCTCGCCACGGAAACGCGGCGAGAGCTGGCCCTTCTCGAACGGGTAGTTCAGCGTCGCCTTCGGCTTGAAGAAGTAGCGCATCGACAGGCCGATCGCCCCGACGAACTCCTTCAGCAGCAGGCCCCTTGCGGCTTGCGCGAGTGACATCGCCTTCGTCCTTCCATCCTCAGCCGAACAAAGTCCGGCCAATCACGAAACCCAGGATCGGCGTGAAGCCGATCGTCATTGCCATCAGCGCCCACCGCAGGATGCGGATGCGGCGCTCATAATCATTCTTCTCAGCCTCGGTCGTGGAGTGATCCGTGCGCCTGAGCGCCCCGATCACCACGGCCGTCATCAGCCGGTATTCTAGCAGACCCAGCCCGAACCCGATCAAGGCACCGAGCCAACCCGCCATATTCATGCCGTCAGCAGCCCGAGCCACTGAACAGCCTTGTATCCGCCGAAGCCACCGACAACCGCGGCGGCCACCGCCCCTCCGAGCGCCACGGCCAGCGCATCGAATATCCGGCTTCGCCGCGCCCACCAGCACGCCGAGCCGTAAAGAACCAGTGCTGCGATCATGCCGAATGCAATTCCGGAGATCGCGGCCAAACTCATCCGCCGACCGGACCCCAGCCCGTCAGCTGCAGCACCAGCGCCACCAGAACGACGCTCGCGATCGAAAGCGGCAGGAAGACCTTCCAGCCCAGGCGCATCAGCTGATCGTAGCGGTAGCGCGGCACGAAGGCCTTCACCAGCGCGAACATGAAGAAGACCAGGCAGATCTTGAGCGCGAACCAGAACACGCCGGGCAGCCAGGTGAAGGGCGGCAGCGCGACCGGCGGCGCCCAGCCACCGAGGAACAGGATCGTCGTCAGTGAGCACATGGTCATGATCGCCACGTATTCGCCGAGCATGAACAGCAGGTACGGCGTCGAGGAATACTCGACCATGAAGCCCGCTACGAGCTCCGATTCCGCCTCGGCCAGATCGAAGGGCGGCCGGTTCGTCTCGGCCAGCGCCGAGACGAAGAAGACGACGAACATCGGGAAGAGCGGCAGGAAGTACCAGTTCAGGATGCTGAGCCAGGGAACGCCGAGCGCATGGGCGAGCCCGCGGTTCTGCTGGGCTTCGACGATGGCGGATAGGTTCAGCGAGCCGACGCAGAGCAACACGGTGATGATGACGAAGCCGATCGAGACCTCATAGGACACCATCTGCGCCGCCGAGCGCAGAGCGCTCATGAACGGATATTTCGAGTTCGACGCCCAGCCGGCCATGATGATGCCGTAGACGCCGAGCGAGGAGATCGCGAGGATATAGAGCACGCCGACATTGATGTCGGCGATGGCCCAGCCTTCCGCCACCGGGATCACCGCCCAGGCGCCGAGCGCCAGCAGGCAGGAGATGAAGGGCGCCAGCAGGAAGAGCCCCTTGTTCGCGCCGGCCGGGATAATCGGCTCCTTGAGCGCGAACTTGATCAGGTCCGCGAAGCTCTGGAACAGACCCCAGGGACCGACCACGTTCGGGCCGCGGCGCAGTTGCACCGCCGCCCAGACCTTGCGGTCGGCGAGCAGGATATAGGCGATGAAGACCAGTAGGCAGACCAGCAGCAGCAGGCTCTTGCCGAGGATGATCGCGATATCGAGGACGAGGTCCCAGTTCATGGCCGGTTACTCCGCCGCCTGCTGGTGCCGGCCCGAAGCCAGCGCCGAGCATTCCGCCATCACGGCAGAGGCACGTGCGATCGGGTTGGTCTGATAGAAGTCGCTGACGGCCGGGGCGAAGCCCGCCTTGTCGGTCTTGCCGCCGAGGCCGGCGAGCTTGCCGATCTCCGCCGCGTCGTTGGCCGGGAGGCCGTCGAGCGCCGCGAAATGCGGGTGCGCCTCGTAGAGCGCCTTGCGCAGGCCGGACAGCGAGTCGAAGGGCAGCGTCTTGCCGAGCGCCGCGGAGAGCGCACGCAGGATCGCCCAGTCCTCGCGGGCGTCGCCCGGCGGGAAGGTGGCACGATCCGCCATCTGCACCCGGCCTTCGGTGTTCACATAGGTGCCGGACTTTTCGGTATAGGCCGCGCCCGGCAGGATGACGTCGGCGCGGTGAGCGCCCTTGTCGCCATGCGTGCCCTGATAGACCACGAAAGCGCCTTCCGGCACCTCGATCTCGTCGGCGCCGAGCAGGAAGAGCACGTCGAGCGCGCCCGGCTGGGCCATAGCGGCCGCATCCAAACCACCCTCGCCTGGCACGAAGCCGAGATCGAGCGCACCGGCGCGGGCGGCGGCGGTGTGGATCACGCCGAAGCCGTTCCAGCCCTCGGTCATCGCGCCCAGCGACTGCGCCGCCTTGGCGGCTAGCGAGAGCACGGCCTCGCCATCGGCGCGGGCAAGAGCCCCCTGCCCGATCAGCACCATCGGCTTGCCGCCGGCGGCGGCGGCCGACTTGACGATATCGGCCAGCGTCTCCGGGCCGGCGCCGAGATAGTCGTAGGAGTAGGTCAGGTCGGCCTTCTCGCCGATGACACCGATCTTGAAGTCGCCGCGCAGCCAGCGCTTGCGGATGCGGGCATTCAGGATCGGCGCCTCGCGGCGCGGGTTCGAGCCGATGATCAGCAGCGAGGTCGCATCTTCGATGCCGGCGATGCCGGCGTTGAGGACATAGGATGCGCGGCCGAATTTCGGATGCAGCTTGGTGCCGTCCTGGCGGGCGTCGAGATTGGCCGAGCCGAGCGCGGCGATCAGCGCCTTCAGCGCGAACATCTCCTCGACCGCGGCGAGGTCGCCGGCGATGGCGCCGATCCTCTCAGGGCTCGCGGCCTTCACCTTGCTGGCGATGGCGGCGAAGGCCTCGTTCCAGCTTGCCGGACGCAAACGGCCGTTCTCGCGGATATAAGGCCGGTCGAGGCGCTGGGTCTTGAGGCCGTCGGCGACATGGCGGGTCTTGTCGGAGATCCACTCCTCGTTCACCGCCTCGTTGAGGCGGGGCAGGATGCGCATCACTTCCTTGCCGCGCGAGTCGACGCGGATCGCCGAGCCGACGGCGTCCATCACATCGATGCTCTCGGTCTTCGAGAGCTCCCAGGGCCGGGCCTTGTTCTGGTAGGGCTTGGATGTCAGCGCGCCGACCGGGCAGAGATCGACGATGTTGCTCTGCAACTCCGACGACATCGCGTGCTCGAGATAGGTGGTGATCTCCATGTCCTCGCCGCGGCCGATGGCGCCGAGATCGGAGGCGCCGGCGACCTCGGTGGTGAAGCGGACGCAGCGCGTGCACTGGATGCAGCGCGTCATCGTCGTCTTGACCAGCGGGCCGATATACTTGTCCTCGACCGCGCGCTTGTTCTCGGCGAAGCGCGAGGTATCCGCGCCATAGGCCATGGCCTGGTCCTGCAGGTCGCACTCGCCGCCCTGGTCGCAGATCGGGCAATCCAGCGGGTGGTTGATGAGCAGGAACTCCATCACCCCTTCGCGGGCCTTCTTGACCATCGGCGACTTGGTCGAGACGACCGGCGGCTCGCCGTTCGGGCCGGGGCGCAGATCGCGCACGCCGATGGCGCAGGAGGCCTGCGGCTTCGGCGGGCCACCCTTCACCTCGACGAGGCACATGCGGCAGTTGCCGGCGATCGAGAGCCGCTCGTGGAAGCAGAAGCGCGGCACCTCGACGCCCGCCGCCTCGCAGGCCTGGAGCACCGTGTGCTCGGCGGGTACGTCGACCTCGATGCCGTCGATGAGGAGTTTCGTCATGGTCTCACTCCGCCGCCATCAGGCGCACAGGCTCGCTGTGCGGGTTGGCGGCATAGTCGTCGATGCGCTGCTCGATTTCGTGACGGAAATGCGCGATCAGGCCCTGGATCGGCCAAGCCGCGGCATCGCCGAGCGCGCAGATCGTGTGGCCCTCGATCTGCTTGGTGACGTCGAGCAGCATGTCGATCTCGCGCTTCTGGGCGCGGCCTTCCGCCATGCGCTCCATGACGCGCCACATCCAGCCCGTGCCTTCGCGGCAAGGCGTGCACTGGCCGCAGCTCTCATGCTTGTAGAAATGGCTGATGCGGGCAATGGCGCGGACGATGTCGGTCGACTTGTCCATCACGATCACCGCCGCCGTGCCGAGGCCGGAGCGCAGCTTCGAAAGCGAGTCGAAATCCATCGGCGTGTCGATGATCTGCTCGGCCGGCACCATGCGCACCGAGGAACCGCCGGGGATGACCGCCTTCAGATTGTCCCAGCCGCCGCGGATGCCGCCGCAATGCTTTTCGATCAGTTCGCGGAAGGGAATGCCCATCGCCTCTTCGACGTTGCAGGGCTTGTTCACATGGCCGGAGACGCAGAAGAGCTTGGTGCCGACATTGTTCGGCGTGCCGATCGACGAGAACCAGCTCGCGCCGCGGCGCAGGATGGTCGGAGCGACCGCGATCGACTCGACGTTGTTCACCGTGGTCGGGCAGCCATAGAGGCCCATATTGGCGGGGAATGGCGGCTTCAGCCGCGGCATGCCCTTCTTGCCCTCGAGGCTCTCCAGCAGCGCCGTCTCTTCGCCGCAGATATAGGCGCCGGCGCCATGATGCACATAGAGATCAAAGGGATAGCCGTGGACGTTGTCCTTGCCGATGAGCTTGGCCTCATAGGCCTCGTCGACGGCGCGCTGCAGCGCCTCGCGCTCGCGGATATATTCGCCGCGGATATAGATGTAGGCCGCATGCGCGCCCATGGCGAAGGAGGCGATCAGGCAGCCCTCGACCAGCGTATGCGGGTCGTTGCGCATGATCTCGCGGTCCTTGCAGGTACCGGGCTCCGACTCGTCGGCGTTGACGACGAGATAGTGCGGGCGCCCGTCGCTCTGCTTCGGCATGAACGACCATTTCAGTCCGGTCGGGAAGCCGGCGCCGCCGCGGCCGCGCAGGCCGGACTTCTTCATCTCGTCGATGATCCAGTCCCGGCCCTGCTCCAGCAGGAACTTGGTGCCATCCCAGGCGCCGCGCTGGATCGCACCCTTCAGGGTACGGTCGTGCAGGCCGTAGAGATTGGTGAAGATGCGATCGCGATCTGCGAGCATGTCCTAGTGCCTCACTCTGCCGGCTTGTCGCCAAGCTTCGACTCCGGGCGCCAGCCCGTCGCGAGCTTCTTCGACTGAGCAATCCAGTCGTCACGCACCGCCCTGCCCTTGAAGCCGGTCAGGCGTGCATCGACCCAGGCGAGCTCCGCCGGTGTCCATTTGGCGATCTGGTCGTAGTGCCAGATCCCCATCTCATTGAGCATCTTGGCCAGCTTCGGCCCGACGCCCCAGATCAGTTCGAGATCGTCACCCTCGCCGCCGCGCGCAGCGGTCAGCAGCTCGGGCTTGCTCTCCTCGACGGCGGGCTCGGGCTTGCTCTCCTCGACGGCGGGCTCGGCCTTTGTCGCAACGGCAGGCTTGGCAGCCTCGGCAACATCCTTCTTCTCGACCTTGCCCTTGGCGGCCGGCGTATCGTTGGCGGCGCTGGAAGGCTGGGTCGGCTCGGACGGCTTCGGGCGGGCGGCGGCGGCCGTCTCGCTGGCGGGCTTTTCGGCGACAGCGGCCGGCGTGGCCTCGGCCTTCTTCGCCTCGGCTTCTGCAGCCTTCTTCGCTTCCGCCTCGGCGGCAGCCTTGGCGGCAGCGGCTTCGGCAGCAGCCTTGCGCTGCTCGCCAATGCGCCTCTGCCAGTCGCCGGCGCCGATCATCGAGCCGTCATAGAGGGCCTTGTCGGTCAGAGTCTGCGGGCCACCTTCCGGCTCGGAGCCGGTGCGGCCATTCTGCGGGCCGGGCTTGGTCGGGCGGCCATTGCGGAGATCGTCGAGGAGCTGGCGGAAATTCGCCGGCGTCAGGTCCTCGTAGTAGTCGACATTGATCTGTGCCATCGGCGCGTTGCAGCAGGCGCCCAAGCACTCGACCTCGAGCCAGGAGAGCTTGCCGTCGGCGGTCACGGTCGATTGCGGGCCGATGACGTCCTCGCAGACCTTCTTCAGCGCTTCCGCGCCGCGCAGCGCGCAGGGCGTCGTGCCGCAGAGCTGAACGAAGAACTCGCCCCCCGGCTGCAGGTTGAACATGGTGTAGAAGGTCGCGACCTCCAGCACCCGCATCGGCGCCATGCCCAAGCGCTTGGCGACGGTCTCGATCACGGCCCGCGAGACCCAGCCCTCCTGCTCCTGCGCCTTCCATAGCAGCGGGATGACGGCGGAAGCCTGGCGGCCGGCCGGATACTTGGCGATCTGCTGGTCGATCCAGTTCTCGTTCGCCGCGGTGAAGGCGAAGGAGGCCGGTTGGACAGGATCAGGCGCGAGACGACGGACGGACATTAGCGGTCCACCTCACCAAAGACGATATCAAGGGAGCCGAGGATCGCGGAGACGTCGGCGAGCATGTGCTTGCGGCACATGAAATCCATGGCCTGGAGATGGGCGAAGCCCGGGGCCTTGATCTTGCAGCGATAGGGCTTGTTGGTGCCGTCCGAGACCAGATAGACGCCGAATTCGCCCTTCGGCGCCTCGACGGCGGCATAGACCTCGCCGGCCGGCACCTTGTAGCCCTCGGTGTAGAGCTTGAAGTGGTGGATCAGCGCTTCCATCGAACGCTTCATCTCGCCGCGCTTGGGCGGCACCATCTTGCCGTCGAGCGAAGAGACCGGGCCGCCGCCATCGGCTGCCAGCAGCTTCTCGCAGCACTGCTTCATGATGCGCACCGACTGGCGCATCTCTTCCATGCGGATGTGGTAGCGGTCGTAGCAGTCGCCGTTCTTGCCGACGGGAACGTCGAATTCCATCTCCTCGTAGCACTCATAGGGCTGCGACTTGCGCAGATCCCATGGCGCGCCGGAGCCGCGCACCATCACGCCAGAGAAGCCCCATTTCCAGCAGGTCTCAAGATCGACCACGCCGATATCGACGTTGCGCTGCTTGAAGATGCGGTTGTCGCTGAGCAGTCCTTCGAGGTCATCGCAGACCTTGAGGAACGGATCGCACCATTCGGCGATGTCGTGGATCAGCGAGACCGGGATGTCCTGGTGCACGCCGCCGGGGCGGACATAGGCCGCGTGCATACGCGCGCCGCAGGCCCGCTCGTAGAAGATCATCAGCTTCTCGCGCTCCTCGAAGCCCCAGAGCGGGGGCGTGAGGGCGCCGACGTCCATCGCCTGCGTGGTGACGTTCAGCAGATGCGAGAGGATGCGGCCGATCTCGGAATAAAGCACGCGGATGAGCTGACCGCGGCGCGGCACGGTCACGCCGGCGAGACGCTCGACCGCGAGCGAATAGGCATGCTCCTGATTCATCGGCGCGACATAGTCGAGCCGGTCGAAATAGGGCAGCGCCTGCAGATAGGTCTTGGCCTCGATCAGCTTCTCGGTGCCGCGATGCAGCAGGCCGATATGCGGATCGACGCGCTCGACCACCTCGCCGTCGAGTTCCAGCACGAGTCGCAGCACGCCATGCGCCGCCGGGTGCTGCGGACCGAAGTTGATCGAGAAGTTGCGGATATTATGCTCGGACATCTCTTAGCCCCGTCTCGGGTCGAGAAATTTGTTGGCGGCAGGGTCCGCGACAATCCGCTGCCGCATCGTCGCGCAGCCCCCGGGCCGCTTGGACAAACGCTCGGCTTCCGCTTCCGCCTTCTTGACGGCCTCGGGACCGGCGGCCTCCTGCCCTTCCAGGGCGAGATCGCGGAACGAGGAGGACTGGAGGAAGAAGCTCAGCCGCAGCTCCTTCGGACAGGCGGCGGCCCAAATGCGCGCAGCCGGAACCTCGACACCAATCTCACCCAGAGTGAAGCGAGCCTTGCTGCCGTCATGCAGCGTGATCTGGCCGACGCTGGTCGAAGCATCGCGGTTGGGCCCGATCCTGCTGGCAGGCTGGCAAGCCGACAAGCCGACACCGACCAGGGCACAGGCCGCCACGGTCAGGTTGCTGAGGTTGCGCCCGCTCATTGCCGGCCTTCCTGCTGCGCCTGGAAGCGCGCCATCACGTCTGCGCCCGTCAGCCGCGGGCGCTCGCCGGCGAAGTCGTAGAGCGCCGGCTTCTCGTCGATGAAGATCTCTTCGAGAAACGCGAAAGAGCTGGTGTCGTCGAAGCTCTGGAAGGCCACAGCGACATGGTCCCCGCCCTCGCGCAGCCGCCAGAACAGGCTCGAACCGCAATTGCGACAGAACTGGCGCATGGCCCAGTCGGAAGAGACATAGCTACCGACTTGGCTCTCGTCCTCGATTGCCACTTCGCCGCAGGGCACGGCCATGAAGACCCCGCCGCTCCAGCGCCGGCACATGCCGCAATGGCAGACGTCCATCTCGCGCTTCGTCGGCACGGCGCTGAACCGCACCGCGCCGCACAGGCAGCCGCCGGACAGTTTTTCCGCGCCGGCCGCCATCACGCCCCCTTCGCCTTCTCGTCACCGGGCAGCACGTAGTCCGTGCCTTCCCAGGGCGAGAGGAAATCGAAGTTGCGGAATTCCTGGTTGAGCTTCACCGGCTCGTAGACGACACGCTTCTGCTCGTCGTCGTAGCGCACCTCGACGAATCCGGTCAGCGGGAAGTCCTTGCGCAGCGGATAGCCCTCGAAGCCGTAATCGGTGAGGATGCGGCGCAGGTCCGGGTGGCCGGAGAAGAGGATACCGTAGAAATCGTAGGCTTCGCGCTCGAACCAGTTTGCCGCCGGGAAGACGTCGACGACGGAGGGAACGGGCGTCGCCTCGTCGGTCTGCACCTTCACGCGGATGCGGCGGTTATGGTGCGGCGCCAGCAGATGGTAGACCACGTCGAAGCGCTTCTCGCGGCCCGGATAATCGGCGCCGGCGATATCGGTGAAATTGACGAAGCGGAAGCGCGGATCGCTGTAGAGCACCCGCAGGACCTCGACGATCGTAGCTGCCTCGGCATGAACCGTCAGCTCGTCGAAGGCGACGACCGCCTCCGTCACCGCGCCGGGCAGCGCGGCCTTGATCTCTTCGCCGAGTTTTACGAGCGCTTCGCTCATCGTTTCACCTTCATCGCCTGCAGCATCGACCGACGGAGCGCTCAGCGCTCGATCGTGCCGGTGCGCCGGATCTTCTTCTGCAGCAGCAGCACGCCGTAGAGCAGCGCCTCTGCCGTCGGCGGGCAGCCCGGGACGTAGATGTCGATCGGGACGATGCGGTCGCAGCCCCGCACCACCGAATAGCTGTAGTGGTAGTACCCGCCGCCATTGGCGCAGGACCCCATCGAGATGACGTAGCGCGGCTCCGGCATCTGGTCGTAGACCTTGCGCAGGGCCGGAGCCATCTTGTTGGTCAGCGTCCCCGCGACGATCATCACGTCGGACTGGCGAGGTGAGGCGCGCGGCGCGAAGCCGAAGCGCTCGACATCGTAGCGCGGCATCGAGAGCTGCATCATCTCGACGGCGCAGCAGGCCAGACCGAAGGTCATCCACATCAGCGAGCCCGTGCGAGCCCAGTTGATCAGATCGTCGGTGGCGGTGACGAGAAAGCCCTTGTCGGCCAGCTCGTTGTTGATCTCGACGAAGAACGGATCACGCGTGCCGACCGGCTTGCCGTCCGGGCCGAGAAGCCCCCGCGGTGCCGGCGCGACGAGCGGGTCGCCGCGATCGATCGCTGTGATTGCCATGACCTAATCCTCGTGAACCTTTGCCTGCCAGATATGAAGCGGAAGTCCGCCCGCGATCCGACAGTCAGTCCCACTCCAGCGCGCCCTTGCGCCACTCGTAGACGAACCCCACGGTCAGCACGCCGAGGAAGATCATCATCGACCAGAAGCCATACCAGCCGAGCTTGCCGAAGGCGACGGCCCAGGGGAACAGGAACGCGACCTCGAGATCGAAGATGATGAAGAGAATCGAGACCAGGTAGAACCGGACGTCGAACTTCATGCGGGCATCGTCGAAGGCATTGAAGCCGCATTCGTAGGCCGAAAGCTTTTCCGCATCCGGCTTCGAATAGGCGATCGCGAAGGGGGCGATCAGCAGGGCCAGGCCGATGACCGCCGAGACGCCGATGAACAGCACCAGCGGGAGATAGTCGGTCAGAAGAGACTGAACCGGGAGAGCTTGCATGGTCGAACTCACTTCGGACGGCCGCGTAACGGCTCGCTGCCCAGTCGCTTAGACCCTCGATTAGAATGAAGCAAGACTCCGCCGCGCCGCACAATCGCGCGAGCGGGTTGAATGCAGCGCAGGATGGGGCAGAATTCGTCTGCGTCCGCACACTCTCTCCGCCATTCCGGGCGGAATTCCGTCGGAAACGCGTATTTTCAGCCGCTGTGACGGGCACAAGCCCGTTCGCCGTGCCGAATCGTTCCCGGCCGGCAAGCCTGCCACGCCCGAAAGGCCTTCGATGCCCAAGCCGTTTCAGCCTGCCTTCGAGTCGAATCCGGCAGTGGTTCGTGCGGCGCGATGAAGCCCGCTTGCCTGCGCGCCGGAGTCGTCCCGGCGCTTGTTCTTCTGCTTTCCGCGACGTCTGCCATGGCCCAGGAGGGCGAGCGCGTCCGCGCGCCCTTGCCACCGCAGCGGCCGTTCGATCTCGATCTGGAGGGCACTCCGAAACTGCCCGATATCGTCGTGCCTCCGGCGGCACCCGTGACGGCGCCGTCAATCCGCAGCACCGCGCAGGACACACCTCCCGCGACTCCGGCGCCCGAAACGCCTGAGAATACCCCGGCCTCCATGACACCGCCCGCCGAAGGCACCCCGCCCGCCCCCGGCGAACCGGACGACGACGAAGGCGTGGAGTGGCCGAAGCTGACGCCGGGCCAGAAGGCCGGCGCCGAGCCCGACTTCGACCCGAACGAGAAGCCCGAGCGTCCGGGCATCTCGACCGACCCCGGCACCTCGATCACCTGCCTGCCCGACCAGTTGAAGCAGACCCTCGGCAAGATTGCCGATCGCTATGGAGCGGTGAAGGTGACCTCGACCTGGCGGCCGCCTTGGCGCGCGCGGCGCGGCTCCTATCACAAGGGCTGCCAGGCGATGGACTTCCGTGTCCCGGGCGTGCGCCCGCGCATCGTCCTGGAATGGGTGCGCAGCCTGCCGGAGGTCGGCGGGCACCATGTCTACTGGAACGGGCTGATCCACATCGACACCGGCCCGCGACGCCCCTGGTAGGGAGCGGCGCTTCGTCCGTCTCCCGAGGTTTGAGTGTCCGCAAACGCGGCCGCTCATTCCCTTCAACCGCGTTCAGGGCCTCTCCGCCGCCTCCGAAAGGCCTGGCCCATCCAAGCGCAGCGTGACCCGCTTGACCGAAACATCATCGGGATCGAGAGCGATTGCGAAGCCGAGACTGTGACAGAGAGCGAGCATAGGCCCGTTCTCCGCCAGCACCTGGCTATGGACGCGGCGGATGCCCTCTGCCCTGGCCCAGTCGATCATCAGGACCATCAAAGCGCGGCCCAGTCCCATGCCTTTCAGGTCCGAGCGAAGCAGGATCGCGTATTCGGCCTCGACATGTCCGGGGTCGGCATGCAGCCGGACCGCGCCGGCGGCGTCGCCGCTCCCATCCTCGGTCGCGATGAAGGCCATCTCCCGCGCGTAGTCGAGCTGGGTGAGGCGCGCGAGGAAGTTGTGGCTGAAGGATTTGAGCGGCGCGAAGAAGCGCAGCCTCAAATCCTCCGGGGTCACCCTGTTCAGCATCGCGCCGATCAGGAGTTCGTCCTCCGGCTTGATCGGGCGGACCGAAAAGCGCCGCTCGCCCAGCTCCAGCCGCCTCGTCCAGGCCCCGGGATAGGGGCGGATCGCCGGACGCCGGCGGCGGGCGGGGTCGGGTTCCAGCGCGATGCGTGCATCCACCACCACGGCACCATTCGCATCTGCGAGGATCGGATTGAGATCGAGTTCGCGGATCTGCGGCAGCTCGGACGCCATCTTGCCCAACGCGACCAGCAGCGTGGCGATCGCACGCCGGTCGGCCGCCGGGACATCGCGATAGGCCGCCAGGATACGCGAGACGCGGGTTCGCGAGATCAGGTTCTCGGCCGAAGCCAGATCGAGCGGCGGCAACGCGACATGCGTATCGGCGATCAGCTCCGCCGCGATTCCGCCCCGGCCGAACACGATCACCGGGCCGAAACAGAAATCGGTGGCGAATCCGGCGATCAGCTCCCGCGCCTTGGCACGGTGCGCCATCGGCTGCACCATGAAGCCGGTCAGACGGGCCTGCGGACGCTGCCGGCGTAGGCGCTCCGCCATCTGCTCCGCGGCCGCGCGGACAGCGCTTTCATTGCCAAGGTCGAGCTCGACGCCGCCGACATCCGATTTGTGCGGAACGTCGGGGGAGACGATCTTGAGCGCGACCGTCCGCCCACCCTCGAACTGCGCTCCGGCTGCTGCAACGGCCGCATCGGCATCGGGAGCGATGATGAGATCGAGCGTCGGGATCCGGAACAAGGCGAGCAGACGCGTCTCCTCATCAGGCTCGAGCCAGCTTCGGCCCTCCCCGAGCGCCTGCGCGATGATCGCCTCGGCGGCAGCGACGTCGGGCGGGTCGTCATCGTCGATCGATGGCGGCGTCGCCATCAGCTCCTTGATCAGCCGGGCGTGGCGGGTGAGGTGCTGAAACCCGACGACCGCCTCCTGTTCCGTGGCGAAAGAGGGAATACCGGCGGCAGCAAAAATCGCCGCCGCGCTTTCCCCCGCTCCGACCCAGGCAGCGAGAACCGGCTTGGCCCGCGCGTCGCGGTGGGAGTCGACCACCGCGCGGGCGCAATCCAACGGATCGGATGGCGCGACCGGCGCGTTGAGCGCCAGCACCGCATCGACCGTTTCCTCCGCCAGCAGGCGCGAGACCGCTTCGTGATAATCCTGCGGGCTGCGGACGATCTCTGGCTCCCGGCGCCGTAGCTGGGAGCCAGCCGCCTGTCGCAACCGGCCGGCGGCCAAGGCGGCCAGCCCCTCCCCGTTGCTGACGATGGCGAGCCGGCCCGCATCGGCCGCCCGGGCCCGGCCGAGAGTCTCGGCGGCGGCGAAGAGCTCGTCGAGATCGTTTACGCGCAACAATCCGGCGCGATGAAAGGCCGCGTCATGCGCGGCATCGCTGGTCACGATCAGCCCCGCATGAGTCAAGGCCGACAGGCTGTCGTCGAGACGTGGCGGCTTCAGAACCAGCACGGGCTTGATCCGCGCTGCGGCGCGTGCCGAAGAGAGGAAGCGCGCGGCATCCGTGACCTCGTCGATGGCCAGCAGAATCGTCCTCGTATGCGGATCGGTGGCGAAATGATCGAGGCAATCGGCGATGTCGACATCCGCCCCCTCGCCGACCACCACGGCCCCCGACAGACCGATCTCGCGACGCCCCGCCCAGGCCAGGATGCCGGCAGCCACCGAGTTGGACTGCGCGGCCAGCGCCAGCGTGCCGACTGAAAGCTGCACGGGCACCGCGGTCGCGTTGAGGCCGAGGCGGGGGGCCGCGATCCCGAGAGACGACGGCCCGATCAATCTCACCCCGGCGGCACGGGCTGCCGCACCCAGTCGGTCGCGGTCGGCAGCGTCCCCATCCGGCACCAGCACGCCGCCGCAGCCGCGGTCCTTGGCTGCAGCCAGCGCCCGTTCCGCAGCCGCGCTGGGGGCGATGACGAGATCGGAAGGCGGCATGGACGGCAGATCGTCCTCCCCGGAGAGCACGACCAGCTTGCCCCGATAGGCGCCCGCCTGGATTTGTTTCGCCAGCTCATCCGTTTCGCCGACGCCGGCAATCACGGTGGTCGAGGCCGGCTCGAGCAGGCGCTTGATCAGGGCGAGCGTCATCGGTCGGCCATGTCCGTTTGCGATGCTGCGATCAGAAGCGATCCTGGCCGCTGGGGCCAAGCGTCATCGACAGCTTTTCACATATGATCGCGCAAATCCCGTGACGAGCCTATGCAGCCAGATGGCGGCTGACCGGATCTCCACCATGGCCGGCAGGGCCGCGACAGCCCCGCCTCCCATCAGCGGAGAAACGCATCGACCTCCGCGGCGAATTGCTCGGCCTGCTCGATGTTCGAGATATGCGCCGCATCGAGCAGGCATTTGCGCGCGCCCGGGATCGCAGCGACGATGGCCTCGCCATCGGCAGGCTTGGTCGCCGGATCCTTCGACCCGATGATGACCAGCACCGGATTGCGGATCGCCTTGATCGACTCCCGCTGATCCATGTCGCGAATCGCCAGGCACGATCCCTGATAGCCCGCGACCGGCGTCCCCAGGATCATGGCCCGCATCCGCTCGATGGTCGCGGGCGCCGCGGCGCGGAAGGGCTCCGGGAACCAGCGCGCGATCGTCGCATCGACAAGCGCCTCCATGCCCCCACTTTCCGCTGCCGCGACTCGTCCGTTCCAGAGATCGGCCGGGCCCATATAGGCTGCGGTGTTGGCGAGGACGGCCCGGTCGATCCGCTCCGGCGCATGCGCCAGGAGCCACATGCCGACCATGCCGCCCATCGAGAGCCCGCAGAAATGCGCGCGTTCGACGCCGAGCGCATCGAGCACGCCGAGCGCATCCCGGCCCAACTGCTCCATCGTATAGGGAGCAGGCGAAACGATGCTGCGGCCATGGCCGCGCTGATCGTAGCGGATCACCCGGAAATGCCGCGACCAAAGCGGAATCTGGTCGTCCCACATCGACATGTCCGAGCTGAGCGAATTGGACAGCAGCAACGCGGGCGCCGAGTCGGCCCCGTCGATGCGAACCTCGAATTCCTCATGGCCGATTGTAATCCGCATCGTCTTGGCTCCGTTCGCTGACCGCATCTTTGTGTCCTCCCAATGCCGCTGTGCGCAACATCGGAAAAAACAAACATGCATGCTTGTCTGTTTGTTTCCAACTGCTAGAGTTCGGGCATGCCGCCATCAGCCGACAAACAGCGCCGGACGCAGGAGGAACGCTCGACGGAAACGCGGGCGCGCCTGATCGACGCGACGCTCGATCTGCTGGTCGAGCGGGGCTACGCGCTCGCGACGACGTCGGAGATCGCGGGGCGGGCAGGTGTCACCCGCGGCGCGCTGAACCACCATTTTTCCGGCAAGGACGATCTGATCGTCCAGTCCGTGAGCCATCTGCTCCATAGCTGGATCGGCGAGATCCGGCAGGTCGCCGAACTGGTCAAAGCCGGCAGCCTGTCCCTCTCCGACTTTGTCGATCGGATGTGGGAGCTGTTCTCCGGCAAGCTGTTCCTGGTCACGCTCGAGCATGTGACCGCCGCACGGCACAATCCCTATCTGCGTGAGCAGCTGGTCTCGGTGACGCGAGAGTTTCATACGGCGCTCGACGGCACCTGGCAGGATTTCTTCGACGGAACCGGCCTGCAGAAGCCCGAGGTGGAGGCGGCCTTCAACGCCACGCTCTGCCTGATGCGCGGCATGAGCCTGCAGACCATCCTGCGCGACGACGCTGCCTACTATGCGCGCCTTCTCGGCTTCTGGAAGACGGTTCTTGCCGAACATTCGCAGCAGGGCCGCGCTGGCGAAGGCGCCCTTTCCGATCTGACAGAACAAGGCGTGCACCCATGACACAGGCGATCATTTTCGAGAACGCAAGGCTGCTCGACGGCACCAGCGCGCAAGGCGAGCACGACCGCTTCGTGCGCGTCGAAGGCGGGTTGATCCGCGAGGTTTCCGACCGCCCGATCGCCGATGCCGGCGCGCGTCGCATCGATCTCAAGGGCCGGACCCTGATGCCCGGCCTGATCGACTGCCACGTCCACGTCATCGCCAACTCCGCGAATTTCGGCCAGAATGCGCTCCTCCCGGATGCGCTCGTCGCGCTGCAGGCCGCGAAGCTGATGGGCGAGATGCTGCACCGCGGCTTCACCACCGTTCGCGACGTCGGCGGCGCGACCTACTCCCTCGTCGAGGCGCAGGAACAGGGCCTCTATGTCGGCCCGCGCCTCGTCATCTGCGGCAAGGCCCTGTCGCAGACCGGCGGCCATGCCGATTTCCGCGGCCGCTACGACAACCGCAGGCCTGATTACCAGACCCACCAGCTCGGTTCGCTCGGCCGCATCTGCGACGGTGTCGACGCCTGCCGCGCCGCGGCCCGCGACGAGATCCGCCAGGGCGCCCAGTTCGTGAAGATCATGGCCAATGGCGGTATCGCCTCGCCGACCGATCCCATCGCCTTCCTCGGCTTCAGCGACGCGGAGATCGCCGCGATCGTCGAGGAAGCCCACAACGCCCAGACCTATGTCGCTGCGCATCTCTACACCGACGAGGGCATCGCCCGCGCCGTGAAGCTTGGCGTACGCTCGATCGAGCACGCCAACCTCGTCCAGGCCGCGACCGCCCGCCTGATGCAGGAGCGGGGTGCGATCGCCTGCCCGACGCTCGTCACCTATGAGGCGCTGAACAACGAAGGCGCCTCCTACGGCCTGCCCCCCTCCTCCGTCGCCAAGATCGACGATGTCCGCTTGCGCGGTCTGGAATCGCTCGAGATCATGCGCGAGGCCGGCGTGACCATGGCCTATGGCACCGATCTGCTCGGCGCCATGCACCGGCACCAGTCGGAGGAATTCATTATCCGCGGACGCGTTCTGCCTGCCATCGAGGTCATCCGCTCGGCGACCGTCAACGCGGCCGAGTTGATCGGGATGCCCGGCAAGATCGGCACCATCAAGCCCGATGCCTATGCCGACTTCATCGTGGTCGACGGCGATCCGCTGGCCGATCTCTCGCTCCTGACGGGACAGGGGCGCAACATGCCGGTCATCATGAAGAACGGCGACTTCATCAAGAACGAACTGAACTAACCAAAAAGGGAACAGGCCATGACCACCAACCGTCGTCAGTTCATCGGCACGCTCGGCGCCGCTTCGGCGCTGATCGCTGCGCCTTCCGTCCTGCGCGCCCAGTCGCAGGGCGTCTTCCGCATCGGCGCGCTCTGCCCGGTGACGGGTGCCGGCGCGCCCTACGGCTCCGGCATGCAGAAGATGATCATTGCCGCCGCCGAGATCGTCAACGCCGCCGGCGGCGCCGCCGGCCGCAAGCTCGAGGTCGTCTCCGAAGACACGCAGACCAGCCCGCAGGCCGGCGTCCTCGCCGCCAAGAAGCTGATCGACGTCAACAAGGTCCAGGCCATCCTCGGCACCTGGTCCTCTGGCGTCTCCCTCGCCGTCGTGCCGCTGACGAACGACGCCAACATCATCCTGATGAACACCTCCGGCGCGCCGGCGCTCTCGGTTCCGCCGGCCAATGCCAAGGGCCTGTCCTATCGCTTCCAGGCGACGAACGACCGCTTCGGACGGGCCTTCGCGGAGATCTGCGTGAAGGAGGGCTTCAAGCGCCCGGCCACCATGGCCTTCAACAATGCCTCCGGCATCGGCAACACCGAGGGCTTCCGCAAGGCCTGGGAGGCGAAGGGCAACAAGGTCGTCGAGAGCGTCGTCTACGAGCCGAACCAGGCGTCCTATCGCTCCGAGCTGCAGAAGATCCTCGCTGCCAACCCGGACGTGATCGTCACCGGCTCCTATCTGTCGGACACCACGATCATCATGCGCGAGTGGTTCCAGACCGGTCAGCCGGTCAAGTGGATCATCCCCGGCTGGGCCGCCAACCCCGATCTGGTCAAGGCGACCGGCCCGGAGGTCGTCGAAGGCGTGATCTCGGTCGATTCGATCTCGAACGAGACGGCTCCGTCCTTCAAGGCGTATGCCGAGGTCTACGAGAAGACGACCGGGCAGTCCGGCCAGTCGAACATCTTCAGCGCCATGACCTGGGACATGGTCAATGCGCTCGCCCTGGCGATCGAAGCGGCCGGCTCCACCGAGACGGCGGCGATCAACGCCAAGATCCGCGAGGTCTCGAACCCCGGCGGCACGAAGGTCTACAGCTATGCCGAGGGCAAGGAAGCGCTGAAGAAGGGCAAGATCAACTATGAGGGCGCGTCCTCCGTGCTGGATTTCGACCAGTATGGCGATGTCTCCCCATCCTTCGGCGTCTTCTTCATCGAAGGCGGCAAGCTCAACCGGCGCTACGTCGTCAACATCTGACGCATCGCCCCTGCAGGCCATCGCCTGCAGGGGCCGCAGGCTCCGGCCGCGGCGATGCCCGACCAGGTTGCTCCATGTTCTACGCTCAGCTTTTCATAAACGGGCTATTCCAGGGCCTCGTCATCGGCCTGGCGGCACTCTCGATCACGCTCGTCTTCGGGATCGCGCGCTTCCCCAACGCCGCGACCGGTGACTCCATGACGCTCGGCGCCTATGCGGCTCTGGCGGCCCACAAGGCCAGCGGCTCCTTCATCCTCGCCGGGCTCGGCGCGGCCGGCGCGACCGGCATCGTGCTGCTGCTCGCCTATTGGAGCGTATTCCGGAAGCTCGCCAACCGCTCCGTCGTCGCGCTTCTCGTCGCCTCGATCGGCGTCGCCTTCGTGCTGCGGGCCGCGCTCGGCGTCGCCTTCGGCCATGGCCAGCAGGTCTTCCAGGTGCCGCTCTCGCGCCCCTACGTCTTCGGCGGGCTGCGCATCCTGCCGCTCGACCTGCAGATGGCGCTGGTCGCGCTCGTCACGCTGATTGCGGTCTTCGCCCTGCTCTATCTCACGGCGATCGGGCGGCAGATGCGCGCCGTCGCCGACAACCGCGATCTCGCCCGTGTCTCCGGCATCCGCCCGGGCCGCGTGATGATCGCGCTCTGGCTGCTCGCCGGCGCCGTCGCCGGCATCGCGGGCATGATGCTCGGCATGAAGACGATCGTGACGCCCGAATTCGGCTGGGAGATGCTGCTGCCGGCCTTTACCGCGGCGATCCTCGGCGGCATCGGCTCGCCGGTCGGCGCCGTCGTCGCCGGGCTCATCCTCGGCGCCATGCAGGAGGTTTCGACCCCCTTCGTCGGTTTCACCTACAAGATCGCGATCGCGTTCCTGATCATGCTCGCCGTCCTGCTGGTCAGGCCGCGCGGATTGTTCGGCCGCGTCGAGGGAGTGCGCTGATGGAAGCCTATCTCGTCGCGATCGGCATCATCGCGCTGATCTATGTCCTGCTCAGCCTCGGCCTGACGCTGCAATACGGGCTCACCGGCCTGATCAATTTCGGCCATGTCGGCTTCTTCGCGATCGGCGCCTATGCCAGCGCGCTGCTCGTGCTCAACGGCGCGCCGTTCATTGTGGGCTTCGCGGGCGCGGCCCTGTTTGCGGCCGTGGCGGCCTGGCCGATCGGGCTGGTCTCGCTGCGCCTGCGTGACGATTACTTCGCCATCGTCACACTCGGCTTCTCGGAGGTTGTGCGCATCGTCCTGACCAGCGAGCGCTGGCTGACCCAAGGCGTGCAGGGCATTCCCGGCATTCCGCGGCTCTACTCCGGCCTCGGCGGCGCGGCCGGCCAGATCGCCACCTTCGCCACCATCCTTGCCGTCACGATCGCCGCCGCCTGGATGATCCGCCGGATCGCGCGCTCGCCCTTCGGCCGCATCATCGAAGCCATCCGCGACAACGAGGAAGCCGTGCAGGCGCTGGGCAAGGACCCGCCGCGCTTCAAGATCCAGGTGCTGGTTGTCGGCGCGGCGCTCGCCGGCATCGCCGGCGCCTTCTATGCGCACTACATCACCTATATCGTGCCCGAGCAGTACATCCCGCTCGTCACCTTCTATGTCTGGATGGCGATCATCATGGGCGGCGTCGGCCGCGTTTCCGGCGCGGTGATCGGCTCAGTGATCCTGATGGCCTTCCTCGAAGGCTCGCGCTTCATCCGCGATATCGTGCCGGGCATCTCCGAGGTCGACATGGCCTCCGTCCGGATCGGCCTCGTCGGCCTGCTGCTGATCCTGTTCATCATCTATCGGCCGCAGGGGCTCATGGGGGACTACACCAAGCGATGACCCTCGAAATCCGCGACATCACCAAGTCCTTCGGCGGCTTCCAGGCCCTTGACGGCGTGCGCCTCACGATCGAGACCGACGCCCTGTTCGGCATCATCGGGCCGAACGGCGCCGGCAAGTCGACGCTGTTCTCTGTCATCTCCGGCTTCGTCCCGGCCGATGCGGGCGAGATCCGGCTCAACGGCGATCCGATCGACGCCCTCTCCCCGCCGCAGCGCGCTCGCGCCGGCATGGTCCGCACCTTCCAGGTGCCGCGCGAGTTCTCGCATCTGACCGTCCGCGAAAACCTGATGGCCTCCGCCCCGGATCAGACCGGCGAGAGCCTGCTCGGCCTGTTCTTCCGCCCCGGTCAGGTCCGCAAGGAGGAGGCCGCGATCGCGGAGAAGGTGGAGCGCACCATCGCCTTCCTCAAGCTCGGCAAGGTCGCCGACGTGCCATCGGGCAAGCTCTCCGGCGGCCAGAAGAAGCTGCTCGAACTCGGCCGCGCCTTGATGGTCGAGCCCAAGCTCATTCTGCTCGACGAGCCCTTCGCCGGCGTCAATCCCGTGCTGATCGGCGAGATCATGGAGCGAATCGAGGAGCTGAATACACGTGGCATCGGCTTCGTGATCATCGAGCACGATCTGGAGGCGCTGACCCGCCTCGTGCCGCGGCTCGCAGTCATGGATCGCGGCAAGGTTCTGGCCGAGGGGGCGCCCGCCGCCGTGCTCGAGGATCCCGTCGTGCGCGAAGCCTATCTCGGAGGCGTGTCGTGACGCTGCTTGAAATCAAGGATGTCCGCGGCGGCTACGGCGAGGTCGACATCCTCAACGGCATCTCGCTGTCGCTGCAGAAGGGCGAGGTCCTGACCGTGGCCGGCACCAACGGCGCCGGCAAGTCGACGCTGGCGAAGGCGATCGTCGGCCTGCTGCCACGGGTCTCCGGCGGAATCCAGTTCGAGGGGCGCGACCTGCTGCCCCTGACGACCGAGGATCGCATCGCCGCCGGCATCGGCTACGTCCCGCAGGTCGCTAACGTCTTCGGCTCGATGAGCATCCTGGAGAACCTGCAGGTCGTCGTCGGCGTACGCGATCAGGCACAGCGCATCCGCGAGCTGTTCGAGGCGTTTCCGCTGCTGGGCGAGCGCAAGCGTGCCCGCGCCGGGTCGCTCTCCGGCGGCGAGCGCCAGCAACTCGCCTTCGCTCGCGCGCTGATGACGCGCCCGCGGCTGATGATCCTCGACGAGCCGACGGCGGCCCTGGCCCCCGCCAAGGTGGCCGAGGCCTTCGCCCTGATCAAACGCCTGCCCGATCTCGGCGTCTCGGTTCTGGTCGTCGAGCAACGCGCGCGCCAATCGCTCGCGATCTCCGACAATGGCTGCATCCTCGACGGCGGCAAGGTCGCCCTCGCAGGCCTCGCCCAAAGCCTGCTCGACGATCCCAAGGCGGCCGAACTTTATCTCGGCCAGCACTGACGACGCGGCCGCTGCCCAACCGGCAGCGGCCCACAGATCCGGCCCCCCAGCGGCAAGCGCAAAAACGCTAGGTACCGCAGAAGGTTGCCAACACGCGCTCATGTACGGCGGGCGGCCGAGCGTACTCCTCCCGGCCCGGCTGCTCGTCATAGGGCTTCGCCAGGACGGCGAGCAGTTCCTCGAATGGCGCCAGATCGCCCCGCTCGGTTGCCGCCTCGATCACGGCCTCGACGCGGTGATTCCGCGGAATGAACAGCGGATTGATGCTGTGCATCGCGCGCTGCCGCTCTTCCGCGGAGAGGCTCTCCTGCTGCAGCCGCTGTTGCCAGCGACCATGCCAATCGTCGAACTCGGCGGGATTGGTGAAGAGTTCGCGGCAGCTTTGCCCGTTGCCAACGGCGTCATGGCTGAGCCGCCTGAAGGTCAGAGTGAAGTCCGCATGGCCGCGCTGCATCGTTTCGAGCAATGCCTTGATGAGCAGGACGTCATCCGGCGCTTCGGTGAAAAGGCCGAGTTTCCGACGAAAGCCCGCGATCAGACTGGCCTGGAACAGTTCGTTGAAACGATTGACCGCTTCCTGCGCGACCGCGACCGCATTCTCCTGGTCCTCCGCCAGCAGCGGCAGCAGCGCCTCGGCCAAGCGCGTCAGGTTCCACAGCGCGATCGGCGGCTGGTTGCCATAGGCATAGCGGCCGTGCTCGTCGATCGAGCTGAAGACCGTGGCGGGGTCGTAGCTGTCCATGAAGGCGCAGGGACCGTAGTCGATCGTCTCGCCGGCGATCGACATGTTGTCGGTGTTCATCACGCCATGGATGAAGCCGATCAGCATCCAGCGCGCGACGAGGTCGGCCTGCGCGGCAACCACCGCTTCAAGCAGAGCCAGATAAGGTGCGTCGCCATCCGCCACCTGCGGGTAGTGCCGGGCGATGACATGGTCGGCGAGGAGGCGCAGCGCCTCGACATCACGCCGGGCGGCGAAGAACTGAAATGTTCCGATCCGGATATGGCTGGCGGCGATGCGGGTCAGGATGGCGCCGGGCAGCAGCGTCTCGCGCCGGACGGTTTCACCCGTCAGCACCGCGGCGAGTGCCCGCGTCGTCGGCACGCCGAGCGCCGCCATGGCTTCGCTGAGGACGTACTCGCGCAGCACCGGCCCCAGCGCGGCCCGGCCGTCGCCACGCCGCGAGAACGGCGTCGGGCCGGCTCCCTTGAGCTGGATGTCGCGGCGCCGGCCGTCACGGTCCACCACTTCGCCAAGCAGGATCGCCCGGCCGTCGCCGAGCTGCGGGCTGAAGCCGCCGAATTGATGCCCGGCATAGGCCGTCGCGATCGGGAGCGCCCCTTCGATCAGGCTGTTGCCGGCCAGCATCACGACGCCGTCCGGCCCCTTCAGCCAGTCCGGATCGAGGCCGAGCTGCCGGGCCAGGGCCTCGTTGAGCTTGATCAGACGAGGCGCGGCCACCGCGGTCGGGTTCACCGCGGCATAGAACCGCTCCGGCAGGCGCGCATAGGAGTTGTCGAACGGAATCGCGATCATCATCCGTAGATATGCGCGCCAGCCGGCATGGCAACGTCAACCTTCATGCGGCGGCCGGGACGAGCTCCCGTTCGCGCGGCTCGCGCACCGACACGATGGCGAGCGCGGCGATCAGGCAGAGCACACCGGCGATGAAGAAGGCCGGCAGATAGCTCGCATAGACCGTGCGGCTGAAGCCCGCGCCCCAGGCGGCGGTTGCGGCGCCGAGCTGGTGGCCGGCGAAGATCCAGCCGAAGACGAGGTTGGCGCGTTCGCCGAAGCGGTCGGCCGCGAGCTTCACCGTCGGCGGCACGGTCGCCACCCAGTCGAGACCGTAGAACACCGCGAAGATCGAGAGTTCGTAGAAGCTGAAGCTGGTGAAGGGCAGGTAGATCAGCGAGAGCCCGCGCAGGCCATAATACCAGAACAAGAGCTTACGGCTGTCGAAGCGGTCGGACAGCCAGCCCGAGCCCACCGTGCCGGCGAAATCGAAGATGCCGATGACCGCGAGCATGCCCGCCGCGGCGACCGGCGCCATGCCGAAATCGCCACATAGCGAGACGAAATGGGTCTGCACCAGGCCGTTCGTGCTGGCGCCACAGACGAAGAAAGTGCCGAACAGCGCCCAGAAGATGCCAGAGCGAGAGGCATCCTTCAGCGCGACGAGCGGCGAGGCGAGCATCGCGCCCAGCGTCGCCGGTGCCGCGGGTGCGGGCGCGAGAGCCGTCGCTCCATAAGGCGCAAGTCCGAGGTCGGAGGGCCGGTCACGCATCAGCACCAAAACTGCGACGGCGGCCAGCAGCAGCATGCCCAGCACGAAGGAGAGTGCGCTGCGCCAGCCGAGCGTTTCCGTGAGCGAGGCGAGCAAGGGCAGGAAGACGAGCTGGCCGGTCGCCGTGCTGGCAGTCAGCAGCCCGATCACGAGGCCGCGGCGCGCCGAAAACCAGCGTGTCGCCACCGTCGCGCCCAGCACCATGGCGGTCAGCCCCGTGCCGAAGCCGACGACGACGCCCAGGAACAGCATGAGCTGCCAGAGCGTCGTCATGGCGAAGGAGCCCAGCACGCCCGCAGCGATCAGCGTCAGGGCGACGGCCGCGACGCGCCGGACGCCGAAGCGGTTCATGAAAGCAGCGGCGAACGGCCCGATCAGCCCGAACAGCACCAGGCGGATCGCGAAGGCGGACGAGATCTCCGCGGTCGACCAGCCGAACTCCTGATGCAGCGGGCCGATCAGAACACCGGGCGCACCGACCGCCCCGGCCGTCACCAGCATGGTCAGGAAGGTGACCGCCGCGACCACCCAGCCGTAGTGGATGCCCCGGCGGGCGAAGAAGCGGGGTAATGCCGAGTTCTCGGCGGAGATGGCTATCTGCGACATGAGAGCATCCAATTTATGGGTATATACCCGCTTAAGATTAAACGATCAGAGAAGATCGCTCAGCTCGTTGAGAGCCTTGAGACGCTCTGCGCCAAGACGCCCGGTGATATCCTGCTGGCACGTCTCCCAGAGCGGAGATGCCTCTTCCAGAATCGCCTCCCCCTGCGCGCTCAGCGACACGACCAGCTCCCGTTGATCTTCGCCGCGCCCAAGTTGTACCAGACCCATCTTCTCGACCACGCGGATATTGCGCCCCATGGTCGATCGATCGAGTTCCAGAAGCCGGCCCAGTTCCGTCAGGCTGACTGGCTGATGCCTCCGGACGTTCCTGAGGATCGCGAACTGGGCGATGTTAATCCCCACCGGCGCCAAAGCGCCGTCATACAGCCCCGCAATCTTGCGGGTCACGGTCTTGAGGCGTGTGCAGTAACAGGCGATGGACATAGTTGCGGGTATATGCCCGCTTTGATGCAAAATCAAGCGCGATTCGACCGCCGCGCCGCAGCGTATCCAGCGCAGCCGGCCCGCATGGCGCCGACCGCGAAAAGGAGATCATTCATCTCTAAAATCGGAAACAAAGATAAGGACATTCCCCATACCGCCCGACTAGATTGCCGACCGAAGAAGGAAATTCTTCACTTACGCCGCCGCGAGCGGCACCATATCGGACCGGCTGGATGTCTCTCAATCATGTTCTCGGCGTCGACCATGTCGTCGTCGCCGTTCGCGATCTCGCTCTCTCGGCGAAGGCCTGGGAGGGGCTAGGCTTCACGATTTCGCCTCTCGGCTTGCATTCGCCGCATATGGGCTCGGCCAACCACACGATCATGCTGCAGGAGGACTATCTCGAGCTGCTCGGGATCGTCTCCGAGACCGACCAGAACAAGCCCACGCGCGACTTCCTGGCGAAGCACGAGGGCATTGAGCGCATCGCCTTCACCACCGACGACGCCGCGGCCGGCGCGGCCGAGATCACGGCACGGGGCTTTCCTGCGATCGGCCCGGTGCATTTCGGCCGACCGGTACCGCTCCCCGGCGGCGGCGAGGCCGACGCCAAGTTCAATGTCTTCCGCTGGCCGCTCGAGGAGCAGCCCGGCGGTATCCGTATCTTCGCCTGCCAGCATCTGACGCGGGAGAACGTCTGGGTGCCGGTGCTGCAGAAGCACGCCAACGGCGCTGTCGCCATCCGGCGTATCGAGACCCTGTCGGCCGATCCGCAGGCGGCCGCCGAACATCTTTCGCGGCTGATCGACGAGCCGGTTCGGCAGGAAGGCACGGTCTGGCGCGTCGCTTCCGGCCGTTCGCGCGCCGACATCCTGTTCTATGCCGCCGAGACCTTTGCCGAGCGCTATCCGGATGCGGTGCGGGAAGGCGCGGCAACCTTTGGCGTCGCTGCGCTCGTGCTGGCCACGCGCGATCTCGACGCTGCCGCAGCAGCATCCGGCGCGATCCGCCACGGCGAAGCCGCCAGCGTGCCCGCAGCCCGCGCCTCCGGCTCCGTGCTCAGCTTCGTGCCGGCCTGACCGGCACGGCTCCTGCATTCCGCCTTTCAGCCTCCGAGCTCAGATCGTCGAGGACCTCCATGGACTTCACCCGTCGTTCAATCCTGATGACCTCCGCCGCGATCGCGGCCAATGTCGTCAACCCGTTCAAGGCCTTCGCGCAGGAGACGCCGCGCAAGGGCGGCGTCTTCGGCGTTCACTACGGCGCCGAGCAGCGCCAACTCAATCCGAGCCTCCAGGCCTCGACCGGCGTCTACATCATCGGTGGCAAGATTCAGGAGGCGCTGGTCGATCTCGACGCAAACGGCAACCCGGTCGGCGTGCTCGCCGAAAGCTGGGAGGCGGCGCCCGACGGCAAGACCATCACCTTCAAGCTGCGCAAGGGCGTGACCTGGCATGATGGCCAGCCCTTCACCTCGGCGGACGTCCAGTTCACCGCGATGGAGATGTGGAAGAAGATCCTGAACTACGGGACGACGCTGCAGCTCTTCCTCACGGCCGTCGACACGCCCGATCCCTACACAGCGATCTTCCGCTACGAGCGGCCGATGCCGCTGAACCTCTTGCTGCGCGCCCTGCCCGACCTCGGCTACGTCTCGGCCCGCCATCTCTATGAGGGCAAGGGCGACATCCGGAACAACCCGGTCAACCTCGCACCGATCGGCACCGGCCCGTTCAAGTTCGTCACCTATGAGCGCGGCCAGCACATCATCGCCGACCGCAACCCGAACTACTGGCGCGAGAACGCGCCCTATCTCGACCGCATCATCTGGCGCGTGATCACCGACCGTTCGGCCGCCGCGGCACAGCTCGAAGCCGGCCAGCTGCATTACAGCCCGTTCTCCGGCCTGACGATCTCCGACATGGCCCGCCTGTCGCAGGACAAGCGCTTCATCGTCTCGACCAAGGGCAATGAGGGCAACGCCCGCACCAACACGATCGAGTTCAACTTCCGCCGCAAGGAACTCGCCGATATCCGCGTGCGCCGCGCCATCGCGCATGCGCTCGACATCCCCTTCTTCATCGAGAATTTCCTCGGCGATTTCGCCAAGCGCGGCACCGGGCCGATCCCCTCGGTCTCGACCGATTTCTACCCGGCCGACAACGGCCCGCAGTACCCGTTCGACAAGGCGCTCGCGGTCAAGCTGCTCGACGAGGCCGGCTACAAGCCCGGCGCCGGCGGCACGCGCTTCTCGCTCCGGCTGACCCCTGCCCCCTGGGGCGAGGACATCTCGCTGTTCTCCACCTTCATCCAGCAGTCGCTGGCGCAAATCGGCATCAAGGTCGATATCGTGCGCGTCGATGGCGGCGGCTTCCTGAAGAGCGTCTACAACGATTGGGACTTCGACCTCGCCACCGGCTGGCACCAGTACCGCAACGACCCAGCCGTCTCGACGACGGTCTGGTACCGCTCCGGCCAACCCAAGGGCGCGCCCTGGACCAATCAATGGGACTGGAAGGACGAGGCCGTCGACAAGATCATCGACGACGCCGCGACCGAGGTCGATCCCACCAAGCGCAAGGCGCTCTACGGCGATTTCGTCCGCAAGGTGAACACGGAACTGCCGATCTGGATGCCGATCGAGCAGATCTTCGTCACCACGATCAGCGCCAAGGCCCGCAACCACTCGAACACCCCGCGCTGGGGCTCGTCGAGCTGGCACGACCTTTGGTTGGCCGAGTGAGAACAGGAGAGCGGGCCGCCCTTCCGCCCGGCCCGCAGCAACACGGCGCGTAGACCATGCGTATCCTCACCCTTGCGGGGCGGCGGCTCGTCGCCTCGATCCCCACGCTGTTGCTGATCCTGATCGGCATCTTCCTGCTGTTGCAGTTCGCACCCGGCGACACCGTCGATGCCATGATGGCGCAGATGGGCGGCGGCGACGCGAAACTCGCCGAAGAGCTGCGCCGCTTCTACGGGCTCGATCTCTCCACCGCCGAGCGGCTCGGCCAGTATCTCTGGCGGCTGGTCCGCTTCGACCTCGGCCACTCCGCCATCTACGGCAAGCCGGTCGCCAGCGTCATCGTCGAGCGCCTGCCGGCGACGCTGCTGCTGATGACATCCGCGCTTTCCTTCGCCTTCTTCGCGGGCATCGTGTTCGGCGTCCTCGCCGCGCGCGACGTCAATCGCTGGCAGGACACGCTGATCTCGACGCTCGGCCTGATCTTCTACGCCACACCGTCCTTCTGGTTCGGGCTGATGGCGATCGTCGTCTTCTCCGTTCATCTGCAATGGTTGCCGGCCGGCGATTTCGAGGATATCGGCGCCGGGCTGACAGGCTTCGCCCGCACGCTCGACATCGCGCGCCATCTCATCTTGCCGACATTGACGCTGGGTCTGATCTACCTCGCCATCTATCTCAGGCTGATGCGCGGCGCGATGCTGGAGGTGCTGAACCTCGATTTCGTCCGCACCGCCCGCTCGAAGGGCCTGGACGAGACCCGCGTCATCACCCGCCACGTCCTGCGCAACGCGCTGCTGCCGATGGTGACGCTGATCGGCCTGCAGGCCGGCACGATGCTCGGGGGTTCGGTCGTCGTCGAGAGTGTCTTCTCGCTGCCGGGCCTCGGCCGCCTCGCCTATGAATCGGTGATCCAGCGCGACCTCAACACGCTGCTCGGCATCGTCTTCGTCTCGGCGCTGCTGGTCATCGTCGTGAACTTCATCGTCGATCTCCTCTACGCGCGGCTCGACCCGCGCATCGCACCGGAGGGTTGAGCGATGGACGCCCTCAAGCGCTATTTCCGCAGCCCGCCAGCCGTAATCGGCCTGTTCCTTCTGCTGCTCGTCCTCGCCATGGCGGCGAGCGCCGGCTGGCTCTTCCCGCGCGATCCGCTGGCGCTCGCCGGCCGGCCGCTGCAATGGCCGCTGGCCAACCCGCGCTTCCTGCTCGGCACCGACAATTCCGGCCGCGACATCGCTGCCCAGATCTTCTATGGCGCACGCATATCGCTGCTGATCGGTGTGATCGCCACGGTCATCGCCGTTGCGATCGGCATCGTCATCGGCGCGCTCGCCGGCTTCTACGGCGGCAAGGTCGACACTGTGCTGATGCGCATCACCGAAGCCTTCCAGACCCTGCCGAACTTCCTGCTGCTGCTGGTCCTCGTCGTCGTCTTCGGCTCGACGCTGCCGACGGTGATGGTCGCGATCGGCATCGTCTCCTGGCCGGCACCGGCCCGTCTCACCCGCGCCGAGTTCCTCTCGCTGCGCAACCGCGAGTTCGTACAGGCCGGGCGCACCATCGGCCTCTCCGATCTCAAGCTGATCTTCGGCGAGATCCTGCCCAACGCCCTGCCGCCGGTGATCGTCTACGCCAGCGTCGTCATGGCGGTCGCGATCCTGCTCGAAAGCTCGCTCGCCTTCCTCAAGCTCTCCGATCCCAATGTCGCCTCCTGGGGCAACCTCATCGGGCTCGGCCGCGACGTGCTGCGCGTGCAGTGGTACGTCTCGGCCATTCCCGGCTTCGCGATCGTACTTACCGTGCTCGGCGTGTCGCTCGTCGGCCAGGGGCTGAACGACGCCCTCAACCCGAGGCTCAAGGGACGATGAGCGCGATCCTCACTCTCGACGGGCTCACCGTCGCCCTGCCGGAGGGAGCCGACCGCCCCTACGCGATGCAGGACGTCTCGCTGGAGCTGAAGGCGGGCGAGATCGTCTGCGTCGTCGGCGAATCCGGTTCCGGCAAGTCGATGACGGCCAATGCGATCATGCGCTTGCTTCCCACCGGCGTCGCGATCGAGCGCGGCCGCGTCCTCTTCGAGGGCCGCGACATCGCCGCGCTAGGCGAAGCCGAGATGCGAAAGATTCGCGGCGCCGGCATCGCCATGATCTTCCAGGAGCCGATGACGGCGCTGAATCCGCTGCGCAGCATCGGCGACCAGATCGGCGAGATGCTCAGCATCCACACCGACCTCGGCAAACGCGCGATCGCGGCCCGTGTCCAAGACCTGTTGACGGAAGTCCAGATCCCAGAGCCGGAGCGCGCGGCCAAGGCCTATCCACACGAGCTCTCGGGCGGGCAGCGCCAGCGCGCCATGATCGCGATGGCGCTGGCGCTCGACCCGAAGGTGCTGATCGCGGACGAGCCGACGACGGCACTCGACGTCACCACCCAGGCGCAGATCCTGAAGCTCATCCGCGAATTGCAGGCGCGCAAGGGCACCGCCGTGCTCTTCATCACCCATGATTTCGGCGTCGTCGCCGAGATCGCGGATCGCGTGGTGGTCATGCAGCACGGTCTGGTCGTCGAACAGGGCGATCCCGAAACCGTCCTGAGCCGCCCCAGCCACCCCTATACCCGCCAGCTCATTGCGGCCGTGCCGGCGCTCGAACCGCCGCCGCCGCGCCCGCTTTCGGACGAGGCGATCCTGACGATAGAGAACGTCTCGAAGACCTATCGCACCGGCGGCTTCCTCGGCCGCGGCCAGCGCGTCACCAACGCCGTGAAGGCCGTATCGCTGACCCTGCCGAAGGGCGCGACACTCGGCATCGTCGGCGAATCCGGCTCCGGCAAATCGACGCTGGCGCGCTGCATCATCCGGCTGATCGATCCCGACACAGGCGCGATCCGTCTGAACGGCGAGGATTTGACCAAGCTCTCCCGCGCCGAGATGCGGGCGCGCAGCCGGCATATCCAGATGGTGTTCCAGGATCCCTTCGCCTCGCTCAACCCGCGCCGCAAGGTGGGCGACCTCGTCGCTCAGGGCCTCGTCGTCAACGGCATGCCGCGCAAGCAGGCGCTGGAGCGTGCCCGCGAGCTCTTCGGCCTCGTCGGGCTCGATCCGGCGGCGGTCGACCGCTATCCGCACGAGTTCTCAGGCGGCCAGCGCCAGCGCATCGGTTTGGCGCGGGCGCTGGCGCTCGAACCCGACGTCCTCGTCGCCGACGAGCCGGTCTCGGCGCTCGACGTCTCCGTGCAGGCGCAGGTGCTGAAGCTTCTCGCCGGCCTGCGCGAGCGGCTCGGGCTGTCCATCGTCTTCATCACCCATGATTTGCGCGTGGCGGCGCAGGTCTGCGATCTCGTCGCGGTGATGAAGAACGGCGAAGTCGTGGAAGCCGGAACGGTGGCCGAGGTCTTCGGCCAGCGCAAGCACCCCTATACGCAGGCCCTGCTCGCCTCGATCCCCGGCCAGAGCTTCGGCACGGCGGGGGCCGTCCGCGAAACAGCGGAGGTTCCATCATGAAGCGCATCGCCACACCGGTCCCGATCGCCGACGGCCTTGCCCGGCATGAAGCGCAGGTGAGGTGCGACCTCGCCCTGCTCGGCTTCCCGGCAAAGCCCTGGCTCCATCCGCGGACAACGGAAGCAGGTGAACCGGTCCTCGACGTCGCCATCATCGGCGCCGGCATGAACGGCATCGCCGCCGCCTCGGCTCTGCTCGCCAAGGGCATCGTCAATATCCGCCTGTTCGATGCCAACGAGCCGGGCCGCGAAGGCCCGTGGAACCGCTATGCGCGCATGGACACGCTGCGCTCGCCCAAGACGCTGACCGGGCCAGCCCTCGGCGTCCCCTCGCTGACCTTCGCCGCCTGGTACATGGCGAGCTTCGGCGAAGCGGCTTGGGACGCGCTCTACAAGATCCCCAACGCTGCCTGGGTCGACTATCTCAGCTGGCTCCAGCGGGTGCTGGCCTTGCCGGTGCAGCATCGCAGCGCGCTGACGAAGCTGCGGCCGCAGGACGGCCTGCTCGCGCTCGACATCGAGACCGCCGAAGGCTCAAAGAGCGTTTTTGCCCGCCATGTCGTCCTCGCCACCGGGCGTGGCGGTGCGGGCGGCGATGTCTGGCCGGATGTCGTGCCGCATGAGCTGAGGCCGACCGTCGCCGCCCACGGCAACGACCCAATCGATTTCGCAGGGCTCCGCGGCAAGTCGGTCGGCGTGATCGGCGGCAGCGCCTCGGCCTGGGACAATGCCGCGACGGCGCTGGAGCAAGGCGCGGCGCGCGTCGAGATGTATCTGCGCCGGCCGCATCTGCCGCAGATCAACAAGGGCCGCGGCTCGGCCAATCCCGGCTACTTCCATGGCTGGGGCGCCCTGCCCGATGCCGATCGCTGGGCGCTCGCAGCCTATCTCGATGACATGCTGGCGCCGCCGCCACACGAAACGGTGCTACGTGCCCTGAAATCCGACGGGCTCGATATTCGCTTCCGCCACAGCGTGGCGAGCGTCCGGCGCGAGGGCGCGCAGGTCGTGCTCGACATCGACACGCCGGAAGGCCGGCTCGAACGCCGGCACGACTTCCTCATCGTCGCGACGGGCTTCCAGGTCGATGCGGCCAAAATCCCGGAACTGGCAGAGTTGACCCCGCTTATCGCGCGCTGGAGCGATCGCTACGTGCCGCCCGCCGCGCTTGCGCGCCCGGCACTGGCGCGGGCGCCCTATCTCGGCCCGGGGTTTGAATTGCAGCCGCGTGTCGCGGGCGCGCCGGCCGAGCTCTCGCGTATCCACCTCGTCAACCACGGCGCCCTCGTCAGCCATGGCGCGATCGCGAGCGACATCCCCGGTGTCGCCATCGCCGGCGAGCGCGCGGCGCAGGCTATCGTTGCGGCATTCTTCCGGCAGGACATTGCCGAGATCCGCCGCGATCTCGAGGCCTTCGACGAGCCCGAGCTGAAGGATACGCCCTTCTTCAGGCCAGAGGATTTCCCCTCCTGACGAGCGCCAGGCAGCCCGTCAGCGAGGAACGTCGGTTTCGCCGCCTTTCGTCGGTCCCTGCGTGATCAGCCGGGCGCTGCGGTGCCCACTGACATAGATCCACAGCCAGTTCAGCGCGACGGCGAGGCGATTGCGCAGGCCGATCAGGAAGAAGATGTGCGCGATACCCCAGGTCCACCAGGCGATGCGCCCCTTCAGCTTGATCCAGCCGAAATCGACGATGGCCGCGCGCTTGCCGATGGTCGCGAGGTTGCCGGCATTGCTGTAGGCGAAGGGCGGCGGCGCGGCGGCGCCCTTCAGCCGGGCCTTGATCACCCCGGCGACGTATCGCCCTTCCTGCTTCGCCGCGGGCGCCACGCCTGGCACGGGCTTGCCGTCGGCCGAGACGACATGGGCCGTATCCCCGACCACGAAGATCTCGGCGTGGCCGGGTACGGAGAGATCGGGCTCGACCATCACCCGCCCTGCCCGGTCGGCTGGCGCTCCCAGCCATTCAGCCGCCGGCGAGGCCGCAACGCCCGCCGCCCACAAAATCGTCTTCGCCGGCAGGAAGGCATCGCCAAGCGCGATACCGTCCTCGGTGCAGCGCGACACGGCGTGCCCGGTCCGGACCTCGACGCCGAGGCCGATCAGCGCCCGCTCGGCATAAGCCGAAAGGTCCTCGGTGAAGCCCGCCAGGATGCGCGGGCCCGCCTCGACCAGAACCACCCGCGCGTTGCGCGTATCGAAATTGCGAAAATCGGCGCGCAGCGTGTCATGCGCCAGCTCGGCGATCGTCCCGGCGAGCTCGACGCCAGTCGGCCCGGCGCCAATGATGACAAAGGTCAGCAGCTCGGCACGCCGGGTCTCGTCGGTCTCCCACTCTGCCTGTTCGAAGGCTGACAATATCCGCCGCCTGATCTTCGTCGCGTCTTCCAGCGTCTTCAGGCCGGGCGCATAGGGCTCCCATTCGTCATGGCCGAAATAGGCGTGGCGCGCTCCGGTCGCGAGGATCAGGCTATCGAAAGCGAGCGCTGGCTCGCCATCGATCAGCACAGTCTTGGCGTCCGCATCGACGCCGACGACGCTGCCCAGCAACGTCGTGACGTTCGGATAGCGCCGCAGCAGGGAGCGCGCCGGCCACGCGATCTCCGAGGTCGGCAAAGACGCCGTCGCGACCTGATAGAGCAGCGGTTGAAAGAGGTGGTGGTTGCGCCGGTCGACGACCGTGATGTTGACCGGCGCGGCGGCAAGGTTGCGCGCCGCTTCCAGCCCGCCGAAGCCGGCCCCGACGATGACGACGTGGTGGGGAGCGTCGGCCGTCATCGGCTATCCGATGTCAGCGAGGCGGTGGCGACGGTATCCGGAGATGCGTCTCATGAGGTCTCCCGCCCCCATCAATAAGCCGGAGCGGGCTCGACGGAAAGCGGAGAGATGGATGCGGGACGCGGTCGCTGTCCCGCACCGAGCGCAGTGCGCGTTCTGCCGGCCGGGCGTAGCCGCCCGTCCAGCAGCGCTACTGCAAATCGCGGAACGCTTGCTGCAGCCGCTCGACGGCCTCGACCACGGTGGCGCGCGGCGTCGCAAGATTGAAGCGCAGGAAGCTGTCGCCACCGGCCCCGAAGCTCGGTCCGTGGTTCACCGCGATCTTCGCCTGCTTCTCGACACGGGCGGTGAACTCCGCCCGCTCCATGCCGGTTCCCGCGAGATCCACCCAGGCGAGATAGGTCGACTCAAGCGGCATCGAGCGCAGACCGGGAATGGCATTCACCCCGTCGTCGAACAGCTTCCGATTGCCGTCGATATAGGCCACGAGCCGATCGACCCAGGCCGCCCCTTCGGGGCTGTAGGCGGCCGTCGCCATCGCCATGCCGAAGGAGTTGGGCGAGATGCCATGCGCGTTCATCCGCGCGCGGAACCGCTCGCGCAGAGCCTCGTCGGGGATGATGACATTGCCGATATGGGCGCCCGCGATGTTGAAGGTCTTGGTGGTCGCCGTCATCATCACGAGCCGATCGAGGATGTCGGGAGCGGCCAGCGGCATGACGGTGTGCCGGAATCCCGGCATGACCAGATCGTGGTGGATCTCGTCGGCAACGAGAATCAGGTCGTGGCGCTTGCAGAAGGCGGCGATCTCGCGGAGTTCGTCGCCGGTCCAGACGCGCCCACCGGGATTATGCGGCGAGCACAGGATCAGCATCCGCTCACGGCCGGTCATCTGCGCATCCCAGCCAGCGATATCGAGGACGTAGCGCCCGTCCTCTGTCGCCAGCCGGCACTCCACGACATGCCGCCCGGCGGAGCGGATGATGCGGGCAAAGGCGTGGTAGACCGGCGTCATCAGCACGACGCCGTCGCCCGGCGCGGTGAAGGCATCGACGCAGAGCGCCGTGCCGTTGACCAGGCCGTGGGTGGTGAAGATCGCCTCCGGCGCGACATCCCAGCCGTGCCGGGTCTTCATCCACCAGCGAATGGCGTCGCTGTTCGTGCGGTCATCGCCGAAATAGCCGTAGACGCCATGGCTCGCCATGCGCTCGACCGCTTGCTGGACGCAGGCCGGTGGCCGGAAATCCATGTCCGCCACCCACATGGCGATGCCGTCGGAAGCCGACACGCCATAATTCTTCTCCATCATGTCCCATTTGGCGGAATGGGTTCCGCGGCGGTCGATCAGCTCGTCGAAGTCCGGCGTTCTAAACATTGATGATCCCCAGAAGCGGCCGCGAGGTGTTGAATACGGTCCGCTGCCACCCGTTCTGCCGCGTCGGATCGCGAACGTAAACCGGCGTAGCCGCCACGACGGCTTTCGAAAATCAGCATGACGTCGCAGGCGGAGGGCGTATGGCGGTCGACCTCGCGGCCTGTCCTTGCCGCATGGCTGCTGTGGCAGGAATGGCGAGGCGCACCGGTTGAGAGCTGCAGGATCAACTTCTAGGCTGCCCGCGCCGTGCTCGGGAGCTGGCCCGACCTGCGGGGCCGCCCTTGATTCACAATCGCAACGTTCTTCTGCAAAGGCCTATAACGAAATGGCTTCCTCTGACGCCCTTGCTCCGGTCTTCGATCATATCGAAGCCAACCGCAGCGCCTTCCTCGACCGGCTGATCGCCTATCTGCGCCACCCCAGCATCAGCGCCGAGAATATCGGCATCGCCGAGGTCGGGGCGCTGCTGGTCGAGATGCTGACGGAGATCGGGCTCGAGACCAGCCTCGTGCAGACCGAGGGTCATCCCATGGTCCTCGCCCGCTGGGAGAAGGCACCGGGCAAGCCGACTGTGCTGCTCTACGGCCATTACGACGTGCAGCCACCGGACCCGCTCGACAAATGGGTTTCCCCGCCCTTCGAGCCCACGATTCGAGACGGCCGGCTCTATGCACGCGGCGTTGGCGACAATAAGGGCCAGCACTTCGCCCAGATCCTCGCGATCGAATCCCATCTCAAGGTCCATGGCGAACTGCCCTGCAATGTCATCCTGCTGCTGGAGGGCGAGGAGGAGATCGGTAGCCCGCGCATCGCCGGCTTCGTGCGCGCCAACCAGAACAAGCTGAAGGCCGATCTCGCCGTCACCGCCGACGGCCCGCGCCATGCCAGCGGCGCGCCCACCATCAAGTTCGGCTCGCGCGGCGTCGTCTCCTTCGATTTACGCTGCCGCCATGCCAGCCGCGACGTCCATTCCGGCAATTTCGGCGGTGTCGTGCCGAACCCGATCTGGACGCTGGTCCACCTGCTCGCCACCATGAAGAACGCCAATGGCGAGATTACCATCGAGGGCCTGCACGACGACGTCCAGCCGCCGACCTCCGAGGATCTGGAGGCGATCGAGCGCCTGCCGCTCGATCTGGACGCATTCAAGCAAGGGCTCGACCTCAAGCGCCTCGACGCGCCGCTCGACCGGCCGTTCTATGATCGCCTGTGCTTCCAGCCGACGCTGACGATCAACGGCTTCCACGGCGGCTACGGCGGGCCGGGCACCAAGACCGTGCTGCCGAACGAGGCATTGGTGAAATGCGATATCCGCCTCGTCGAGGCGCAGGACCCGGAGGACATCCTGCGCAAGGTTGCGGCCCATGTCGCCAAGCATGCGCCGGAGGTCGAGTTCATCGTCGAGGAAACCGGCATGCAGCCCTCGAAGACGCAGATCGCCTCGCGCTATACGGTGCCGCTACGCCGCGCCTTCGTCGCCGCCCATGGCGAGGAGCCGCTGCTGATCCCGGCCGGTTTCGGCAGCCTGCCGAACTACGTCTTCACCAAGATCCTCGGCATCCCCGCCTATGTCACGCCCTATGCCAACCATGATGAAGCCAACCACGCCCCGAACGAAAACATGACACTGGATTGTTTCCAGAGCGGGATCAGGACGGGCGCGGCGCTGCTGCATGAACTCGGGCAATTGCAGGGCGAGGGCTGAGCCGGCTGGAACTATGAGGCCGGCGCTTCCTCGCGGGCCTTGCCTCTCAGCACGAAGATGAGGCCTCCGGCGCTCAAAAGGGCAAGGCAGAACCAGGTCAGCGCATAGATCAGATGCGTGTTGCGGAAGCTGACCTGGGTCATGCCGCCCTGCGGCAACGGCCCTGGTTCGCTCGCCGCGTCGGCATCGACGAAATAGGGCGCGACCTCGCCAAGCCCTCGCGCCGAGGCGATCGCGGCAACGTCCCGAGAATACCAGCGGCCCGCGGCGGGATCGTTGGCGCGCAAGAAGCCGCCGCCCGGCTCGGTGAGCCGCAACAGCCCGACCACCCTCGCCTGTTCGCCGGCCACCTTGCGCCGCTCTTCGACCCCGCGCCGATCCTCCGGCACGAAACCGCGGTTGACGAGGACCGTGAAACCCGAATCGGCGCGGAAGGGGGCGATCACCCAGAAGCCCGGGCCGCGTTCGGTCACCGCCATCGTCAGTGTTTCAGGCGTCTCAAGATAACGGCCCTGCATGGCGACGCGGCGATACTCGGCAGTATCAGCCGCGATGGCCGGCCATTCCAGCGGACCCGGTGCAGTCACGGGCGCGGCGTGAATCCGCGCCTCGACCCGGGCGATCAGGTCGAGCTTCCAGCTACGCCGCTGCACCTGCCAGATGCCGAGGCCGGCGGAAACCAGCGTGACGAGGGTCAGGGCCGCAGCAAAGATGAGGCGTCCGGCGCCTGCGCGCCGCTTGCCCGTAGCGCCCGCGGGCACGAGCCGCCTCACATCTTGTGCAGCTCGGTCGGCATCATGTTGGTGTTGAGGTGGTACATCACCCACAACGAGCCGGAGAGCGCAATCGCCACGATGACGATCGTGAAGATCAGCGCCATCATCGTCCAGCCGCTCTCGGAGCGGCTGTTCATGTGCAGGAAATAGACCATGTGGACGACGATCTGCACGGCGGCAAAGCCCATGATCACGATTGCGGTCAGCATCGAATTGCTGAGCACGTCGTTCATGACCAGCCAGAATGGGATCGCGGTCAGGACGACCGAAAGCAGGAAGCCGGTGACATAGCCGCGCAGACTGCCATGCGGCTGACCGTCGCCGCCATGCTCGTCGTGATGTTCGGCGTGGTTCTGGCTAGCGCTCATTTCAGCACGCCCATCAGATAAACGAATGTGAAGACGCCGATCCAGACGACGTCGAGGAAGTGCCAGAACATGCTCAGGCACATCAGCCGGCGCCGGTTGGCCTCGATCAGCCCGCGCCGCCTGACCTGGACCATCAGCACTGTCAGCCAGATCAGGCCGAAGGTGACGTGCAGCCCGTGCGTGCCGACCAGCGTGAAGAAGGAGGACAGGAAGGCGCTGCGCATCGGCGTCGCGCCCTCGTGGATGAGATGCGCGAATTCGTAGAGCTCGATCGCGAGGAAGGCGAGGCCGAAGAGGCCGGTGACGACGAGCCAGCCCTGCATCGCCGCCTGCCGGCCCTTGTCCATCGCCAGCATGGCGAAGCCGTAGGTGATCGAGGAGAACAGCAGCATCGCCGTGTTGATCGCGACCAGCCTGAGGTCGAACAGATCGGCGCCTGATGGCCCGGCCGCATAGTTGCGCCCGAGCACGCCGAAGGTCGCGAAGAGGACCGCAAAAACCAGGCAGTCGCTCATGATGTAGAGCCAGAAGCCGAGCATGGTCGAGCCGCCGGAGTGCTCGTGCTCTTCCTCCGTCACGTAGAACGCCGGAACGCCGTTCGCAGCCTGCGCTTCCGCTATCGCCTTAGCCATCATCGCCCCTCAGGCCCGGCCGAGCAGTTGGGTGCGCGAATCCTCTTCGCGCAGAACGGCTTCGGCCGGAATGTGGAAGTCGCGGTTATAGTTGAAGGTATGCCCGATCGCCGTCGCCAGGACGCCGACGAAGCTGAGCGCCGCCAGCCACCAGATGTACCAGATCAAAGCGAAGCCGCAGATTGTCGCGAGCCCGGCGATGATCAGACCAGCACTGGTGTTCCGCGGCATGTGGATCGGCCGGAAGCCGCCGAGCGGACGCTTGTAGCCGCGCTTCTTCATGTCGGCCCAGGCGTCGAGGTCGTGGACGATCGGCGTGAAGGCGAAGTTGTAGGCCGGCGGCGGCGACGAGGTCGACCATTCCAGCGTGCGCCCGTCCCAGGGGTCGCCGGTCGTATCGCGCAACTCCTCGCGGCGCATAATGCTGACACCGATCTGGATCAGGAAGCAGAGGATCCCCAGGGCGATCAGCACCGCTCCCACAGCCGCAACCACGAACCAGATTTGCAGCGAGGGATCCTCAAACCGGCTGAGGCGCCGCGTCACGCCCATCAGGCCGAGCACATAGAGCGGCATGAAGGCGACGTAGAAGCCGATCACCCAGAACCAGAAGGAGAGCAGGCCCCAGAACCGGTCGAGCTTGAAGCCGAAGGCCTTGGGGAACCAGTAGGCGATGCCGGCGAAGACGCCGAAGACCACGCCGCCGATGATGACATTGTGGAAATGGGCGATCAGGAACAGGCTGTTATGCAGCACGAAATCGGCCGGCGGCACCGCGAGCATCACGCCGGTCATGCCGCCGATGACGAAGGTCAGCATGAACGCCAGGAGCCACATCATCGGCAGCTCGAAGCGGATGCGGCCGCGATACATCGTGAACAACCAGTTGAAGATCTTCGCGCCCGTCGGGATCGAGATGATCATCGTCGTGATCCCGAAGAACGAGTTCACGCTGGCGCCGGAGCCCATCGTGAAGAAATGGTGCAGCCAGACAAGATAGGACAGGATGGTGATGACCACCGTCGCATAGACCATCGAGGCATAGCCGAAGAGGCGCTTGCCGCAGAAGGTCGAGGCCACCTCCGAATAGACCCCGAAGATCGGCAGGATCAGGATATAGACCTCCGGGTGGCCCCAGATCCAGATCAGGTTCACGTACATCATCGGGTTGCCGCCGAGATCGTTCGTGAAGAAGTTGGTGCCGACATAGCGGTCGAGCGTCAGCAGCGCGAGCGTCGCCGCCAGGATCGGGAAGGTCGCGACGATCAGCACGTTGGTGCACAGCGCCGTCCAGCTGAAGACCGGCATCTTCATCAAGTCCATGCCGGGAGCGCGCATCTTCACGATGGTCGCGATCAGGTTGACGCCCGACAAGGTCGTGCCGACGCCCGCAATCTGCAGCGCCCACAGGTAGTAGTCCATGCCGACCCCGGGCGAGTAGGCCGCCCCCGAGAGCGGCGGATAGGCAAGCCAGCCGACCTTGGCGAATTCACCGACGAAGAGCGACATCATCACCAGCACGGCGCCGCCCACCGTCATCCAGAAGCTGAAATTATTCAGGAAGGGGAAGGCGACGTCGCGCGCGCCGATCTGCAGCGGCATGACATAGTTCATCAGGCCCGTGACGAAGGGCATCGCCACGAAGAAGATCATGATCACGCCGTGGGCCGTGAAGATCTGGTCGTAATGTTGCGGCGGCAGATAGCCCTCATTGCCGGCGAAGGCGATCGCCTGCTGGCCGCGCATCATCAGCGCGTCGGCGAAGCCGCGCAGCAGCATGATCACGCCCAGGATCATGTACATGATCCCGATCTTCTTGTGGTCCACGCTGGTGAACCACTCGTGCCAGAGATAGCCCCAGAGCTTGAAGCGGGTGATCAGCGCGATGAGCGCGAGGCCGCCGAGCGCGACCGCGGCGAACGTCCCGATCAGGATCGGCTCGTGATAGGGGATCGCCTCGAGGGTGAAGCGTCCGAACAGCAGCTTCCACCAGTCGGGATAGGAGGTCATTGTTCACTCGGCTCGCTAGCGAAAGCGCTTCAGTTGGCGACGCGGGCGGTGACGCCCGCGGTGCCGTAGACATCGGTCGGCGTGCAGATCGCCGTCACGAAGGGGCGCGGCGGCATCGGCTGCCCACCCCGGCGTACGCTCTTGTCGTATTCCAGCTGCGCAACGATATGGATACCTTCCTTGCCGCCGCCGCCCTTGGCGTCCATCGCCATCATGTCGCGCATGCACATCTTCGCGCGGTCGACGCACATATTCAGGATGGCACCGAAGAGATCGGAGGGCACGTCGCGGAACAGGCGCGCCGGCTCGCGCTCGCTCGGCTTCTCCAGCACGAGATACTCCTCGCGCCCGAGCGGGTTGCCGTTGCGGATCGCGCCCTGCACCCACTCGCCGAAACTCTTCTCGTCGACGCCGTGGAAGCGGAAGCGCATGTCTGAGAAGCCGGCGCCGCTGTAATTGGCCGAGAAGCCCTCGAAGTCGCCGGGATGGTTGATCACGGCGTTGAGCTTCGTCTGCATGCCCGGCATTGCGTAGATCTGGCCGGCGAGCGCGGGAATGAAGAGCGAGTTCATCACCGAGGAGGAGGTGATGCGGAACTCGATCGGCCGATCGACCGGCGCCACCACCTCGTTCAGCGAGGCGATGCCCTGCGCCGGGTAGAGGAACAGCCATTTCCAGTCGAGCGCCACGACCTGGATCACCAGCGGCTGCTTTGTCGGCCCGTTGCCACCCGCTCTCGCCTCGACGGTCGGCTTGGAAGCGCTGATGCGGTCGAGCGGCCGATAGGGATCGAGCAGATGCGTGCCCATCCAGGTCATCGCGCCGATCACGATGATGATCAGCAGCGGCACCGACCAGATCACCACCTCAAGCGGCAGCGAATGGTTCCAATCCGGATGATAGCTGGCATTGGCCGAGGCACGGTAGCGCCAGGCGAAGAAAATCGTCAGCGCCATCACCGGAATGATGATGAGCAACATCAGCGCCGTGGAGGCGAGCATGAGGTTTCTCTGCTGCATCGCAACATCGCCCGACGGCGACAGCAGGACCCACTGGCATCCGCCAAGCAGCGCAAAAACCGGCAAAGCCGCTAAAAAACGAAAGATGCGCAAGAGACTCGAGACCTCCCTCTTCCGGGAACCGACGTTCTCTATTCCCATTCTTTCGCACCGCACATCGGACAATCTGTCCCATTGCGGCGGTTTGACGGGTGGCTTCTATCCACCGTATCCATTTGTATGAGGTGCGGGCAAGTCCGGTTGTTCCGGTGAGCCCCCCAGCGAGGAATTCGCGGTCATGAGCGCTGACGCGGCGAGCCATTCATCGGGGCATCTGACGGACGAGCACGGGCGGGACCATGTGACGCCCGCCGATATCGCGCTCGGCGTCATTATCGGCCGGACGTCGGAATATTTCGACTTCTTCGTCTTCGGCCTCGGCTGCGTGCTGGTCTTCCCCGAACTGGTCTTCCCCTTCGTCGACCGGCTCACCGGCACGCTCTACGCCTTCGGCATATTCGCGCTGGCATTCGTGACGCGCCCCTTCGGCTCGGTGCTGTTTTTCGCGATCGACCGGCGCTACGGCCGGGCGACCAAGCTCACTGCGGCGCTGTTTCTTCTCGGCGGCGCGACGGCCGCCATAGCCTTCCTGCCGGGCTACGAGACGATCGGCATCTGGTCCGTCGTCATCCTCGCCGGCTTCCGGCTGCTGCAGGGCATCGCGCTCGGCGGCGCCTGGGATGGCCTGTCCTCGCTGCTCGCCCTCAACGCGCCGCCCAATCGGCGCGGCTGGTATGCCATGCTGCCGCAGCTCGGTGCCCCCTTCGGCTTCATCCTCGCTGCCGGGCTGTTCGCCTATTTCGAGGGTGCGCTCTCGAAGGCGGATTTTCTCGGCTGGGGCTGGCGCTACCCCTTCTTCGTCGCCCTGACGATCAACGTCGTGGCGCTCTTCGCCCGGCTGCGCATGGTCGCGACCCATGAATTCGCCGAGCTGATGGAAACGCGCGAGCTGATGCCGGTGCCGGTGTCCGAACTCATCCGGGTTCATGGCCGCACGCTCGTCCTCGGCGCCTTCGTGCCGCTGGCAAGCTTCGCGCTCTTCCACCTCGTCACCATCTTCCCGGTGAGCTGGATCAACCTCTTTACCGACCGCTCGGTCTCGGAATTCCTGCTGGTCCAGGGCGCTGGCGGCGTCGTCGGAGCGGGCGCGATCGTCACCTCCGGCCTGATCGCCGACCAGATCGGCCGCCGCAACACTCTGCTTTTGTCCGGTGCGATGATCGCCCTGTTCAGCCTGTCGAGCATCGTCGCGCCGCTGCTCTTCGGCGACAGCCAGGCGGGCCAGACGATCTACGTCATCATCGGCTTCGGCCTCCTCGGTCTCTCCTACGGCCAGACCGCAGGCGCGGTCGCCTCGAGCTTCGGCACGCAGTACCGCTACACCGGCGCGGCACTGACCTCCGACTTCGCCTGGCTGATCGGCGCCGGTTTCGCGCCGCTGGTGGCGCTCACCGTATCGAGCACCTTCGGCCTCGCCTGGGTCGGCGTCTATCTGCTCTCCGGCGCGCTCTGCACGCTGGCGGCGCTGGCAATCGACCGCAGGCTGGAGCGCAGCTACGGCTGAGCGGGGCCGCTCACCACCGTCATTCTCGGGCGACCGAAGGGAGACCTGAGAATCGCGCGAAGATGGGGCGCTCGAAGCACGCTTGGCACGAGATGCTCGGGTCAAGCCCGAGCATGACGATTGCGGAGTCCACGGGTGCGGCCTCAGGCCCGCGGCCTGCCCCGGAATAGCGGCACAGCTCGAATCAGCGCCCCGTCCAGTTCGGCGGGCGCTTGCCGAGGAAGGCTTCCATGCCCTCGCGGAAATCGGCGCTGGTGTAGCAGAGCGTCACGAGGTCGCTGCCGTCGAGCCCTTCGGCGGTCGCGGCCGTCAGGCGGCGCATCGCTTCCTTGGTCGCGCGCATGGTCAGCGGCGCATGGCCAGCAATGGTCTGCGCAAGCTCGCCCGCGCGAGCCATCAACGCAGCATGGTCCGGCAGTAACTCGCTGTAGAGACCGATGCGCTGCCCCTCCTCCGCCTCGACCAGCCGCGAGGTGAAGACGATGTCCTTGACCCTTGCCGGGCCGAGGATGGCGTAAAGCCGCGCATAATTCTCCATCGACAGGCAATTGCCGAGCGTGCGCGCGATCGGGAAACCGAAGCGCGCCGTCATGCTCGCGATCCTGAGATCGCAGGCGAGCGCGATCGCCGCGCCGCCCCCCGTCACCGCACCGGAAATCGCAGCGAGTGTAGGCACCGCACAGCGCTCGATCGTGCCGATCACTTTCTCGATCCGCTCCTCATAGGCCAGCGCGTCCTCGGCGCTCTTGAAGGCACGGAACTGGGCGATATCGGTGCCGGCCGCGAAGGCCTTGTCGCCGGCCCCGGTCATGACGATCACGCGCGGATCGCCATGATCAGCCGGATCACGGCAGATCTCGGCGATGCGCTCATACATGGCGAAGGTCAGCGCGTTGCGCGCCTGGGGCCGGTTGAGCGTGATCGTGCCCACCCCATTCTCGACTGCATACAGGATTTCGTCGTTCACGCAGGCCTCCATCAGATCACGCCTTCGGCCCGCAGTCTTGCGAGCCCTGCCTCGTCATAGCCGAGCCCAGCGAGGATCTCGTCATTATGCTGCCCGGCCGCCGGTGTCGGCGTCGCGACATCGGCCGGCGTGCGCGAGAGCGTCACCGGCTGGCCGACAAGGCGGATATCGCCGAGTTCGGGATGGCTCACTGGCCTGGCGATGCCGAGATGGCGCACCTGCGGGTCCTCGAACATCTGGTCGACCGCGTAGATCGGGCCGGCCGGCACGCTGTGACGCTCCATGATCTCCAGCCACGCGGAGCTGTCAGCCTCGGCAAGCCGCTCCTCGATCACCTCCCGCAGTTCCGGACGACGCTCGAAGCGCTTCTCCGTGCTGTCGTAGCGCGCATCCGCCCCCCATTCCGGCCGCCCGATCGCGCGACAGAACGAACGCCACTGCTCCTCGCCGCCGACACCGAGATTGATCGCGCCGTCGCGCGTGCGGTAGACGCCCATCGGCGTCTGATAGGKGTGGTCGTTGCCAGCCTGCGGCGGAACGGAGCCCTCGACGAGATAGCGCGCCGCCTGGAAGTCCATCATCGCGATCTGGGCTTCGAGCAGCGAGGTCTGCACCCACTGCCCCTTGCCCGAGGTGGCGCGCTCCTGCAGCGCCACCAGCGCGCCGACCGCGCCGTAGAGCCCGGCGGAGGAATCGGCGAGCGCTATTCCAGCTCTGACCGGTCCCTGGCCCGGCAGGCCGGTCACCGACATCATCCCGCCCATGCCCTGTGCGATCTGATCGAAGCCCGCGCGGGTCCGGTATGGGCCGGACTGGCCGAAGCCGGAGATCGAGACCAGAATCAGCCGCCGATTGCGGGCGTGCAACGTCTCGAAATCGAGCCCGAGCCGTTCCTTCACATCGGGCCGGAAGTTCTCGACGAGCAGATCGGCATCGTCGACGAGCTTCATCAGAATCGCCTTGCCCTCCGGCGTCTTCAGATTGAGCGCCAGCGAGCGCTTGTTGCGATGCAGGTTCTGCATGTCGTACCCTAGGCGCGGGCCGCTCATGTTCTCGTTGGGATCGAGCCCCGGCGGGCTTTCCACCTTGATCACGTCGGCGCCGAAATCGGCGAAGACGCGCACGCAGGTCGGCCCGGCCCGCACGCGGGTCAAATCGAGTACCTTGAGCCCGGCGAGGGCCGTGGACGGTCTTGGCTGCGCCATTTTTTCGCTCGCTCCTCCCTGGAGCGAACTATCCGGTCGTCTTCCCGGGCCCGTCAATCGCCTTGCGCATACTGCATGCAGGCGCTGGGCACATAATGGGACACGCCTGGTTTTCGGCGCTTCGGCTTCTGCTTGCAGTCTTATGGCGCCGTGCACGCTGAACCCGAATTTTTCCCTTGAAGCTGAAGTGGCTACAGCTTGTAGAGAAGAGGTCCCGTAGCGAAGCCACACGGAGACTGAAGATATGGCCGCCCCATCCCCAGCCGAAACCAAGACCCTCTCCTGGAAGGTCGGCGGCATGGATTGCGCGAGCTGCGCGACGAAGATTCGCGGCGCGGTCGAGCGCCTCCCCGGCGTCAGCGACGTCAAGCTTTCGGTGATGTCTGAGACCCTGACGCTCTCGTTGGATGCGGGCCAGACCACGCCTGAGGCGATCGAGAAGCGCGTCAACGGGCTCGGCTACACGGCCGCGGCGCTGGCGAGGGCCCCGGCTGAGAAGCCGGCCGCGAAGGGCAGTTGCTGCGGCCACGACCATCATGAGCATGATCATGGCGGGCAGAATCACGGCAGGCACGAGCATGGCCCTGCCGGCCATGAGCATGGCGAAGCCTGCCGCTCGGACCACGCGCACAGCCAAGACCATGCTCACGGCCACGATGGACACGACCATGACCCGAAACCCGCCAAGGCAGCGCCGGCGAGCGACCATGGCCACGGCCTTCCCGGCCATGTCCATGAAGTGACGCCCGACGGCGCACGCTGGTATCAGACCGGCAAGGGACGCCTCGTCCTCGGCACCGGCCTGCTTCTCGGCGCCGCATACGCCATCCGCCTGCTTGCCGCCGATATCGGCCACTGGGCCTTCATCCTGGCCTGCGTCATCGGCGTATTCCCGGTCGCCAAGCGCGCCTTCGCGGCCGCCCGCGCCGGCATTCCCTTCACCATCGAGATGCTGATGACGATCGCCGCCGTCGGCGCGCTCTTCATCGGCGCGGCCGAGGAAGCGGCGCTGGTCGTCTTCCTCTTCGCCGTGGGCGAGGTTCTCGAAGGCGTCGCAGCCGACCGCGCCCGCGCCTCGATCCGGGCACTGGGCGATCTCGTTCCCAAGACCGCCCTCGTCGAGGAGAACGGCGCGACCCGGCAGGTCGATGCCGCCAGCCTGAAAATCGGCCAGATCGTGCTCGTCCGCCCGGGCGACCGCATCCCGGCCGACGGCGAGATCACCAACGGCATCTCCGGCATAGACGAGAGCCCGGTCACGGGCGAATCCGTGCCGAAGACCAAGGGTGTCGGCGAACCCGTCTTCGCCGCCTCGGTCAATCGCGAGGCGGCGCTGCGCGTGCGCGTCGACAAGGCGGCCGAGGACAACACCATCGCCCGCATCATCCGCCTGGTCGAGGAAGCGCAGGAGGCCCGCGCCCCGACCGAGCGCTTCATCGACCGTTTTTCGCGCTGGTACATGCCGGCGATCGTCGGGCTCGCCCTGCTGGTCGCGCTGGTGCCACCGCTCCTGCTCGGCGCCGAATGGTCGATCTGGATCTACCGCGCTCTGGCGCTGCTGCTGATCGGCTGCCCCTGCGCGTTGGTCATCTCGGTGCCGGCCGCGATCGCCGCCGCTCTTTCGGCCGGCGCCCGCCAAGGCCTGCTGATGAAGGGCGGCGTCGTCATCGAGACCGCCGCCAAGACCGGCCTCGTCGCCTTCGACAAAACCGGAACGCTGACACAGGGCAAGCCGCGCGTCACCGACATCGTCGCCCTCGCCGCCAGCGAATCGGAGGTCCTGGCGCTGGCCGCCGCCGTCGAGCACGGCTCTGCCCACCCGCTCGCCGAAGCCGTGCTCGAACGCACCCGCGCCGACGGCATCGCCTATGCGCCGGCAGCCGAGGCAGCGGCGCTCGCCGGCCAGGGCGTTACCGGCAGCGTCGGCGGCCGCGCGATCTTCGTCGGCGCGCCGCGGCACGCGGAGACGCGCGCTGCCTTCGACAAAAGGGCACGCCTCGCCGCCGAAGAACTGGAGGCAGCCGGCAAGACCGTCGCCGCGGTTGTCGTCGACGGCGCGCTCGCCGGCCTCATCGCGCTGCGTGACGAGCCGCGCGAGGACGCCGCTGCCGCAATCGCCGAACTCAAGGCGATGGGCATCCGCTCGGCCATGCTGACCGGCGACAATGCCCGCACCGGCGCCGCCATCGCCGCCGGCCTCGGCATGGAGCACAAGGCCGAATTGATGCCCGACGACAAGGTCGCGGCGATCAAGGCCTTCGCTGCCGAAGCCCCGGTGATGATGGTCGGTGATGGCATCAACGACGCGCCGGCGCTTGCAGCGGCCAGCATCGGCGTCGCCATGGGCTCAGGGACGGATGTCGCGCTAGAGACGGCCGATGGCGCGGTGCTGAAGAGCCGCGTCCGCGACGTCGCGGCGCTGATCCGGCTGGCGCGGGCGGCGATGGCCAATATCCGCGCCAACATCACGATCGCGCTCGGGCTGAAGGCCGTGTTCCTGGTCACCAGCGTGCTCGGCTACACCGGGCTCTGGGTCGCGATCCTCGCCGACACCGGCGCGACCGTCATCGTCACAGCAAACGCGCTGCGGCTGCTGCGCTTCGACGCCGGCAAGGCGAGCTGAAGGCCGACGCGGATCGGACCTTGACGAACGAGGCCGGGCGCAAGCCCGGCTTCAGCGCATCAGCCCGGCTCGGCGCACTCAGACGCTGATATCGGCGAAGGCTCCGGTCCGGCGCTCGTTCTTCGCCTCCATCTGCCTGAGCATCTCGTCACGGACCTTGGCCATCACGTCGGCCTTGGCCTTCGAGTCGAGCTTGTTGAACTGCTCCTCGGTCATGCCCAGCTTGTCGAGGATCGCCTTCTGGACCCGCTCTTCGGGCGTCATCCGGGCGATCTTCAGAAACTCGGCCTCGGTCGAGGACGAGGGCGACGACGAGGAAGCGGCCGTGGACGCGGCGGAATCCTGTTGCGATTCGCCTTCCGCCGTCGGCTTGGTCGCATAGGTGGTCGGTAGATTGATCGGCCAGTTCGAGGTCGAGAACGAGACGGACATCGCGCGCTCCTTTCTGCTGGACTACGGACCTGCAATCTCCAGGCCGCTGCCAAGAATCGGGTATTTATCATCTATTTCAATATGTTAGATGATAGTCCGCAATAGGAGGCGCTTGCCGCGCCGGGCGGATCGGGCAATTTCTGCCCGGCAGACAGCGCCCCATCCTCACGGATTCGACGAACCGCTGTCGATCCATCTCGGCCGCTTGCTCGAGCCCAACCGCGCCCTATTTCGCAATGCAAAATTGCCGCAAGCGAACGGCGCTCGACTGAGCAAGTGCAATATGACTACCAAATAGGCAGCTCGCGCAGAGCCCGTCCCAAAATGGCGCCTCCGATCAATTCATAGGCAGAGAATCAATCACATTTCGGACACATCCCTTACCTCAGCGCAGATCGATCTCACAAAAATGACCGGAAACTTAATTGGCCATGCACAAAAAGCATAACAGAGCTGAGCGACAGCCACTGTTAGAGGCAGGCCGCCTGACTTATATGCACTGCACAACGAAATTATCGCTGTGGGCACCGCCCCGCTCCGGAATACGCAAGGAAAACCACCATGTTCGTCACGATGATCGCTGCCAAAATTCGAGCCTACTTCCGCTATCGCGAGACCGTTCGCGAGCTCTCCCGCCTCACCGACCGCGAGCTCGATGACCTCGGCCTGTCGCGCTCGGAGATCACCTTCATCGCCCGCTCGCACGCGTCGGCCTGAAGATCCTGATTTCGAACCGCCGCGCATAGGGCGCCGCGCGTTCAGTGTAGTTTCTCCCGGGTTCGGGTTCCCCCTCCCCCCGAACTTGGTCGAAGAGCGAATGCCCGCCTCACGGCGGGCATTTTGCATTTCAGGTCCCGCACGCCTTGTTTGGATCAGCGCCATCCGAACGATAGGAATGCGCGGAAAGTCAAAAGGCTTGACCTCAAAGCCGGCTGCGGACACATCGCAGCCATGGAACCAGTACACATCATCGGCGGCGGTCTCGCCGGCTCCGAAGCCGCCTGGCAGATCGCTCAGGCCGGCGTCCCGGTCGTCATCCACGAGATGCGCCCCGTGCGCGGCACCGACGCCCACAAGACCGAAGGGCTTGCCGAGCTCGTCTGCTCGAACTCCTTCCGCTCCGACGATTCCTCGAGCAATGCCGTCGGCCAGCTGCATTGGGAGATGCGCCGCCTCGGCTCGCTGATCATGGCCAAGGGCGATGCCCATCAGGTGCCGGCCGGCGGCGCGCTCGCGGTCGACCGCGACGGTTTCTCGCAGGCCGTCACCGCCGCGCTGGAGAGCCACCCGCTCGTCACCATCGACCGAGGCGAGATCGCCGGCCTTCCGCCGGCCGAATGGGACAATGTCATCATCGCGACTGGCCCGCTGACCTCCCCTGCCTTGGCGCAAGGCCTGCAGTCGCTCACATCAGAGGATTCGCTCGCCTTCTTCGACGCCATCGCGCCGATCGTCCATTTCGATTCGGTCGACATGGACCAGGCCTGGTTCCAGTCGCGCTACGACAAGGCCGGCCCCGGCGGCACCGGCGCCGACTACATCAACTGTCCGCTCCACCGCGACCAGTACGAGGCCTTCATCGACGCGCTGCTCGCCGCCGAGAAGACCGAGTTCAAGGAATGGGAAGGCACGCCCTATTTCGACGGCTGCCTGCCGATCGAGGTGATGGCCGAGCGCGGCCGCGAAACCCTGCGCTGGGGGCCGATGAAGCCGGTGGGCCTCACCAACAAGCATAACCCGACCGTGAAGGCCTATGCTGTGGTCCAGCTCCGGCAGGACAATGCGCTCGGCACCCTCTTCAACATGACGGGATTCCAGACCAAGCTGAAATATGGCGAGCAGGCCGCGATCTTCCGCATGATCCCCGGCCTGCAGAACGCCGAGTTCGCACGGCTCGGCGGCATCCACCGCAACACCTATCTCAACTCGCCGAAGCTGCTGGACGAGCATCTGCGGCTGAAGGCCGATACGCGCCTGCGCTTCGCCGGCCAGATCACCGGCTGCGAGGGCTATGTCGAGAGCGCCGCCACCGGGCTTCTGGCAGGACGCATGGCCGCGGCCGAGCGTCTGGGCCGGGACCTGCCGCTGCCCCCTGCGACGACGGCGCTGGGCGCGCTGGTCAACCACATCACCGGCGGCCACATCGTCACCATCGACGAGGGGCCGCGCTCCTTCCAGCCGATGAACATCAATTTCGGTCTGTTCCCGCTGATCGAGGGCGTGGCAACCACCGGCCCCGACGGCAAGCGCCTGAAGGGGCCGGCCAAGAGCGTGGCCCGCAAGCAGGCGCTGACGGCGCGGGCGAAGGTCGAGATGGACGCCTGGGCGAGCGGCGTCGAGGCGAAGGCGGCGCAATAAGCTGGCCCGTCATTCTCGGGCGGCGCGAAGCGCTGACCCGAGAATCTCTGACAGGATGAAGTGCCGGAACCTGTGCGTCAGGCGATACCCGGATCAGTCCCGAGCATAAACTCTCACCCTTTCCGCGCCGCCCGCCACAGGATCCACTGCCGCCGCCAGGACGGCAGGGTGATGATGCTCCGGTAGGGATCGTACCCTCTCGTCTCCATCCGCCTGAGATAGGGCTCGACCAGCGCCACCGGCAGGAAGGCCGGCCTCAGCGTCGGCGGAATCGACTCGCTCAGGCCCGCGAGCTTCTTCAGGTGGTTGCGAGCGATCTCCCGCAGTTCCTTGAGCGTATAGAGCACGCCCGGTCCGCCACGCCCGCGCACGATGTCGTCGCGCGTCACGCCGTTCCGGGAGAGAATGTCGGCCGGCAGGTAGACCTGCCCCTCCGCCGCGTGCCACGGGAAAGCGCGCATCAGCCCGGTCAGCGCATAGGCGACACCGGCATGGCCGCAGGCCGTCGCCCCGCCCGGATCGCGCCCGCCTGCCAGGATCAGGCAGGCCAGCCGGATCACCGCGCTCGCGGTTTCGCCGGCATAGCCCTCCAGATCGCGCAGAGAGGGCATCGGATCGTCGTAGAGATCGAAGATGCGGGCATCGATCAGCGCCGTCAGCGGCGCAAGCGGCAGGCGGTAGCGCCGGACCGTGTCGAGCAGGGCCGCGGCCACGGGATGTGCCTGCGTCTCGCTGCCCGACTGGCCTTCCAGCACGTCGCGCCACCATTGCAGCCTGACCTCGCCCGGCAGGGGCTCGCTGACCAGCGCCCTTACCCGCGCGATCTCATGGCTGAAGGCATAGAGCGCGTAGAGCGCCGCCCGGCGATCGTCGGGGGCGTAGAGGCCGGCGATATAGCGATCCTGATCCTGCTCGCGCACGAGCGTCGCGCAATGGGCATAGGCGTCCGGCAGGCGCGCCGGAGCGATGTCTCTGCGATCGTCGGTTTCAGTATGCGGCATTGTTCCGCCTCGGCCGACCTCGGCCGCTTCTAATGTAAGGCAAGCGCCCCGCCCCCGCTACGCATCGCCGGTATGATCGACATCCCGGATCGCAGGCGCCTTACTCGATCGCGATCAGCGCCGCTGCTACACGCCGATCCTCGCCGACGAGCACGTTATAGGTGCGGGCAGCCGCACCGGTCGCCATGCCCTCGACGGTGATCCCGGCCTGCCTTAGCGGATCACGCAGAGCGGGCGGAATGAAGGCAATATCGGCCCCTGTCCCGATCAACAGGAAGTCGATGCTCTCGGCCTCGTCCAGCACGGGCTGCAGGCTCTCGATCGTCACTTCGGAAAAGCGCGTCACTGGCCAGATCCGGATGCCGGCCGGCGTCGCGATGATCGAGCCCTTATGACTCATCTCGGCGAAGCGGAAGCCACCCGCCCCGATCGCATCGAGCGGGAAGCGGCCGGGAACGAAGCCCTCGAAGCGCGGCATGAAGCCGCTCAGGCCTTGGCCTTGGCGGCTGAAGCCTTGGCGCGCGCCGTCTCCTGCGCTTCCTCACGCGCGCCCGCCGAGCGGACATCCATGTAGAGCAGCACCGGCGTCGAGATGAACATCGCCGAATAGGTGCAGATCACCACGCCGAACAGCATGACGAGCGCGAAGCCCTCGATCGCGGTGCCGCCGAACAGCACCAGCGCGAGCAACGACAGGAAAGTCGTCGTCGCCGTCATCGCCGTGCGCGACAGCGTCGAGTTCACCGAGAGGTCGAGGAGCTCGGCAACCGGCATGGTCTTGTAGCGGCGCAGCAATTCGCGGGTGCGGTCGAACACGACCACGGTCTCGTTCAGCGAATAGCCGACGATGGTCAGGATCGCCGCGATCGAGGTCAGGTTGAATTCGAGCTGCGTGATCAGGAAGAAGCCGATGGTCAGCACGATGTCGTGCAGCGTGCCGAGGATCGCGCCGATCGCCAGCGGCATCTCGAAGCGGAACCAGAGATAGATCAGCACGCCGACGATCGCGAGTACGACGCCGAGCGTACCGGCCTGCACCAATTCGCCCGAGACGCGCGGCCCGACCGTCTCGACACGGCGGAACTCGTACTGCGACGCGAAAGCGTCCCGCGCCTTCACGACGACCGCCTGCTGAGCCGTCTCGCCGCCCGGCTGCATGCCGAAGCGCATCGAGACCTCGCCGCCCGAGCCGAATTCCTGCACCTCGGCATCGCCGAAGCCGAGCCCGTTCGCGGTATGGCGGATCTGGGCGATGTCGACCGCACCGGCCTTCGACTGCATCTCGATCAGCGTGCCGCCCTTGAAGTCGATGCCGAAGTTCAGGCCGACCGTCAGGAACAGCGCCAGCACCAGGACCGAATAGGCAGCCGACAGCGGATAGCTGACGCGGCGGAACCAGACGAATTTGAAGCGGGTGTTGTCGGGAACGATACGAAGCAGGCGCATGCGCATGGCCAATCTCCTAAGGGGTTGGCAGCGTCAGAACGGGAGGTGCTTGGGCTTGGCCCAGCGATACCAGAGCGCGATCAGCATCCGGGTCAGCGTCACCGCCGTGATGACGGTGGTGAGGATGCCCAGGATGAACACGACCGCAAAGCCGCGCACCGGGCCGGAGCCGAGCGAGAACAGCGCCACCGCCGCGATCAGCATGGTGACGTTGGAGTCGATGATCGTCGCGAAGGCGCGCTGGAAGCCTGCCTCGAGCGCCGAGACCAGGCTCCGCCCCTGATGCTCCTCCTCGCGCATGCGCTCGTAGATCAGCACGTTGGAGTCGACCGCCGTGCCGATGGTGAGCACGATGCCGGCGATGCCGGGCAGCGTCATCGTCGCGCCGAGGAAGGACATCAGGCCGAAGATCAGGCCGACATGGACGACGAGCGCGATACTCGCGATCAGGCCGAAGATGCCATAGGTCGCCAGCATGTAGATCACCACCATCACGGTCGCGATCAGGGTTGCCATCTTGCCGGCCCGGATGGAGTCGGCGCCGAGGCCGGGGCCGACGGTGCGCTCCTCGACGATCGTCATCTTGGCGGGCAGCGCGCCGGCGCGCAGCAGGATCGAGAGGTTGTTGACCTGCTCGACCGTGAAGTTGCCGGAGATCTGGCCCGAGCCGCCCGTGATGGGCGACTGGATCACCGGCGAGGAGATCACCTTGTTGTCGAGCACGATCGCCAGCGGGCGGCCGAGATTCTCGGTGGTGATCTGGCCGAAGCGCTGCGCGCCCCGGATGTTGAAGCGGAAGTTCACGATCGGCTGGCCGCTGCGCGAATCGAAGGCCGGCTGCGCGTCGATCAGGTCGGCGCCGTCGACGGAGGGCTGGCGCAGGACCGGGACGGTCTGGCCGCCGGCATCCTGCGAGGGCAGCATGTCGACATCGCTGCTGTTGGCGTCGCCGACGAGGCGGAATTCGAGCTTGGCGGTGTCGCCGAGGATCTGCTTCAGGCGCTGCGGATCCTGAAGGCCCGGCACCTGCACCAGAATGCGGTCGAGGCCCTGGCGCTGGATGTTCGGCTCGGTGGTGCCGAGCGCGTCGACGCGGCGGCGCAGAACCTCCATCGCCTGCTCGACGGCGCGGCGGATGCGCTCGTTCGAGCCGGCTTCCGTCACGGTCAGCTGGATCAGCCCGTCAGGCTGCTCGGCAATGGCGATGGACTGGTTGCCCGAGGGGCCGAACGCGCCGAGCGTGCCGATCGGCTGAGCGAGCTCCCGCAGCTTCGGCAGCACACGCGCACGCTCGGCCGCGTCCGGGACGCGCACTTGCACACCGCGCGTCGTGGTCTGGATGCCGCCCTGAATGCTGATGCGCTCTTCGCGCAGGACGCGGCGAACATCGTCGCGCAGCTGTGTCACCTGGCTGCGCACCAGCTCCGCCCGGTCGATCTCGAGCAGGACGTGCGAGCCGCCCTGCAGGTCGAGGCCGAGCACGACCGCATGGATCGGCAGGAAGATGCGCGGAATCCAGGACGGCGCGTTGTCGGCGATGGCCTTGCGCGTCTCCGGCGAGAACAGGTTCGGCACGGCGAGCCCGCAGCCGACGATCAGCACGAGCAGGACGAGAATGACCTTGCGGGCCTGGAGACGAAGCATCTGCGTGAACAGCCTTGTTGTCGTGCCTTAGATCACGCCGCATCCGGACGACGCCGTCCGAATGCGAAAACGCGATCGATTGTCAAAGTCAGCTCTTGACCGGCTCGCTCTTCGAGCGGACGTCCTGGACCATGCCGCGCACGATGCGCACGCGCACGCCGTCGGCGATCTCGGCTTCCAGCTCGGCGTCATCGATGACCTTCGACACCTTCGCGATCAGCCCGCCCGAGGTCACGATCGTGTCGCCGCGGCGCACGTTCTTGATCATCTCCTGATGCGTCTTCGCCCGCCGCTGCTGCGGCCGGATGATCAGGAACCACATGATAACGAAGATCAGCAGGAACGGCACGAGCTGGATCAGCATGTCGGTGCCGCCACCGGCTCCTGTCGCCTGGGCGAAAGCGGGGGTGATCACTGAAGAACTCCTCTCTAACGACGGCGCAGCAGGCCGCCGGCCGCAGGACACGGCAAAAGCATCGCCCGGCCTAAAAATCGCGCGGACTATAGCCAGCAATGCCGTGAAATCAATCGGACACGCCCGGTTGCCCATGCGCGCTCCTCACCTATGGGCTTGCTGCCATTCGCGCAATGCCCCTTGCGCTCGATCCACGACGCGGTTTAGCTAACCACAGCAACCGTACCGGACGGTACGGTACGGTTCGGCAGGATGAAACGAAGGCGCAGAGCCATGACCACGACCGAGACCGCCCCCGACCAGACCCTCGCGACGCTACTGCGGATTGCGGATGCGCTTGAGCGGATCGCGCCACCGCGGCGCAAGTCGGCCGACCTCAAAGCCGCCGACGCCTTCGTCTGGCAGACCACGGGGTCGGAGCTTGTGCCGGTGCCGAAGGTCAACCGCGTCGCACTTTCGCTCCTGCGCGGCGTCGACCGTGTCCGCGACACGCTGGCCGAGAATACCGAGCGGTTCGCCAAGGGCCTGCCCGCCAACAACGTGCTGCTCTGGGGTGCACGCGGCATGGGCAAGTCCTCGCTGGTCAAGGCGGTGCATGCCGACACCAACCAGCATCTGCCGAAGGGCGCGCTGCCGCTGAAGCTGATCGAGATCCATCGCGAGGACATCGAGAGCCTCCCTGCCCTGATGAGCCAGCTGCGCAGCGATCCTCACCGCGCCATCGTCTTCTGCGACGATCTGTCCTTCGACAGCGACGACACCTCTTATAAGTCGCTGAAGGCGGTGCTGGACGGCGGCGTCGAGGGGCGCCCCGACAATGTCGTGTTCTACGCCACCTCGAATCGCCGCCACCTGCTGCCGCGCGACATGATGGACAATGAGCGCTCGACCTCGATCAATCCGGGCGAGGCGATCGAGGAGAAGGTCTCGCTCTCGGATCGGTTCGGCCTCTGGCTCGGCTTCCACAAATGCAGCCAGGACGAGTATCTGGAGATGATCAACGGCTATGCCGGCCATTTCGGGCTGGCGATCGACCCGGAGGAGTTGCGCCGCGACGCACTGGAATGGGCGACGACGCGCGGCTCCCGCTCCGGACGCACCGCCTGGCAGTACATCCAGGACCTCGCCGGCCGGCTGGGCAAGCGCCTGGAGGGGTGAAGCGCCGTCGCGTCATGGTCGGACTTGTCCCGACCATCTACGCCTTCATCGATGCAGTGCGGTGTTCAAGACGTGGATGCTCGCAACAAGGGCGAGCATGACGGGCGATCGCAAAACAAACGAAAACGGGGCAGCCCTTCCTGGGGCCGCCCCGTCCTTTTTTCGATCGGGAGGGTCTCGCGAACCGATCGAAGGCTGGCAACTTTTCGCGTCGAACGCGGCTCAGTTGTTGAGGTAGGGAGTCGGATCGACCGGGGTCGAGCCCTTGCGCAGCTCGAAGTGGAGCTGAGGCGAGGAGACGTTGCCGCTCTGGCCCGAACTGGCGACGACCTGGCCGCGCTTGACGGCGTCGCCGCGCTTCACCTTGAGCTCGCCATTATGGGCATAGGCCGAGACATATCCGTTCGGGTGACGGATCAGGACGAGGTTGCCGTAGCCCTTCAGCTCGCTGCCGGCATAGGCGACGGTGCCGCCCTCGGCCGCCTTGACGGGCGTGCCCTCGGGAACCGCGATGTTGATGCCCTCATTGCCGCCCTTGCTGTAGCCGGTGATCACACGGCCGCGAGCCGGCCAGCGGAAATCGGCCTTGTCGCCCGAAGACGCCTGTTCCTCCTGCTTCGGCAGGCTGGCAGTGGTCTTCGGCTCGGCGGCGGGCTCCGCCTTCGGGATCGCGGTCGGCTTCGGCTCGGCGGCGGGTGCGCTCGCCACCACGACCGGCTTCGCCTGCTGCTGAGCGGGAGCGGCGGTCTTCACCGGCTGCGGAACGGGCGCGGGCTTCGCCTCGGCGACGGGCTTTGCGGCCGGCACGGCAGCGCCTGTCTTGCGGGCATCTGCCTTGGCCTTGGCTTCGGCAGCGAAACGGGCACGGGATTCGCGCATCGCCTGGGCGTCTGCGGCGGCCTTGGTCTTGGCTTCCGCGGCAGCGGCGGCCTTGGCATCGGCCGCGGCCTTGGCATGCGCCTTCGCATCGACGACCGGAGCGGGCTGACGGGCCGGAGCCGGACCGGCGACGAAACGCTGCGATGGGGCCGGAGCCGGCGTCGCCTGAGGGGCCGGAGCGGCGGCCGCAACCGGAGCGGAGGTGCCGCTCGCATTGTAGACCGGTACCGTGATCCGTGTGCCCGGCGGCACATTGGCGCTGCTCAGCCCGTTCGCGGACATCAGAGCGGCGCGCGGCACGCCATAGCGCGACGAGATCATGTCGAGATTCTCGCCCTGCGCGATCACGACCGGCGTGCCGCCTTGCGCCGACCAGCCGGCAGCGCTGCCGGAGACGGCCTGCGGCGGCGCCGAGTTCAGCGCAACGGCCGATTGCGGCGGCGGCAGAGGCTGCGCCCGCACGACCGGCGCCGACGGAACCGGCTGCAGCGGCGCGCTGGCAGAGCGCCCGATCGAGCCAGTGGTAGCCGGATCGCGAGCAGGCGCCGGGGCCTGTGCAGTCCTGAAGGGATTGTCGAAAGGGGTCTCGGTGAAGCGCAACGCGTCCGAGGAGCAGGCGCTGACACCGACGGCAAGCAGGCACACCGTCGAGAGACGACGGAGAGCGCGATGATTGATCGATCCGGCTTGGCTACGCATGAACAGAGTACTCGCGAACGACGCAACTCGATGACGGTCATTAAAGTCCCGTTGAGGTTACGAAAGCGTTTCGCTGGCGAAGCCGTCTTCACTTTTTTGGATTCTCGCCGGGAGGGCAGCGGCTCCATGCCGTCTCGCCGCAACCGCCGCCGGTTGGGGCGGTCAGGCGTCAGAGCGCGCGCGAAATACCCGGCACCAGCGGCGGCAGGCGCAGCACCGGCCCGGTCGCGTGGTCGAACTGATCGTCGCCGACGCGCGTGACCACCACCCGCCTTGCCACCCCCTCGATTCGCAGGGCGCCGACCAGTCGTCCGCCATTCGACAGCCGCATCAGCAGCGCCTCGGGCACCGTCTGTGTGACACCGTTGACGAGGATGCGGTCGAAGCGGCCGAGCGTGCGATCGGGCTGGAAGCCATCGGCATGGCGCAGATCGATCTGCTGGCCGAAACCGCTGCCGCTGACCCGCTCATGCGCGGCAAGCGCCAGCGAACGATAGCGCTCCAGCGAAACCACCTCGCCGCCCAACGCCGCCAGCAGCGCCGAGACATAGCCGGAACCGGTGCCCACTTCGAGCACGCGCGCGCCCATCTGCATGTCGAGCGCGCCGAGCAAATTGGCGACGGTATGCGGCGCGGTCATCGTCTGGCCGCAAGGCAGCGGCACCGAGACGTCCTCACGCGCGAGATCGGCAAAGCGGGCCGGCGCGAAACGATCGCGCGGCACCCGCTCCATAGCGCGCAGCAGCGTGAGGTCGCGCACCCCCCGCGCCCTCAGCGACAGCAGGAAGGCGACGGTACGTTCGCCCTCGCTGGCCGGCGCCTCCTCGCTCATGCCCCCTCCTCGCCGCCTCTCAGGCGAAGACTTGCGCGAAGCGGGTCAGCGTCGGCTCATGGGTCAGGTCGAGTTCCAGCGGCGTGACCGAGATGCGGTTCTCGGCCATGGCGCGCAGATCGGTGCCGTTCGCCGGCTCCTTGCGGCTGCGCTGGAAGGCTATCCAGAAATAGGGATTGCCGCGCCCGTCCTTGCGAGGCTCGAGCTTGACCAGCTCCTGGTCGCGCCGGCCCTGCACCGTGACGGCAACGCCCTGCACCTCGCTCGGCCCCGCATTGGGGAAGTTGAGGTTGAAGAGCACGCCCTCGGGAATGCCCTCCGCCAACAGCCGGCGGATGATGCCGGGCGCATGATGCTCGGCGCAGTCCCAGCGGATATTGCTGCGGTCGCCGGGCGTATAGGCCTGGCTGACTGCGATCGAGGGAATGCCGAGCAGCGTGCCCTCCATCGCGGCCGCGATGGTGCCGGAATAGGTCACGTCCTCCGCGACGTTGGAGCCGCGGTTGACGCCAGAGAGCACGAGGTCGGGCCGCGCCTCGGCCATCACCGAGCGCACCGCCATGATGACGCAGTCGGTCGGCGTGCCCGCGACGGCGAAGCGCTTCTCGCTGATCTGGCGGAGTCTCAATGGATTCGACAACGACAGCGAATGCGCCACGCCGGACTGGTCGCTCTCCGGCGCCACGACCCAGACATCGTCGGAGAGCTGGCGCGCGATGCGCTCCAGCACTTCCAGCCCCTCGGCATGGATGCCGTCATCATTGGTGACGAGAATACGCATCTCAGGCCGCCTTCTCGATCTTGGTCACGCCGCGCATATAGGGCACCAGAACCTCCGGCACGGTGATCGAGCCGTCGGAATTCTGGTAGTTCTCCATCACCGCGATCAGCGCCCGGCCGACCGCCGTGCCCGACCCGTTGAGGGTGTGGACGAAGAACGGCCCCTTTCCGTCCCTGGTCTTGTAGCGCGCATTCATGCGCCGCGCCTGGAAATCGCCGCAGACCGAGCAGGACGAGATCTCGCGATAGGTCTTCTGGCCGGGCAGCCAGGCCTCGATGTCCCAGGTCTTCTGCGAGGCGAAGCCCATGTCGCCGGTGCACAGGGTCATCACGCGATAATGCAGGTCGAGCTTCTTCAGCACGTTCTCGGCGCAGGCGAGCATGCGCTCATGCTCCTCGCGCGACTTCTCCGGCGCCGTGATCGAGACGAGCTCGACCTTCTCGAACTGGTGCTGGCGCAGCATGCCGCGCGTATCGCGGCCGGCCGAGCCGGCCTCGGCTCGGAAGCAGGGCGTCAGGGCGCTGAATCGAAGCGGCAGCTCCTCCTCGGAAAGGATTGATTCCCTTGCCAGATTGGTCAGCGGAACCTCGGCGGTAGGGATCAGCCAATGCCCCCCGCCGAACGCGTCGCCCCACTGCTCGGCGCGGGCTTGACCGTGGCGCGCGATGGCGAGATCGCGGCGCAGCCCCTCGACGAAGGCGGTGATCTGGTCGCGCTCGTCCGGCGCAACCTTGCCGTCGTGAAGCGCCTGCATCACCGAGTTGAACGTCGCCTGCTCGAGCTTGCCCTCTTCGGACGCCCAGGTCTCCGCCAGCGATTCCCAGACCTCGGCCGCCGCACCGTGGTTCCTCAGATGCTCGGGCATTTCGAAGGCGACGGCACGGAACTGGTCGCCGGCGAATTTCGGCAGCTGCGCCGTGCCGAACATCGCATCGTCGCGCACCAGCAGCGGCGGATTGACCTCCGTATACCCATGCTCCTCGGTGTGAGTGTCGAGCATGAACTGCCCGATCGCCCGCGACAGCCGCGCGACTTGGGCTTGCAGCACGACGAAGCGCGAGCCCGAGAGCTTGGCCGCCTTCTCGAAATCCATCTGGCCGAGCGCTTCGCCCAGCTCGAAATGCTGCTTGGGGTCGTTGATACCCCTCAGCAGCCCGCGCTCCTCCGGCTTCACGCCATGCATATGCAGCACGACATTGTCATGCTCGTCCGCACCATCCGGCACATCGTCGAACGGCACGTTCGGGATCGCGGCGAGCTTCTCGTCGAGCGCCTCCTTCGCGGCCTTCTCCTCGGCCTCGAGCGCCGGCTGCTCTTCCTTGAGCGCCGCGACCTCGGCCTTCAGCTTCTCGGCGAGCGCGACATCCTTCGCGCCCATCGCCTTGCCGATTTCCTTGGAAAGCGCGTTGCGGCGCTCCTGCACGCCCTGCGCCTTGGCGATGGCGGAACGGCGGACATCATCGAGCGCGAGCAGCGACGACGACAGCGGCTCCAGGCCCCGTCGCGCCAAGCCTCCATCGAACGCCGCGGCGTTCTCGCGAATCCATCTGATGTCGTACATCGTCGTCCGGCCATGCATCGCTGCGGAATGCAGCGCAGGATGCTCTAGACCGGGACGACGCGGGAGGGAACAGAGAACCTTGTAGTGACAGGCCACCGAAACGCGCCGTCATCCCGGACAAGCCGCGCAAGCGGCGCCGCTCCGGGATCCATCACTAGGCTCCAGCTCTACGATGGATCCCGGCGCTCCGCTTCGCTGCGGCCGGGATGACGATGCGGGTGAGAAGACGGACATGGACTTCCGTCAATCAAGATGGATCGTATTGTAGAGATCGCGCCAATTCGGATTCCCGGCCTCAATGAGTGCGATCTTCCGCTCACGCCGCCAGTGCTTGACGCGCTTTTCCTGCGCGATCGCCTCGTCGGCACGTTCATGCCGCTCCGCATAGACAAGATGAATGACGCCGTATCGGCGAACGAACTCGGAGCCACGCCCCTCGCGATGTTCAGCGACCCGGCGGCTGAGGCTTTTTGTGACTCCGACGTACAGCGTGCCGTTCCAGCCGCTCGCCATGATGTAGAGCCACATCCCTTCTCTCCGTCATTCCGGACAAGCCGCGAAGCGGCACCGATCCGGAATCTATCGTAGCGCAAGTCGCTTTACGATGGATTCCGGGTCTTTGCTTCGCTGCGCCCGGAGTGACGATGGAGAGGGAGATCGCCTACTCCGCCGCGTCCTCAGCAGCCTTCGCCGCAGCGCTCTTCTTCTCCACCCGGCGCACCGAGAAGATCGAGAGTTCGTAGAGCAGCAGCATCGGGATCGCGAGCATGAGCTGCGAGATCACGTCCGGCGGGGTCAGCACTGCCGCCACGACGAACACGAAGACGATGGCGTAGCGGCGCTTGTCCTTCAGGAACTGCGAATCGATGATGCCGGCCTGCCCGAGCAGGGTCAGGATCACCGGTAGTTGGAAGGCGATGCCGAAAGCGAAGATCAGCGTCATGATCAGCGACAGGTATTCGCTGACCTTCGGCAGCAGCGCGATGCCGGCCTGGGTCTCGGTCGCAGCCTGCTGCATGCCGAGCGAGAACTTCATCAGCACCGGCATGGCGAAGAAGAAGACCAGCAGCGCGCCCAGCGTGAAAAATACCGGCGTTGCGATCAGATACGGCGCGAAGGCGGCCTTCTCGTTCTTGTAGAGGCCGGGCGCGACGAATTTGTAGACCTGCGTCGCGATCACCGGAAAGGCGAAGAAGCCGGCGCCGAAGGCGGCGACCTTGATATGGGTGAAGAGCAGCTCGAGCGGGCCGGTATAGATCAGCTGCGCATTGGCCGCGCTGCCTGCGGCCCAGACATAGGGCTTCACCAGGATGTTGTAGATCTGCGTCGAGAAGCCGAAGCAGATGAAGAACATGATGAGGAAGGCGATCAGCGACTTGATCAGCCGCGCCCTCAGCTCGATCAGATGCTCGATGAGCGGCGCGCGCGAGGCCTCGATGTCGTCCTCGCCCTCGCGAGGAGTGGCGACGCTCATGCGGAAGTCTCCTCACCCTTGGCGTCGGATGCCTTGGGCTTGCGCTTGCGGGTGGGCTTCGGCGCGTCTTGCGGCGCCTCGCTCGAAGCGGCCTCCGGGAAGGCCGTGTCGGGCTCTTCCGGCGCATCCGCCACGACCTTGGCCCGGCGCGCGCGGGCCGGTTTCGCCTTCTCGGCGATCTCGCCCGCCTCGGTGGCGGGCGCAGCTTCGGCAGCCGGGGCGCTCTCGGCCACCAGCTCTTCCTGAGCCTTCGTCTTGCGCGTCCGCTTCGGCTTGGCCGCGGGAACAGACTCCTCGGCAGGCGTCGGCGTCTCGGCGGCGATGTCGATCGGCGGCAGCTCCGGCGCCGGCAGCGCAGCAAGCTTGGCCTCGGCCTCCTTCAGCGCCGCGTCATCGGGCTGGGTGGCTTCACCCGCGCCCGACGCCGAAAAATCCTTCGGCTCCTCGATCGGCTTGTAGTCGGTGTTGAGCGCGCTCGACACCGACCCGCCGACATCCTCGACCTGTTTCTTGAGGTCCGCGAGCTCGGCCTCGCGCATCGCCTCGTTGAACTGCCCCTGGAATTCGGTTGCCATACGCCGGATACGGCCGACCGTCTGGCCGACCGTGCGTAGGGCTTTGGGCAGATCCTTGGGGCCGATCACCACCAGCGCCACCGCGCCGATCAGCACCATCTCGCTCCAGGCGATGTCGAACATCGAGGGCTCGTCCTCTCGGCGCGCCTCCGCTCAGCCGTCAAGGCCGAGGGATCAGAACGCGCGCATCACCAAAACCGCGTCCAGCGGACGCAAGCCGCATCAGCCCTTGTGCTCGGCCTTGGCCTGAGCCTGCGCAGCTGTGTTGCTGGCCTGGGTATGATCGATCACCTTGGGATCGACATTCGTCGCGCTCGGCGTCGGCTCATCGTCCTCCGCCATGCCCTTCTTGAACGATTTGATACCCTTGGCGACATCGCCCATCAGCTCGGACACCTTGCCGCGCCCGAACAGCAGCATCACGATGACGCCGACGACGATCCAATGCCAAATGCTCACGCCACCCATGGCGAAACTCCTCCGAAAATGCCTCGACCGGGAGAAATCCCCAACCCAATCCTGCCCGGTCGATCGCTCGGCGGCGGAACCTATTGATCTGCCGCCGGAAACACAAGGACTTCGTCGGTCGGAATCTCGACGCCGACCTCGTGGCCCACCGTGATCTCGTCCGACAACGCAGCCCGCACCGAGAGCGCACGGTCGAACCCCTCCACGGCGATCAGCAGATGATCGACCTCGCCCAGGAAGCGCCGCGCGACGAGCCGCCCGGGCAGATAGTAGCCCTTCGGCACAATCCGCACCCGATGCGGCCGGATGCAGGCGATCGCCTCACTTCCCTCCGGCACCCCCGGCGCCGCGAAGCGCCCGAGCGGCGTATCGATCGCGCCTCCCGAGACGCGACCTTCGGCCTCGGTAAAATCGCAGAAAAATCGGGCGGCAAAGAGGCTGGCGGGCCTGCGATAGAGCTCCTCCCCCGTGCCGATCTGGACGATGCGCCCGGCCCGCATCAGCACGATGCGGTCGGCGATGCGCATCGCATCCTCCGGATCATGCGTCACGATGATCGAAGTGGCGCCGGTTTCCTCCAGCAGCGCGGCGGTTTCGTCGCGGACCACGTCGCGCAGGCGCCGGTCGAGATTGGAGAAGGGCTCGTCCATCAAGAGCACGCCGGGGCGCGGCGCGATGGCACGCGCCAGTGCCACGCGCTGCTGCTCGCCGCCGGAGAGCATATGCGGGTAGGCCCCGTAGAAATCGGCAAGGCCGACGCGCGCGAGCGCCCTGAGCGCGGTCGCCTCCGTCGACGCGGCGCTCTGCCCGCGCAGGCCGAAGCAGACATTCTCGCCGACGGTCAGATGCGGGAACAGCGCATAATCCTGAAAGACGAAGCCGACACCGCGATGCTCCGGCTCGACGAACCGGTCCGGTGCCGAAACATCGCGCCCTTCCAGCAGCACCCGCCCCGCGCTCGGCCGCTCGACGCCAGCAGCGAGCCTCAGCAGCGTCGTCTTGCCGCAGCCCGACTGGCCGAGCAGCGCGACGATTTCGCCCGGATCGACCATAAGTGAGACGCCGGATAGCGCCGTCACCTCGCCGAAGCGCTGCGTCACGCCCTCGAAGCCGAGCGCCATCGCAATCGCCGCGCCGGCTGTCCCGCGCCGGCCCCAGCCGAGCCACCCCGCCTTGATCTCGCTGCGTGCCAATGATTGCTCCCTGCGCGGCCCAGTTTCTCAGCCCTCATCCTGAGGAGCAGCCGTCAGGCTGCATCTCGAAGGATGCTCCGGAGCGCGCTGGACCATCCTTCGAGACGTTGCTACGCGGCTCCTCAGGATGAGGGCTGAGGTACACGGCGCCGTCCGCCTCACCCCTGTTGCGGCCCGCCCTCGCCGTCGTCAAGCGGGCTGAACAGATCGCCGAGCGGGTCCTCGTCGTCGCGCAAGCCCGGATCGTCGTCGGGAACCGGCACCTGCAAGTCCCGCGTCAGGCGGCCCTCGATGAAGCCGGTTCCCTTCAACTCCTCCAGGCCCGGCAGGTCGTCGATCCGGTCGAGGCCGAAATGATCGAGGAAGCCGGGCGTCGTGCCGTAGGTCACCGGGCGCCCCGGCGAGCGACGCCGTCCGCGCAGCCGCACCCAGCCGGCCTCCAGCAGAATATCGAGCGTGCCCTTGGCGGTGGCGACGCCGCGGATATCCTCGATCTCGGCCCGCGTCACCGGCTGGTGGTAGGCGATGATCGACAGAACCTCGAGCGCGGCGCGCGACAATTTGCGCGGCGGCTCGGCCTCGGCGGCGAGCAGATAGCCAAGGTCCGGCGCCGTCCGGAAGGCCCAACCGCCGGCAACCTGGCGCAGGTTGACGCCGCGCATGGCATAGCTCTCCGCAAGCCGGGCCAGCACCTGCTCGACCACGATGCCGGGCGGGATCGCCCGGCCCAAGGCCTCCGCCGACAGGGGCACCGCCGACGCGAAAAGCAGCGCCTCGACGATGCGCTGTGCCTGGGCGAAAGCTTCGACGCCGCCGCCATCCGCAGCGTCCAGAGGTTCGGCCGTCGCGGCAGTCATGAGGCATCCTTGCCGGCGAAGGGCAGAATCTGCGGCCGTGCCGAACGACGGCGCAGCTCGATCGGCGCGAAAGCCTCGTTCTGCCGCAGGTCGAGAACCCCTTCCCTGACCATTTCGAGCATGGCCGACAGGGCCGAGGCCCTGACCGTCGCCCGCATCTCCCGCGCCGGCAGGCCATGGGAGGTCATGTATTGCGTCAGATAGCTGTCCAGTTCGGTCCAGTCCCCGGCCTCGCCGATCAGTCGCTGCAACGCCTCGCGGGCTTCCACCAGCGACCAGACGACGCGATGGCCGACCGAGATATGCCCCTGCACCCGCTTCTGGCGTTGATGGGCATAGGCCGCGAGCAGGTCGTAGAGCTCGGCTTCCCAGACCGGACGGGCGCCTGCGACGATCTCCTCGGGGGCGCCGCGCGCGAAGATGTCCTGGCCCAGCCGCTCGCGCGAGGCGAGCTTGCGTGCGGCGGCGCGGATCGCTTCCAGCCGGCGCAGGCGGAGCGCCAGCGCCGTAGCGAGATCGGCCGCGCTCGGCTCCTCCCCCTTGGGCGGCTCGGGCAGCAGCAGCCGCGACTTCAGATAGGCCAGCCACGCCGCCATCACGAGGTAGTCGGCCGCGAGCTCCAGCCTGAGCGCCCGCGCCTCCTCGACGAAGGTGAGATATTGCTCCGCCAGCGCCAGGATCGAGATGCGATGAAGATCGACCTTCTGGCGGCGCGCGAGATCGAGCAACAGGTCGAGCGGCCCCTCATAGCCGTCGACATCGACAACGAGCGAGGGCTCGCCTTCACGGCGCGCGGCATCCTCCTCGAATGGCAACTCGGCCGTCATGCAGCTCTGCCCTCTGCCGCGATCGAGCCTCTCGATCTCTCTGCCCTCATCCCGAGGAGCAGCCCTCAGGCTGCGTCTCGAAGGAGGATCCAGTGCGTTCTGGACCATCCTTCGAGACGCCGCTTCGCGGCTCCTCGGGATGAGGGCTGAGATCTAGGGTCGGCACCGAAGCAAATTCGGCTGTTCAGGCGCTCAGCGCAAGCGCGGCGGCCAATTCCGCGCGCGCAGCCTCAAGATCGATCGGCTCGGGCTCGTGCCGGATGCGGCCGAGTGCCGCCGCCGCGCGGCGTGCGCGGATTCCGGTCATTTCCGGAACCGCGCCGGCGATCGCGACCATCTCCTCCATGATGCCGTGGCAGTGCAGGATCACGTCGACGCCGGCGCGAATGGCGGCGCGCGCCTTGGCCTCGAAGGAACCGGACAGCGCCTTCATCGAAATATCATCGGTCATGATCAGCCCGTCGAAGCCAATCTCGCCACGCATGACCTCGCGCACGATCTTGCGGGAGACGGTCGCCGGATGCTTCGGATCGAGCGCCGTGAACACCACATGCGCCGTCATCGCCAACGGCATGTCGGCGAGGTGCCGGAACGGGCGGAAATCATGCGCCCTGAGTTCGTCGAGCGAAGCATCGACGACAGGCAGGTCGTGATGGCTGTCGGCCCGTGCGCGGCCGTGGCCGGGCATGTGCTTGACGACCGGCAGCACGCCGCCGGCGATCAACCCTTCGGCCGCCGCCCGGCCGAGCCGCGCCACCTGATCGGGATCATAGGCATAAGCGCGGTCGCCGATCACGTCATGGCTGCCCGCCACGGGAACGTCGAGCACCGGCAGGCAGTCCACGTCGATGCCGACGCTCTTCAGGTCATGCGCCATCAGCCGCGCCGAAAGCCGGACGATCTCGCGCTGGCGGACGCGGTCGTTGATGGCGTGGAAAGCGCGCGCCGACGGATATTTCGGCCAGTTCGGCGGGCCCATGCGCTGGACGCGCCCGCCCTCCTGATCGATCAGGATCGGCGCATGCCAGCCGACGGTCTCGCGCATCTCCGCCGTTAGAGCCGCAACCTGCTCGGGCGTCTGCGTGTTGCGCTTGAAGAGGATGAAGCCCCAGGGCCGGGCGTCGCGGAAGAAGGCGCGCTCGTCCGCAGTGAGGCTCGTGCCGAGGCAGCCGGCGATGAAGGCGCGCGATGTCATCGTACCGGGTTAGAAAGCGGCGCGGGCGCGGTCAAGAATGATCCGCGCCCGTCCATCGCGTTACTTCACCTGCTGGTAATTCTGCGCGTTGAACGCGTCGAACGGCAGCTCGGCGATGCGGAACCAGAGCTGCTCCTTCTTCCAGTAGGGAAGGAAGGAATCATAGAAAGTCTTGAAGTTGGGATTGCTGGCGGCAAGCTCGCCATACATGGCGAAGGCCTCCTTGAACGCAGCCGCCATCACCTCCTGCGGGAAGGGCCGCAGCTCGGCGCCAGTGCCGGCAAGGCGAATCAGCGCATCGGGATTGTTGTGGTCGTATTTGGCCACGCACAGCGCATTGGCCTCGGCGCAGGCCGCTTCGACGATCGCCTTGTAGGAGGCCGGCAGCTCGTTCCACTTGTCCTGGTTGGCGAGGAAGCTGACATTGGCGTTCCCCTCCCAGAAGCCCGGATAGTAATAGTACTTGGCGACCTTCACGAAGCCGAGCTTCTCGTCGTCATAGGGGCCGGAGAACTCGACCGCATCGAGCGTGCCGCGCTCTAGCGCCGGATAGATGTCGGCGCCGCCGATGGTCTGCGGCACGACACCGAGGCGGGCCATGATCCGGCCGCCGAGGCCGGCGATACGGAACTTCAGCCCCTTCAGATCCTCCAGCGACTTGATCTCCTTGCGGAACCAGCCGCCCATCTGCGCACCGGTGTTGCCGGACGGGATGGTGTAGATGTTGTAGTTCTTCATGAAGGCGCGGCAGAGCTCCAGCCCGCCGCCCTGATAGAGCCAGGCATTCTGCTGGCGCGTGTTGAAGCCGAAGGGCAGCGAGGTCTCGAAAGCGAAGGCCGGGTCCTTGCCGATATAAAAACTCGCCAGCGTGTGGCTGCACTCGACGGTGCCGTTCTGGACGGCGTCGAGAGCCTGCAGGGCCGGCACGATCTCGCCGGGCGCGAAGACCTGAATCTGGAAGTTGTTGTCGGTCGCCTCTGCGACGCGCTTCGCGACATGGGTCGAGATGCCGTAGAGCGTATCCAGGCTCTTCGGATAGCTCGAGGTCAGCCGCCAGTTGATCTTGGGCTGCGACTGCGCGATTGCGGGGGCAGCGATGGCCGCGCTCCCGGCCGCGCCCGCGCCCGCGACCTTGACGAAATGACGGCGATCCATGGGGTAACCTCCAGCTAGCAACGGCTGCCGTGATATCCTTGGCAGCCTTCTGTTGTTGGCAGGCTACTCGCACGGTCGGGGCGGTGAAACAAGCACGCCCCTCACCCCGCCATGCGCCGGTTTCAAAGCAGAACGGCGGCACCCTTCCGGATGCCGCCGCCCAATTCTCAACCTGCTCCGCGCGAGCTCAGTTCTTCGCGATGAAGCACTGCCCGCCCGCGGCCTGGAGCGCCGAGCACATCGTCGACGCATCCTCGCGGGAATAAGGTCCGACGCGCAGGCGATAGACGGTCTTGCCGCCGGCCAGCTCCGTCTTTCGGACGATCGGCGACTGGCCGCCGAGCTGCTGCGGATATTTGCGCTGCAGCGCGGCAAAGGTGGCCCGAGCCTCGGCTTCGCTGCCCGGCGCGCCGAGCTGCACCACGAAATCGCCGGTCCCGGCCCGTACCGCGGCCGTCGCCGGAGCAGCCTCGGGTGCGGCCGACGCCGGAGCGCTGGCAAGACGGGTCGGAGCCGCCGGCGTGGTCGCGGCAGGCGGTGTCGTCGCACGCTCTTGAACCTTGGGCGCGGCAGGAGCGGGCGCCGCAGCTGCGGAGCGCTGCGGCGAGGGCTGCGCACTCGCCGTGGCAGTGCCGAGCGAGCGGCTCGGGGCCGAGCCCGTCGCGATCGGCTGGTCGATTCCGGTGGGAACCGGCGTTCCATCGGGACGGATCGCGACCGTGCGGACCTTGCGCGGCTCGCCCAGCCCCGGCACCGGAGGCATCGGGATCAGGCCGGGCTCGGCCGGCGTGATGCTGCGCTCCGGCGCGCTCGGCGCGGCGGCCAGAGCCGATCCGGCACCGGGCCCCGGCATGACGACGCGGGGCGGCATCGAGCGGGCGGCCTGCTGAACGTCGACCGGCTGCTCCTCATTGTTGACCAGCTTGCTCTGGCCTTGCGGAGCCTCGGCGCTGCGCTCGTAGATCTGCTTGTTCTGGTTCGGAATCTCGGCGCCGCCCGGATTGGCGGGCTCGACCTTGACCGGGCCACGGTCGGCCGCGATCATCGGTGGCTGGCCGTCCTTGGTCGCCGAACCGCCGCGCATTGCGAAGGTCGCGCCGACGCCGACGAGGCCGACGGCGATGACCGCCGCGGCCGCCCAGAGCCCCTTGCGCGAGCGACGCGGTTCCAGATCCGGCAGATCGTCTTCGGCATATTCCTGGGCCTGAGCGCCGTGCTGGGCCTGGGCGTAGGAGTGCTGGGCCTGCGCATAGGAATATTGCGCCGGCTCTTCGGCATAGGCGGCCTGCATCGCATGGACGCCGCCTTGCTCATCGAGGTCGCGGGCCTGCACGCCGCCGCGCATCGGTGCCGGCTGGGTGTAAGGCAGCGGCTCGGGCAGATCATAATCGTCATACTGAGGTTCGGCATGAACCTGCGGCGGCGCGGCCGGAGCGGCGGAGGTCTGCGCCTGCCGCCTCGGCTCGGTCTGCCGCAGCAGCGCCTCGAATTCATCAAGGGCACCGCGCAGCTCGGCCGGCGGCGCAGCCTGAAGGGGCACGGCCGGCGCGGGAGCCGGCGGCACAACCTCGAAGCTCGGCTCCTGTCGCGGCACCGATCGCGGCGCCGCCGCACGGCGCTCGGCAAAGATATCCTTCAGCGGGTCGTCCTGCCCGACGATGCGGGTCAGCTCCGCCAGCGGATCGGGCGCATGGCCGGAGCGCGGCGCCTGCCCTGCCCCGCGAAGCTGGCGCTCGAGATCTTCAAGATCGAGCGCGAAACGATTCCTAGCGGGCTCACTCATGGTACGATCCATTGCAGCACGAGCCGCCTCCCCCTATGGAAAAGGCGATATCCCGCGCGGTCAACTTGACCTCGTGCGCGCCGCCGGAAATCTCCGTCAGCGCATCTCTTCCGGCGCCGCAACTCCGGCGACAGCCAGACCGGAAGCAAGGACGCTGCGCACTGCGTGCACGAACGCCAATCTCGCCAAGGTCGACTTTCGATCAGTTTGATTAACGAATCGTAATTGCGGCGAGTCTTTGCCCTTGTTCCACAATGAGTGGAAAGCGCTCGCCAGTTCGTGGACGAAAAATGCCACGCGATGCGGCTCGTGCGCCGCGGCCGCTCCCTCGATGATTCGCGGATAGGCCGCGATCGTCTTGAGAATGCCGACCTCGGCCTCGTCGGTCAGGATCGAGAGATCGGCTCCGGCCAGCGCCGCCGGCGAGAGATCGAGATCGGGGAAAACCTCGCGCGCCTGACGGAAGATCGAAGCACAGCGCGCATGCGCGTACTGGACGTAGAAGACCGGATTGTCCTTCGACTGCTCGACCACTTTGGCGAGGTCGAAATCCAGCGTCGCGTCGTTCTTGCGGAAAATCATCATGAAGCGCACGGCGTCGCGGCCGACCTCGTCGATGACCTCCCGCAGGGTGACGAAATCCCCGGAGCGCTTGGACATGCGCACCTGCTCGCCGTTGCGCAGCAGGCGCACGAGCTGGCAGAGCTTGACGTCGAGCGAGCCCTGCCCGTTCGTCACCGCCTTCACCGCCGCCTGCATGCGCTTGACATAGCCGCCATGGTCGGCGCCCCAGACGTCGATCATCTCCGGGAAACCGCGGACGAACTTCGAGCGGTGATAGGCGATGTCGTTGGCGAAATAGGTGTAGCTGCCGTCCGACTTCAGCAGCGGCCGGTCGACATCGTCGCCGAACCGGGTGGCGCGGAACAGGGTCTGCTCGCGATCCTCCCAATCCTCGTCCTTTTGCCCCTTCGGCGGCGGCAGCCGGCCCTCGTAAACCAGATCGCGCGAGCGCAGATCCTCGATGGTCTGGTGCACGGCGTTGACATCGCCGTCCCTGCCCTGCAGCGAGCGCTCCGAGAAAAAGAGGTCGTGGACGACGCCGAGCGCAGCAAGATCGTCGCGGATCATCGCCATCATGCCGTCGATCGCGGCCTGCCGGACGAGCGGGAGCCAGTCCCACTCGGCCTTGTCGCGCAGCGCCGGCCCGTATCGGTCGGCCAGCGACTGCCCGACCGAGATCAGATAATCACCGGGATAGAGCCCTTCCGGGATCGCGCCGATATCCTCCCCCAGCGCCTCGCGGTAGCGCAGGAACGCCGAGCGGGCGAGCACGTCGACCTGCGCGCCGGCATCGTTGATGTAGTATTCGCGCGTGACGTCATGTCCGGCGAAGGCGAGCAGGCTCGCCAACGCGTCGCCGAACACGGCGCCGCGGCCATGGCCGACATGCATCGGCCCGGTCGGGTTGGCCGAGACATACTCGACATTGACCCTGGGTTCCGGCTTCTGCGCGCCGCGCCCGTAATCCAGCCCGGCCTCGATGGCCGCCTTCAGCACCGCCGTGAACACGGCCGGCTGCAGCGTCAGGTTGATGAAGCCGGGGCCGGCGATCTCCGCCTTGGTGATCTCCGGGTCCTTCGCCAGTTCCTCGACCAGCAGCGCTGCCAGTGCCCGTGGGTTCGTGCCGGCATCCTTGGCCAGCACCATCGCGGCATTGGTGGCGAGATCGCCATGGGCCGGATCCTTGGTCGGCTCGACCACGACGCGCGCGAGATTGAGGCCGGCCGGAAGCGAGCCTCGCTCGGCGAGTGCCGAGAGCGCGGCGTGAAGACGGGCGGAATAGATCTCGAACAGGTTCATTGCGGCCACGAATGCGGAGGAAAGCCGCCCGGCCCTATCGCAGCGGGGGGGTAACGTCAAACAGACGACGGTGCTCGTCGAGCGCATACCAGTCCGTCATGCCGGCAATGTAGTCGGCGATGCGGCGCATCCGGCGGTGATCGTCGAGCCCGTCGCAGCCCGCCGCCCATTCCTCCGGCATTGCAGCAGGATCGGCGCTGAAGCGCTCGAACAGCTCGCGCACCACCTGCGCCGCCTGCTCGCGGATCGGCGCGATCCGCGGGTGCCGGTACATGTTGGGATAGAGGAAGCCCTTGATGGCGCGGTCGGCGGCCTCGATCGCTGGCGAGAAGGCGACGACCGGCGCGTCCGCGCGCCGGATCGCATCGGCGTCGGCCGGCGCCAGCGCCACGAGCCGCGCCTGCGCCTCCCGGATCACGTCCTCGACGAATCGGGTGATCACCCGGCGGACGAGCTCATTGGTCAGGCGCGGCCGTTCCAATCCCGGATGCAATCGCTCGATCTCGCCAAGCAGTTCCGCCAGGAACGGCACGGCTCTGAGTTCGGCATGGCCGAACAGCCCGGCCCGCAGGCCGTCGTCGATGTCGTGGGCATTGTAGGCGATGTCGTCGGCCAGTGCCGCGGCCTGCGCCTCGGCCGAGGCATAGCTATCGAGCCAGAGATCTTGACGCTGCTGATACTCGACGATCGCGATGGGGATGCCGGCCTTGGCATAACGCGCCGTCGGCCTGCCCTCTCGGTCGAGCAACGGGCCGTTGTGCTTGACGAGGCCTTCCAGTGTCTCCCAGCTCAGATTGAGTCCGTCGAAATCGGCATAGCGCTGCTCCAGCCGCGTCACGATCCGGAGCGTCTGGGCGTTGTGGTCGAAACCACCGAAGCCGGTCATGCACTCTTCCAGCGCGTCCTCGCCGGTGTGGCCGAAGGGCGTATGGCCAAGGTCGTGCGCCAGCGCCAGCGCCTCGGCCAGGTCCTCGTCGAGGCCGAGCGCGCGCGCCAGGGCGCGGGCGATCTGTGCGACCTCGATCGTGTGGGTCAGCCGGGTCCGGTAGTGGTCGCCTTCGTGCGACACGAAGACCTGTGTCTTGTGCTTCAGCCGGCGGAAGGCGGTCGAATGGATGATGCGGTCGCGATCACGTTGGAATTCGCCGCGCGTCGCGGAGGCCGGCTCGCCGACGAGCCGCCCGCGGCTCATGCTGGAGCGGCAGGCATAAGGCGCGCGCCAGCGCTCTCCCGGCTCGATGCCGGCAGCGAAGGAAAAGCCGAAGGGTGGGCTCTGTGGATCCGGCATGGCAGCCCCGTCGCGGCGCCGTGCTTGTAGAGGCGCTGCGGGGCCATTACCTTTCAGGACAACCAGGGTGCAAGGAGCATCTGCCCATGTCGACCGATCTTGCGGTCAACCCGCGCGGCATCGCGGTCACCGCAAATGCCGCGAAACGAATTCTCTCGGTGATGGCTCAGGAGCCGCCGGGCTCGATGCTGCGCGTCAGCGTCGCCGGTGGCGGCTGCTCCGGCTTCCAATATATCTTCGACGTCGACCGGGAGCGGGCGCCGGACGATCTCGTCATCGAGCGCGACGGCGCGACCGTCCTGATCGACGAGACCTCGCTCGATCTGCTGGAGGGTTGCACCATCGACTTCGTCGACGACCTGATTGGTCAGTCCTTCCGCATCACCAACCCGAATGCGACGAGTTCCTGTGGTTGCGGAACCTCCTTCGCCGTCTAGGTGCCTAGCCCGCGGTTCCGGACAGCCGCGTCGGCATCGCCCTCGTCTCGATATGCCGTCCGAGGCGGGCGGCCGAGGCGGCGACGATCACTTCGCCAAAAACCCGCACCAGATCGCGATCGAGCTTTCCCGCCATCCCGACCAGCACGGCATAGGCCTCCTCCGGGGGCATCGGCGGCTTGTAGGGGCGCCGCTCGATCAGGGCCGCATAGATGTCGCAGATCGTGATCATCCGAACCGGATCCGGAATCTGGCCGCCAATCAGTCCCTGCGGATAGCCGGATCCGTCGAGGTATTCGTGGTGTGAAAGCACCACAGCCAGAATCATCGGCGCGTATCCACCCTGCGCGACCAGCATGTCATGGCCGATCTGCGGATGTTGCCAGATGGTCTTGCGCTCCTCCGCCGTCAGTCCGCCGGGCTTGCGCAGAATTGCGAGCGGAATCCGCGCCTTGCCGATGTCGTGAAGCACGGCCGCGCCGGTGATGAGCCGTCGATCGGCCTCGCCGAAGCCGAGGCGGTGCGCAAAAGCGGCCGCCAGCCCCGAGACGAGCAGGCAATGCTGATAGGTGGCGTCGTCATGTTGCCAGACGAGATCGAGCCACGCATCGAGGTCACCGCCTTCCGCCGCACGATTGAGCGCCTCGACGCTGCCGTTGATCGCCGCTGCCGGCAGATGTCCCCCGGTCGCAGCCGCATCGAGCAGATCGCCGAGGGCTGCCGAGGCTGCGATGAAACGGCCCTGGAGCCCGGCGCCGGTGCTCGTCGGAGCGGCCGAGCCGAGCAGATGGCCGACCCTGTCCAGCAGAACGGAGCGAGGCGCGTCGACGGACAGCACCTCGCGCGCACCGAGTGCGTGAGCCTGCGTCTGAGAACGCGGCGACATGTCTCCCAGCAAGAAAAGGCAGGGCGCTCCGGCGAGTCGATAGGGTGCGAGGATGGTACGCGCCGTCTCGATGGCGGCGCGGCTCGACAGGTCGAGATCGACGACGAGCAGCCGACCGCTTGCCGTAACGGAGCCCAGCTCGCTCGGGCCGCACGCCGAACAGGCGCCCCAGAGCGAGAGCGTACGCTGCAGTGAATGGCGCCGGCCGTCGTGATCGCTGACGAGAACGAGGATGGAGAGGCCTCCCGAGAAAGCCTCATCATAAGCGCGTCGATTGAGGAAGCGTAAAAGCGAACTGCGTGCTTAAGCCGATCGGCCGGAATGTCGCCGACAGCGGCTCGGCGACGCGCCCGATTTCGTCGTCATGCTTAGCGGTTCGTCAATGCGAGACGGCAGCACCGCCCTGCTCGAGCCTGATCTCTGCGGCCATCAACCCCTTCGGCCCGGGGCCGTAGCGCACCAGAACTGTCTGTCCCGGGATCAGCTCGACGAGGCCGTAGCGCCGCAGCGTCTCCATATGCACGAAGATGTCGGGTGCGCCCTCGCCCTTTGAGACGAAGCCGAAGCCGCGCAGCCGGTTGAACCATTTCACCACCATGAGCTCGAGCCCGCTGGTCGGCGTAACCGCGACGTTCGTGCGCGCCATCGGCATCTCGGAGGGGTGGCGCCCGGAGGAGGTGTCGATCGAGAGCACCCTCACGGCCTGGCGCCCGCGATTCTTCTCGACGGCTTCGAGCACGATGCGAGCGCCTTCCGCTATCGTATTGAAACCATCGCGCTTCAGAATGGTGACATGCACGAGGATATCGGCGCCGCCCGTTTCGGGAACGACGAAGCCGTAGCCTTTCGAGACGTCGAACCATTTGACGTAGCCGGCAATCTCGACCGGAACCTCGGAAGCGTGACCGCTTGGCCCATCGAGCCGCATGACGCGGTTGAGTGACTGGATGGGACCCATCGGTGGCCGCCCGCTCTCACCGAATTCGTCGGACATGTGCCGCTCGCCCCCACGCACAACGCTTGATTCGTGTAGCCACGATAGCATCGCTAAGGATGCGGTATACAGCCCCCACGCCGTCGTCCACATCTCCGCGGGCTCCGATGGTGCGGAAACTGCCGCTCGCGCCCGTCAGGATGCGGGACCGGCCTCGGATGGCTCCTATCGAGCCTATCGACTCAGGGGGCGAGCCGCCCCAGGGCCGCTCCGCTTTCCGCGCGGATGACGAGATCGGCGATCGGATCGAGCTCCGTCGGCTCCCGATTGAGGATGACGAGCTTCGCGCCCTGCCGCTTCGCGATCACGGGCAGCGTCGCCGCAGGGTAGACGACCAGCGACGAGCCGACGACGAGGAAGAGGTCGCAATCCAGCGCAAGCGCCTGCGCCCGCATCATCGCCTCCTGCGGCATCGCCTGGCCGAAAGAGATCGTCGCCGATTTCACCGGCCCCGTGCACATGATGCAGCTCGGCGGCTCGCCGCTCGCCTCGAAGGCCGGGCGGATCGCCGCGAGCTCATGGCGCCAGCCGCATGTGAGGCAGGTCGCGTAGGTGCCGTTGCCGTGCAGCTCGATCACCTGATCGGCCGGCACGCCGGAGGCCTGGTGCAGCCCGTCGATGTTCTGGGTGATGATGGCGGGGGAACGCCCGTCCGCGACCAGCTTCGCCAGGGCCTGATGGCCGATATTGGGCCGGGCCTCGCGATAGTGGTCGTCCATCGTGAATTTGCGCCGCCAGGCCTCGATCCGCGCCTCGCGGCTCTGCACGAACGCCTCGAACGGGATCGGCTTGTTGACCATCCAGGGCGAACCGGGCGAACGGAAATCCGGCACGCCCGATTCCGTCGAGATGCCGGCGCCTGTGAAGCTGAGAATGCTGTCGGCCCGGTCGAGCATCGCATGAAGCTCGGCGATCGCGTCCTCGGTCTCGTCCTGCATGGCTGCGCTCACCCGGTTGAACTGGAAGCCCGCCAGATATGGGCCGCGCTTGCGACGCTTCCAAGGCGATTGACGCAACGAGGCGCAGGCAGCAAACCAGTCGGATCATGCCGACGCCCCTGCTCGCCCCGCTCAATCCCGATCTCATCGACACCGGCACCCCGCCCATCCCCGAGGCCCAGGGCTGGGCGCGCGCCTATGACGGGCGCTTCGGACCGCTGGTCGACCTGTCGCAGGCCGTCCCCGGCTCGCCGCCGCCGCAGGTGCTGCTCGACAAGCTCGCCGAGGCGGCTGCGGACGCCTCCGCCACGCGCTATGGCAGCATCACCGGTGACGCATCGCTGCGCGCAGCCTATGCGGCGGAGATTTCGCGGATCTACGGCGCGCCCTTCGCCCCCGGCGAAGTGGCCGTCACCTCGGGCTGCAATCAGGCCTACGCCGTGACCATGATGGCGCTCGCCCGAGCCGGCGACAACGTGCTGCTGCCGACGCCCTGGTACTTCAATCACGAGATGACGCTGACGATGCTAGGCATCGAGCCGCGCCCGTTGCCCTGCGCACCCCAGGCCGGGTTCGTCCCCGACACGGCGACGGCAGAGGCGCTGATCGACGATCGCACCCGCGCGATCGTGCTGGTCACGCCCAACAACCCGACGGGCGCGGTCTACCCACCGGAAACCATTGCGGCATTCGCCGCACTCTGTGCCCGGCGCGGCATCTGGCTGGTGCTCGACGAGACCTATCGCGACTTCCTGCCCGCCACTATCGCAACGCCGCATGAGGTCTTCACCGCAAGCGGCTGGCAGGATTCAGTGATCGGTCTCTACAGCTTCTCGAAGGCTTATGCCGTTCCCGGCTGGCGGCTCGGAGCCATTACGGCAGGAGAGGCCGTCCTAACCCAGATCGGCAAGGTGCTCGACTGCGTGCAGATCAGCCCGGTTCGAGCCGGGCAGACCGCCATCACCTGGGGCATCGACGGCATCCGCGACTGGCGCGAGCGCAACCGCGCCGAGATCAACGACCGCGCGGCATCGTTCCGCGGGGCGATGGCGCCGCTGAACGACTGGCGTGTGCTGTCGGCAGGCGCCTATTTCGCCTATGTCGCCCACCCCTTCGAAGGCACGCCGGCAGCCGAGGTCGTGCGCCGCCTGGTAGAGGAGCGCGGCGTCCTCGCCCTGCCCGGCCCCTATTTCGGGCCTGGGCAGGAAAACCATCTGCGCATCGCGATCGCCAATGTCGCAGCCGAGCGGATCGGCCTGCTCGGCGACCGGCTCAAGGGCTTCTCGATCTGAGAGATTTGCCGGGAGCGCAGTTGCCCCGTCATGCTCGCCCTTGTGGCGAGCATCCACGTCTTGGGCACCGCATATTGTGAACGAAGACGTGGATGGTCGGGCCAAGCCCGACCATGACGCGAGAATGGGCCAGAGCTTCCGTACAGGAGACCGCTTCTACCGGAACAGCGCCCGGTAGCGGTCGCGATAGGCGAAGACCAGCAGCAAGCCCAGCACCGTCATGATGAGCGCGATGGGAAGACCCTGCGGGTTCAGCACGAGGTGGAAGAACACGATCACCGTCATGATCGGCGCGAGCAGCGCGAGGCCCAAGGCCGGCGCCAGGTTGAACAGCAGGTTCAATCCCCCGACCAGGTTCACCACCTTGACCATCGGCCAGATGAAGCCCGAGTTCTGAAGGGCCGCCTCGAAGGCGAGCCCGCGTTCGCTCGTCGGCGGATGAATGAGATTGGTCCCGGTCGCCAGCCACCAAAAGCCGTCGATGGCGCTGACGAGGAAAAGCAGCCCGAGCAGAACACGCGGGATCGTTACGAGAAACACGGTCTTCATGATGTCCCCAACCGATGGCAGATAAGCCGGCCCACCTCGACGGTCGCGCCGGCCCGCTGCTTGGTCGCAGCCTGAACCGATCCGGTTCAGGGCGTCGCGAAAAATCGCCGCAGCCCTGCTGCGAGACCTGCCGAAAATCATCGGCGGACAATCCGCCACGCGCTTGTGAGATGCGCCGGGCGGAATTTCATGGCCTTGAAGCCGCACGTTTTCTCCAATGTGCGAGCATGCCGAGCGATGAACAGCGCCCACACCCGCCGCACCCTGCTTCAGCTCGCAGGAGCCTCCTCGCTCGCGGCAGCCGCATCCTTCGCCGCCCGCGCCGAGGGGGGACCGGTCGCAGCACCCGCAGCGGGGCCGGGCTTCGCAAGCAGGACGCCGATCAGGGTGGGTGCCGCGGCGCTCAAGGTGCGCGATGTCGAGCGTGTGACCAACTATTACCGCGACGTCATCGGCCTGTCCGTGCTGGCGCGCGGCGCCGCCTCCGTCACGCTCGGCACCGGCGAAGGCGCCCTGCTCACGCTGGAGCCGCGGCCGGATGCGGCGCTGGAGCCTCCGACCGCCGCCGGGCTCTTCCACATCGCTTTCCTGATGCCGAGCCGGCGCGATCTGGCGCGCTGGCTGATCCATGTCGCGCGCAACCGCACGCCGTTGACGGGCTTCGCCGACCACAGCGTCAGCGAGGCCGTCTATCTCAACGATCCCGAAGGCAACGGCATCGAGGTCTATGCCGACCGCCCCGCCGAAGGCTGGCGCTGGGAAAACGGCCGGGTCGTGATGGGCACCCACCGGCTCGACGTCGACGGCATCCTGGCGCTCACCGATACGCGCGCAACCGACTACGCCAAGGCGCCGGACGGGTTGCGCATCGGGCACATCCATCTGCGCGTCGGCGATGTCGATGCGGGCGACCGCTTCTATCGCGATCTGCTCGGTCTGGCGCCGACGAGCCGGCGCGATACCGCGAGCTTTCTGTCCTCGGGCGGCTACCATCATCACCTGGCGCTGAACACCTGGAACAGCGCGGGCGCCGGGCCGCGCGACGAAGGCAGCACCGGCCTCGCCTGGTTCTCGCTGATGGCGGAAAAGCGCGAGCTGATGGCCGCTCAGGCCGACCGCCTCGCTGCGGCCGGCGTCACGACAACGCCGCTCTCCGGCGGGTTCGAGAGCCTCGACCCCTGGGGCACGCGCGTCAGGCTGCTGCAGGGCTGAGGAAAGCCCTGCCCGGCCGCCCTCACATCGTCGCGCCGATCTGCCAGGGCACGAATTCGGCGTCGCCATAGCCGAGCTGCTCGGATTTGGTCTTCTCGCCCGAGGCGACCTTGAGCAGCTTCTCGAAGATCTCGCGGCCCTTCTGCTCCAGCGAGACGCCGTCGAGCACATCGCCGCAATTGATGTCCATGTCGTCGATCATCTTCTCGTAGATCGGCGTATTGGTCGCGAGTTTCATCGAGGGCGTCGGCTTGCAGCCATAGGCGGAGCCGCGGCCGGTGGTGAAGGCGAGGATATTGGCACCACCGGCCACCTGCCCCGTCGCCGCGACCGGATCGTAGCCGGGCGTGTCCATGTAGACGAAGCCCTTCTCCGTCACCGGCTCGGCATAGTGATAGACCGCCGAGAGCGTCTTCGTGCCGCCCTTCGCGGCAGCGCCGAGCGACTTCTCCAGGATGGTGGTGAGCCCGCCCGCCTTGTTTCCCGGCGAGGGGTTGTTGTTCATGCTCATCCGGGCGCGCTCGGTGTAATCCTCCCACCACTTGATGATACCGACGAGCTTTTCGCCGACCTCGCGCGTCGCGGCGCGGCGCGTCAGCAGATGCTCGGCGCCGTAGATCTCGGGCGTCTCGGAGAGGATCGCCGTGCCGCCATGCTCGACGAGGATGTCGACGGCGGCCCCCAGCGCCGGGTTGGCGGTGATGCCCGAATAGCCATCCGAGCCGCCGCATTGCAGCGCAAGCATCAGCTCGGAAGCCGGCACTGTCTCGCGCGCCGCCTTGTTGGCGATCGGAAGCATGGTCTTCAGCGCGTCGATGCCGGCGGCGACGGCCTTCTTCGTCCCGCCCGTCTCCTGGATCGTCAGCGTGCGGAAGACGTCGCTCTCGGTGACGCCATAGGCCTCCTTCATGCGGCTGATCTGGAAGCCCTCGCAGCCGAGGCCCACGACCAGCACCGCCGCCATGTTGGGGTTGCAGGCATAGCCCCAGGTGGTGCGCTTCAGCACCTCGAAACTCTCGCCATTGTAGTCGATGCCGCAGCCGGTGCCGTGGGTGAGCGCGATCACCCCGTCGACATTGGGATAATCGTCGAGCAAACCGGAACGCTTCACCTCCTCGGCCATGAAGCGCGCGGCGGAGGCCGAGCAGTTCACCGAAGTGAGGATGCCGACATAGTTGCGCGTGCCGGCCTTGCCATTGGCCCGGCGGAAGCCCTCGAACGTCGCTTGCTGCTCGACCGGCAGCACGAATTCGGGCTTGGCCTCGGCGCTGAAGGCGTAGTCGCGATCGAAGGCATGGAAGCCCGTATTGTGCTCGTGCACCCATTCGCCCGGCACAATGTCGTTCGTCGCGAAGCCGATGATCTGCCCGAACTTGCGGATCGGCTGGTCCTTGGCGATCGGGGTGATCGCCATCTTGTGCCCGCGCGGGATCCGCTTCAGCGCCTCGACGCCCGCCGCCGTCACGCCGGCATCGACCGGGTCGACCGCAACGACGACGTTGTCGGCGGCGTTGAGCTTGAGCGTGCGGGGCGGCACTGATTTGTCGAGCATGGCGAGAACCGAAACCTCCGGCACCGCGACGGCGGCGCATTCCCCCCTAGAGATGCGCCCAACGGGCCGCGTTTTCAATCGGTTCAAAAAGAAGGTCGGCATGCACTCCTGCGCAATCGGCCGCCACCGCGAGACCGACGATGTGCCGGGATGGCCTTGCCGATTGAAATCTGTTCCGTGACAAGGGGATCCGCCTCGCCCCCGATGTCGCGGCGAAGGGATCAAAGCGCCGGCTCAGGGGCAACGCCCGCTCCCAGGCCGGCGGATGGGCGGAAGCGAAGACCGCGACGGAGGGTCCGACGATGTCGATTGCCGTAAAGCTGCGCAGCGTTTCCGGCATTTACGGCGTCGCGCGCCTTGGAGCCGCATCGCCTCTTCCGAACTGGTTCGACGGCCCTGGCTTTTCCGCTGCGATACGGGCCGGCGACGAACTCACTCTTGTCTGCCTGCAGGAGCGGATTCCCGAAACAGTCGAAGCCGAGTTGAATTGGCGCTGCTTCCGCAGCATCGGCCCCATCCCCTTCAACGCGACCGGAATCGTGCGCTCGCTAATTGCGCCCCTCTCCGCGAATGGCGTCGGCGTCTTCGTGATTTGCACCTTCGACGGCGAGCATATCCTCGTTCCCGGCGGCGATTGGGATAAATCCAAAAACTTGCTCGAGCGCGCTGGCCATATTTTCGAAGCTTGATGCCGGGCCTGGCGGCGAACGCCCGATATTCACACCGTAACGCCGAGCCCGTCGGCCCCAACAGAAAAGCCCGGTCTCGCGACCGGGCTCCATACGCAACCGAAACTCGCTCAAGGTCAGGCCACCTTTCGGCGGCCTGCCGGCATCACGCCTTCGGAGCGGTCGGGACAGCCTTCGCGACGATGCCTTCGAACGGCTTGTAAGCGTCCTTGGCGAGAGCGGTGTAGAGCTCGCCCATCTTGGTGAGCTGGGCGACCGCGCCCTCGAACGAAGTCTTGAAGTAGTCGGCCTGGATCTCCAGGGCCTTGTCGAAAGTCTTCACGCCGGCGAGCTTCTCGAGCGTGGCGGTGCCGGCCTCGAAGGACTTCTTGGCGTAGTCGGTCGCCTCGACGGCGATCGTCTGCACGCTCTTGGAGGTGACGCCGAAAGCCTTCAGGGCGGCGTCGACGTTCTCTTTGGAAGCCTTCTGGATGGTCTCGAACTGCTGGATCATGGGTCGTCTCTCCCTGGCACCTTGGGTGCCGCCTCAGAGTGAATGGGCCAAAGCGGCCCTACGCGTCGCCCCAAGGTCGTATGAAGAGATCACCACCGGGACTGGCGCCATATTGTGCATTGCAACATGAATGTCAACAGGACGCTGCATTGCACCAAACGCAGATCGTTCCGGTCGCAACCGTTCAAGTTTTAACGGCTCCGTAACCGCATCCTCCTAACCTCCCCCTACTGTGTCCTGCGTGCCACGAAAATGAGCGCGGGACGGGAACGACAGTGAGTTCGAGGCGAGTTCATGGTTCTGGGTTGCGTTGTGTTTCAGCGGCCGCGTCTGCGGGCCGTTGTCGGGCTGATCGGCATCGCCGCAGTCGCGGCCACGATGGCCTCCTCCCCGGCCGAGGCGCGCAAGCGCCGGCATCATGCGGCAGGCGGCGGCTACACGCCGCCCTACGCGGCGATGGTGGTCGATGCCAGGACCGGCCGCACGTTGCACGCGGTCAACGAGGATGCCGCGCGCATCCCGGCCTCGCTCACCAAGGTCATGACGCTCTACATGCTGTTCGAGCAGATGGAGCGCGGCCGCTTCTCGATGGATTCCGGGCTGAAGGTCTCGTCCTACGCCGCCTCGCAGCCGCCGACCAAGCTCGGCCTGCGCCCCGGCTCGACCATTGCGGTCGAGGACGTGATCAAGAGCATGATCACGCTCTCGGCCAACGACTCCTCTGTCGTCGTCGCCGAGAACATCGCCGGCTCCGAAGAGGCTTTCGCCGAGCAGATGACGCGCAAGGCGCGGTCGCTCGGCATGAGCTCGACGCGCTTCTACAACCCGCACGGCCTGCCGCATTCGCCGCCGAACCTGACCACCGCGCGCGATCTCACCATTCTCGCCCGCGCCATCCAGGAGCGCTTCCCGAAATACTACCCGCTCTTCTCGACGCGGGCGTTCCAGTATGGCAGCCGCACCATCCGCGGCCATAACCGCCTGCTCGGCAAGGTCGAGGGCGTCGACGGCATCAAGACCGGCTACACCCGCGCCTCCGGCTTCAACCTGATGACTTCGGCCAAGTCTGAAGGCCGGCACGTCGTCTCGGTCGTGCTCGGCGGCCGTTCCGGTGCTTCGCGCGACAAGATCATGACCGACCTCGTGCTGGCCAATCTGCCGCGCGCCGCGACCAGTGGCCGTTCCTCGGTGATGGTCGCCGAGGCACCTGAGCCGGAGGAGCGCCCGCGCGCTGCCGCCAGCCAGCAGGCCGCTGCCGAGCCGGCGCCTATCCCGGTTCCGCGCCCGCGCCAGCAGCCCCAGGCTGAAGAGCAACAGCCGCTCCCAGCCGCCGCCCGCGCCTATGCCCCGATGCCGACCACCACGCCGATCGCGCCGCCGCGCCCGGTCGCCGTCGCCGGTGGCCAGCCGCTGCAGATCTCCGGCATGCGCCCGGTCTCCGCGACCACGACGCCATCAGCGATGCGCTGGTCGATCGGCGCCCAGCCGGCCGACGCCAAGGTTCTGCGCCCGCCGGCGAATGTCGACGTCACCTCCTCCATCGCCAGGGCGCCCGAGCCCGTCGCCGAGCCGGTGAAGGTCGCCGAGGCAAAGGCCGAAGCGCCGGCCGCCAGCGTGGCCCGCAAGGCAGAAGCCGCGCCGGCGAAGGTGCAGGCCCCCGAGCCCGCTCCCGCCATGTCTCATCAGGCTGCGGTCGTGGCCTCCGGAAAATGGGTGATCCAGCTCGGTGCGACCGATGACGAGGGTAAGGCCAAGGAGATCCTGGCCCGTGCTCGCGCCAAGGCTTCCGGCTCGCTGGCCAGCGCCTCGCCCTTCACCGAGAAGGTCGAGAAGGGCGGCTCCACCCTTTTCCGCGCCCGCTTCGCCGGCTTTGAAGATCCGAAGGACGCGCAGAACGCCTGCGCGCAGCTGAAGCGCGGCGGCTTCTCCTGCTTCGCCACCCGCAGCTGAGCATCGGACCGACAAGTGGAATCCGGCTTTCGGGAGAATCCGATGCGCAATCGCAAAGACAGATCGCCGAACCTGCGTCCGTCAGGACGCAGGGCGGGCTGACCGGCCAGGGAAAGGAGTTCACGCCATGTCGCAGACGCACTCCCCGCACCCTTCGCTATCGCTGCTTCACAAGGACGTCCTTGGCCTGGTTGACGCGAGCGGCAAGGCCGCTGGTGCCCCCGGCATCCGGGTGGATGCGCTTCATCAAAGCCCGGTGGGCTTCGCGGACCGCCTCCTCGCTCGCCCCCGGCTGAAGCCCCAGGATCTCGTAGGCCTCCTGCTGCGTCATCGCGCCCGTGCCCGCCGCGCCGCCCTGCCCCGCGTCGCGATCACGCTGAGCGTCTTCACGCCAGCCGGGCGACCGGCGGTCGAGATATGCCTCTAGCAGGCGCGTGCCATCGGGATCGCGCGCCAGGCATTCGCGCATCAGCGCGCTGAGCTCGCTCATTCCCAGGCTGTCGAGCGGCCGGCCCGCAAAGGCGCCCGCCTTGACGCTGCCGGTCATCGCGCCGCTATCGTGGTCGAGCTCCATCTCCAGCAGCGCCGAGCCGACCTTCGAGCTGGCGCCCGGGCTCGGCCCGGACCGGTCGGCCCAGGGAAAACGGATACCGCCCGGCCCTGTCGCGCTCCAGCCGAGCAGCCAGGCGCCRATGCCGCCGAGAAAGACCGCCATATCCAGGCGTCCGCGCACCATCAAGAGCCCGGCCACGCCGAGCGAGGCGACGCCGCCGACAGTTTTCATCAGCCGCGCAAGCATTTTGGGATTGGTCCCGGCGAACAGCTTCGCCAGCCACCAGACCAGGATCAGGACGGCAACGCCGTAGAGCAGGCTCACTTGCGCCCTCCGTCCATGGCCGCGAGCAGGCCCTTGACCGCCGGGCTCGATCCGGCGAGCCGCAGCATTGCCTCGCGCCCGCCAGCGGCGTAAGCCGCCGCGCCGCGCAGCAGTTCCAATAGCGAAGCCGGCGCCGTCACGTCGAAGCGCGCATGCGCGCCGCCGGTCAGCCGCGCGATCGTCGCGAAGGCCGCGCTCGCGGCGGGATCGCCCCCCTCCTGGAAAACGAAGCCGCGGATGCCGCGCAGGCCGAGCTCGCCCGCCAGCGCCCCCAGCGCATCGACATCCTCTTCCATTGCGTCGCCGACAAAGACGAAAGCGCGCAACGGCACCTTTGCCGCCTCGTCGCGGACATGGCGCAGAACGCGGGCAATCTGCGTCTGCCCGCCCTCGCAGGCGATCCTGCGCATCAATCCGGTCAGCCGTTCGGGCTCGCCGACCCATCCCGAGGCGCGGCATTCGCCGATACCCCGGAAATAGACGAGCTGGACCGCGAGCCCCCCGCTCTGCCCGGCGACCTCGAACATCCGCGCCTGCAGCGAACAGGCGAGATCCCAGCTCGGCTGGCGGCTCATCGTGGCATCGAGCGCGAAGACCAGCCGTCCGGCCTGCCCCGTTGCCAGCGGCGCCAGCCGCTTCGCCGCTCCGAGGAAGCGGTCGATTTCGCCTGGCTGCGAATGCCCTGTCGGCGTGGTCGCGGCGGCCTTGCCGACAGCGCGATCGTTCTTGTCGCTCATCAACCCATCGATCCGACGGAATCGTTCTCGTTGGTTCTGATATTGGCCATCGACACCGGATTTGCTACCCGTCCCGGACGGAGATCGGCCTGTTCCTCTCAGGCTTCATCCTGAGGAGCGGACGAAGTCCGCGTCTCGAAAGGTGCTTCAGACGGTTCCGGAACCTCCTGGGGCATCCTCGAGAGGCCGCTACGCGGCTCCTCAGGATGAGGGCTGCGAAGATCGACGCAGACGAGAAAGAGAAGTCCATGGCTGGGATCACGGTTTTCGAGACGGTCGCGGCGATGCGCGAAGCCGTCGCCGGCTGGCACGCGGCCGGCGAAAAGGTCGCGCTGGTGCCGACCATGGGCGCGCTGCATGCGGGCCACATCGCGCTGGTCACCGAAGGCCAACGCCACGCGAAGCGGGTGATCGTCTCGATCTTCGTCAACCCGACCCAGTTCGCTCCGCACGAGGATTTCAAGAAGTACCCGCGCACCTTCGACGACGACTGCGCCAAGCTCCTCGCTGCCGGCGCCGATGCCGTCTTCTTCCCTTCGGTCGAAGAGATGTATCCGGCGGGCTTCGCCACGCGGGTGCTGTTGCTGGGCCCAGCCGCCGTMGGCCTCGAAGACCGCTTCCGCCCGACGCATTTCGAGGGCGTCGCGACAATCTGCTGCAAGCTCTTCACGCAGTCCCGCGCCGATTGCGCGATCTTCGGCGAGAAGGACTATCAGCAGCTCAAGGTCGTCACGCGGATGGCTGGTGATCTCGATCTCGGCATCACCGTCGTTCCTCTCGCGACATTCCGCGAGGCGGACGGCCTCGCCATGTCCTCGCGCAACCGCTACCTCTCGCCCGAGCATCGGGCGTTGGCGCCGGTCCTCCACCGCGTGATGCAGGTCCTTGCCGCGCGCATCCGCAACGAGGATCCGCTGTTCCGGGCGGTCGCCGACGCGCAGAACGAGATCATCACCGCCGGCTTCGAACTCGACTATCTCGAAGCCCGCCACGCCGAGACGCTGGCCCCGATTACCGGGCTGGCGGATGGGCCGATCCGCTTGCTGCTCGCCGCCCGCATCGGCGGCACACGCCTGATCGACAACATTCCGGTCTGAACGCCGCCGCCGCTGTGATTGCGGCGCCAAACGGAAACGCTACGCTGGCCGTATCCGGGCAGCCGTCTGGTTAGCGGTCGGCATGCTGAAAGCGCCAGAGCCAGAGGAGAGCGGTGGATGATCCATGCATCGGGTAGCGCAGCGCGCGGCCGAAACGCGTTCCTGCGCCGGGGCGCCGCCATACTTCTCGCCTGCGCGCTGCTCGCCGACACGGCTGTCCAGGCCTGCACGCGCTTCGTCTATTTCGGAGCGAATGGCAGCGTCGTCACAGCGCGCTCGATGGACTGGAAGAGCGACATCGCCACCAATCTCTGGATCCTGCCGCGCGGCGTCGAGCGCACCGGCGAGACCGGCGCCAACACAGTGCGCTGGACGGCGAAATATGGCAGCGTGATCGCCTCCGCCTACGACATCTCCAGCAGCGACGGCGTCAACGAGGCCGGGCTCTCGGCCAATCTGCTCTGGCTGGTCGAATCCGAATATCCGAAGTTCGAGGCCGCCTCGAAGCCGGGGCTGAGCATCTCACTCTGGGCGCAATACGTGCTCGACAACTTCGCCACGGTGAGCGAGGCGGTCACCGCGCTGCGCGAGGAACCTTTCACCCTCGTCACCGACATGATGCCGGGCGAGAATCGTCTCGCCACCGTGCATCTCTCGCTCTCCGACTCCAGCGGTGACAGCGCCATCATCGAGTATGTCGGCGGCAGGCAGGTCATCCATCATGACCGCGCCTATCAGGTCATGACCAACTCGCCGATCTTCGAGAAGCAGCTCGCGCTCGCCGAATACTGGAAGCAGATCGGCGGCACCGTGATGCTGCCCGGCACCAACCGCGCCTCCGATCGTTTCGTCCGCGCCGCGTTCTACGCGAACGCGATCCCGAAGGACCCCGATCCGAACCGCGCCGTTGCCAGCGTCTTCAGCGTGCTCCGCAACGTCTCGGTGCCCTATGGGCTGACGACGCCCGACCAGCCGAACATCTCCTCGACGCGCTGGCGCACGGTCTTCGACCATGCCCGCAAACTGTATTTCTTCGAGTCGGCGCTGACGCCGAACACCTTCTGGGTGGACCTCGAGAAGATCGACTTCTCGACTGCGGGCGGCACCCGCAAGCTCGATCTCGGCAAGGACCAGGACCACACCTATGCGGGCGACGCGACCGGGAGCTTCGTCCCGGCCAAGCCCTTCGCCTTCCTCGGCCTGAAAGGCTGAGCCGGTCGCCTACAGCAACCCGAGCCCCGCGAGTTCCCGCCGCAATTCCTCCGGCATCTCGCCGAGATCGCCGCCATGCTCGGAGAGATCGCGCGGCGCGTCCTTGGGCTGGAGATAGCGCCAGCCCTGGAACGGGCGGAACGGGCGTGGCTCGACCGGAACCACCACGGGCTCCATGACGAGATGGCAGCGCCCGATACCCTCGGCGTCGGTGAAGGGCCGGATATCGGTCAGGCGCTGGCGCGCCGAGATCTGCCCCTTGATCACCCAGTAGAGCGAGCCGCCATCGAGGATTTCCTCGACCTTCTTCGGCACCATGCGTGTGGTGTGCAATTGTTCGGCCGGCTCGCCACGGGCACGCCGCTGCGCCTGGCGTTCGGCGATCCACTCTTCGAGGTCGCCGATCGATTCCGCGCCGACGCAGAGCTTGAGCAGGTGAAGGGACATGGCCGGTAAAATAGGCCTCGAAGCGCCCGCCGGCCAGCCTCCCCGGCCCTTCTCCACAGATCGCCTCAGCCGCGATGCGCCAGCACATTGACCAGCCGTCCGAACGGGTCACGCAAGAAGAAGCGGCGCACGCCCCACGGCTCGTCGACAGGACCGTATTCGATCGGCAGCCCGGCCGCCTCCACCTTGCGCAGAACCTCGTCGAGGTCATCGACCTCGATCGACAGGTCCGGGACCGGCGCGCCCGAGCCGCCCTCGCTGGCGAAGCTGAGCTGCGGCCCGGCGGGGTCGCCGCCTGCCGCATAGGTCTGTATCCAGCCGTGGTCCATGACGGGGTGCATGTCAAAAATGCTGCCGTAGAAGGGTTTTGCCAGCGCCGGCTCGGCGGTTAGCATGTTCGCCACGATACGCTTCACCGTCATGCTCTTTCCCTCGACAGGCTACGGACGATCATCATGCGCGGACTTGCAGGCAAGGCCATCCTCATCACCGGTTCCTCCACCGGCATCGGCTATGCGATGGCCGAGCGCCTCATTGCCGAGGGGGCAAAGGTACTGATTCATGGCCGAGACCGGGCCGAAGTCGACGCGGCGGTCGCCCGGCTCGGCGCCGCCGCCAGCGGCATCACCGGCGACCTCGCCGAGCCTGCCACGGCACAGGCCATCGTCGATGCCACGGTCGGCGCCTTCGGCCGCATCGACGGGCTCGTCAACAATGCCGGCATCTATCCGCGCGGCATCCTCGGCGAGACCACCGCCGCCTTCTTCGACCATATGTTCGCGATCAACACGCGGGCGCCGCTGCTCTGCGCCGAGGCCGCGATCCACGCCTTCCGGGCCCAGAAGTCGCCGGGCGCCATCGTCACCGTCGGCTCGATCAACGCCTATTGCGGGCTGTCGAATCTGACCGTCTATTCGATGTCGAAGGGCGCGCTGATGACGATGACGCGCAATCTCGCCAACACGCTCGGCCCGGAGCGCATCCGCGCCAACCAGCTCAATGTCGGCTGGACCTGGACCGCCAACGAGGACGCGACGCAGCAGCGCGAGGGACGAAAGCCCGGCTGGCAGAACCATCTGCCGCTGCGCGACGCGCCGACCGGCCGCATCATGCAGCCGGAGGAAATCGCCGCCCATACCGCCTTCTGGCTGTCGGACGACAGCGCGCCGGTATCCGGCCAGATCTACGAAGCCGAGCAGTTCCCGATCATCGGCCGCGGATGAACGCGATTTCTCCAAGCTCGTTCGAGCCCTGGCTCACACGCTGGGAGCTTGTCCCGGATGGCGCGCCAATCGCGACGCGCGGCAGCCTGCTCCTGCCCGTCCTGCAAGACAGCGCGCCGGCCATGCTGAAGCTGCCGGCCTGCGAGGACGAGCGCCGCGGTTACCTGCCGCTGGAATTTTGGAGCGGTGACGGCGCTGCCCGTCTCCTCGCGCGCAGCGAGAATGGCGGGGCGATGCTGATCGAGCGCGCCACGGGCCGGCGCTCGCTCGCCGCCATGGCCCGCAGCGGCGCGAAGGGCGATGACGAGGCCACCGCCATCCTCTGCGACGCCATCGCCGCCTTGCAAAAACCGCGCGGCGCGGCCCCCGCGGGGCTGATCCCGCTCGACATCTGGTTCAAGGACCTCTTTCCGGCGGCGGCGCGGCATGGCGGCCTGCTTGCTCGGGCCGCTGCGGAGGCAAGCGCGCTCCTGCCTGCCCAGCGGGAAATCCTGCCGCTCCATGCCGATCTGCATCACGACAACGTCCTCGATTTCGAAGGCCGCGGCTGGCTCGCTATCGACCCGAAATCGGTGATCGGCGACCGCGCTTTCGAATACACCATCCTGTTCTGCGACCCCGACCTCGCCGATCCCGAGCCGCCGGTCGCCGTCGCGCCCGGCATCTTCGAGCGGCGGCTGGAGATCGTGCTGGCGAAATCCGGGCTGGTGCGAAAGCGGCTGCTACGCTGGATCGTCGCCTGGTGCGGGCTGTCGGCCAGTTGGTTCATGGCGGATGGCGACCCGCTGGCGGAGGTCAATCTCGCCGTTGCGAAACGAGCGATCGCGGCGTTGGACGGCTGAGGGCCGTCATGCTCGCCCTTGAGGCGAGCATCCACGTCTTCACCGCACGGCATCGACCAAGACGTCGATGGTCGGGACAAGCCCGACCATGACGGGAACCGCCTGAATCAGAATCGAAGCAATCGCCCGCAAGCGATTCCGCCGATTCAGCTATTCACCGATCACAACCACCTTGGCACCTTCTGCCACCTGCGCACCGGGCTCGCCTGCGACTTCGCTGACGGTGCCGTCGCGCGGCGCGGTCAGCACATGCTCCATCTTCATCGCCTCGACGATGGCGAGCCGCTGGCCCTTGGTCACCGCCTCGCCGGGCGCCACGAAGAGAGCCACCAGCTTGCCATGCATCGGCGCCTTGACCACGCCGCCCGAACCGGCGGCCGCCTCGAGATCGACCTTGAAGGGATCGAACAGGGACACCGCCGTCTGGCGGCCGCGATGCAGCGCAAACCACGTACCGCCCTCGCCTTCGGCCAGCGCGATCTCGTGCTCGCCTTCGCCGATCTCGTGGCCCGGCAGGCTGACGCGAGCGTCCTCGCCATGCCATTCGATCTGCGCTTCGATGCGCTCGCCATCGACGAGCAAGGGCAGCCCCAGCGGCTGGCGCGGCATCAGCGAGAAGGCGTCCGGGTCAAGCCAGGGCGAGCGTGACTCGCCCTCCGCCCGTCCGGCCGCCTCGATCATGCCGGCCTCCTGCCGCTCCTCCTCGAGTTGCAGGGCAGCCGCCGCCACCGCCGCCGCGTCGAGCGGCTGCGGTTCGGCGCCGAGCGCGCTGATGTTGCGGTCGATGAAGCCGGTATCGAACGGCCCGGCCCGGAAGCCGTCGGCCTCGGTCAGTTTCTTCAGGAATGCGAGATTGGTGCGCGGACCGGCAACGATCGTCTCGCCCAGCGCCGCACCGAGCCGGTCGAGCGCCTCGTCGCGGGTCGCGCCATGGGCGATCACCTTGGCGATCATCGGGTCGTAGAACGGCGTCACCGTATCGCCGGCCTCGACGCCGGTGTCGATGCGGATGCCCTCGCCATCGGGGAATTGCAGCGCCCAGAGCTTGCCGGTCGAGGGCAGGAAGCGCTTCTCCGGGTCCTCCGCATAGAGCCGCGCCTCAACGGCATGGCCGGTCGCCTTCACATCGGCCTGCGTGAAGCCGAGCGGCTCGCCCGCCGCGACCTTGAGCTGCAACTCGACCAGATCGAGCCCGGTGATCGCCTCCGTGACGGGATGCTCGACCTGAAGCCGCGTGTTCATTTCCATGAAATAGAAGCGGTCGGCCCGGAGCCCGTCGCGGCCATCGGCAATGAACTCGACGGTTCCGGCTCCGACGTAGCCGACCGCCCTCGCCGCCTCCGTCGCCGCCTTGCCCATCGCGGCACGTACCTCGTCCGTCATGCCGGGCGCCGGCGCTTCCTCGATCACCTTCTGGTGGCGACGCTGCAGCGAGCAGTCGCGCTCATAGAGGTGGACGACATTGCCGTGGCTGTCGCCGAAGACCTGGATTTCGACATGGCGCGGCGAGAGCACATATTTCTCGACCAGCACGCGCGCATCGCCGAAGGCATTCTTGCCCTCGCGCTGGGCGCTTGTCAGCGCGTCCGCAAAGTCCTGCGCCCGCTCGACTTTCTTCATGCCCTTGCCGCCGCCGCCGGCGACCGCCTTGATCAGCACGGGATAGCCGATGCGCTCGGCCTCCTTCGCCAGAAACCCGGCATCCTGCTCGGCGCCGTGATAGCCCGGCACGACCGGCACCTCGGCCTTCTCGACCAGCGCCTTGGCGGCGTCCTTCAATCCCATCGCCCGGATTGCGGAGGCGGGCGGGCCGACGAAGACGATACCGGCCTTGGCACAGGCATCCGCGAAATCGGCATTCTCCGAAAGGAAGCCATAGCCGGGATGAATGCAGGCAGCGCCGGCCTCCTTCGCCACCGCGAGAATCTTGGCCGCGTCGAGATAGCTCTCGCGGGCCGGGGCCGGGCCGATATGGTAGGCCTCATCAGCCATCTGCACGAACAGCGCCTCGGCATCGGCATCCGAGTAGACTGCGATGGTGCGCAGGCCCAGCCGCTGCGCGGTGCGGATCACCCGGCAGGCGATCTCGCCGCGATTGGCGATCAGGATGGAGGGCAGTTTGGCGGCGATCGTCATGGAAGCGTCCTCGGCAGCATCCTTGGCTTTTCGCCTTTATAGCCCGCCCGCCGCTTCTGTCTGCGCCTTGTTGTGCAAACCGGGCTGGGCCGCTTCCGACCCCGCGCGCCGCCGCAGCGAGCGCCAGATCGCCCATGTCGCCTGGAAGCAGATCCCTGCGACGACGAGATCGAACAGATATTCCGGCCAGCGCACCGGCGCGACGCGCGCCGCAAGCCCCACCAGCGCGAAGCCGGTCGTCGAGATCGCATCGTTGCGGCTCGACAGCCAGGTCGCCTTGATCACCGGATTGTCCTCGCGGCGGAACCGCCAGAGCACGGCAATGACGATGAGCGCGATGACGATGGCGCTCGCCGCCGCGAAGCCGAGCGTCCAGACCTCGATCGGTCGCGGGCGGACAATCTTGTCCCAGAGATCGTAGAGGGTGTGCAACCCGGCGACAGCCATGACGGCGCCGATCGCGATGGCCGCCAGTCGCTCGGCCCGTGCGTCCCGGCCGAAGACCAGAGCGGCGATGCCGTAAAGCGCGACATCGTAGACCCAGTCGACGCCGTCCTTGAACAGTTGGGCATTGCCGATGGCGAGCGCCCAGACGACAGTCGCCACCGCCTGAACCAGGATGCCGAGCGCGATGCCCCAGATGGTCAGCGTATAGGCGCGAGCCACGGTGGGACCGGTCACCGAGTCCATAATCGCATCAGGAGCATTCTCGATCGCCGCCATGCGGCCTCCCGTCACTCTCGGGCGCAGCGCCTGGGTCCGACCTTTGGTCAGCCCAAGGATAAACTCCGCGGAGCCCCGAGAATCTCATCATCCATCTGGACGAGATGCCCGGGTCAAGCCCGGGCATGACGGAGCTGCCCGATCACCCACGCCCGACGAGCGGCGCCTTGGTCGCCATCACCGTGACGAAGAGGATGTTCGCGTCGAGAGGCAGTCCGGCCATATGCAGCACCGTGGTGGCGACGTGGTCGACATCCATCACCGGCTCGACCTTAACCGAGCCGTCGGCCTGCGGCACGCCGGTCGTCATCTTCTTGGCCATGTCGGTCAGCGCATTGCCGATATCGACCTGGCCGACCGCGATGTCGTATTTGCGCCCATCGAGCGAGGCCGTCTTGGTCAGGCCCGAGATCGCATGCTTCGTCGCCGTATAGGCGGCCGAGTTCGGCCGCGGCACCTGGGCCGAGATCGAGCCGTTATTGATGATGCGCCCGCCGCGCGGCTCCTGGCTCTTCATCGCATTGAAGGCGGCCTGGGTGCATAGGAAGGGGCCGGTCAGGTTGGTATCCACCACCTTCTGCCAGTCCTCCAGCGAGAGGTCCTCCAGCAGGACCCCGCCCGGCGCATTGACGCCGGCATTGTTGAAGAGAACGTCGACCCGGCCGAAGGCCTCCTTCGTCTTCTTGAACAAGCTCTCGACCGAGGCCTTGTCGGTCACATCGGTCGAGACCGCCAGTGCGCGGCCCTTGTCGACGCCGGAGAGCGCGATCGTCTCCTCCAGCGCATCGACCCGGCGCCCGGCCAGCACGGTGCGGTAGCCGTCCTTCAGGAAGGCGATGGCGACCGACCGCCCCACGCCCGAGCCAGCTCCGGTGATGATCGCGACCTTGTTATGCCCAGACATGCGCTTCCTCGTGTTTCCTGCGGCCTAAATCGTTTGATATGGCGCACGACCATAGCGACGGGGACGGCTCGGGGGAACTGCGCAGCCATTCGCGTTGCATGCGCTTGCCGCCCGCCGGCTCTGCCTTATCGTTGTAGTCGGGAGGACGACGCGATGACCAGCCTGAACCGCCGCCATCTGCTGGCTGCTGGCGCCGCCGCGCTCGCCGGGCCGGCGCTCGCCCAGCAGCCGGGTCATGAGCACCACGGCCCGCAATACGAGCGGCTCACCCAGCCCGGGCGGATCGAGAAGCCCGCGCTTGCCGCCGCGCAGAACGTCTTCGACTCGCCGGCACCGAAAGCCGCCTCGCCCGGCCGCTGGAGCCCGAAGTCGCCGCTGCCGCTGCCGCGCTCCGAGATGGCCTGGGCAACGGCCTTCGAGGACAAGATGCATATCGTCGGCGGCTACGCCGAGCAGCGGGTCGACCGGCGCTATCACCATGTCTATGAGGCGATGTCCGATCGCTGGAGCGACGCCGCGCCACTCCCGCTCGGCGCCAACCATGTCGGCGTCGCCTCCTCGACGGCAAGCTCTACGCCATCGGCGGCTTCCTCGAGCAGAACCGCAAGCCGCATCCGCGCTGCTTCGTCTATGATCCGAAGACCGATCGCTGGGCCGAGATCGCCTCGTTACCGGCCGCGGTCGGCTCGGCCGCCGTCGTCGGGCTGAACGGCCGCCTCCACGTCATCGGCGGCGCCATCGGCGACACCTTCGACACCAAGAAATCGATCGACTGGCACCTGACCTACGAACCGAAAACCGACCGGTGGGATAGGCGCACGCCCATGCCCACGGCGCGCGACCACACCGGCACGCTCGCTATCGGCAACCTGATCCACGTGATCGGCGGGCGCGTCGATTCCTTCCACACCAACTCGAACCTGCACCACGCCTATGATCCGACGACGGACAAATGGGCGATGCGCTCGCCCCTGCCGACCGCCCGCTCCGGCCACGGCGCCGTGCTCTATCGCGGCAAGGTCTTCGTGATGGGCGGCGAAGGCACCAACCGCGTCTTCGGCCAAATGGAAGCGTATGATCCTGCGGCGGACAGCTGGGAGCAGTACGCGCCGATGCTGACGCCCCGCCATGGCCTCGGCGCGGCGGTGGTGGGCGATGCGATCCACGTTGCCGGCGGCGGCCCGATCATGGGCGGCGGCGTACAGAGCGCCGTGCACGAAGCCTTCGCGCTGGGCTGAAGCCCCGCAAGCGAGGCGAACCCGGCCCGAACGGCACCGTGGGTCGTTGGCGAAGCAGAATTCGGCGGCGGTTCCTCTCTCGGATTGCAGTCATGTTAAATTAATCTTGGACCGGCCGCGGATTTGGAGGAGCAACCGGACGACCACGTATCCAACAGCACGGAAGACGATGGGAGGACCAACCATGGGCACAAGATGCGTTACGCTTGCCGCGGCCGTCGGGCTGCTGGCACTGGCCGGCGGTGTGGCTAAAGCCCAGACAGCAGAGATGAGTTTTTTCGTCACCAGTGCGGGGTCCGGCAAGGGGGCCGACCTCGGCGGCCTCGCAGGTGCGGACGCGACTTGCCAGCGCCTCGCCCAGGCGGTTGGCGCCGGCGGCAAGACTTGGCGAGCTTATTTGTCGACGCAGGCGAGTGCTGGTGCGGCTGCCGTCAATGCGCGTGATCGCATCGGCGCCGGTCCCTGGCGCAATGCCAAGGGAGCGGTCATCGCCACCAGCGTTGCTGATCTGCATGGTGCTGCAGCGAATCTCACCAAGCAGACCGCGCTGACTGAGAAAGGCGAAATCGTAAACGGCATCGGCGACAGGCCCAATGAGCACGATATGCTGACGGGCTCGCAGGCCGACGGCACGGCATTCGGTCCGGGCGAGGACCGCACCTGCGGCAACTACACCAGGAGCGGCACGGAAGGAGCGGTGATGATGGGTCACCATGACCGCACCGGGCTCGATCAATCGCCGCCTGCGAAATCCTGGAACATGGCGCATCTCTCGCGCGGCGGCTGCAGCCAGGATGCCCTGAAAAGCACGGGCGGCGCCGGCCGCTTTTACTGCTTCGCGACGAACTGACGCGATCACGCAGCGACCGACGAGGGTCACCACCGACGATCGGTGCCGTCGCGCGGACGGCACCGCGGAATTCGGCGCCTTCCGGGCCGCGCATCGCCCGGTCGCCTCACAGCGCGCTCGCTATTCCTCGTAGCGGCCCGTAGCATCCCGATCGCGCTCATATCGTCGCTTGAATGGAAACGGCGGCAGCCAGGATTCGCGGCGGACGGTCCAGAGCTCGTAGGTCGGCACCAGTTGGTCGGGGGCATCGAGGGATCCCAGGTTCACCTCGACTTCATCGCCGCTGCGGGCGAAAACCGGCGAGCCGCAGCGGGGACAGAAGAACCGCCCGGCATAATCGCGGGTCTCGCCGGCAATCGTCACCGCCTCCTGAGGGAACACCGCGGAAGCGTGAAACAGCGCTCCGTGATGTTTGCGGCAATCGAGGCAGTGACAAATGCCGACCCGATAGGGGCGCCCCGAGGCCACGATGCGAACGTCTCCGCAGCGGCAACTAGCGGTGAATCGGTCCATGCCGCGCCTCCACGAAATCAGATGATCCAGATGCCGATGATCAGCATCGTCGAGCGTTGGTGCAGCTCGCGCCAGCCCTTAGCGCCGGAAGCGACAGCTATCGACAGGCGTGTCAAACGATGCCCTCATGCTGTCGATATTCCAAGGAGGCCACCCGCCTTGCTCCGCACCCTGCTGATCCTGCTCGTCATACTGACGGCTCCGCTCGCGCGCGCCCAGGAGCCCGTCCTCGAACTCGCGGGTATCGGAGCGGCTGCGATCCGGCTCTCGCCGGGATCCCTCGCCAGCCTGCCGGCCGTGGAACGCGACGTGACGTTCGAAACCTCGAAGGGGCCGGCGACGCATCGCTACAACGGCGTGCTGTTCTGGGATGTGCTGCAGGCGAACAAGGCACTCGACGGCCTCAAGCCCGCCGACCAGTTGAGGAAGACGTTCCTCGTGAGTGCCAAGGACGGCTATCAGATCGCCTTCTCGATCGGCGAGATCCATCCCGATTTCGGCGGCCTGCCCTTAATCCTTGTCACTGCCGTGGACGGCAGGCCGCTCGACGGCGGTTGGCGCCTCGTCGCCCCCGGTGACAAGCGCGGCGCGCACGCCGTCTACGAGGTCACGAAGATCGAATTGCGCTGAGGCGGGCTGCGCCCCTCACATCCGGAAAACGCCGAACTTCGTCTCGGGCACTTCGGCATTGAGCGTGGCGGAGAAAGCCAGCGCCAGCACCCGGCGCGTCTCCGAGGGCAGGATGATGCCGTCGTCCCAGAGCCGGGCCGTCGCGAAATAGGGCGAGCCCTCCTCCTCGTATCTGCTACGGATCGGCGCCTTGAAGGCTTCCTCGTCCGCCGCCGGCCAGCTCTTGCCCTCGGCCTCGATATTGTCGCGGCGCACCGTCGCGAGCACGCTCGCCGCCTGCTCGCCGCCCATCACCGATATCCGCGAATTCGGCCAGGTGAACAGGAAACGTGGCGAATAGGCCCTCCCGCACATGCCGTAATTGCCGGCACCGAAGGAACCGCCGACCAGCACGGTGATCTTCGGCACCCGCGCCGAAGCCACCGCCGTGACGAGCTTGGCGCCGTCCTTGGCGATGCCGCGGGTCTCGACGTCGCGGCCGACCATGAAGCCGGTGATGTTCTGCAGGAAGAGAAGCGGGATGCGCCGCTGGCAGCAGAGCTCGATGAAATGCGCGCCCTTCAGCGCACTCTCCGAGAACAGGATGCCGTTATTGGCGATGATCCCGACCGGGATGCCGTGGATGCGGGCGAAGCCCGTTACCAGCGTCGTGCCATAGAGCTTCTTGAACTCGTCAAACTCCGAGCCGTCGACGAGTCGCGCGATCACCTCGCGGATATCGTACTGCTTCTTGAGGTCGGTCGGGACGACGGCTTCGAGCTCGGCGGGGTCGTAGAGCGGCTCGACCGGCTCGGCGATGTCGATGTCCGGCCGCTTCACGCTGTTGAGATTGCCGGCGATGCGCCGGGCGATGGCAAGCGCATGGGTATCGTCGCCGGCATAATGGTCGGCGACACCCGACAGCCGCGCATGGACATCGGCGCCGCCCAGATCCTCGGCCGAGACGACCTCGCCGGTCGCGGCCTTCACCAGCGGCGGGCCGCCGAGGAAGATCGTACCCTGCTTCCTGACGATGACCGTCTCGTCCGACATTGCCGGCACATAGGCGCCGCCGGCAGTGCAGGAGCCCATCACCACCGCGACCTGCGGGATGCCCTCGGCCGAGAGCGTCGCCTGGTTGTAGAAGATGCGGCCGAAATGCTCGCGGTCGGGAAAGACCTCGGTCTGGTGCGGCAGGTTCGCGCCGCCGGAATCGACGAGGTAGATGCAGGGCAAGCGATTCTCGCGCGCGATCTCCTGCGCCCGCAGATGCTTCTTCACCGTCATCGGGTAGTAGGTGCCGCCTTTGATCGTAGCATCGTTGCAGACGATCATGCATTCCCGCCCCGCGACGCGCCCGATACCGGCGATCATGCCGGCGGCATGGACATCGCCCTCATACATGCCCAAGGCAGCGAGCGAGCCGATCTCGAGGAAGGCAGAGCCGGGGTCGGTCAGGCGCAGCACGCGTTCCCGAGGAAGCAGTTTTCCGCGGGAGGTATGGCGCTCGCGGGACTTGGCATTGCCGCCGAGCGCAGCCGTCGCGCGCCGCTCCTGCAGCTCGTCGCGCAGGCCGGCCCAGGCTTCGGCATTGGCGCGCGTCTCAGCCGAATTCAGATCGACCTTGCTCTCGATGACAGGCACGGGCGCGCTCCCTCACGACAATCCTTGGCCCGAGGTTATGGCGCGCCCTATCGAAAACGCCAACCGGCACGGACACCCGGACGCGGCCGGGCAAATCCGCGCCGGGCGCTTGCGTTCACTCGCTCATCTTGTTGATCGATCCGGTTACGGAAGGCGCCGCGACGGCGCCGATCGCACCTCCGGCGACCGCGCCGATCGGTCCGCCGACGATCGCCCCGGCTCCCGCTCCAGCGGCAGCGCCGGCAATGCGCTGGTCCGTCGTGTTGCAGGCTGCCAGCAACACGGCGAAGCTACCGGCGAAAAGGAAAACACGCATCGTCGTCCCCATGCTTTTGGCCCAGTCCCCATACCGAGGATGGGTTTGGCATGGCTAACGACAGGTAAATCAGACCAAGACCGTCGGCCCGAACACCCGCTCGAAGGCTTCGCGCAGCATCGAATCGGCCTCCGGCATCGTCACCGGCAGGCCGAGATCGACGAGGGAGGTCACGCCATGCTGGCTGACGCCGCAGGGCACGATTCCGTCGAAATGGGAAAGGTCAGGCTCGACATTGAGCGAGATGCCGTGGAACGAGACCCAGCGTCGCACGCGGATGCCGATGGCGGCGATCTTGTCCTCGATATCAGCGCCCTTCTCCGGCCGGCGCACCCAGACGCCGACGCGATCCTCGCGCCGCTCGCCGCGGATGTTGAAATCGCCGAGCGCGCCGATCAGCCAGCCTTCGAGCGCCGCGACGAAGCGGCGCAGATCCGGCTGGCGCCGCTTCAGGTCGAGCATGACATAGGCCACCCGCTGGCCGGGGCCGTGATAGGTGAACTGCCCGCCCCGCCCCGACCGAAACACCGGGAAACGCTCCGGCGCGATCAGATCCTCGTCGCGTGCCGAGGTGCCGGCCGTGTAGAGCGGCGGATGTTCGACCAGCCAGACGCGCTCGCGGGCCTTGCCGTCGGCGATCAGGCCGGCACGCAGTTCCATCTCGGCGACGGCCTCGTCATAGCCGGTCAGTCCCTCGGCCACGACCCATTCGACCGGCTCGGAGCCTGCTTCCGGCAGGAAGGAGACGGCCAGTTCCTCACGCATCTTCACCATGGCTTAACCATGTTCCGTTCAATCTTTCCAGGCTGGCGACATCCGGCGCGACCTCGGCAAGCCTGATGCGCCGAAAACCGGCAGGCAGGCAAGTTTTGCTGGTCCAATTCTGAAGTAAGGTTCCGGAGGCAGGACTTGAAGGCCGATCTCGATCTCGTTCCCGTCGAGCTCACTGTCGTGCTGGGGCAGACCCAGATGCCGATCTACAAGCTGCTGCGACTCGGCCGCGGCGCCATCATCGAGCTCAACGCCAGCGAGACCGACGAAGTCCAGATTCTCGCGAACAACCACCCCTTCGCCAAGGGAATCGTCGTCGTCAGCGGCGCGAGGATCTCCGTCGAGATCACCCAGATGCTGAAGCGCCCGACGATCTACACCCTGCAGAGCGTCGCCGAAGCCGCCTGAAGCGGCCCATTCTGGGGAAAATTCGATATCGCTCGTTTTTCCACAGTGACGCTCTTGTGGCAGCGGATTCGATTTGCTAGATCGGCGCCGCTCCCTGGTTGCACCGCCCGCAACCGGAACCGAGCTGCGGTCGTGGCGGAATTGGTAGACGCACTACCTTGAGGTGGTAGCGGGGAGACCCGTGGAGGTTCGAGTCCTCTCGACCGCACCAAATTCGGACAGTGTCCAGCGAAAGGCGACCTTCGGGTCGCCTTTCGTGTTTCCGGGCCATCGCAAGGCGTTACGGCAAGAACCTTCCTTTCCGCGGCAACAGCGAATCGACGGCGCTGGACGGCCGTATCACGGAGCTGCCGCCGATTGGGCTGACAGGCGGCAGAACTTTGGTAACGTAAACCGGCCGTCAAGCATTCTCCGCAATTCTCCCCGACATGAACTCCCATCGCATGCAGTTCTCTAGCATCCTGCCCTTTCTGGCTGCCGCCGCTGTCGCGGCCCTTGGTGGCTGCGTGGCGCTCGACAACTATCCGTCGAAGGGCGATGCGCGCCCTCATCCCGGTGTTGCCGCGGCACATAGCTATCCGATCCACGGCATCGACATCTCGCGCTGGCAGGGCGATATCGATTGGGCCTCGGTCAAGGCGGCCGGCACCCGTTTCGTCTACATGAAGGCGACAGAGGGCGGAGACCATGTCGATCCGGCCTTCCAGCGCAACTGGGAAGGTGCGCGCCGCGCCGGCATCCCGCGCGGCGCCTACCATTTCGTCTACTGGTGCCGTCCGGCGCATGAGCAGGCGGTCTGGTTCAAGCAGCAGATTCCCAACGATGCCGATGCGCTCCCGCCGGTGCTCGACGTCGAATGGAACGGGCACTCCCGCACCTGCCCACAGAAGATCGACCGCGAGCTGGCGCGTGAGAAGATCCAGCTGATGCTGAGGGAGCTGGAACAGCTCACGGGCAAGAAGCCTGTGATCTACACGGACATCACCTTCCACCGCGAGGTGCTGGAAGGCCAGTTCAACGAGTACCCCTACTGGATCCGCTCGACCGCGGCCCTCCCGGAAGCGCGCTACAACAACCGCACCTGGGGCTTCTGGCAGTTCACCACCACCGGCCGCGTGCCCGGCATCAAGGGCGACGTCGACCGCAACGCATTCTTCGGCACGGAGAGCCAGTTCGCCGGCTGGCTGCGCGGCGAATACGACATCGGCATGCGGCGTTGGGACAAGCGGGAGGCCGCTCCGCAACCCGCGGCGGCTCCAGCGCCTCAGCAAGCCCCCTCGCCGGCTCCCGTTCCCGGCCAGGCCCCGCTGCCGGCACCGGACGTGCCGAGCGACGTACCGGTCGCGCGCATCCCGGGCAGCGCTCCTCCAGTCGCCTCCGCCTTCCAGCCGAGCCGCATGGCTGCGAGGGCGGCTCAGGACTCCGACCTCGACGATTGAGGGCCCGCCAGCCCGGCGGTTAACCAAGGCTGAAACTCTTCGCTAGATTGCGCGGCAATTCTAACCGCTGCTTAACCACGCTCCCGCCATCTGGACCTGTGATGCGGGAGAGACACATGCCAGCGGGCAAGCTGACCAGCGGACGGACCGGGCTTGGAGCCCTTGCCCTAGCGGCGCTTCTGACCTGTTTTGTCGAGCCGGCACTGGCTCTCTATCCGAAGAAGGGCGACAGCGCCCCGCATCACGGCGTCCGCGATGCGCGGCGCAAGGTCATCCAGGGCATCGACGTCTCGCGCTGGCAGGGCGAGATCGACTGGGGCAGGGTCAAGGACGCCGGCACCCGCTTCGCCTTCATCAAGGCGACCGAGGGCGGCGACTATCTCGACCCCAACTTCAAGCGCAACTGGGCCGAGGCGAAAAAGCACGGCATTCCACGCAGCGCCTATCACTTCGTCTGGTGGTGCCGTTCCGCGAAGGACCAGGTGCGCTGGATCAAGAAGCATATCCCGCGCGACCCGGATGCCTTGCCGCCCGTCCTCGATGTCGAATGGCAGAACGACTCGCAATGCACCCGCAAGATCTCGCGCGAACTGGCGCTCGCCAAGATCGAGGAGATGCTGAAGGGGTTGCGCGAGCACACCGGCAAGAAGCCGATCATCTATACCGACATCAATTTCCACGAGGATGTGCTGGAGGGCGAACTCAAGGATCACCCCTTCTGGCTGCGCTCGACCGCCGCGCCGCTGGCCAAGCGCTATGCCCGGGACCGTTGGGAATTCTGGCAATTCACCACCACCGGGCGCGTGCCCGGCATCTCCGGAGACGTCGATCGCAACGCCTTCTTCGGCAGCGAGCGCGAGTTCGAGGCCTGGCGCAAGGGCCACTTCGACATCGGTTCGCGTAAGTGGCACGGTGGCGAGCCGAAGGTTGCCGAGCAGAGGGCACTGCCGACACCGGCCGGCGCCCGCGCGCCGAAAGCTGCGGGCGGAACGCAGCTTCAATTCGTTCCGCCGGGACGTATCCCGCCCGCGCGCACGGCCGCCAATCGCAACTAGCCGGGGACAGCGACCGTCACGTCGCTGTCACATCCGCAGCGCCCTTAGGCGCGCCGCCGGCCAGACTGCGGCGGTAGCGGAAACAGACCATGCCCGGCGACGTGCAATCCCAATCCGGCATCATCTGGGCCTATCGCTTCGATGAGGATGGGTTGCCGAGCCGGGTTCCGCGCGACATCCTGCCGGACCTAAATCCCGCCGAGGGCTTCGTCTGGCTCCATCTCGACCTAGTCCACACGCGGGCCCAGAGCTGGATCGCCGAGCAGGCCCTGCCGGACGCAACCCAGGAAGCGTTCCTCTCGCATGAGCAGCACCAGCGGCTCGACCATTCGGCCAGCCTCGCCTGGGGCGTCTCGCACGATCTGATCCGCGACATCGCCCACAAATCCGAGGATGTCGGCGCGCTGCGCTGGATCGTCGGCGACCGGTTCCTGCTGACCGGACGCCGCGAGGCGCTGCACTCGATCCGCATGACGGCGGAGGCGCTCGATCGCGGCGAGCCGGCCGCGAGCCCGGCCGGGCTGTTCGAGCAGATCATCGAATACATCATCGACGACGTCACCGACGCGGTCATCCGCCTCGTCGACGAGACCGACAGCGTCGAGGATCACATCCTGCTCGATAGGCTGCATGATGGCCCGCAGCGTGTCGGTGCAGTGCGCCGCACGGCCGTCCGCCTGCACCGGCAGCTCAGCGGCCTGCATGTGCTGTTCCGCCGCTTCGCCGAGACGCCGTCCGGCCGCAGCGCCCCGGATGCCGTCAAGGCGGCAGCCCTGCGGTTGCTCCAGCGCATCGACGGCCTGCACCACGATGTCCAGTCCGTACAGGACCGCGCCCGGCTGTTGCAGGATGAGATCGCCGCCCGCTCGGCCAGCCGCACCAACCGGCAGCTCTACGTACTCTCGCTGCTGACGGCGCTCTTCCTGCCTGCGACCTTCATCACCGGCCTGTTCGGCATCAATGTGAAGGGACTGCCCTGGGTCGAGTCGGATTTCGGCGCCGCCTTCGTGTCCCTGTCCTGCATCTGCGCCGCGCTGTTCACGCTGATCTTGCTGCGCCGCCGCGGCGTGATCGGCGACTGAGCCCGCCCCTACGCGGCGGAACGCGTGTTCACCTCGACCGTGACATGCGAGAGCGTCGGCAGATCGGCGAGCAACGCCTTGTAGGCCGCGGGCGGCTTGGGCTGGCCGGTCACGACCGAGACGATGGCGCTGCGATGGCCCGGCCCAACCTGCCAGAGATGCAGGTCGGCGACCTCTGCGCCCTCGGCCGCGATCCGCTCTCCGATGCGCCTTGCCAGCTCCTCATCCGGCACCGTGTCCAGCAGCACGCCTCCCGAGCTGCGCAGCAGCCCGATCGACCAATGGGCGATGACGCAGGCGCCGACGATGCCCATCACCGGATCGAGCCAGACCCAGCCGTAGAAGCGGCCGCCGAGCAGCGCCGTGATCGCCAGGATCGAGGTGAACGCATCCGCGAGCACATGCATGTAGGCGGCGCGCAGATTGGTATCCCCGCCATGACCGCCATGGGCGTGGTGATGGCCGTGTTGGTGGTCGTCATGCCCGCGGCCGTGATGCCCGCTGCCGCCATCGTTGTGGCCGTGGTGATGATCGTGCCCGTCGCTCAGCAGCCAGGCGCTTACGAGATTGACCAGAAGCCCGAGCACGGCAACCGCCGTCGCCTGGGTGAAGTCGATCGCGATCGGCGTGTAGAGCCGCAGAGCCGACTCCCAGGCGACAGCCAGTGCGATGAACATCAGCAGCAACGCGCTGGCGAAGGCAGCGAGATCGCCGAGCTTGCCCGTTCCAAAACTGAAGCGGCGGTCATGCGCGTGCTGGCGCGCGAAGCGATAGGCAAAGGCAGCGATGCCGAGCGCCGCCGCATGGGTCGACATATGCCAGCCATCGGCCACGAGAGCCATCGAGCCGAAGACCGTACCGGCCACGATCTCGGCGACCATCATGACGGCCGTCAGGCCGACGACGAGCCAGGTGCGCCGCTCGTGGCGGTCATGCGCGCTGCCGAGAAAGATATGCTCATGCTGGGCGGGAAAGCTGTTCGCGTCCGACATCGGTTTACTCCGCGGCGGTCAGAGATATTTGGTGAGGGCCTTGAGCTCCTCGATCGACTTGCGCGCATCAGGCGTCGAGACCTGTGCGTGGTCGAACAGATGATGCTCGATATGATCGAAAATGAGCAGCGACTTGACCTTCTCCAGCGCCTTCTCGACAGCCTGGAGCTGCTGCACCACCTCGGGCACTGCCCTGCCCCCCTCGACCATGCCGACGACGGTGCCGAGATGCCCCTGCGCGCGGCGCAGGCGGTTGATGATGTCGGGATCCATCGCGTGGCTCATGTACGTATCCTATCCCCCTGGATAGGATATGTACAAGCCTTGAATTCCGGTTGGAACGCCGCTCCGCCGATGCCGGCTGCGAGACCTGACCGTGGCGTCGACGCCAAACTGCGCCGGGCGCGGCTGCGCACTGACGCGCCGCCCCCCGGGCAGCTATAACGAAGGCAAAGGGAGCCCCGCTCCCCACGATCTGCCGGGAGGTTCCGCCATGCTTGCCAACGCGCCGCGCCCGTTCAATTTCGACCTCGGCGAGACCGCCGACGCCATCCGCGACACCGTCCACGCCTTCGCGCAGGAGAAAATCGCCCCGCGCGCCGAAGAGATCGACCGCACCAACCAGTTCCCGCGCGATCTCTGGCCGGAAATGGGCGCGCTCGGCCTGCACGGCATGACGGTCGAGGAGGAATATGGCGGTTCGGGGCTCGGCTATCTCGAACATTGCATCGCCGTGGAGGAGGTCAGCAGAGCCTCGGCCTCGGTCGGCCTCTCCTACGGCGCCCACTCGAATCTCTGCGTCAACCAGATCCGCCGCAACGGCAACGAAACGCAGAAGCGCAAATATCTGCCTGGGCTGATCTCCGGCGAGCATGTCGGCGCGCTCGCCATGTCCGAGCCCGGCTCGGGTTCCGACGTCGTCTCGATGCGCACCCGCGCCGAGAAGAAGGGCGACCGCTACGTCCTCAACGGCAACAAGATGTGGATCACCAACGGCCCGATCGCCGAAACGCTGGTCGTCTACGCCAAGACCGATCCGGAGGCCGGCTCACGCGGCATCACCGCCTTCCTGATCGAGAAGGGCATGAAGGGGTTCTCGACCCATCAGAAGCTCGACAAGCTCGGCATGCGCGGTTCCGACACCTGCGAGCTCGTCTTCCAGGATTGCGAGGTGCCGGAGGAGAACGTGCTCGGCCAGGTCGGGCGCGGCGTCAACGTGCTGATGTCCGGCCTCGACTACGAGCGCGTCGTGCTGGCGGCCGGGCCGCTCGGCATCATGCAAGCGGCACTCGACGCGGTCATGCCCTATGTCCACGAACGCAAGCAGTTCGGCCAGTCGATCGGCGAGTTCCAGCTCGTTCAGGGCAAGGTTGCCGACATGTATGTCGCGATGAACTCCTGCCGGGCCTATGTCTATTCGGTCGCCAAGGCCTGCGACCGCGGCGAGACGACCCGCGAGGATGCTGCCGGCGCCATCCTGATCGCAGCCGAGAAGGCGACGCAGGTCGCGCTCGACGCCATCCAGTTGCTCGGCGGCAACGGCTACATCAACGACTACCCGACCGGGCGATTGCTGCGCGACGCCAAGCTCTACGAAATCGGCGCAGGGACAAGCGAGATCAGGCGGATGCTGATCGGGCGGGAACTGTTCAACAAGACGAAGTAAGGGTCAAAGGCGCCGTCATGCTCGGGCTTGACCCGAGCATCTCAGGACGAGATGCCTCAACAAACAGGGCGGCTATACGTCCCGAGATTCTCGGGTCTGCGCCGCGCGCCGCCCGAGACTGACGCGAGGCCCCAATGCCCCTCTATTTCGCCTACGGCCTCAACATGGACCCGGCCGGGATGGCACAGCGCTGCCCGAACTCGCGCCCGCTCGGCCCCGCTCGCCTGCCGCGCCATCGCTTCATCATCACCCGCGACGGTTATGCCTCGGCGATCCGCGATCCGCGCGACGAAGTGCATGGCGTGCTCTGGGATTGCTCGCTCAGCGACATCCGCGTGCTCGACAAGTTCGAGGATATCGCGAGCGGCCTCTATGTGAAGATCAGCCAACCGGTGATCGTGCCGGGCGGCGCCAAGCGCACGTTGATCTATATCGGTCGCTCAGCCGAGCCGGGAAAGCCGAAGCCCGGCTACATGGAGACGGTCATCGCTGGAGCAAAACACTTCGGCCTGCCAGAGACTTACATCGCCAACCTGAATCGTTTTCTGACCGAGAACCGAGGGATGGTGTCGCCGCGATTGCAGGAAAAACTCCGCAAATTCTGATGCCCCTGGGCCAACGCGAGAGCTATTTCGACGCTGGGAACGCTCGGGTGTCGGCGGATCGTTGCGAGGTTGGACTAGACGAGGGCCGCTACAGCCCTCGCCGGAGGGGCGTAGCGGAGCTCGACCCGCAGCCCGGCTGCGTCGAAGAAGTGCCAAGCCGAGCCGTTGAAGCCAAGCCGGACGGACTTGCCTTCGATCTGTTCCGTTCCCGGTGGCAGGATGACCGCGAGGTCCCGGTCGAGGATTCTGCAATAGGCGATGCGCGAATTTCCGAGCTCCTCGACCATGTCGACGACCGCGTCGCAGCTCTCGGCCGCTTCGCTCATGACGATCTCTTCCGGACGGATCCCAGCGACCAGTTGCGTGCCTGGTCTCATGCCAGAGCGCAAAGCGATCGCCCGCTCCGGCTCGATCTCGAGCGCGACCGCCCCGTCGTCGCGGACGAAAGCCGGCAGTAGGTTCATGGCGGGAGCCCCGAGGAAACCGGCCACGAACAGGGACGCCGGGCGACGATAGATCTCGGACGGCGCTCCGATTTGCTCCACCCGGCCCTTGTTCATCACGATCAGGGTGTCGGCGAGCGTCATCGCCTCGATCTGGTCATGCGTGACGAGGATGGAGGTCGTCCGCAGCCGCTTGTGCAATCGCTTGATCTCGATCCGCATCTGCACGCGCAGCAGGGCGTCGAGATTTGAGAGCGGCTCGTCGAACAGGAAGATCTGCGGCTCGCGGACGATCGCCCGGCCCATCGCCACCCGCTGGCGCTGGCCGCCGGAAAGCTGCGCGGGCTTGCGGCCGAGATAGTCGCTCAGCCCGAGAAGCGCGGCGGCCTCGCGCACCTTGCGCTCCTTTTCGGCCTGCGGAACACGGGCGATCTTCAGCGGATAGGCGATGTTCTGCGCCACCGTCATATGCGGATAGAGCGCATAGTTCTGGAAAACCATGGCGCAGCCGCGCTCTGCCGGATCGACGAAATTCACCACCCTGTCGCCGATCACGATGGTGCCGTCGGTGACGTCCTCGAGCCCCGCGATCATCCGCAGCAAGGTCGACTTGCCACAGCCCGAGGGGCCGACGATGACCGCAAAGTCTCCGTCGGGGATCGCGACATCGATGCCATGCAGCACCTGCTTGCCGTCATAGCTCTTGCGGAGCGCCGTGATCGAAAGAGCGGACATCAGAGACCTCTCGGCATCAGCGGATGCCCGATTTCATGAAGGATTGAACGACCTGACGCTGCAGCACGAGATAGATCGCCAGGACCGGCAGGCTCGCCATCGTCGAGGCTGCCATGAGCGGCCCCCAGGCATTGCCCTCGGCCGTCATGAACATTTGGATGCCGATCTGGATCACGCTGTTCTCGGACGTGCGGCTCAGCAGCAACGGCCAGAAATACTCGTTCCATGTCGAGATGAAGATCAGGATGGCGAGCGAGGCGAGCGTCCCGCGCAGGCTGGGCATGACCACCTCCCACAGCACGCGCCAGTGCCCGGCGCCATCCATTCGGGCCGCCTCCAACACCTCTTTCGGAAAGCTCCGCATGGTCTGGGCCAGCAGCAGGATCGCGAGCGCGGAGGCGAAGTTCGGCAGGATCTGTGCGGCGACGCTGTCCAGCAGACCCATCCGCGCGATCAGCAGGTAGTTCGGGATCATCACGACCTGGAACGGCACGAGCCAGGTCAGCGCGATCAGAGCGTAAACGAGACGATCGCCCGGGAAGCGCCAGCGCGCGAAGGCATAAGCCGCCAGCAGCCCGGTGAAGAGCTGGATCACCGTCACGGCGACGGAGATGACGAGCGTATTGGCCAGCATCCGGACGATCGGGATGGCGTCCAAGGCTGTTGCATAATTCGCGAGCGAGAGCTCGGAGGGCCAGAGGCTGGTCTCGAAGATCGCGTTCTCGGGACGCAGCGAGGTGACGATCATCCAGTAGACCGGGAACAGGCAGAAGATCGACAGCAGGACCATGACGAGATGGCCCACGGCGCGGCCGCGCTGCCCCGGACGAATGTCAGTTGTCATGGATGGAATACCTGTCGATCAGCCGCAGGAGGACGAAGGCGATCGCGCTGAAGCCGAGGAAGAGGATGACGGCTGAGGCCGAGCTCCAGCCGACGGACATTGTCGAGAAGCCGAAATCCCAAAGCAGGTAGAACAGGTTCGTGGTCGAGCCGAGCGGGCCGCCGCCGGTCAGGACATGGATGTAGCTGAAGCTCCATTGCGCGCCGAGCAGCGTGGTCATCATCAGCAGGAACAGCACCGTGGAGCGCAGCAGCGGCAGGCGCACGTCGCGGATGATCTCCCAGCGCGAGGCTCCGTCCATTCGCGCGGCCTCGATCAGTGCCGGATTGATGTTGGCGTTGGCGGCCGAAAGGATCAGCGTCGAGAAGCCGATCAGCTTCCAGCCTGTGATGACGATGATGGTCCAGATCGCCCAGGCGGGATCGCCCAGGAAGCGGACAGGCGCAGCGCCGGTCAGGGTGATGCCGGCATTGACCAGCCCGTGGCCGGGATCGAGCAACCAGCGCCAGATCACCGCGCCGACGACGGGGGCGATGATCATCGGGACGAAGATGATCGCGCGATAGATGTTGCGGGAGCGCGCCGGCAGGTCGTGCGTGTAGATTGCGATCGCGAGCGGCAGCAGCACGGCGAGCGGGATCAGGCCGAGCACGTAGACGCCGGTATTGGCGACTGCATCCCAGAATTTCGGCAGCGAGAATATCCGGACATAGTTGTCCCATCCGACGAAGCGCTGCGGCGCGTTGGGCAGCATGTTCCAGCGGAAGAAGCTGAGCCGGACGGCGTCGACCAGCGGCCAGTAGATCCACAGGATCAGCTTGATCATCGCGGGCGCCAGATAGAGCCACGGAGAGACGATCCATCTCGCCCTGCGCCTCGAGGCCGCCGCAGCGAGCTCGGCGAAGGGTGTCATCGCATGTGCCATGTGCCGGCTGCCGCGCGCTTCAATCGTTCAGCCGGGCCCGCAGCCGCTCGATCCGAGCGGGCGCGAGCCCGATGGCTGCGAGATAGGTGGCGATGCCGCCATGCCGCTCCCGCAGATGCGCGAGCATCGTGCGGATCGTGATCTCGTCGCTCGCCAGCATGAGCGAGACCTGGGCCGGATCGGCGCCGCCGGCGAGCGCGCGCTCGCGCAGTCTGTCGAGCATCGCCTGTCCGAGTTCCGCGGTCAGGACGTAGTCGGCGGCGATCTCGTCTTCGGCGACGCCGGCGACCAGCAGCAGGAGCGCAGCGACGATGCCGGTGCGGTCCTTGCCCGCCGTGCAGTGGAAGAGCACGACCCCCTCGGGCGCCTCGGCGATGGCGGCCAGGACGTCCACGAGCCGCTCACCACATCGATCCAATGCCTCGCAGTAGCGTGCTGCCATATTGAGCGGCGCTGACAGCGTTCCAATGGGCTCCAACTGGTCGAAAAGCGCTATGCTGCGATAACGCACCGTCGCATGGGCAGCGAACGGGTTCGGCTGATGGGCAATCTCGTGGAACCCGCGCAGATCGATCACCAGAGCCAATCCGCGGTCCACCAGCGCGTCGCGGCTGCTCTCGCTCAGATGCCAGAGGTCGTCGCCGCGCAGCAGACGCCCCCAGCCCGTGGCGACTCCACCGGCGCCGGCATAGCCCCCGAGATCGCGGATATTATGGGCGTCCGGCAGTTGCCAGTGACGCAAGGGGTGAAGCGGCATCGATCGGGTGACCTGTCGGTGAACGGAAACGCGGAGGGAGCGGGCGGGGACGCCCGCTCCAGCGTCAAAGGTCAGGGCATCATCGCCTGGCCGCGGGTCTGCGCCTCGGTCAGGATCCTGGCGACGTCGCCTCGGCCGAAGACCGCTTCGATGACGGCGTCCTTCATAAGGCTTTCGACCTGGCGGTAATCGGGGCCGGGAAAGGCGACGTTCGGGGTCAGCCGCGAGAGCTGCTCCAGATTCGGGCGGATCAGCGGGTTCGCAGCGGTCCACGGGCCGAGGTAATTGGGATCGTCGACGATATCGAGACGCAACGGCAGGTAACCGATCTTGCTGGTGATGACCGTATAGCCGCGCTTCGAGGTCATGAACTTGAGCAACTCGTAGGAGGCACGCTGCTTGGCCGGATCGGTCGAGAACGCGAACAGAGCAGAGCCGGAGTTGGTCGGCGCCGTAGGCTTGGTGCCGAAGGCCGGCATCGGCGCGACGCGCAGCTCCCATTTGCCCCTGGCCGCATTGGAGATGCTGTTTTGCAGCGCGCTCGTATAGAGGAACATGCCGAGCTTGCCTGCGGACATGGCATCGGCCGGGCTGGCCGGATCCATGCGCGAATGCCCACCGCCCGCGACCATGTCGCGCAGCATCTGCACGGCCTCGATACCTTCGCGGCTGGCATAGGTCAGCCTGTTGCCGTCCCGGACCTTGCCGCCATTCGACATCAGGATCGCCTGGTAGACGAAGGTGCCGTCGGCCGGCCCATAGGCGCCGGGGAAGAAGCCCTCGGCGCCGGTCTTCTTGGCGATGGCCTCGGCGGCCGTGCGCACTTCTGCCCAGGTCCGCGGCGGCTTGTCAGGGTCGAGCCCCGCCTTCCGGAACAGGTCGGCGTTGTAGTAGAGGATCGGCGTCGAGAAGGTGTAGGCAAGGCCGTAGGTCTTCCCCTCGACCTTGCCGAGCTCCAGGCCGTTCGGGATCATCCCCGCGGTGAGCTCGGCATAGCCCTTGGCGCCCGCCATGTCCTCGAGGGGCTGCGCGCCGAGATCGGTGGCCAGATAGATCAGGTCCCGGAAGACGAGCTGCGCGACGTCGGGCTGCCGCCCTGCAGCCATATCCGCCTGCAGCCGCGTCATGATCTCGTTCGGCGGCACTGGGACCGGCTGCACCTTGATCAACGGATTGGCCGCCTCGAACTCGGCGATGAGCTCGCGCGTCGCCTGCGCGCCGGCCGTGGCTGTGGCGAGGTTGTAGTTGTAGAACGTGATCGTGACCGGCTTGCTCGGTGGGCCAGCCATCTCCGCCGCTGCCGGGTTCGACAAGACAATGCCGAGCCCGCCCGCAGCCAGCAGCCGCAACATCAAACGTTTCATCATGGGTAGACCCGTCCTTGCGGTGACTCTGGGTTCAACCCGCCGTGGCTTCGGCCAGGGCGGCTTCCTGCCGCTCGCTCAGCATCGTGAGGTCGTAGCGATTGAGCTCGGCCCGATCGGACGGCAGCGGGACGAGCGCCATCGTCAGGCCCGATTTGCGGACCGTGCCGATGCCGAAGGAAGCGCCGCGGACCATGCGCAGTACCGAACTTTCCAGAATGTCCGTGGCTGCATGCATGCCCATACCGACGATCACCGGAATGCCGTGCCAGACGGAAAAGCGGTCGTGATGGATATGGCCGCTCAGGATCGCGAGGATGTTCCGCCCGACGAGCATCTCGGCCAGGCGCTGCGACTGGTCGAACTCGATAGTGCGCCAATGGGCCCAGTCCGGGGCCTCGCCGAGCGCAGGCGCGTGATGGGCGACGAGCAGCTTCGGCAGCTCCGGGTGGGCGTCGAGCCTGGCTTCAAGCCAGTCGAACTGCTCGGGTTCGATCGTGCCGCCAATTTGGCCGGGCGTGCTGGTGTCGAGAACGATGACATGTAGCCCGTCGATGACGTGATCATGGTCGTAGGACGCCGTCAGCTCGTCGGCACGATCGAGCATGCCCTGATAGAAGCCCTCGCGCGTGTCATGATTGCCGAGCGCGTACAGGACCGGAACGTCCGTCGACTGCATGAGCCGGGCGAGATGCCTGTAGTCGTCAGTGCTGCCGCGGTTCGTCAGGTCGCCACTGGCGACGATGAAGGCGGGCTTCGGCTCGATGCGGCCGATCATCGCGAGGATCGAGGTGAGCGTCTCGCTCGTATTGCTGAACAGGTGATCGTCCGAGACCGCGGGATCGCCGACATGCAGGTCGGTAATATGAACGAATGTGACGCTTGATTTCATCGGGGGCTCCGCGAGTTCGGAGCCCGATAGGTCTGCCAAATGTCACTGGAATGAACGAATTCAAACGCGGTTTGACAATCAGTGCTGACGGAACATCGGCGTGGCGATAGAAACGATATGGCCGAGCAGCACCTCGGCATCCGACATGTCGATCCGGCCCATGGTGAGGGCTTCTGTCCGCTGCCGATGCCGGATGAGCTGCGATCGGATGCCGAGAAGGCAACTGATCCTGAAGCCGATCTCCGCCTCGTCGAGCCATGGCGCGACCTTCAGGAAATGCGAGATGAACAGGCGGTGAGGCTCGACCTCGTCGATCATCGCTCGGTACATCTCCGGCTTCTCCGAACCCAGGTAGTTGGAGATTACATGCCGAAGGACCGGATAAGCGGAATCCGGATCGAGCGCCCAGCGGATCGAGGGGCCGATGATAGCGCGGACCAACGCGTCGGCTGGCACCGGCTCAGGGTGGGCCGCATCAACGGCCTTTTGCAGAAGCGCCAGACGCTCTGCGTTGAGGCGTCGGTAGGTGCGCTCCGCCACCGCAATGAACAACTGTTCGAGGCCGCCGAAATGATAGTTGATCGCAGCCGGATTCGTGCCGGCGCGATCGGCGATCCGACGCGATGAGACTTCGGACGGATGTCTTGTTTGGACGAGCAGGTCTTCGCAGGCATTCAATAGGGCTGCGGCCGTAGCATTTGCTGTCATGCCCATAACCTCGCGATGTGACCTGAGCCATGCGTCATTCCGGCAGAGCCGATCTTGGCGACGCCAGCCGAAGGCGCACGTCAGCGCGATGCGGTCAAATGCTTCTCATGGGCGCGCCCCTGGCCCGCTTCGCGAGCGCGTGCCGCACTATCCGGATTGGCCGCCCGCGCCAGCAGCACCTCGTCGCTATTGCGGCGCCTTGCGATCGACAGCGCATCATTGATGCCGACGAAGATCAGCCCGTCACCGCAGTAGCGAAGCGCAGGAAACCAACTGGGCAGCCACCGCCCGCGTCTGCCGCCACGCGATGAACTACGGCAATAGTCTACTCTGCACTTTACGGGCTGTTTTCTTTGCTAAGAGCGGAGGCGAGCCACGCTTCGATCGGACCGCGACAGCCGGGTGGCGCAGGCCTTCGCCGAGCTAGGCTATGCGTTCACCTCTGAGCGCTTCGGCATCGAACCCTTCGCCCAGCTTGCCTTGCTTCAGGTCTCGAGCGGCTCCGACGTCGAGCAAGGCGGCGCTGCGGCGCTACGCGTCTTCTCCGGCGACCAGAATCTCGGCTTCACGACATGGGGCCTGCGCGCCGAGGCGCAGCTCGGTACGATGCCGCTCTTCGCCCGGGGTCTGCTCGGCTGGCGCTATGGCTTCGGCGATCTGACGCCGAAGACCGTGACGGCCTTCGTCGCCGGCACGACGTGGGCCGGGGTTTACGCCGCGGCCATCGATCGCAATGCGCTGGTCGCCGAAGCCRGGCTCGACTGGCGCGCAAACGCCTCGACCACCTTCGGCATCTCCTATGTGGCCGCCGTCGGCGAGCGAACCCGCGACCAGGCCCTCAAGGGACGGCTCGACGTCAGGTTCTGAAGGCGATCACAAGCCAGCAGCGACCTGCGGACATGAGGTTCCGGCACGGCAGGTGACCGCGTGCGCGCCTATGAATGTCCGCACTCGGGCAACCGCCCAATGGCTGCAATTGGCGCATCCTGACAGCGCCGTGATGTGCCCCCTCCCCCCGTGTCTTCTGCGTAGGTTACGCAGATTTCCGACCGATCCGTCTATGGTCCGCCCCGAAGCAAGAACCGACGCGATGATGGGATCGGCGTCGATGCCCGACGACGAACAGAGGAAGCCAGGCGTTTCCGCCGTGATGCAACGGTTCCCGGCCGAGCGCCGGACGATCGAGCAGCTCGCGGCACGCAGCGAGGATTTTTGTGACATGTGCGAGGAACTCGCCGAGGCGGAGCGGGCGCTGCTCTTGGCCCAGGCACTTCCCGCCGAGATTCGCGGTGAAAGAACGGCGGAATGGTTTGCCGTGATCGACCGCCTCATCGCCGAAATCGGCGCGGCGCTGAGGACCGTCGACCTCATCCCGATTGGCCGGGCGGACCAGCCGAAGCGCCGCTCATGAGCATGAGAGTTCCACGGCGCCGGGCGCTCCTGCCGTCAGGGGCCGCGAGAAGCCCGGAGAGCCAAAGCGAGGGAGGAAAGACATGTACTACACCGACAACTCGATATTGCCGGAGAACATGGCGCCACTCATCATCACGGCGGCGCCCTATGGCCCGGCATGGCTACCCGGCGACGCGAGCGATATCGCCCTGACCTGGGACGAACAAGTCCAGATCGCAGTCGACTGCTACAGGGCCGGCGCCACGATGCTGCACTTCCACGTCCGGAACCCGGCCACCGGCATGGGGTCGACGAACTTCGACGATTACAATTACCTGCTGAAGCGGGTGAAGGAAGCCGTGCCCGACATGATCATCCAGGTCGGCGGCTCGATCTCGTTCTCGCCGCACACGGCCGACGCCAAGGCGAAATGGCTCGATTACGATACCCGCCACATGCTCACCGAGCTGGATCCCAAGCCGGAGTTCGTGACGGTGACGACCGGCACCACGCTCTGGGACATCGCTTCGATGTTCTCCAAGGAAGACATCAAGGGGACGCATATGGACGACCCCAAGGTGCTGGCGGCCTGGGCCGGCATGGTGGTGGATTCGACCCCCGAATTCTACGTCGAGCACCTCAAGCGCCTTCGGAAGAACGGCATCCAGCCTTACTTCGTCCCCGCTCATGTCCACCAATGGGAGCTCATCGAGCGGGTCATCCGGGCTGGCGTCTATATGGGGCCGTTGAACATCGCGCTCTGTGCCTATGGCGGCGGAACGCTGGGCCGGAATCCGTTCGATCTGATGCACTTCCTGCAACGCCTGCCGCAGGGGTCGGTCAATACCTTCTGGTCGAGCATGCGTGGCCTTATCTCCATCTCGGCGATGTCCATCGTGCTCGGCCAGCATGTGCGGGTCGGCAACGAAGACAATCTCTGGGGCGCCGATCGCACCCGCAAGACCACGGTGGAGCAAATTCAAGGCGCGGTGCGTCTGTGCAAGGAGTTCGGCCGCAAGGTTGCGACCGCCGAAGAGGCGCGCCGGATCATGAAGGTCGGGACCTGGTACGACAGCGTTGAAGAGACGCTACGCAAGAACGACATGCCACCCAGTCCGACTGACTTCAATCCGGGTTTCCTGACCTGGCCGACCGATGGAAAGGTCAAGCCGGCTGTCCTGGGCGGTGACTCGCATCCGATCGCCGCGTGCATGATCGCACCGGCGCCCGTCCTGGCCGCACAGGCAAAGCTGAAGATCGCATCGGCATAGCCGATCGCGCTCCATGCGCCTTGATGGGGCCTGCGCTCCGGCGCAGGCCGATCCTTCCAAACGAGCTCGGGAGCGGGATCGTGACTGGCCAGATAACCCACTTCGAAATCTATAGCGACGAGCCGGAGCAGCTCTCCAGATTCTACAGCGCGCTCTTCAGTTGGCGAATGGAGCGCGTGGAGGGCATGGACTATTGGCGCATGCACCTCGACCCGACCGACGCCGACACGGTCGGCGGCGGCCTAACCTACCGGCCGCAGGCCGACCCGAAGGGCTGGCTGCAATTCGTGCATGTCGAGTCAATCGAAGAGTCGATCACCCTCGCTGAACGAATGGGGGCCAAAGTCATGCGGCCCAAGACGGCCGTTCCGAGAACGGCATGGGTTGCCGTTCTCGCCGATCCGTCGGGGAACATGTTCGCGGTCTGGCAGCCCGATGCCACGGCCTTCCCAATGCCGGAACCGGACTAAGCGGAGGTTTGGAAATGCATCAGCCCCAGGACAGCCGTTCGCTTGGGCCGTGGGAACGCGATGCCCTTGCTCATTTCGAGGCATGGGACCCAGGCTGGGCGCTTGCCTGCCAGGCGATGAGCGCCAACCCCTGGGACGGCGGGGTCCTTCCGCGCCGTTTCGTCGAGTTGATCGCCGTTGGGATCACTGCCGCCTGCACCAATCTGGATAAGGAAGGCGCGCGCCGCCACGTCCGCGCTGCCCTGGACGCGGGCGCGACACGCGACGAACTCCTGACGGTCATTAAGATGGCGACCGTGGTGTCCATTCATTCCTGCAGCCTTGGTGCGCCGCTCCTCCTCGAGGAAATGAAGGCGTCGGGACAGCGTTCGGCGACAAGGCCTCCGGTCGCGACGCCCGCATGCGATAGGATGAAGGATATCGGCCAGTGGAACGAAGCGTGGAATCCCTTCTTCGAGCTCGATCCGCAATGGACCGACCAGTTCATGGCGACGGGCGCCGGAATCTACGGCAGCGGAATTTTCAGTTCGAAGGAGATGGAGCTTCTCAGCATCGCATTCGATGCATCCTTCACCCACATGTACGCGCCAGGGACGCATCGACACATCAAGGCCGCCTTGGCGCTAGGGGCGACAGCCACGGACATCATGGAAGTCCTGAAGCTGTGCACCGCACTGGGCGTACAGGCCTGCAACCTCGCGATTCCGATCCTGGCTGAGGAGCTGGCGAAGCCCTCGAAGAGCCGAAGCGGAGATGCGGGCGATGACGAAGGCTGATCCGGGCGAGCGAGGGCGTGCGCGCAACCTCCGGACGCGCGTCCTCGACGAGGCAAGGCGGTTCGCCGTGCTGTTTCTGTACCTGTGGATCCTGTTCGGACTCTTCGTGCTGAACGAGCGGATCATTCTTCGCGAACACGGCATCGGCTTTGCGTCCCAGGGCTTCGCCGTGTTCAACGCGTTCATCCTCGCGAAGGTCATGCTTGTCCTGGAGGATCTCAATTTGAGCAGGTGGCTCGATCGGCGGCCACTGATCTATCCGATCCTGTACGAGGCCTTCCTGTTCTCGATCCTGTTCGTCGTCTTTCACGTCGTCGAAGAGATGCTGATCGGCCTGTTCAAGGGCGAATCCGCCACCACCAGCGTTCCGGCGATCGGCGGAGGCGGCCTGTCCGGCGTGCTGTGCGTCGCCGTGATCCTGTTCTTCGCCCTCATGCCGCACTTCGCATTCCAGAATCTCAGTCGCGCGCTCGGTCCGGCGCACATGAAAGCGCTGCTGTTCAGGACGGTCGTTCGGGATACGGCGGAATCGTAGCGCTGCAGTCAGTCGAATTTCCTCTTGCCCTCGCCCGGCGACGCGATACCGGCCTTGCGCAAGGACTGCAGGAACCGATCGACGTCCTCCGGGCGGACGACGCGCAGCGCCACCTCGGATCGAAGATTGGCGACGAGCTGAGGCGCATGGGCCTCGAGCCAGGCCCGCTCGCGCGCGGCCTCGATCGTTTGACCGGCCTCGCCGTAGACCGCTGCGGCGATCAAGTGATAATTGGGGTTCTCCGGCGCAGGCGTCTTCGTGATCCACATCACAGCCTCGCGCAGGTCCCCCTTGAAGTAGCTGCAGAGCGCCAGGCCGGATTCGTAATAGGCGAGCGGCCCGGGATTGCGCTCGCGAGCCTCGTTCATCAGATCGCAGCCGCGCGGCCAATGGCCGGCCAAGGCGAGGCGGTAGCCATATTCGCCGACAAGCTCGGTATCGTTGGGGTTCAGCCCAAGGGCCTGCTCGCCGATCTTGAGAGCGGTCTCGACCTCGCCGTGGAAATACAAGGCAAACATCTGGGCCTGAAGTGCGCGAATGTTTTCCGGGTCGAGTTCCACCGCACGGCGCGCGGCTTCGAGCGCCCTGTCGATCGAAGCCGGCGACGATGACGGGTCGATTGGATAGCGAAAGCGGATCTCGTCGACATAGGCTTGCGAGAGGAGCGCCCAGGCGGTCGCATAGTCCGGAAAGCGCCGCACCGCGTCCTCGAGGCATTTGCGGACCGATGGATGCTTCTTGCCGTCGAGGCTGACGCGATAGGCGTAGTAGGACAGCGTGCAGGCATAGGCCTGCCAATCGTCCGGAGCGTTCTGAAGTCGCTGCGACGCGTCGGCTCGATAGATCACCCCATAGGGCTGCCCTCACGGCGTCACGACTTGCCGGGCGATGTCGGTCACGGTTTCGATGAGCTTCGAAGCCTGCAGATCGCCGGTGTAGCTGTTCGCCCAGATCACCGTGTTGTCGACACGGTTGAGGACACGGGCACGAAGCCGGAACTCGTTGTCGGTGACGTTGATGTCCCCCGCGAGAACGTAGCGCGGATCGGAGGCAGAAGAGCGTGCAGCGGAGGCGCCTTGATCATCGCGTGGATCACCGGCCACCGTCACGATGTCTTTGAACTTTGCGATCTGCCCGATGATCTCCTGCGTCAGCCCGCGCGCGATCGCTTGCGAGTTACCCGTATTGGTCAGGTCGTCGAAAGGTCTCACCAGCAGCCGAGGCAGCGCCGGAGCCTGCTGACGATCGCTTCTGATCCGATTCACGGTCGGCCAGGACAGTGTGGCAAGTGCCAACAGGCAAGCGGCGGCGATAGGAACAGCACGCCACCGGCGCGCCGGGCTGGCGACCCGGACGGGACGCATCGGCGATGGCCGCATGTCGAATTTGGGGACGTAGCTGCCTTTCGGGATCGAGATGACGATCTCGTCGGAAATGCCGGCGGTGACATAGTAGAGATTGAGTGCGCGCCGAAGATGCCCCGCCTCGATGCGGACGACCGGGTCGGAATGCGCGTCGAATGAGGCATCCCGCCCGAAGACCTCGGTCGCGATCGCATACGCCTTGATGCGGTCGGCACGGCCTGCGATCTCCTCCTCGACGACATAGCCGAGAAATCTCCGCGACCGTTCCGTAGCATCGAAGTCCGCGCTGTTCACGATGCGATGAAGCTGAGTCCTGACGCCTTCCGCAGTGAGGGTACTCGTGACCGCCCTTTCGAACGATGCGCCCGCGGTCGAAGCAACCGGCGAGGAACCCAGGATGCTCAGCTCTCGCATGATGTTCCTCCTCCGAGGACACACGCTCGAATATCGAATTGCCGACTGCAAACTATGGGATTTTCGGTCGGACATACAAGCCGACGGAGATTCGAGCCTGAGCCCCGCTGCAGCCGTGTATCAGGCGATCGCGAAACGAGTGCCTTCGCAATCGTCGCTTCGGCGATCAGGTCGCCACCGAGCACGGCGAGGACCAGCGGGGCGACCTTGGCCGGCTCCTTGCGAACCCGTTCGGTCGCCCGATGGAAAAGCCCGACGAAGCGTTCCGCGACCTCCGCGCGGCTCTTGTTCAGAGCGCCGGAGGCAGCAACGACGACGCCGGGAATATTTGGGCACATGTCCGGCGAGTTGACGATGCACCTGGTGCGCGGATCGAAGACCAGATGTGATGGATTGTCTCAAGCTGGCTACGAAGGACCGTGCCGGCAGATTGAAATTCGTGATCGCGTCGGAAAGCCGCATGATCTACGTTGACCGGACATGACCCCGCGCCTGCTACAGACTTTCCTTGCCGTCGCGCGCTGCAGGACGGCGACGCGAGCGTCTGGCGAACTCAACCTCGCTCAGTCCAGCGTGAGCGACCAGGTCCAGGCTCTCGAGGATGAACTGGGCGTTCGCCTGTTCCTGCGCTCCAGACAGGGTTTCCGGCTGACGGCAGCCGGTGAGGCGCTGGTCCCTTATGCCCAGGACATTCTGGCCACAACGGACGACGCGCTAGCGGCAGTTAAGAGCGCAAGCCTTTTCGGCGATCAATCGGTTACCATCGGAGCGCTCGAAACCGTGGCAAGGGAGGTTTTGCCCGCACTGCTCACGGATCTGCGACAACACCAGCCCGAACTTCGAATGCGCGTCGAGGTGGCGGGCAGTGATCATCTCCTGCAGCGCCTTCTCGACGGCTCGAACGACATCGCCTTTTGCTTTCGCAAGGGTGCTCTGGATGAACGTCTGGCTCGGCGGGAATTTGCGCAAGAGCCGCTGGTCATGATCGGGCAGCCGGCAGCCCCGGGCGCCGTCGTGCGCCCTTTGACACCGGATGCCCTCGCAGCCCAGCCATACATTGCGACCGATCCCGGCTGCGTGTACCGGCATCTGTTCGATCAGGCCTGGTGCAGGGCCGGCTTCACCCCGCCCAGGCCTGTCGCCGAGGTCGGCAGCATCGAGGCCATCGTGCGGCTGGTCGCGGCCGGCAGCGGCTATGCCCTTGTACCCCGGATCGCGACCCGGGAAGCGCTGGAACGCGGTGTCGTCGCCGCGATCCCATCCCCCGGATTCGAGCTTGCGGCGACGCTTGACATGGTATGGCGCCGCCGGCGCGTTCAACCGCCCGGCCTCAGGTTTCTCCTGGCCTCGACAGGGCGAACGCGACGTTCTCTCACACGAGGCGATGACCACCTTCGACGTGAAGAACCGTGCCTGTCGTAAAGCCATTGCCGATGAGGAAGGCCATGGCGTCGGCGATATCGTCCGGCTGACCGACGCGACCGACCGGCAGGCGTTCTGCCATTCCAGCGAGAACCTCCGCCTTCCGTTCGCCTGCCACCGTCTGCCATATCGGCGTATCGACCCAGCCCGGCGATACCGCATTCACACGGATCGGAGCCAATTCGACGGCCAAAGCCCGAACGAGCCCTTCGAGTGCCGCGTTGATGGTTGCGACCACCGTTCCCCTTACCATAGGCCGGTAGGCTGCGATGCCGGAGGTGAAGGTCAGCGATCCTCCGGGAGAGAGCTTCGGACTTCCGTATTTGGCGAGAAGGATGGGGCCGATGATCTTGCTGTCGATGGCGCGCCGGACTGCATCCAGGTCCAGCGCAGGAAGCCTTTCGTAAGCGCCCGTAAAATCCGCTGCCGTGCAGACGATGTGGTCGAACGGCTCGCCATGCGCGAACAGCGCCTGCATCGCTGCTTCCGAGGTGATGTCGGCTACCCGTATTTCGAGCTTTGCCGAGGCCCCGAGGTCATCCTGCGCACGCCGAAGCCGGGAAGCGTCCCTGCCAACGATCGTCACATGGTCGCCGGCCGCTGACAGCCGCCGCGCGAGGGCGAAGCCCATGCCGGAGCTACCTCCGACGATGAGGATGCGGCGCGGGTTCGTTCTCTGCTTGGTCATCTCGGTCTCCATTTTCGATTTGCCCGCCGTTTTCCGGCTTCGCGGGCTGTTTTGAAAACGGAATGATCCGATGATGTTATCGGAGATGCCGATCGAAGATGGGTGATTGCCCGGACCGATGAAGCAGGTCGCGCAGATGGTCGAATAAAGCGGGCAGCCCGCACGCCCTGCGAGTTCATGCGGCACGCGCGCAATCATCGCCGAAGAGGCGAGCGACAGCGAAAATACAATTGTGTCATCAAACATTCATTTGTATGGTCCAAGGCAAAGCCGCTGCCCGGCGCTCGCGCCGGAGACAGACGGTCGCCCGATGAAGTGGCGAATTCTGGAGGGGACATGCAGCGTATCGTGCAGATTTCCGACACCCATCTGAGCCCGACCAAGCGGCATTTCGCCGATAATTGGGCGCCGCTGACGGCGTGGCTGGCCGCCCACGCGCCGGACCTCGTCATCCATACCGGCGACATCACCGTCGATGGCGCGGATGTCGACGAGGACATGCGCCATTGCCGCGCCCTGCTCGATACGCTGGGCGTGCCGGTGCTCAGCATCCCCGGCAACCATGATGTGGGAGAGGCCCATCATCCGCACCAGCCGGTCAATGACGCACGTCTCGCGCGCTGGCGCAGCCATATCGGCGAGGATTTCTGGGTCCGAGACCTCGAGGGCTGGCGGCTGATCGGCCTCAATTCGATGCTGTTCGGCAGCGACGAGGCCGAAGAGCAAAGGCAGCTCGCCTGGCTCGACCGGCAGATCGCCGAGGCGCAAGGCCGCCGCATCGGCTGGTTCCTGCATCGCCCGCTTTTCATCGAGGCGCCGGACGAGGGCGACAAGGGCTATTGGAGCGTGCCGCCCGAACCGCGCGCCCATCTGCTCGACCTCGTGCGCCGGCATGAGGTCGCCTTCGTCGCCAGCGGCCATCTGCACCGCGCCCATGACTTCACGGTTGCCGGCACGCGCTACATCTGGGGGCCGTCTTCCGGCTTCGTCGTAGGCGCAGAGCTGCAGCCCGGCATGGCCGGCACGACCACGCTCGGCGCCGTCTCCTACACATTCGACGGCCGGGACTTCTCCGCCGAGATCCGTGAGATCGCCGCGCTGAAGACACTCTGGATCGACGATGTGATCCACGAGGTCTACCCGCCGCGCGCCGCCTGAGACGCCTCCCCGGCCGCCCGCGGGCGGCACGGCAAGACACGCCCAACCAAGACACGCCCAACGACGAGCCCAGAGGGCCACAGAAAGGCGAACGCCATGGCCAAGGTCGCACTCTCCTCGATCGCCAAGTCCTTCGGACCGACGAAGGTTCTGGACGGCGTCGATCTCGACATCGCCGATGGCGAATTCCTGACTCTGGTCGGCCCGTCCGGCTGCGGGAAATCGACGCTGATCCGGATCATCGCCGGGCTTGAACATCACGACCGCGGCAGCGTCGCGATCGGCGGCAGTCGCGTCGATCATCTGCGCCCGCATGAGCGGCGCGTCGCCATGGTGTTCCAGTCCTATGCGCTCTATCCGCATATGAGCGTCGGCGCGAACATCGCGCTGCCGCTGACGATGTCGCGGCTCAAGCTTTGGCAGCGCCTGCCGCTGCTGCGGCAGCTCTCCCCCCAGCGCCGCAGCGTGATGCGCGGCATCGAGGCCGATGTCGGCGCGGTCGCCGCGCAGCTCCAGCTCGAACACCTGCTCGCCCGCAAGCCGGCCCAGCTTTCCGGCGGGCAGCGCCAGCGCGTCGCGCTCGGGCGCGCCATGGTGCGCAATCCCGACGTCTTCCTGATGGACGAGCCGCTCTCGAATCTCGACGCCAAGCTGCGCGTCCATATGCGCACCGAGCTGGCCGAGCTGCACAAGCGCCTGGGCGCGACCTTCATCTATGTCACGCACGATCAGGTCGAGGCGATGACGATGTCCGACCGCGTGGCGATGATGGATTCAGGCTCCGTGCTGCAACTCGGCACGCCCTCGCAGCTCTACGAGAAGCCGGCCTCGCTCAAGGTCGCGCAGTTCATTGGCAGCCCGGCGATCAACCTGCTGCCGGCAACGGTCGCGCATGGCGGCCGCCTCGAGCTCTTCGGCCGGCCCTTGGCGCTCGCCGTTCCGCTGGCGCAAGGGCAGGCCGCGACGCTCGGCATCCGCTCCGAGGCGCTCTCGCTGGTTCATGGCGAGCCCGGCGGCAGCGGACGAGCCTGGTTCTCGGCCCGCCTGCGGCGCAAGGAGAATCTCGGCTCCGAATACATCCTGCATTTCGACCTCGCCGGGCGCGACGCCGCAGGCGTGACGATGCGCGCGACACCGGCCGCAGCGGCCGGCGTCAACGAGGCTGCCGAAGTCACGCTTGGCTTCGACGAGGCCGCAGCCCACGTCTTCGCCGCCGATGGCGAGCGTATCGAGCCGCGCGGCCCGGGCGCTGCCACCGGCTCCGTCGTGCCGCTGAGGGCCTGAGCATGACGCTCGCCCTCGCATCCCCAACCGATTTTGCCCCCGTCGCGCGCCGCCGGATCTGGATCGAGCGTGTCACCGGGCTCGGTTTTGCCCTGCCGGCCTTCATCCTGCTCCTGCTGACGATCCTGCTGCCGCTCGCCGTCCTGCTCTGGCTCAGCCTGACCAACTACGAGTTCGGCGGCGTCGACATGGACTGGGTCGGCCTCGCCAATTTCCAGAAGGCGCTGGCCGATCCGATCATCCGGCGCTCGCTCGTCAACACGCTGCTCTATGTCGCGATCGTCGTGCCCGGCGGCGTGTTCGGCGCGCTGCTGATCGCGGTGCTCGTGCATCGGCGTGGGCGCACGCGTTCCTTCTACGAAGTGGTCTATTTCCTGCCCGTGACCTCGACGCTGATCGCCATGGCGACGGTCTGGCAGTTCCTGCTCCATCCCTCGCTCGGTCCGGTCAACGGCCTGCTGAAATGGCTGGGCATCGGCCCCATAGCCTTCCTCAGCGAGCCTTCGACCGCGCTGGCGACGCTGGCCGTGATCGGCATCTGGCAGCTGATCGGCTTCAACATGATCCTGTTTCTCGCCGGGCTCACCGCGATCCCGCGCGATCTCTACGAAGCTGCCGATATCGACGGCTGCTCCAGCGGCATCGACCGCTTCCTGACCATCACCTGGCCGCTGCTCGGGCCAACGACGATGTTCGTGCTGGTCACCACGATGATCACGGCCTTCAAGATCTTCGATACAGTGGCGGTGATGACACGCGGAGGCCCTGTCGGCTCCACCGAGGTGCTGCTCTACAACATCTATCTCGAGGGTTTTCAGTACTTCCACACCGGCTATGCCGCGGCGCTGACCTTCATCTTCCTCGCCTTCATCCTCGTCTTCTCGGCCGTGCAGACCTTCGCCCTCGACAAGAAGGTGCACTATTGATGACCGATCTCGCGCTCCCCGCCGCCTCGGTCACGCCCGTCCATTCGGTGCTGCGCCGCTTCCTCTCGCTCGCGCTGATCCATGCCGTCTTGATCGCCGGGGCGGTCTTCATGCTGGCACCCTTCATCTGGATGCTCGTGACCTCGATCAAGCCGCCGGCCGAGATCTTCAGCGCCGAGATCTCGCTCTGGCCGAAGCAGTTCTACGGCCTGCAGAACTACGGTTTCGCGCTGGAGAAAGCACCGCTGCTGCGCTTTGCGCTGAATGGTTTCATCCTCTGCGGCGGCATCCTGATCGTCCAGCTGCTCGTCGCCATACCCTGCGCCTATGCGCTGGCGAAGCTGAACTTCCCCGGCCGCAACGCCCTCTTCGTGCTGGTTCTGCTCGGCCTGTGCATCCCCGTGCAGGTGCCGGCGATGCCGCTCTACATGGCACTCGCTCAGCTCGGGCTGCTCAACACCTATTTCTCGATGATGGTGCCGTTCTTCCTCTCGGTCTTCGCCATCTTCCTGTTCCGCCAGTTCTTCCGCAGCTTTCCCGACGACATCATCAACGCCGCCCGGCTCGACGGCATGAGCGAGTTCGAGATCGTCTGGCGGATCGTCACGCCGAGCGCCTGGCCGGCCATCGCCGCCTTCTCGGTCTTCTCGGCGGTGGCGCACTGGAACGACCTTTACTGGCCGCTGATCGTCATCTCCGACGCCAAGCTCGCACCGCCACCGCTGGGCATGATGTTCTTCGCCGATGCCGAGACCGGATCAAACTATGGGGCGCTGACGGCCGCCGCGACGATCCTCACGGCGCCGCTCGTCATCGCCTTCCTCGTCGCAAGGCGCCGGTTCATCGACGGCATCACCATGACCGGGGTGAAGTAGCCGGCTGCCGAGCCGCCCGCCCCCCAAGAGTTCAGGCCTGAAGCAACGCAACCCCGGACAGCCCCCGCTGTCCTGCCAAGGAGATCACCCATGAAACCTCTCGGCAAAGTCCTTGCCGCGGCGGCATTGACCCTTCTCGCCTCGACGGCGGCCAGGGCCGAGCAAGTCACGCTCGACGTGCTCTACGCTTTCCCCGCTTTCGCCAAGTTTCACGAGCCGATCGCCGCGGAATTCATGAAGAAGCACCCGGACATCAAGATCAACTTCCGGGCGCCCGCAGCGAGCTATGACGAAGGCCATCAGGCGATGCTACGCCAGTCCGTCACCAACCAGTTGCCGGACGTCTACTATTCCGGCTTCCATCTACTGACCGAGCTCGTCGAAACCCTCGACAAGCGCAAGCAGCTCGTCGATCTCGGCCCTCTGCTGAAGGCCGAGCCGGAGGCCTGGCGCAAGGCCAACTATTCCGACGCCCTGCTCTCGCTCGGTCAGGTCGCTGGCAAGCAGGCGGGCCTTGCCTTCAACGCCTCGACGCCGCTGATGTATTTCAACGCCGAGCTGGTGAAGAAGGCCGGCGGCGACCCCGACAAGATGCCGGACAACTGGGCCGACACCGTCGCGCTCGCCAAGAAGATCCGCAACGGCGACACCGCCGGCATGGCCTACAACATCCATGACTGGCCGGATGACTGGCTCTGGCGCGGCGTGATCCTCCAGGGCGGCCATTCCATGCTGTCCGCAGACGGCAAGAAGGTCGCCTTCGGCGGCGAGGTTGGCGAGAAGACGCTGTCGCTGCTGCGCAGCTTCGTCACCGAAGGCGGCATGCCGCTGATCGACTGGGACCAGTCGCGCCAGCAGTTCATCGCCGGCAAGATCGGGATCTTCTTCGACACGCCCGCCCGCCTGCGTCAGGTCACCGACCTGATCGGCGACCGCTTCACGCTGAAGACCGCCCTCTTTCCGGTCGACGACAAGGCCAAGGGCAGGCTGCCGACCGGCGGCAACGCCGCGCTGATCACCGCCAAGGACGCCGCCAAGCAGAAGGCGGCCTGGGAGTTCATCAAGTTCGTCACCGGGCCGGAGGCCCAGAAGATCGTCGTCGAGACCGCCGGCTACATGCCGACCAATCTGCGCGCCGGCGAGGATGCCTTCCTCGGCCCGTTCTACAAGGAGAACGCCAACTTCCGCACGATCAACGGCCAGGTCTCTCGCGCCGCGCCGTGGGAAGGCTATCCGGGCGGCAACTCGGTGCGCATCTGGCGCCAGCAGCGCGAAGTCGTCGCCGGCGTGATGCGCGGCGAGATCCAGCCCAAGGCCGGCATCGAGCGCATCGTCTCCGAGACCGAAGCCCTGATGAAGTAATCGGCCGCGCTGCGCCGCCCGCCCCTCGCCGCCCGGTCCTGTCATGACCGGGCGGTTTCCCTTTTCCCGACCGCCGGACGTTTCCCGATGATCATTGCCCAGCTCAGCGACTTCCATGCCCGCCCTCATGGCAATCCCGCCTATGGCATTGTCGAGACCAACCCGGCGATCGAACGGGCTGTGGACCAGGTCCTGAAGCTGGAGCCGCAGCCCGACTGCGTGCTGGTCACCGGGGATCTCTCCGATTGCGGCCTGCCCGAGGAATACGGCATCGTCCGCGCCGCGCTCCGCCGCCTGCCGATGCCGGTCTACGTCATCCCCGGCAATCATGACCGCCGCGACACCTTCGCCGCGGAATTGCGTCCCGATCACTCGTACCTGCCGCAAGCGGGCTTCCTGCATTACGTCATCGACGATTTTCCCGTGCGGCTAATCGGGCTCGACACCGTCGTCGCGGGCGAGGACGGCGGCGAGATCTGCGCCGCGCGCGAGGCCTGGCTCGCCGAGCAGCTCGCACAGGGACAGAGCAAGCCGACGGTGATCTTCATGCACCATCCGCCCTTCTCAGTCGGCGTCGACGGCATGGACATCATGCCTTGCAAGGTCTCGCCGGGCTTCGCCAAGCTGATCGCCGATCATCCCGAGATCGAGCGCGTGCTCTGCGGCCATTACCACCGGCCGATCCAGCTGCGCTTCGCCGGCACCATCGGCTATGTCGTGCCGGGCACCGCCCATCAGGTCGCGCTCGATCTCAGGCCCGGCACGGAAAACAAATTCGTGATGGAGCCGCCGGCGCTGGCCCTCCATGTCTGGAAGCCCGGCCTCGGCCTGGTCAGCCATCTCCAGCCGATCGGCGACTATGGACCGCGCCGGGATTTCGTGCTCGATCCCGCCTATCCCGGAAAGCCGCAAACGGTGCCTGCCCCATGACCGAGCCACGCCTTCTCGCTCTACTCGGCCAGGCCGATGCTCTCGCCCGCCGGGCCGGCGAGGTTCTCGTGCAGATGCAGGGCGCCGAGCTCGGCGTCACCCGCAAGGAATTGAATGACGTGGTCACGGCGGCCGACCTCGCCTCAGAGCGTCTCGTCATCGACGGCCTGCGCGCGCTGACGCCGGAGGCGGCGATCCTCTCCGAAGAGGCCGGCTTCTCCGGTTCGGAACAGGCGCCGCGCTGGATCATCGACCCGCTCGATGGCACGGTGAACTACGCGTCCGGCCTGCCCTGGTTTTCGGTCACCATGGCCTATCAGGAGCAGGGCCGCACGGTCCTCGGCCTGACCCATGCGCCGCTCGCCGGGCTCTCCGCGCGCTTCACTGAGGGCGGCATCGCGACGGTCGACGGCCGGCCGGCGCGCGTTTCCGCCACGGCGCGCCTGAGCGATGCCGTCGTCTCGATCTGCCTGACCTCGCATTACTCTGCCGAGGAGGCGAACCGGACGAGCGACGTCATCCGCCGCCTCGCCGGCCTGTGCCGGGGCGTGCGGGTCATCGTCTCCGGTGGGTTGGAAATGTCGCTGGTCGCAGCCGGCCGGCTCGACGCCTTCATCGGCCTCAAGGCCGACATCGTCTCGCATGCCGCTGCGATGCCCCTGGTGCGGGCGGCGGGTGGCCGGGTGACGACGGTCTATGACCAGGATTCGCGCGACGAAGATCTGGAGAAGATCGTCACCAACGGCCTGATTCACGCCGAATTGCTGCAGGCAATCCGTAGCGCCTGAGGCTTAGCGGTCACACGGTGGCCGGGGCCTCGAGCACGGCGGCCGCCGCATCCTCGTCCGTGATCAGCACGGAAGCGAGCTTCCCGCGCAGTGTGGCCGCAATGACCTCCGCCTTGTTGGCCCCGCCGGAGGCCAGGATCACGGTCGGTATCCGGCGGAGGGCTTGGAGCGGCAAGGCGATGGCCCGGCGGTTGATGGGATGCGCGACAGCCTGGCCGCTGCGATCGATGAACTGACCGAGCATGTCGCCGACGGCGCCAGCTTCCGCCAGTTCCGCGACCCGGACATCGCCCGGTAGCCCGTAGCGCACCAGCAAGGATCGCGCGCTGAGATCGCCGGCGCTGAGGATCGCAACATCGGTCGCTCGGATCCGGGCGAAGGCCGCCTCGAACACGTCCTGCGCCAAGATGATGTCGCGCGATTGCGGGGCCCCAGCGTAAATCGGCGCAGCCAGATAATGGCATTGCGCCTGCCAAAGCCGGGCGAAATGGCTGGCGATCTCGAAGGTGTTGATCTCGATGCCATAGGTCAGCCCGCCCATCATCGAGGTCACCGCGAGATCGCGATATTGCCCGGGACGGATATGCCGGATGGTTTCCCTGAGGGTTCCGCCCCAGCCGACGCCGAAGATGCCGGTGGGCTTCTCCTCGATGACCCGCGAGACGAACTCTCCGGCGGCCTTGCCGATCTGCATTGCGATCTGGCCGGGATCGGCGGGGCTGGGCACGACGATCGCGTCTGTCAGGCCGAATTCCGCCATCAGCGCGCGTTCAAGCCGGACGCAGCTTTCCAGCCGGGAGTTGATGGTGATGTTGACGAGCCCGCTGCTGCGCGCCTCGACCAGGAGCCGGTTGACGCGCAGGCGGGTCATCTTCAGTCGGTCCGCGATTTCCGCCTGGGTCAGCCCTTCCATGTAATAGAGCCAGGCGGCTCGAACTTGCGTCTGCGGTTCCTCCGGCATGGCGGTGTCCTGATGCGATGGGAGCCGCCTATGAAGCGGTCGACAATGGTGAGCGAGGTCTTCGAAGCTGGCTTACATCGCTTTCGCACGCGCCGACAACGCACAGGGCCCGGGCGGTATCACGCTTGACGCAAACCAATGTAAATCACAAAATACATTTGCATAAGATTATCCGCATAGCGAGTGGCGACCACCCATGTCCCGTGCCGTCTTCCTTCACGCCGCAGGCGATGCGCGTGTCGCGCCGTTCAATCTCCGCGAGAGAGCGCCGGGCGAGACCCTGCTCGACGTGGCGGCGGTCGGCCTCTGCGGCAGTGACCTGCACTACTACAAGGATGGCGGCATCGGTTCGGCTGTGATTGCGACGCCCTTCGTCCCCGGCCATGAATTCAGCGGCTGGCTGACCGAGGATTTGCCGGAACTCGGCCTGCCGCGCGGCGCCCTGGTGGCCGTCGATCCCAACCAGGCCTGCGGCCATTGCGAGCATTGCCGGAGCGGGCATCCCAATCTCTGTCCCGACGTCGTCTTCATCGGGGCCCCGCCGCATGACGGGGCGATGACGGAGCGGATCTGGGTGCCGAAATCGCAGATCGTCGCGGTTCCCGAGGCCTTCTCGCCGAGCGATGCGGTGATGCTCGAGCCGCTCGGCGTCGCGATCCATGCGGTGGATCTTGCCAAGCCGCGTCTACTGGAACGCGTGGCGCTGATCGGCTGCGGCCCGATCGGCCTCCTGATCCTGCAGGTGCTGCGCACGGCCGGGGTCGGCGAGATCCTTGCCTGTGATCCGCAGCCGCACCGCCGCGAGCTGGCGCTCAAGCTCGGCGCGAGCAGGGCTGGCGCCAGCGTCGCCGACATCGCCGAATGGACGAAGGGGGAAGGCCTGCCGCTGGTCATCGAGGCTACCAATGCGCCCGAGGGCTTTCGCGACGCGATCCGCGCCGCCCGCATCGGCGGTCGCGTCGTCCTGGTCGGCATTCCCGACGGCGACAGCTATGTGATCCCCGCCGCAGAAGCGCGCAGGCGCGGTCTCAACATCAAATTCTCGCGCCGAATGGGCCATGTCTATCCGCGGGCAATCGAACTGGTGGCGCTCGGCAAGGTCGATGTCGATGCCGTTGTCAGCCATCGCTTCCCCCTCGCCGAGGGGCCTGCCGCGTTTCGCCGCCACGCCGCCAACGAGGCCGGTATGGTGAAGAGCATGATCTATCCGGGCCGCTTGCCTGAAGAACATCGCTGAACCGCAGGCCTTGTTGTGACCTTCATCGGCATCGATCTCGGAACGTCATCCGTCAAGGCAGTGCTGGTCGATGACCGGCAGCACGTGCTCGCCACGGCGACGCGAGAGCTTGCCGTCGCTCGCCGCTTCCCGCTCTGGTCGGAGCAGAATCCCGCGGACTGGATCGCCGCGACGCTGGATGCGCTGCGCAGCCTGAAGGGCGCTGCTCCCGAAGCCTTTCGCCGCTGCGCCGGCATCGGCCTCTCCGGACAGATGCACGGCGCGGTTCTGCTGGATAAGCATGATGAGCCACTGCGCCCATGCATTCTTTGGAACGATGGCCGCGCCGCGGCGGAATGCGCGGAGCTCGAAGCGAGGGAGCCTGATTCCCGCGTCATCACCGGCAATATCGCCATGCCCGGCTTCACCGCGCCCAAGCTTCTATGGGTGCGCAGGCACGAGCCCGACATCTTCCGGCGAACCCGCCGGATTCTCTTGCCGAAGGCCTATCTGCGGCTCGCGCTGACCGGTGACGCGATCGAGGACATGTCCGATGCGTCCGGAACGCTCTGGCTTGATGTCGGCCGCCGCGACTGGTCGGACCGGATGCTGGCCGCGACCGAGCTCGATTGCAGCTTCATGCCTGAGCTTGTCGAAGGGTCGCAGCCGGCGGGCCGCATGCGGGCAGAGCTCAGCCGGGAGCTGGGCTTCAACGCGCCACCCCGCTTCGCCGGAGGCGGCGGTGACAACGCCGCCGGAGCTGTCGGCCTGGGCGCCGTGGCACCCGGTAGCTGCTTCCTTTCCCTTGGCACCTCCGGCGTCTTGTGGCGCACGACGGCGGGTTTCGAACCCCGCGCCGGCAGCGCCGTCCACGCCTTCTGCCATGCCTTGCCGGAGCGCTGGCACCAGATGTCAGTCCATCTCTCGGCTGCCGCCAGCCTGAGCTGGTGGGCGTCGATCTCCGGGCGAACAGAGGCGGCGCTGCTGCAGGAACTCGGCCCGCAGTTGCAGCGCCCGGCACCGATGCTCTTCACGCCCTATCTGTCGGGAGAACGCACACCGCACAACGACCCGCAGATGCGCGGCAGCTTCATCGGCCTCGGCCACGAGACTGATCGCACGGCGATGACCCAGGCCGTGCTGGAGGGCGTTGCTTTTGCCTTCAAGGATGGCAAGGAGGCACTGGAAGCTGAAGCCTCGCCAATCGAGGAAGCCATGGTGATCGGAGGCGGGGGACGTTCGGATACCTGGCTGTCTATCCTCTCTGACGTGCTGAACCTGCCGCTCAAGCGCTACCACAAGGCCGAGACCGGCGCCGTCTTCGGAGCTGCGCGCCTGGCCCGCCTGGCCTGCACCGGCGAAAGCCCGGAAGCGATCTGTACGCGGCCGTCTGGCGAAGCCGCTATCTTCACGCCGCACCCCGGGAGGGCTGCGGCCTATGCCGAGCGCTACGCGGTCTGGCGGCGCGCCGTGGAGGTCAACCGCACGCTGCGCTAACGGGGGAGAGTTTGACAGGCGGTCGGACGAATGCTCTTCATGTGAGCATTCGTTCGAACTGACTGTTGCCCGATGCCCCCTCCGCTCCCGCCCTTCGACCTTGTCATCCTCGACTGCGACGGCGTACTCGTCGACAGCGAAACCATCAGTTGCCGAACCCTCGTCGATATTCTCTCGCCCTTCGACTCGCGCTATGATCTGGAGATGGTCATGCGCCGCTATCTCGGGCGGCCGGCCAGCGCCGTTGTCGAGGATTACGAGCGAATGACCGGCCGCCCGGCCTCGGCTGACTTTACGCGGAATTGGCGGGCGCAGCTTTTCGCAGCCTTCCGGAGCGATCTCCAGCCTGTCGATGGCGTCCGCGATGCCGTCGCAGCCTTCGGCGGCGACTATTGCGTGGCTTCGTCGAGCGATGAGGAACGCATCGAGATCTGCCTGCGCCAGACCGGGCTCTGGGACCTGTTCGAGGGACGGATCTTCAGCACGACGCGCGTGCGGCGCGGCAAGCCGGCACCGGACCTCTTTCTTCTTGCCGCGAGCGAGCGCGGCGTCGCGCCGGAGCGCTGCCTGGTGATCGAGGACAGCGTCAGCGGCGTGACCGCGGCGAAAGCGGCGGGGATGACCGCCTATGGCCTCGCTGCCGGCAGCCATTTCGCCGTACTGGATCAGCGCCAGGCACTTCTGGCAGCTGGAGCCGATCGCCTTTTCGAATCCTGGCGGGAGCTCGCGCTCGCGCCGGCGCCTCACTGAGAACGCGATGGCCGAGAACGACAACACCCGCCTCGACGACGCAGCTCGGGCCGGCTGGCTCTACTATATTGCAGGGCGCACGCAGGACGATATTGCGCAAACGCTGAACATTTCGCGCCCGGCGGCCCAGCGCCTCGTCTCGCTCTGCCGCAGCGAGGGCCTGATCAGCTTCCGTATGAATCATCCGATCAGCACCTGCATGGATCTCGCCGCCAGGCTGCGCGACCGTTTCGAATTGTTGCATTGCGACGTCGCCCCCTCCGACGGCTCGACGGAAACCGGCGCGGCCGGCATCGCCGCGCTCGGCGGCGTGCTGATCGAGCGCTGGCTGCGCTCGCGCAAATCGCTGGTCATGGCACTCGGCACCGGCCGCTCGATGCGTGCCAGCATCGAGCGCGTCCCCCCGATGTCCTGCCCGCTCCACCGGCTGGTTTCGCTGGTCGGCACAATTTCCCCCGATGGCTCGGCCAGTCCCTTCGACACGTTGGTCAAGCTCGCCGAGATCACCAAGGCGCAGCATTTCCCGATGCCGCTGCCACTTTATGTGTCGAGTCCCGAGGAGCGCGCCCAGCTCGTCGAGATCGAGTCGATCCGGCGTATCCGCGCCATCGCCGGCGAGGCGGATCTCTGGCTGATGGGCATCAGCCAGATCGGGGAAGATGCCGTGCTCTATCGGGACGGCTTCATGACCCGCAGCGAATTGCTCGAAATGGTTCGCCATGGCGCCGTTGGTGAAGTGACCGGGTGGGTGTTCGACGCCGAAGGCCGCTTTCTCGACCGCGGCACCAACCTGCGCGTCACCAGCGTGCCGCCGGAGCCGGGCAGCGCCCGCCTGCGCATCTGCATCGGCCAGGGTCAGGCCAAAGTCGCGCCGCTACGGGCCGCACTGACCGGCAAGATCGTCAACGGTCTCGTTACCGACGAGGGTACCGCCCGCGCCCTGCTCGCGGACTAACTCCACTCCCCAGGCCGACCATTCCCCGCTCGCGCACCGGTCACCGCGCAACCGCCGTCCGCTTGTCGCCAAGAGTTGACATGAGAAGCCAGTGTGCGAGCATATGCTTCAACAAAGAGCATATGCTCGCAAAAAAACTGATGAGGGAGGCTTTGCATGCGACCTTTCTATGGTGCGTTGGCGGGTGCGGGCGCTCTGCTCTTGGCAGGGCTCAGCTCGGTGCAGGCAGCGACTGAAATAGAGTTCTGGCACGCGATGAGTGGCGCGCTTGGCGAGCGGGTCGACGAGTTGGTCAAGAAGTTCAACGACTCGCAAAAGGACTATGTCGTCAAGGCTATCGCCAAGGGCACCTATGACGAGGTCCTGAACGGCACGATCGCGGCCTATCGCGCCAAGCGCCAGCCCGAGATCGTGCAGTCGAACGAGCGCTCCTTCCTGACCATGGTCAATTCCGGCGCCATCCTCCCGACCAGCGAACTGATGGCGCAGCAAGGCCATCCGATCGATACCTCGAAATTCATCGCGCCGGTCGTCAGCTACTATGCGATCGACGGCAAGCTGCAGGCGATGCCGTTCAACTCCTCCACGCCGATCCTTTTCTACAACCGTGACCACTTCAAAGCCGCCGGCTTCGACAAGCCCGGCACGACCTGGCAGGAGCTGGAACCGCAGCTCGACGCAATCAAAGCCAAGGGCGTGTCAAAATGCGCGATGGTGCTCCCCGGCGACTACGAGTGGAGCTTCCTCGAGAACTACAGCGCCGTGAACGACATCCCGTATGCGACCAAGCGCAACGGCATGGACGGGCTCGACACCAATTTTGTCTTTAACAAGGGCAAGCTCGTCGGCCACGTCGAGCGCATGAAGCGCCTCGTATCGTCCGGCGTCATGCAGCTCGCCGGCCAGGGCATCATCCCGATCCAGCTCTTCACCTCCGGCGAGTGCTCGACCATCATCGCCTCTACCGCCTCGCATGCCGCCGTCGTCGCGGCCGCGAAATTCGACTGGAGCGCAGCCGAGCTGCCGTACGAGCAGGGCGTAACGCCGAAGAACAGCGTCATCGGCGGCGCCGCTCTCTGGACCCTCAAGGGCCATACGCCGGAGAAGTACAAGGCGATCGCCGCCTTCTATGACTTCCTCGCCAGGACCGACACGCAGGTCTGGTGGCACCAGGCGACGGGCTATGTCCCGGTCACGACCGCGGCTTACGAAGCTGCAAAGGCTGAGGGCTACTACCAAAAGAACCCGACGCGCGAGATCGCCGTGGTGCAGCTGATGCGCGGCACGCCCAGCGACAATTCGCTCGGCTTCCGCATCGGCAACAGCAACCAGATCAATGTCGCCATCATGGAAGAGGTTTCGGCGGCATTCCTCGGCAAGAAGCCCGTGCAGCAGGCACTCGACGATGCGGTCTCCCGCGGTAACGAGTCGCTGCGCCGCTACGAGCAGCTCAATGCTGGCAAGAAATAAGGCACCTGGCCTTCCAACGGCAGCAGGCTTGGGCGGCCTGCGCCTCCGGTCGCCGCTGCGGCACCTGTTCCTGAAGGGCGCCGGCGATGCGCAAGGCGAAAGCGGACTGAAGCGCGCGCATTTCAAGGAATGGCGCTTGCCCTTCTGGTTGCTCGCGCCGCAGCTCTTCATCCTGCTGCTGTTCTTCTTCATCCCCTCGATCAGGGCGCTGATCCAGGCTTTCCAGCTGACGGACCCGTTCGGCGCCACGACCCAATGGGTCGGCTTCCAGAATTTCGAGCGGCTCTTCCGCAGCAACGTCTACTGGTCGTCGGCGCAGGTCACGCTGATCTTCACAATCATGCAGAGCGCGCTGACCCTGTCGGTCGCGCTGCTGCTCGCCTTCGCCTCCAACCATATCCTGCGCGGCCGCGGCGCCTATCGCACCGTGCTGCTGCTGCCTTATGCGATTGCGCCCGCGATCGCCGGCATCATGCTGGCCTTCTTGTTCAACCCCCGCGTCGGCCCCGTCGCCCACATGCTGCAGGTCCTGGGGTTGGACTGGGACCCGAACCGCAACTCCTGGCACGCTCTGGCCCTGATCGTCATGGCGGCGTCCTGGAAGCACATCTGCTACAATTACATCTTTCTGGTCGCGGCGCTGATGTCGGTGCCCCAGTCTATCCTCGAATCCGCCTATCTCGACGGCGCGGGGCCCATCCAGCGCTTCCTGCGCATCTCGCTGCCGATGATCACGCCGACGCTCTTCTTCCTGATCGTGATCAACTTCGTCTACGGGCTGTTCGAGACCTTCGCCATCGTCGACGCGACCACGCGCGGCGGCCCGGCCGGCGCTACCTCGATCCTTGTCTACAAGGTCTATCAGGACGGCTTCGTCACGCTCGATCTCGGCTCCTCCGCCGCGCAATCTGTGGTGCTGATGGCGCTAGCCCTCTTCCTGACCTTCACGCAGTTCCACTTCGTGGAGCGCCGCGTCAACTACAGCGTCTAGGGCGGCGATGAACGAGCGCACACCCGTCATCGACGCGATCTGCCACCTCATCTTGCTCGCAGGGGCCGCGCTCGTCTGCCTGCCGATCTACTTTGTCTTCGTCACCGGTTCTCTCTCGCAGGCCGAGATCATGCGTGTGCCGATGTCCTGGCTGCCCGGCAGCCAGTTCTTCGCGAACATGCAGACCGTGCTGAGCAGCGCCAATTTCGGCCGGCTGCTGCTCAACTCCTTCGTCATCGCCACCGGCATCACCGTCGGGAAGCTTGCCGTTTCGGTCATCGCGGCCTTCGCCGTCACCTATTTCCGCTTCCCCTTCCGGATGACCGCCTTCTGGCTGATCTTTATGTCGCTGATGCTGCCGATCGAGGTGCGCATCGTGCCAACCTACGAATCTGCCGCGAATGTCGCCCTGCCGCTCAACATCCTCGGCTCCTGGCTCGGCATCCGGGCGCTGGTCGACCTCGACTGGAACCTCGTCAATACCTATTCGGGCCTGATCCTGCCGCTGATCGCCTCGGCCACCGCGACCTTCCTGTTCCGCCAGTTCTTCCTCACCATCCCCGACGAGCTCTGCGAGGCCGCGCGCATCGACGGCGCGACGCCCTGGCAGTTCTTCCGGCTGATCCTGCTGCCGCTCTCGCGCTCGAACATCGTGGCGCTTGCGATCATCCTCTTCCTGATGGGTTGGAACCAGTATCTCTGGCCGCTGCTGCTCACCACCGAGCCCGCCATGGCCAATGCAGTAATCGGGCTAAAGAAGCTGATGCCGCAGGGCGACTCGCTGCCGACGTGGCATCTCCTCATGAATGCGGCCTTGCTAACGATGCTGCCGCCGACCCTCGTCATCCTCGCCCTCCAGCGCTGGTTCGTGAAGGGGCTGGTGGATAGCGGCAAGTAACCGACCAATAGGCAAGCAGGGCTCATCGACATGCGGATCATCGGTCATCGCGGCGCGCGCAACATCTGGGCGGAGAATAGCCTGAGCGGCTTCCGCAATGTCTGCGCCTTGAGCGTCGACGCGGTCGAGCTCGACGTCCACCTGTCCAGCGATGGCGAGATCATGGTGATCCATGACCCGCTGCTCGATCGCACCACCGATCACAAGGGGCCGGTCGCGCATCTCTCGCGCGAGGCCATCGCCAAGGTGAAGCTTGACGACACGCTCGGTGAGACGATCCCGACGCTGTCGGAGGTGCTCGACATCTTCGGTCCGACTGGGATCGAGCTCGAGATCGAGATGAAGATGGATGCCTTCGGCAATCCCTATCCCGGACTGGTCGACAAGGTCATCGCGCTGGTCGAAGCCCGCAAGATGGCGTCGCGCATCGTGCTGACCTGCTTCGTCCCGGAGGTTATCGAGGACATCAGGGCCAAGGCGCCCGCCATGCGCAGGCTCGCCTCGGTGGACCGCCGCTCCTGCGAGGCTTTCGGCGGCGTCGATCGCATCTTGCAGCGTTTCGTCGATCTCGGCTGCATCGTCGCGGTCGAGCAGTCGCTCCTGCGGCTGAGCGTCGATCGCGCCGTCGGCATCGTCGGCCGCGACAAGCTCGGCGCCTGGGTGCCCAATACCGTGGGCGAACTCGATTTCTGGCTCGGCCAGCCAATCTCGCAGATCACCAGCGACCGCCCCGATCTCGCCCTGCAATTGCGCGCTGCGAGGAAGGGCTGAGAGATGGCGGTGCGCCTGTCTCGCGCCACGCTCGGACAGCTCGGGCCGTCCATACGCGTCCCCCGCTACTATGCAGACGAGTTGAGCCCCGGCCTCGTCCATATCGGTGTCGGCAATTTCCACCGCGCCCATCAGGCCGCCTATCTCGACGAATTGTTCGAGTGCGGACTTGATCGTGACTGGGCGATCGTCGGCACCGGCGTGCGCGAAAGCGACGCCGAGATGGGCCGCGATCTCGCCGCGCAGGATTTCCTGACCACGGTGGTAACGCAGGAAGCCCAGCACTCGCAGGCGCGCGTCACCGGCGCGATGATCGATTTCGTGCCCCCCGGCGACAGTGCCGTGATCATCGAGCGCCTGGTCGATCCCCGCACGCGCATCGTCTCGCTGACCGTGACTGAAGGCGGCTATTATATCGACCCGGCGACGCAGGCTTTCGATCCCGGCCATCCCGACATCGTCGCCGATGCGGCGGATCGCCTTGTCTCGCCGAAGACCGCTTTCGGCCTGATCGCCGCCGGACTGCTAAGGCGGCGCGCGGCCGGCCTGCCGGCCTTCACGGTGATGTCCTGCGACAACCTGCCGGGCAACGGCCACGTCACTGTGGACGCCGTTGCCGGCCTCGTCGATCTCGTCACCCCCGACGGCGCGCGCTGGATCCGCGAGAACGTGGCCTTCCCGAATGGTATGGTCGACCGCATCACGCCGGCGACGTCAGAGCGCGAACGCAAGGCGCTGCGCGACGATTTCGGCATCGACGACAGCCGCCCGGTCTTCTGCGAGGATTTCCGGCAATGGGTGCTGGAGGACAATTTCCCGGCCGGGCGCCCTCGCCTCGAAGAGGTCGGCGTGCAGTTCGTCGCCGATGTCGCGCCGTTCGAGCTGATGAAGATCCGCATCCTCAACGGCGGCCACGCAGCGATCGCCTATCCCGCCGGCCTGCTCGACGTCCATTTCGTCCACGATGCGATGCAAGACGCCCAGATCGCCCGCTTCCTGTCCGCACTTCTCGACGACGAAGTCATTCCCGTCGTCCCCCCTGTCCCCGATACCGATCTCGCCGATTACAAGCGCACGATCGAACGGCGCTTCGCCAATCCGAAGATCGGTGACACCATCCGTCGCCTCTGCCTCGACGGCTCCAACCGCCAGCCGAAATTTATCCTGCCGACGCTGCGCGATGCCTTGCAGGCGGGGGGGCCAATTGACGGTCTCACATTGGTGAGTGCCCTGTGGTGCCGCTACTGCTTTGGCGAAACAGAAAGCGGACAAGCCATCGCGCCGAATGACCCCAGTTGGGCGCGGCTCAACGCCCAAGCACGACGAGCACGCCTCGAACCGGAAGCCTGGCTGCAGATGCCGGACATCTATGGAAACTTGCCGGACGATCGACGCTTCCGGGAAGCGTTCGGCCGAACACTGCAGAGAATCTGGCAATCAGGAACCCGCGCGAGCATCGATCACTATCTCGCATCGCGTAGTTCCCCTTAGGCATGTCCAGCTCGGGGCGGGATACCTTGCCACTGCGGGCCCTGGCCTATGTCGAAATTTGAAGGCGCTTCACCCTGGTGTCGTACCTTGAGCAGATCGTCTATTCGGGCCCGGAACTGGGCTTTCCCAATGTCTGAGGAGGGCACAACTGCCCTCCTCACTTCCATGCAAAATGCGCCACTTCCGAATATTGGCTGAATTCCCGAAAGCGGACATGCCCTTGCGATAGTTAGGCCATTCCGATTAGGCGGTCGATTTCGGCATCGTTTGCAGCGAGGTAGTCGATCAGTTGTCCAGCATGAGGCACGCGTTGCCCGGCGCCTGCATAGGGAACGGCGCGTCTGACGAACGCAAGGAGCTCAGAAGTTGCTAGGCCGAGTGGCTTGGCCCTTCGCATCTCGACGGCTTGCGCCGCCACCATGAGTTCCATGCCGAAGATGGAGCGGCAGAGTGTGGCCATGTCCGCCGTACGGCGGGCTGCAAGTCCAGCCATGCTGGCGCGATCGAGATTGCCGTTGGAATGACTGGAGCTCGCGATTTCGCTCACCACGGGAGCGCCGAGAAGCCGTGCCTCCGAGGTGATCGATTTGTGAAACTGCGCGAGGCCGTTGAAGCCCGGCAGGCCGACGCCGTCTTCCTCGATCAGGCCGACGCTCAAGCCCGACCAGAATGAGTCCGCCTGCTTGGCCAGCCGTTCGGTCGAGCTGGTTACCACCGGCACCATGGCGAGCCGGGCGGTATCCAGCGCCATCGCCAGCGCGACCATGTCGAAATTGGCGACCGAGACCAATTGGCGTTGCTCGATCGCCACGATCGGATTGTTCTGGCTCGCGCTCAGTTCGATGGCGAGTTGCCTGCCTGCAAAAGCGAGGCTGTCTGCAGCGTTCCCGTGAAGAAGCGGCAGCGAGCGGAAACTCAGCGGATCCTGGAGATGACGCGGCCCGCCGGGCTGCATCAGGTAGCTGCCGGCCAGATAGTTTCGGATCGCGCGGCCATGACGTAGCACGCCGTCGAAGGGACGCGAATTCAGTGCGGCTTCCGAAACGATCGAGGGATTGGCGGCGAAGCCCTCCATGCTGAACGCGCCGGCAAGCGTCGCGAAATCGAGCATGCGCGCGAGATCATGGAAAGCGAGAGCCGCCGTACCGATCGAGAGCGCACTGGAATTCAGCAGGGCAAGGGCTTCCCCGGCGGCGAAGTCATGGTCCTTGTAAATTTCCAGCGCGAGATCGGCGATGGGCGACATGTCGCTCTGGCCCATCGAGCCCCAGAGGTGGACGTCGATCCGGCGATCCGTGTTCAGCGCATCGACCAGCATCTCAGCCATCACCGGCCTGACGCCGAGATAGCCGGTCGCCATGCTGTTGAGCAGCACGACCATCATCGCCCTCACCGTCTCGTGCGCGGCAAGGGGGCCGTGCCCCATATTGTGGGTCAGGAGCAGGCGGCGATTGAATTCGGGAATGCGCTCAAGGGCGAGCACGGTGCCGGTCTTGGCTCCGACGCTGCTGGTGACGCCGTAGATTTTCTCGCCCTTGCCGACAACCTCGTCGACGACCTCGCGGGCGCGGACGATGCGTTCCATCGCCTCTCTGTCGAGAGCCACCCGCGCCCCGAACCGGGCGACCTGGACGATCCCTGCCGGGTCCAGGTTTCGGCCGGAGATCTCGATGATATTCCGCATGATGATCCGTCCTGCATGCCAGCGACGACCAGCCATCCGGGCGCGAGCGTCATGCCGGGGCGAGCATCTAAAGGACAATAAGCTAGTTAATCGGATTAATATCGCGCCCCCGGCTCGTCAACTGCAGGGTATTGCGATACCCTGCCGAATATCTCAGGCCGCATTGGGAGCCGCATGATCGTCCGCAGCGTTTCTTCGAAGCCGTTGGAATTCAAACGAACGGGCATTTCCCGCTATCATCAGCTCGCCACGCTGTTTCGGCGCCGGATCGAGGCCGGGCAGTGGCAGGTCGGCGCGCAGATTCCAACCGTCGACGAGCTTTCGACCGAATGCGGGGTGGCGCGGGCGACAATCCGCCAGGCGCTCGACCTACTCGAAGACGAGCAGCTGATCGAACGCTACCGGGCGCGGGGAACGTTCGTGCGCCGGCGGCCGGCGGAGAACCTGTGGTGTGAGGTCGGCACCGACTGGTCGGGGCTGCTGCGCCCGAACTACGACGCGACGATCGAGATTCTCCATGACGAGCCCGATGCGATCCTCCATGGCTTCGAGGGGCAGATCGGGACCCTCGCTCCGGCCTACCGGCATGTCCGGCGCCGTCATTGGCGGCATGGGCAGCCCTTCCTCCTGGCCGATCTCCATATCGATGAACGGCTTCGCGACCGCATGGCCCAGCGTGATCTCGAATCGAAGACGGCCCTGCGCCTGGTCTCCGAAGTCGAGGGGGTCGAGATCATGGATGCGCGCCAAACGCTGACCATAGGCACGGCCGATATCGAGACCAGCGAGGCGCTCGGGATTTCCCTGGATTCGCCGGTCGCCTTCGTCCATCGGCAGGCCTTGGACCAGGACGGCATGCTGGTGCTCGATGCGAAGGGCATCTATCGCGGGGATGTCGTGAAATTCGATGTGAAGCTGCGCTAGCGCTCAGCTTCCCTTGAATTGAGGTGGGCGTTTTTCCAGAAAGGCACGCATTCCCTCTTTTTGGTCCTGCGTGTCGAAAAGCTGGACGAAGGCCTTGCGCTCCAGCGCGAGCGCCGTCTCGAGGGGTACGTCCTGCCCGAGCTGCACGACCTCCTTGATCGCCAGGACGGAGAGCGGCGGCATCGCAGCTACGGTCCTGGCAAGAGTCAGAGCCCGCTCGAGGGCGCTCCCGTCGGGCACGATCTCCGATAGCAAGCCTGCATCGAAAGCCTCTCGCGCGGTTAGGGGCTCTCCCGTCAGAGCCAGCCTCATGGTGCGGTATTTGCCGATGGTCCGCAGAAGACGCTGCGTCCCGCCTGCGCCGGGCATGATGCCGACACGGATTTCCGGCTGGCTGAAACGCGCGCCTTCACCGGCGACGATCATATCGCAGCACAAGGCCGTCTCGCAGCCGCCGCCCAGGGCATAGCCCTCGACGGCCGCGATCAGGATCTTCGGGCATCTTCGCAGCACCGTGAACATCCGGTCTGTTTCAAGCGCCTGATGTCGGGCCGGGCTCATCGACTCCATCTCGGCGATATCCGTGCCGGCGATGAAGTAGCCGCCAGCGCCGGTCAGCACGATGACGCGCACATTACTGTCGGCCTCGAGCGTCAGGACGGCGTCGGCAATGCGCGTCTTGATCTCGAGGTTCAGGGCGTTGCGACGCTCCGGGCGGTGCAGCGTGACGACCGCGACGCCATCGGAAACGTGCTCGACCGCTACGATTTCGGGCGTGCCCATCTAGCGGCCTCCGAAGACCGGCTTGCGCTTTTCGGCGAAGGCGCGCTGCGCCTCCTTCGTATCCTCGGAGGAAGCCAGCGCCACGGTCTGCGACTGCTCGAAGCGATAGCCGTCACGCAGTTCGAGACCCTCGGTGACGTTGAAGGAGCGCTTGGCAGCCTGGACGGCCGAAGGGCTCTTCGATGCGATCTCGCGCGCAATCTCCTGTGCCAGCCCGAGCAACTGCTCCGCCGGCACGCAATGCGAGGCGACGCCCATCCGGTAGAGCTCGGCGCCACGCACACGCCGCGCCGTGTAGATCAGCATCCGAGCGTCGGATTCTCGGAAGAACCGGCGGACATGGCTCACGCCGCCGGCCAGCCCGACATCGACCTCGGTCATCGCGAAGAAGCCTTCCTCCGCCACGAGGATGATGTCGCAGCACAGGGCCAGCACGCAGCCCGCGCCAATCGCGGCACCATTGACTGCGGCGATGACGGGCTTGTCGCACTCCATCACCGTATCGAAGGAGGCGCGCACGAGGCGGTTATGGCGCGGATAGGCGCCCGGCTCTTCCGCCAGACCGGGCCGCTCCTTCAGGTCGGCGCCTGCCGAGAAGGTCTTGCCGGCACCGGTCAGCACGATCGCCCGCACGTCGGCGCGGTCGCTGAGGCCATCGAAGACGGCGACGATCTCCTCCCGGAACTGGCGGTTCTGCGCGTTGACCGGAGGGCGGTCGATCGTCACCGTCGCGACGAAATCGCTGACGTCGACCGTCAGGCATTCAAGGGCGTTGGCCATCTGAAACTCCGTATCGAACGCGGCCCGGGGCCGGCATCAGAACCCGTAGAGCGCGCGGGGATTGTCGATGAGAATCTGGCGCCGCAATTCGGCATCCGGAACCCATTCCGCGAAGAGATCGAGCAGATGCCCGATATCGGGAGCCCGCTCGGCGAGGCGCAGATGTGGCCAGTCCGAGCCCCAGACCACGCGTCCGGGGTTTGCCGCGATGAGGGCGTCATGGAACGGCCGGACATCGGCGTAATCCGGAAAATCCTGCGAGCAGCGGCACAGCACGAGCTTGATCCAGAGCCAGCCCTCTTGAAGTGCGTCCAAGATCGCCCGGAACGACGGATCGCCCAGCCCGCGCGCGATCTGCAGGCCGGCCATATGGTCCAGCACGATAGGAATGCCGCTGGCGCGGTAGAGCGGCAGGTTCACGACGTGCCGGTCTATCCCGGCCCAGATTTCCGCATGCCAGCCCCTGTGCCGCATACCGGGAGCCATGGCCTCGAGATGTTCGGTGCCGACCGAGCCCGGGAAGGGACCCGTCCCACCAGGCACGGTCATGTCGTTGAAGCGCAGGCCGCGGATGCCCGCCGCGTGCCAGGCGTCGAGGTCGACCTGGGGAACCCGCTCGCTTGCAGCGGCGATGCCGCGCAGACTCCCCTCGCCTTCAGCCAAGGCATCGAGGATGGCGGAGGGGTCTTCGCCATAGGCGCCGGGCTGGACGAGGACGCCATGGGTCAGGCCGGTGCGCTCCTCCGTGTCGCGATGCGCTGCCGCCGGCGCCAGGGGCGCCGCATAATGCATCTGGTGCGATACCGGGAAACGCTCATAGGGCCCGAAGACATGCGCATGGCAGTCGCAGGCCCCGGCCGGAAGTTTCCAACCGGGGGCACGATGCGATCTAGGAGCAACTGTTTCAGTCACGGCCGGCGTCCTCGGCCACGCGTATGGAGGCAGGCAAGCGTGTCGGTCCATCCTGCAGCTCGGGCAGAGGCGGAGCCGCTCCGTCCGGCAGCGGGATTCCATGTGCATTCAGCGTCATCGACACCATCGTGTAGTAGCCGATCACGCCCGTGAGTTCGACGGCACCACGCGGTCCCCACCGATCGACGATTGCTTCATGCACGTCGTCGGGAACGGTGCCGGTCTGCACGAGCAGGCGGGCATATTCATAGATCTCCCGCTCCTCATCCGCGACGAAGACCGGCGCCTGGCCCAGCCGGATGGCCTCGATGCAGTCCGCACCCAGGCCCGCGACCTTCGCCGCTTCCGCATGGATGTGGAATTCGAGCTGGCTGTTCCAGTGGCGGCCAACGACGAGGATGGCGAGCTCGTTGAGCTTGGCCGGCAACAGCGTCGAATAGCGCAGGAACTCGCCGAGCCTGGACCAGCGCGTGGCGAGTTCCGGGCTGTGAATCACCGCTCGCAGCGGCCCGATCAATCGCCCGCGCGGCCCGGATACGACCTCGTCATAGACCTTGCGCTGATCCGTCGTCAGCTCATCGACGGCCGGGAGGTGGAGGCGCCCCATTCTGTCTTCCATCAAGCTTGTTCGGCCAGGCCGATGTCACGGAGAATTTCGTCGGTATGCTCCCCCAGCAAGGGCGGGGGGCGATCGAACGAGAGGGGTTCGTTCTCGAAATTCAGCGGGCTGACGACCTGCGGGACCTTGCCACCCAGCGCGTGGGGCAATTGGCGTAGCATGCCCCGATGCCTGACTTGCGGGTCGTCGAACACTTCCGGCACCGTGTTGATGGGCGCGCAAGGAACCCCGGCAGCATCGAGCATGGCGATGAGCCTGTCGCGGTTGAAACGGCCAAAGGCCTCACGCAGCAACGGATCGAGCAGGGAATGGTTGGTCACGCGGGTCGGATTGCTGGCGAAGCGCGCGTCGCGCGCCCATTGCGGCTCGCCCAATACCTCGCAGAGCTTGGCGAACTGCCCGTCATTGCCGACCGCCAGCACGATGAAGCCATCGGCGCAGGGGAAGACGTCCTGTGGCTGGATATTGGGATGGCGATTGCCGCCGCGGACCGGCGCGCGCCCGGAGACCAGCCAGTTCATCGCCTGGTTGGCGAGGAAACCGGTCTGAACATCCAGCATGGCGAGGTCGATATTGTCGCCCTTGCCGGTCTCGTTGCGCCTCACCAGCGCGGCGAGCACGCCGACCGCAGTATACATCCCGGTCATGATGTCGACGATGGGAACGCCGACCTTCTGCGGCCCGGCGCCGGGCATGCCGTCGCGTTCGCCGGTGACGCTCATCAGGCCGCCCATGGCCTGGATTGCGAAATCATAGGCCGCAGCGGATTTGCGCGGGCCGCTCTGCCCGAAGCCGGTCACTGAGGCGAAGATCAGGCGCGGATTGATCGTCTTGAGTGCTTCGTAGTCGAGGCCGTAACGCTTGAGCGTCCCGACCTTGTAGTTCTCGACGACGATGTCGCTCTTGGCGGCCAGCCGGCGGACGACGTCCTGCCCCTTCGGGCTGGTGATATCGACGGTAATCGAGCGCTTTCCGCGGTTCACCGAAAGATAATAGCCGGCTTCGCTGGTCGGGTTTCCGGCCTCGTCCTTGAGGAAGGGCGGACCCCAGGAGCGCGTGTCGTCGCCGGCTCCCGGCCGCTCGACCTTGATGACGTCGGCGCCGAGATCGGCCAGGATCTGGGTCGCCCATGGCCCGGCCATGATCCGGCTGAGATCGAGGACGCGGACATGGCTGAGAGGGCCCTGGCGCCGGGTTTCAGCCATCGTCCCTGACCTCGGTGGCGACGGCCGACGGGCGCTGGCGGAAGGCTCCATGCCATTGCGCAAGCCTAGGATGACCCGCCCGCCAATCGAAATCCGCGTAGCGAAAGTCGAGATAGGACAGGCAGCAGCCGAGCGCGATGCCGGAGAGCTGCAGCGGTCCCGGCGCGATCGGCCCGGCCTCACTCTCGAAGCGCGCGAGAGAGGCCGCAGCCTTGGTGGCGAAGCTCGACAGCCACTCCTCCGTCTGCCGCTCGGCAGGCTTGTTGCGCTCGTTGCGCCAGAGGATGAGCAGGTCGAGAAGCCCGGTTGCGAGCGCGTGTCGGCTGAGCTCGCTCCAGCGCTCCGGCCCCTTGGCGGGAATGATGACGCCGCCACCGGCCAGGGAATCGAGATACTCGCAGATCAGGCCGGAATCGATCAGGACCGAACCATCGGCCAGGACCAGCGTCGGGATCTTGCTCAGCGGATTGTCGGGCAGCAGATCCGGGTTCGGCCTCGTCATCTGGACGACCGTGCGTCGCAGCGTCAGTCGATCGGTGAGGCCCAGCTCATGCGCGGCCACCATCACCTTTCGTACGAACGGCGATCGAGGAGACCAGTGAAGTGTCATGTCGCCCATTGCATGCTCTCGGCTCGATCGGCATCGATCTATTAAGTCAGCTTTATGGCCTATATCAACCACGATCTGTCCTGTCGAGCGCAGCGGCGGTGTCGCACAAAGGCAGAAAGCCGGGGAATCCCACTAAAATCGAAACTTATATCTCCTGAACCCACCGCGCTCCGGGGGTGTATCCCTCGGATTCGGCATTGGCCGCCCAGTTGACGGAGCGATAGGGTGACAATAGGCTAGTCTTATGGCCTTTTTAAAATGTTCGGGAGGAGAGAATGAAGGCACTGCATGTTGTTCTTGGGGTAGCGGCTGCCTTGGTATCGGCTGCGGCGGCTCAGGCCGGGACGCTCGAGAAGGTCAAGGAGCGCGGCGAGCTGATCTGCGGGACGAGCCCGGGCGTTCCCGGCTTCTCGCTGCCGAATGGGCAAGGCCAGTGGGGCGGGCTCGATGTTGATCTCTGCCGTGCCATCGCGGCGGCGGTCCTGAACGATGCCGGCAAGGTCAAGTACATCTCGCTCAACCCCAAGGATCGCTTCGCGGTCGTGCAATCCGGCGAGGTCGATGTGCTCTCGCGCCAGACCACCTGGTCGCTATCGCGCGACACGACGCTCGGCCTGTCCTTCTCGGCGATCACCTATTTCGACGGCCAGGCGCTGATGGTCAAAAAGTCGCTGGGCATCAAATCCGCGAAGGATTTGGGCGGCGCGACCGTCTGCGTCCAGGGCGGCACGACGACCGAACTGAACATCGCCGATTTCTTCCAGAAGAACGGGCTGAAGTACGAGCCAGTGAGCTTCGCCTCGGGCGATGAGGCCATCAAGGCGTTTGAGGCCGGCCGCTGCGACGTCTTCACCACCGATGCATCGGCGCTCTACGCCTACCGGCTGAAAATCGCCAACGGACAGGATTTCGTGATCCTGCCGGAGCTCATCTCGAAGGAGCCGCTTGGACCGGCCGTCCGTCGCGGCGACGAAGCCTGGGCCAATATCGTCCGCTGGACGCATTACGCGATGGTCAATGCCGAGGAGCTCGGCCTGACCTCGGGCAATGTCGACGATCAGCTCAAATCGGCCAATCCGGAGATCAAGCGCTTCCTCGGCGTCGAGGGCAATCTCGGCGACGGCCTCGGGCTGACGAAGGACTGGGCCTACCGGATCGTCAAGCAGGTCGGAAACTACGGCGAGAGCTACGAGAAATATCTCGGGCCGGCGTCGCCGCTGGGCATTCCGCGCGGCGCCAACAACCTCTGGTCGAAGGGCGGCCTGCAATACGCCCCGCCGGTTCGCTGACAGAGCACGCTGCTTCCTGAAACGCCCTGCGAAGGCAGGGCGCGATCACCCTTTCGCACCTGGTGGCGACGGGGCGCCGCGCCAAGTCGAACGCCAAGCCGATCCAAGAACGAAAACAGGAGGGGAAACGTGAAGATGAGAGCGTCGAGCTTGAAATTCCTGGCGATCATCGCCGCCTTGCTGGGCACCGCAGCGACGGAGGCCGCCGCCCAGAGCTATCCGACGAAACCTGACCGCATGATCGTTCCTTTCGCGCCGGGCGGGCGCGTCGAGGCCGTTGCGCGCCTGATCGCGGATGCTCTCAGCAAGGATCTGGGCCAGCCCTTCCTGGTCGAGAGCCGCCCCGGTGCCGGAGGTGCCACGGGCGCGGACTTCGTCGCGAAGGCGCAGCCCGACGGCCATACGTTGCTCCTCTGCTCGGCCGGCGTGTTGTCGATCCTGCCCAATGTCGACAAGAAGCTGCCCTACGACCCCGTCAAGGATTTCACACCCGTGGCGCGGCTTATCGAAGGCTTTACCTTCATCGGCGCCTATCCCGGCCTCCCGGCCAAGTCGATGGCCGAACTCGTAGCGCTCGCGAAGCAAAAGCCGAACAGCATCGGCTATGCCTCCAGCGGCGTCGGAACCTACAGCCATCTGGCGGGCGAACTCGTCAGCATCGCATCGGGCGCTGCGCTCAAGCATGTCCCCTATCGCGGCAGCGGCCCGGCATTGAACGACATCGTGGCTGGGCATATCCCGCTGATGATCGGCGGCGAACTCGGGGAACTCGCCAAGGCCGGAAAGATCCGCATCCTTGCCACCACCAACGAGAAGCGCTCGCCGGAATTCCCGGATGTCCCGACGATGAAGGAGAGCGGCTTTCCGCAGTTCGTCGCTCATTCCTGGGTTGGCCTCGTCGGCCCTGCACACATGCCGGGAACAGTCGCGGACAAGCTGAACGTGACGCTGGCACGGGTCATGGCCGATCCTGCGACGCAGGAGAAGCTGCGCGGCCTCGGCGGCGAGCCGGCCTATCAGCCGGCTGCCGATTTCGGAAAGACGGTGGCGCAGGATCGCGACATCTATGCCGAGATCATCGCCAAGGCGGGGCTCAAATTCGATTGATCAACCGGCGCTTCACCCGTTGAACACGAGCCCCGTCCCGACACCATCCGGCACGGCGACTGTCCCCGCCTCCAGCTTCAGCCCCGAGAAAAGGTCGTTGTCCAGCAACGCCATCTCGGAGAATTCGTGCGGAAAGCGCGGAGGCGGCAGGCTCGCCGCGAGATGCAGCGTATGGGCATGAACGATGCTCGAGCCGAACACCGCGCCGAAGCGGAAGTCGACATTCGCGGCGCGGCAGATCGCGATCGCCTGTGCGGTGCGGCTCGGGCCACCATGGTTGAGAATGCGCAGATTGATCGACGCCACATGGCCGGCCTCGACGATCCTCAGGATCGACTGCAGATCCTGGGCGCTCTCATCAGCCTCGACGGGAATGTCGAGCGCAGAGGCCACCGCGATCAGGCTCCTGAAATCACGGGCCGAGGTGGGCTGCTCAACCAGTTCAAGGCCGAAGCGAGCCATGGCGTTGATGGTGCGCACCGCCAGCTTGGGTGGGTAGGACTCGTTGGCATCGATCATCAGCGCGATATCCTGCCCGACCGCCGAGCGCACATCGCGGACGCGTGCGATATCGAGTTCCGGCTCGCCGGAAACCTTGACCTTCAGGTGCCTGAAGCCGGCCTCCACCAACTCCACGGCAACCTCGGCCATGCGCTGCGGCGATTTCAGGGGAATGATCCGCGTATTGGCGAAGCGCTCCTGCCGCTTGCCGCCATACAGGTCGTGCAAGGGCACGCCGAGCGCACGGGCACGCAGGTCGAGCAAAGCGCACTCGATTCCGGCCTTTACCGGCAGCGCGCCATGCAGCTGTCGATCCAGCCCGTCCATGATGGCACCAATCGCGGTCTCGTCCTGTCCGACCAGGCCCTCGCAGAGATGATCGAAGCTCGCCTTCACCACGGCGACGGGCTCCGTCCATGGCGGCATCGCGCGGATGTAGCCATGGCCCTCCACGCCCCGCGCGTCCGTTATGACGATGGCAAAGCCCCGTATCCCCGCGAGCGGCCCCTGCGCAAAGCGCCATTCGGGATCCGTCAGCCGCTGGTCGATCGCGACCGTCCTGATTGTCTCAATGGGCATCTGGCCTCCCGAACGTTCCGCACGACGCATATGCCATCGAGTGGCTTGCCTGCCTAGCAATAGTATATAAAACTAGTCTATAGGCACAATGAGAGCAGGCGCCTTTTCCCGGAGCGAAAGGTCATGCAAGAGCAGAACGAAGTCTCCCCGCAGAGCTTGGCAGAGGCCAGCCCGGAGGCGGCGAGCTCGGGGAGCGATCTCGCGGCTGGGCTGATGCTGGGCCTATTGGGGCTCGCGGCGCTCTTCATCGGTCGGGACTATCCGGCCGGGAGCTCGCTCGACATGGGCCCCGGCTATATTCCGCGGGCCATCGCCGCGGGTTTGCTGGTCACAGGGCTCCTGCTCATTATCAAGGGAGCAGGATGGCGCCCGCGGGGATGGCCAGCCTTCCCGTTGCGCGCTGCGAGCGGTGTCTGCCTGGCGATTCTTCTGTTCGGGCTGCTGGTGGAGCGCGCCGGCCTGTTTGTCGCCTGCCTCGCTTGCGTCCTGGCGGCTGCACTCGGTGATCCGCAGGCGCGCTGGCGGGAGGTGCCAGTCGTCGCGGTGATCTTCGCAGGCGTTGCCGCTTTGCTCTTCGGTTACGTTCTCAGGCTCTCGGTTCAGGTCTGGCCGCTGTGAGCGATATCCTTTCCTCTATCGCCGGCGGGCTGGCCGTCGCGGCAACCCCGATCAATCTCTGGTACTGCTTTCTCGGCGCGCTGATCGGAACCTTGATAGGCGTCCTGCCCGGCCTGGGGCCGATCGCCACCATGGCGATGCTGTTGCCGCTGACCTATTATCTCGAGCCGACCGGCGCTCTGATCATGCTGGCCGGCATCTATTACGGCGCGCAATATGGCGGCTCCACCACGGCCATCCTGATGCGGTTGCCGGGGGAATCGTCGTCCGTGGTCACCTGCCTCGATGGCTACGAGATGGCGCGCCGAGGCCGGGCGGCCACGGCTCTGGCCACCGCCGCGCTCTCTTCCTTCCTGGCGGGGACGATCACGACGCTGCTGATCGCCTTCTTCAGCCCCGCCCTGACGACCGCTGCGCAGCGCTTCGGCCCGGCCGAATATTTCTGCCTGATGGTTCTCGGCCTGATCGCAGCCATCGTGTTCGCGCAAGGGTCGCTGCTGAAATCGATCGGGATGATCCTGCTCGGGTTGCTGCTCGGATCGGTCGGAGCCGACGTCAACACCGGCCTTGACCGCTTCACCTTCGGCGTTGGCGAGTTGCGGGACGGCATCGGCATCGCGGCGCTGTCCATGGGTGTCTTCGGCATTGCCGAGGTCGTGCTCAATCTGGCGCGGCCGCAGGAAGAAGGCGGGCGCACCCAGCCCGTCTCCGCATTGCGCCTCACCGCGGAGGATTGGCGCCGAACCTGGCCTGCCGCCCTGCGGGGCACGGGTATCGGCGCGGTGCTCGGCATCCTACCGGGCGGCAGCGCGATGCTGGCATCCTTCGCGGCCTATTCGGCGGAGAAGAAACTGTCGTCGTCGCCCGCGCAATTCGGCCAGGGGGCGATCGAGGGAGTGGCAGGCCCCGAGGCTGCCAATAATGCGGGCGCGCAGGCTTCGTTCATCCCGATGCTGGCGCTCGGGATCCCCAGCAATTCGGTCATGGCGATGATGGCCGGTGCCATGCTGATTCACGGTATCGCACCGAGTCCGAATCTGTCCTCAGCGCAACCCGCGTTGTTCTGGGGCTTGATAGCGTCGATGTGGGTCGGCAACCTCATGCTGCTCGTCATCAACCTGCCGCTCATCGGCCTATGGGTTCGCTTGTTGCAGGTGCCATACCGCCTGCTGTTTCCGGCGATCCTGCTGTTCTGCTGTATCGGCATCTACTCGGTGAACAGCAGCCCCTTCGAAGTCGCCATGCTGGCCGCTTTCGGCTTGGCCGGCATCGTGCTCACCCTCCTGGATTGCCCCCTCGCGCCGCTGGTGCTCGCCTTCATCCTGGGGCCCGCCATGGAGGAAAACCTGCGGCGCGCGATGCTCATATCCGGGGGAGAGGTTCAGATCTTCGCGAGCCCGATCTGCGTTGGTCTGCTTGTGGCGACCGCCGCATTGCTGGTGATGATTCTCGTTCCGTCGTTCAGGCGCACGCGATCGAGAATGGTCGACGCGTAACGAAGTGCCCATGCAAGGAGCGGAAACGCCAGCCGGTCAATCCGTCCTCCCGAACAGCAGCAGGCTGGTTTGGAGGCTGTGGATCATCGCTCGGAAGGCGGAGGGCCGCTTTCGCCCAAATTGGAGACAACGACATGACTAGCCCGTCTCTCTCCGCCAATCGTCTGGCGCCTCTCGCAGAGGACACGGTTGGCCCCTACTATCCCTATTCCTTTGTCGACGACGACCGGAGCGACCTGACGCAGCTCCATCACGGGCTCAGCGTTGGGCCGCAGGGCAAGCCGATCATCCTGCGGGGACGCCTTCTCGATTGCGAGGGACAGCCGGTCGACGACGCGCTGCTGGAATTCTGGCAAGCGAACGCGGCCGGAATTCTGCGGATGCCCGACGTGCTGGACCACCCTCTGCTCGACCCGTATTTCGACGGGTATGGCCGGCTAGTGACGACCCTGGAACCGTTCAGCTTCAAGACCATCAAGCCTGGCGCGATGGTCGCAGGAAATGGCATGGGCGCACGCGCGCCTCACATCACGCTGACGATCTTCTCCGACGGGATCACCCGGCTGGTCACACAGATCTTCTTCGACGACGAGCCCGAAGCGAACGCTCGCGACCCCCTGCTGGAAAGCCTCCCGGCGGAGCGGCGCGACCGACTCGTCGCCAGACTGACGGCCACACCGAATGACGGTCCCGCGATCTACGAGATCGCGATCGTGATGCGCGGTGCGGACGAGACCCCATTCTTCGACGACCTTTCGAGCTGACGAGCGGCGGAGCAAGCTCATGATCATGAACCGAGGACGCCTGATGCTGCCCGGACCGACCGACGGGGCGGCGGAACGGCGCGTGCCGATCGAACGCCTGCATCTCATTCCCCAGGCGGCGCGCCGGAGCTTCGTTCCGTGGGTCACCGATCTGCCGGGCCTCAAGATCGGCGAGAACGATCTGAGCCGCATCGCGCCCGGCCGCCCGCAGGCCGAAGGCGAGGTCATCGAGATTTCAGGCCATGTCTTCGACGAGTTTGGACGCCCCGTCCGCAACACGCTGGTCGAGATCTGGAACGCCAACAGATGGGGTCGCTACACCCATGTGAAGGATCCCGTCCGAGAACGCCTCGATCCGAACTTCCTCGGCTTCGGCCGAACGATGACGGACGATCAGGGACGCTACCGCTTCCGCACGATTCGGCCCGGCTCCTATCTGGCGCGCCCTGATATCGACCGCTGGCGGCCGTCCCATGTCCATGTCTCGGTCCGTGGCGGCTCGGCCCGCCTGATCGCGCAAATGTATTTCGAAGGCGACCCCCACCTCGCCCGCGACCCGATGTTCATTCTGCTTGGTGAAGCGCAACCGCGGCATTTCGGACAGGCCGCCGGGAAGGGCGTCGATGGCGAGGCTCTGTATCGATGGGACATCGTGATCGGTGGCCGCAACACCAGCTACTTCGAGAACTGACCGTGCGGCAGATAGCGGCCTGGCCCGGCCGCAGCAGTGTCAACCGAGCTCGTGCCCGCTCGGTTGACACTGGTTTCCACGTCTTGAACGCGACACTCGCCAGCGAAGACGTGATGGTCGGGCAAGCCCGACCATGACGCCAGGGAACCGGCGGCGGCTACACCGCCAGCCCCTTCGCCAATTCGCTGACCTGCTTTTCGAACAGCGCGCGATAGGCGCCGTCCTGACGGGTCAGCAGAGTCTCGTGCGGCCCCTCCTCGACCACCCGGCCGCGATCGAAGACCAGGATGCGGTCCATGGCCCGCACAGTCGAGAGACGGTGCGCGATCACGATCGTGGTGCGGCCTTCCATCAGGCGCTCGATCGCCTGCTGGATCAGCGCCTCCGATTCCGAATCGAGGCTGGAGGTCGCCTCGTCCAGGATCAGGATCGGCGCATCGGCCAGGAAGGCGCGGGCCAGCGCGACGCGCTGGCGCTCGCCGCCCGAGAGCTTGATGCCGCGCTCGCCGACGAGCGTGGCGTAGCCCTTGGGCAGGCGCATGATGAAGTCATGCGCGTTGGCGAGCCGCGCCGCCTGCTCGATCTGGGCTTGGCTGGCGCCGGGCCGTCCATAGGCGATGTTCTCCGCCAGCGAGCGGTGGAACAGTACCGGCTCCTGCTGCACGATCGCGATCTGCCGGCGCAGGCTGTCCTGCGTGACATCGGCGATGTCCTGCCCGTCGATCGCGATGCGGCCCGCAGTGACGTCGTAGAGCCGCTGCACCAGCTTGACGAAGGTCGTCTTGCCGGAGCCGGAACGCCCGACGAGGCCGACCTTCTCGCCGCCACGGATGGTCAGCGAGAAGTCGCGGTAGAGCGGATCGTGATGGCCTCCATAGTGGAAGGTCACGTCCTCGAAGGCGATCTCACCCGCCGTCACACCCATCTCCACCGCGCCTTTCCGGTCCGGCACGCCATAGGGAAGATCGTGCATCCAGACGAGCTCCTCCATGTCGTTGACCGAACGCTGCAGGTTGTGGACGTGCTGCCCGACGTCGCGCAAATAGCCATGCACCACCGCATAGGCCGTCAGCACGAAAGCTACATCGCCCGCGCTCGCCTGCCCGTTCAGCCAGAGCCAGATCACGAGGCCGATCACCGCAGCCCGCAGGAACAGCAGCACGATGAGCTGCCCGGTGCCGGACCAGGTGCCGCGCACCCAGGCGCGCTCCGTCCGGCGGCTCCATTTCGCCATCACGGCGGCGAGGCGATAATCCTCGCGCGCCTCCGCCCCATAGGCCTTTACCACCGGGTTGCAGGTGATGGCGTCCGCTAGCGCACCGCCAAGGCGGGTGTCCCAGGCATTGCCCAGCCGCGCTGCCGGTGCGACGAAGCGCAGCGAGAGCCCGAGCGTCAACCCGATATAGGCCAATGCTCCCAGCGCCACGACAAGCCCCATCACCGGCCAGTGCCAGGCCAGCAGTGCCGTCATGCCGAGCAGGATGACGAGCGACGGCAGGAGCGCGATCAGGACGGTGTCGCTGAGCAGGTCGAGCGCCCACATGCCGCGCGTGATCTTGCGGACAGTTGAGCCGGCAAAGTTATTGGCGTGCCAGTCGGTCGAGAAGCGCTGCAGGCGCGCGAACGCCTCCTGCGCCACGTCGCGCATCGTGCGCAGCGTCATGGTGGTGATGCCGATATAGGCGAAGTGCCGCCCGAACACAGTGACGGCGGCGAGCACCATCATCGCCCCCAAGGCCCACAGCGCCGCATCGGCAGCGTCGACGCCTGTCGCCACCGCATCGACGAGACGGCCGGCATAGACCGGCGTGAACAGCTCGGCGAGCGTAGCGACCACGGTGACGCCCGCGACCCAGGCGACCTGCCCGGGCTGACGCGCCCAATGACGGAAAGTGAAGCCGAGAACGGCCCGGAACGGCTCCCGCCGCCCGGTTTGATTATCAAGAGACATAGCGTCATTCGGCACCGAGGCGGCACCGACTCCGGATCAGGCGGAGACGACGACGCGCGCCGACTCCGGCAATGAAAGAAAATAGTCTGGAAAAGGCTCAGGAGACCGCCGGTTGGCGGGCCTCGTGCAAGACCGACCTAGTGTTTAGGTGGTCGCATGGGAGTGACAGCGGTGGTGACGATTACCATTCAGCCCTCCCTTTCTTGACTTGGAGCCAGATAGCCAAGATGCCTGATCTGTAGGCATGGCGCAAGCCGCCCTCCCATGCGCCGGCCGCACGGGGCACCCTCGCCCATTTCAAAACGGGCGACGGGCCGTCACCAGAACAGCGCGAGGAGCCGGGCTGCGATCACCAGAAGAAAAGCGGCGATGATCGTCGCCAGCACCTGCTGGCGCTTGCCGCGATTCGGAAATTGTCGCGCGAGCAGCTTTCCGAGCGGCTTGCGGAAGATAAAAGCCGCAACCAGCAGAACGATGACGATATGGGACAAGGCTCGAGACTCAGCCCTTCCGGTCGGCGGCGGAGGTCTCGACCGGCGCACCCGCCTTTTTCCAGGCCGAGAAACCGCCGGCGACATGGGCGACCGGCTTCAGCCCCATCTCCTGCGCCGTCTTTGCCGCCAGCGCCGAACGCCAGCCGCCACCGCAGAAGAAGACGAAGCGCTTGTCTTCCTGGAAGACCGGCTTGGCATAGGGGCTTTCCGGGTCGATCCAGAATTCGAGCATGCCGCGCGGGCAATGGAAGGCACCGGGCATGCGCCCTTCCCGCTCCAGCTCGCGTGGATCGCGCAGATCGACGAAGACCACGTCGTCGCGGCCGTGGAGTGCCTGCGCCGCCTCGATCGACAACGTCTCGACGTTGCTCTCAGCTTCTGCGACCAGGGCCTTGTAGCCCTTCGTGATGGTCTGCGGCATCGCTGCGCCCTCCCGATTCCGCGCGCACCGTGGCGGCTTGCCGCCGCAGCGTCAATGCCGTGTCTCTTGTCGTCAGCGCGGCCTCGGCACAAGCTGCTTGCCTGTTTGGCAAGTGAAGTGGCAGAGCGATGGCATGCTCGGTTTCAGCAATCTGGACGTGATCGCCCTGGCGTTCTTCGCCGCCTCCTGGGTCGGCTATCACTATGCCGTCGAACTCGGCCCGCACGCGGGCAAGACCCTGAATATGCGGATGAACCTGCGCCGCGCCCGCTGGATCAACGAATCAATGGCGCGCGACAATCGCATTGTCGACACCCAGGTCATGAACGGCCTGCAAAACGGCACGGCCTTCTTCGCCTCGACCTCGCTGATCGCGATCGGCGGCACGCTCGCCCTGCTGCAGTCGACCGACCGTGTCGTCGCAATCTTTTCCGATCTCCCCTTCGTGCCGGTCACGCTGCGCGCGGTCTGGGAGATGAAGGTGATTGGGCTTGCCGGCGTCTTCGGCTACGCTTTCTTCAAATTCGCCTGGAGCTACCGGCTGTTCAACTACTGCGTCATCCTGCTCGGCGCCCTGCCGCCAAAGGACGAACCCAACGCGGTCGCGAAGGCTCATGCCGTGCATGAGGCGATCGAAATGAACATCGCTGCTGGCCGCCACTTCAACCGCGGCCAGCGCGCCTTCTTCTTCGCGCTCGCCTATCTCGGCTGGTTCCTTGGGCCGGTCACCTTCCTGGCCTTCACCGGCGCCGTGCTCGTGGCGATGTATCGCCGCCAGTTCGCCTCCGACGCCGCCCGCGTCTTCAACTATCCGAGCCAGCAATGACCATCGAAGCAGAGGCGATCGAGCGGGCGATTCTTTCGCTGCTGGCGCAGCAGGGGCCGGGACGGACGGTCTCCCCCATGGACGTGGCCCGCGCCCTCGGCAGCGATCACCCCGACGATTGGGGACCGCTCATGCAGCCGGTGCGCCGCGCCGCGGTGAAGCTGATGAAGGAAGGCCTGCTCGTCATCACACGCAAGGGGCGGCCGGTCGACCCCGACGATTTCCGCGGCGTCTACAGGCTGACGCTCCCCGCCGACGACATCTGAGTTCACGGCGCCGGAAAGAGCGCGTCGGTATAGCCCGCCAGCCGATAGGCGACGAGCCCGACCCATTCCTTGAAGCCGTTATCGGAAATCTCCAGAGCCCTGTGCGCACGGCTATAGGGCCGGATGAAGTCGTCGGGCTCGCCCTTGGTCCAGTAGTCGACCGGAAAGGCCTCGACCGGAAAGTTCGCGCTCCGGAAAACGCCCATCGCGCGCGGCATATGCCAGGCTGACGTCACCAGAAGCCAGCGCTCGCCCGGCTTCGGATCGACGAGACGGCGCGTGAAAGACGCATTTTCGCGGGTATTGCGCGACTTATCCTCGAGAATGAGCCGCTTTGGATCGAGTCCGAGGCCCTCGAACAGCAATTTGGCCCCGTCCGCTTCCGTCGTTGTCGCTTCCGATAGCAGGTTGGCTGAGCCGCCCGTGAAAACCACCTTGGCCTCGGGATGAAGCCTGGCGAGTTCCACCGCCTTGGTCATGCGCGCACCCGCTGAATTCAGCACCGCATCGCCCCGCGCCACACCGACTGCGCCGCCGAGGACGACGATGCCGGTCACCGGCCCCTTCGCCGCCTGCTGCTGCGGGAAGCGGTCCTCCAGCGGCCGGACGATGATCCGCGACAGCGGGCTGAAAGCCATCAGCCCGAGCGCAACCACCGACAGGAGCCCGAGCCACCGCGCCGGACGGGCAAAACGGGTGAAGGCGAGCAGTGCCGAAACGCCCGCAAGCAGGATGACGAAATTGACCGGCGAGAAGACGAACCAGACCAGTTTGGACAGGACGAAGAACATTGCTGGCTCGCGGCTTCAGGCGGATGGCGGACAACCACCGCCCTCCACCCTATAGTCGCAGGCGGAGGCGGCACTCCAGCGCTTTCGGATCGCCACCATCCGCCGCCCGATGGTCACGACGGCCACAGGCGATCCGCCTAGCGGATGATCTGCGGCGGCGATTGCGGCTGGCGCCCCGCCTGCGGAAGCCCCTTGGCCAGCTCGATGGCGCGCTCGGCGACCTCGCGCAGCTCGCAACCCGCCTGCCGCCCGGCCTGCAGTTCCTCGCGCTGGCTGGCGCCATAGAGCGCGCATTTCTGCGAGACATAACTTTCCCAGGCGAGTTGCACGGCAGCAAGCCGGCTACGCTGGCCCGCATCGAGCGAGCGGCCGCTCACCTGCAACGCGAGCGTCAGACGTTCGCGCCAGACCGCTTCCTCGCGCCGGGCACAGGCCGCTTCGGCTCCGCGGGGATTGCTGCTGGCCGCCCGGACACAGGCGATGGCTACGGTTCCGATACAGGCCGAGGGCGACGCACCATTGTCGCGCAGGCAGCCCGCCAGGGACAACAGGTCGCCGCGCGGCCTCGGCGCGTCCTGCGCCACGGCTGCGCCGGCAGCGCCGAGCGAACATAACAGCAGAGCGGCGCGCAGAGCGTTCATGCAGGGCATCATGACAGGGCTGCGGCGCGGATCAAGCACCGCGGCAACGCCTTACGTGATCGGCAATGGCAGCGCCGCCTGAGCTGCCGGCCGCGCAAAAAGCGCCTCGTACCAGCGCCGCACCACCGGCCGCTCGGCCCGCTCGACAGGCATGTTGAACCAGCGATGCGCGCCACAACCGACGGTAATATCGGCAACGCCGAAGCGCTCGCCTGACAGGAACGGCTTGTCCGTCAACTGCGCCTCGAGGATCGTCATCAGCGCCTCGGCCCGCTTCATGCCCTCGGCGATGACCTTGGGATCGGTATAACCCGGTGCCTTCCGCACCACGCCCCAGAGCACCGGCGCCAGCGCCGGCTGCAGCTCGGACAGCATCCAGTCCATCCAGCGCTCGGCCTCAGCCCGCCGCACCACGTCCGCTTCCCAAATGTCCGCGGCGCCGTAGCGCGCCGCCAGATAGCGCACGATGCTGTTCGACTCCCACAGGTGGAAGTCGCCGTCCTCCAGGACCGGGATCTGGCGATTGGGGTTCATCGCGCGATATTCCGGCGTGTCGAGCCCGCCGAAGGGCCCGCCCACATCGATGCGTTCGAAAGCCTGCCCGACCTCGCCGGCCGCCCAGACGACCTTCTGGACATTGATCGAGCTCAACCGCCCCCAGATCTTCAGCATGTCCCGTCTCTCTCTCAGGCGAATTCCATGATGACGGCATCGACGGCAAGCGAGTCGCCTTCCTTCGCCAGGATCTTGGCGATGGTGACGTCCTTCTCGGCGCGCAGCACGTTTTCCATCTTCATCGCCTCGACCATGGCGAGCGGCTCACCCGCCTTGACCTCCTGCCCGACGGCGACCGAAATCGCCTTGACGAGGCCGGGCATCGGGCACAGCAGGAACTTGCCGGTATCGGCCGCAACCTTCTCCGGCATCAGCGCCGCGAGTTCGGCCTCGCGCTGCGTATAGACATGGGCATTGGCATAGGCGCCGGCCTGGCCGAGCGAGACGCCGTTCAGGATCGGTCGGACCTGCGCCGCGACCTTCACCCCGTCGAGCGTGCCGTGCCAGACCGGCTCGCCCGGCACCCAGTCGCTGGCGACGCTGACGCTGCGGCCCGCGAACGCGATGACGACCGCCCCGCCCTGTTCCGTCACCTCGCCCTCGAAACGCTCCGCGCCGAGCTGAACGATGCGCTGCCGGTCGAAGGAGACCTTGCGCCAGCCTTCCATCTGCGCCGAGACGTTGCGCTTACGCTGGTTCAGCTTGTGGTCGCAGGCGATGGCGATCGCGGCCATGCGCTGCGCTGTCTCACCCTTGGGCTCGGGGAGTGAAAAGCCCTCCGGGAATTCCTCGGCGATGAAGCCGGTCGAGAGATTGCCGGCGATCCAGCGCGGATGCTGCATCACCGCGGCGACGAAGGGAATGTTGTGGCGGATGCCGTCGATCGCGAAGGCATCGAGCGCACGCGCCTGCGCCTTGATCGCTGCCTCGCGAGTCGGCGCATGCGTCACCAGCTTGGCGATCATCGGGTCGTAATAGATCGAGATTTCGCCGCCTTCGAACACGCCGGTATCGTTGCGGACGGTCGCCTCGCCGTCCGGCCCTTCAGCCGGCGGCCGGTAGGTGACGAGCCGGCCGGTCGAAGGCAGGAAATTGCGGGTCGGATCCTCGGCGTAGACGCGGCTCTCCACCGCCCAGCCGTCGAGCTTCACATCCTCCTGGCTGATCGCCAGCTTTTCCCCATACGCGACACGGATCATCTGCTCGACGAGGTCGATGCCGGTGACCATCTCCGTCACGGGATGCTCGACCTGGAGGCGCGTGTTCATTTCGAGGAAATAGAACGACTTGTCCTGGCCGGCGACGAATTCGACCGTGCCAGCAGAATCGTAGTGCACGGCCTTGGCCAGCGCGACCGCCTGCTCGCCCATCTTGCGCCGGGTGGCCTCGTCGAGCAGCGGCGACGGCGCCTCCTCCAGCACCTTCTGGTTGCGGCGCTGGATCGAGCATTCGCGCTCGCCGAGATAGATGACGTTGCCGTGCTTGTCGCCAAGAACCTGGATTTCGATATGGCGGGGGTCGACGATGAACTTCTCGACGAAGACGCGGTCATCACCGAAGGAGGACGCGGCTTCCGACTTGGCGCGGGCAAAGCCTTCCGCGACCTCGCCGGCCGAATGGGCGATGCGCATGCCCTTGCCGCCGCCGCCGGCCGAAGCCTTGATCATCACGGGATAGCCGATCTCGTCGGCGATGGTCACGGCATGCTCGGGGTTCTCGATGATGCCGAGGAAGCCGGGAACGGTCGAAACCTTGGCTGCAGCAGCCGCCTTCTTCGATTCGATCTTGTCGCCCATCGCGGCGATGGCGCCGGGATTGGGGCCGATGAAGACGATGCCGTTGTCTTTGAGCGCCCTTGCGAATGCCTCACGCTCGGACAGGAAGCCGTAGCCGGGATGCACGGCCTCGGCGCCGGTCGCCTTGCAGGCGTCGATGATCCTGTCGATCAGCAGATAGGACTGCGCCGCGGGCGCCGCGCCGATATGGACGGCCTCATCGGCCATCTCGACATGCAGCGCGTCGCGGTCGGCATCGGAATAGACGGCGACCGTCTGGATGCCCATGCGCCGCGCCGTCTTGATGACACGGCAGGCGATCTCGCCGCGGTTCGCGATCAGGATTTTCGAGAACATGCGCAGCATTCCCCCGGCTTCAGACCAAACTGCAATAGCCGGGGTGTATGGGACGCCGCAACCGTCGTCCACCGATGCGAAAGTCGGCAATCGCATCGGTCCGACAGGTGGAAGCCTCGTTTCGGCCCGATGCTTTGACAAACAGATAGCTCACCGCACGCCTGGACGAGCGCGTGGTGAGCGATAGGCCAGACCGTTGTGCGCGGATGCGCAGCTCAGTTCGCGAGCAGAGCCCGCGTCGTGTTGCCGGCAGCGACCCGCGCGACCTCCTTGGCTGCGCCCTTGGCGAAGGCGAAGGCAAGCAACGCCTCGTCGCAATGCTCGGCTTCGCGAGCGATCTCGAAGGCGATACGCTGGGCCGTCACCGTCGGTCCCTCGCCGGCCGAGAGGGTCGTCACCAGCCAATGCGCCTTGTCGCGGTCGATCACGCCGGTCGGGCGGTTCTCCCACACGGCGAAGTCGACGACAACAGCCACGAGATAATCCGCATAGGCCTTGCAGCTTTGCGCCACGGCCCGGTCGAGTGCCACCAGGACATCGATGATGTCGCGCGTCACGACGATGTCGTTCAAGATGTTACGCTGAAGCATCTTGACGTCTTTATCGTCGATCGCGCGACGATCCATCACGCGATCGACGAATTCACGAAACTCATGATCCATCATGCTTGAACCCCTGTCCGGCGTTGTTGTGTGCCGGTACGTCCCTGTTGTGGGAACACCATGCACCCGCCTCCCGCATCAGGTGGTTAACGCGCAAATCTGAACGGTTATTCAGGTTAAACAGAACTGAGTCGGTTTGGTTGCGAGGATCTTACTGCTGTGCGCGGAACCGCTCCGGCAGGGCCGCAGCCGGCGATATCGTCGCCGCCCGTTTCAAGCGCCGGGCCTGGCACTCTCCTGGCTTACCGGTGCCCCGTGCGGCCGCCGCCCGGCGAGCGGACGCGCGGTTCCGCAGGGTCGGCGCAGCGGGATGTCCGTCGCGTATCCGCGCAGCTCCGAAAAGCGGCTTCCGCCGTCTGGCCGGATGCGAGATCGCCGTGCGTCCTATCGGACGCAAAATGGCGATCTATCTCTTTGTTTGAGCATCGGATTTCTCCGAAAAGTGCATTCCACTTTTCGGCCCGGTGCTTTAGGCCGAGACGGTCTTCGGCAATCCCAGCGCTCCCGGCAGTTCGGGGAACTCGCCCAGCACATGCCGGGCGCCGAGTGCGACCAGCCGGTCGACCGGCTGGAAGCCCCAGGATACTGCGACGGGCACCACGCCGGCCGCCACCGCCATCTCGATATCGAAGGAGCTGTCACCGACCATCGCCGTGCGCGTGGGTGCGGCGCCGGTCTCCGCCATGGCGCGCTGGATCATCCCGGGATGCGGCTTCGAAGGCGCGTCGTCGGCCGACTGCACCGTGTCGAACAGCCCCTCCCAGCCATGCCGGGCGACGATGAACTCGGCGCCCTTGCGCGACTTGCCGGTGGCGATGCCGAGCTTCAACCCGGTGTGGCGCTTCAGGTCGGCAAGAGTCTCCGCCACTCCCGGAAACAGCGGCTCGTCCAGCGAAGGGTCGCTCTCGGCCTGCTGGCGCATCGCACCGAAGACCTGGCGATAGGTCTCGGTGAGCACATCGTCGGGCTGGTCGAGCCCGGCGAGCCGCGCCATTGCGATATCCAGCGTCAGCCCGACGATGCCGAGCCCGGCCTCGCGGCCCGGATGCACCCGGCCGCAACGCCTGAACGCCTCGTACTGCGCCCCAAGGATGATCGCCTCGGAATTGATCAGGGTGCCATCGAGATCGAAGATGATGAGATCCATGACGGCGCTTTAGCGCAACCGGGCGCCGCAAGCCATTGCAGCACCGTCATGGCATTGTCCCACCGGCTATGCGGCCTCACTTCCGGCTCAGCCCTTTGCCTCCCGCGCGCAGGCATCCACGGCCTTGCGCAGATCGGTTCCGTCCAGCCCCTTTGCCCGCGCCTCCTTGCGGCATTCGGAGCGCTGGGCGAGATCGGGCCGCTTGGCGTTGAAGCAGGCCGTCAATGATGCGACTCGCTCCGATCCCTGCAGATTGCGGCCGTCGACCTCCTCCTTGCAGGCGGCCCGCGCCGCGACCGCCGTCGGCTTGCCGTCGCGGGTGACACCGTCCTGCGCGTAGAGCCGCACACCCGGAAACTTGGCCTGAAGGCACAGGCGCATGGCAGCGCGCAGATCGTCTCCCGAGAGCGCGACATTCTCGGAGAGGCAATCCTGCCGCGCCTTGGCGCGCTCCGCCTGCGGGATAGGCTGGTCAGTGGCAGCAGCAGCCGTGGTAGTCGGGGCCACGGGTTTGGCCGGCGCGGCCGTCTGCGCTTGCGCGACCCCGGCCAGACCGAAAAGGAACGCGGAAACAATCAAAAGCGAACGCATGGGACCCCCTTCCGATGACGAGAACATAATTAGAACAGAATGCGGTTTGTTCCGCAACTGTTCTCTTACGTTTCGTCACCTCGCGGCGCGCCCTATTCGTCCGGCGCTTCAACGATCGGATCGTAGGGCGCGTCGTCGAAGCCGAGCAGATTCCAGCTCTGGCGCATATGCGGCGGTATCGGCGCGCTGACGTCGATCGTGCCCTTGCCGCGCGGGTGCGGCAGCACGATCCGCCGTGCCAGCAGGTGCAGCTTGTTCTGGATGCCGCCGGGCAGCTCCCAGTTCAGGATGTTGAAGTATTTGGGGTCGCCGACGATCGGATGGCCGATATGGGCCGCATGGGCGCGCAGTTGGTGCGTGCGTCCGGTCACCGGCTTCAGCGAGAGCCAGGCCAGCTTCTGCGCCGCCGTCTCCACCACCGCGTAATAGGTCACGGCGTGCATTGCGCCGTCCTCGCCATGCTTGGCGACAGCCATGCGCTGATCGCCGTCATAGGCCTCCTCGCGGGCGAGATAGGTCGAGATCCGGCCCTGGCGAACGCGCGGCACGCCGGCGACGAGCGCCCAGTAGACTTTGCGGGCCGAGCGCGAGCGGAACGTTTTGGCGAGCGTCGCTGCCGCGAAGCGCGACTTGGCGATGACGAGGCAGCCGGCGGTGTCCTTATCGAGGCGGTGGACGAGGCGCGGCTTCTGCCCGTCCTTGCCGGTCAGGGCGGCGAGCATGCCGTCGACATGCCGGGTCGTGCCCGAGCCCCCCTGCACGGCCAAACCTGCCGGCTTGTTGAGGACCATGACGTCGTCGTCCTCATAGAGCGTGATCGAGCGCAGGAAGCCGATCGTATCGGCATCGGCCTTGGCCGAGCGCGGCCGCTCTGCCTGCTGCTCCAGCTTCAACGGCGGGATGCGCACCGTCTGCCCTTCGCTGAGCCGGTCCTTGCTGTCGGCGCGCTTGCCGTCGACGCGCAGCTCGCCCTTCCGGACGATGCGCTGGATATGGCTGAAGGAGAGCTGCGGGAAGCGCGTCTCGAGGAAGCGGTCGATCCGCATCTCGTTTTCGTCAGGCGTCACCACGAGCTGCTGCACGCCGGTCGAGAGCACCTGCGCCGTCTCGGCCTTGACTTCGGCACGCGTCGGCTTGGCGGCGGCGCGGACCGGGCGCTGAGCCCGCTCCTCGCCCTCGGCCGGCCGGGCGGCGGCGCGGCGCCTTGCGTCATGGCTCGGCCTTTTGCCGCCCGGCGCCTCCGCCGCGCGCGGCTGCCTGCCGCCACGTCCGGGGCCGGTGCCCGGCCCCTTGCCACCTGTCCTCATGACAGCCCCCGCATCACCGCAAGCCCGCCGACCAGCGCCGCGAGCGACACCATCACGGATCCCAAAACATAGACCATCGCCGCCATCGCCTCACCGCGGTCCCAGAGCAGCACCGCATCGAGAGAGAAGGCCGAGAAGGTCGTGAATCCACCGAGCACGCCGGTCGCCAGGAACAGGCGCAATCCGTGAGGCGTCCCCTCGCCCGCCCTGAAGGCGAACCAGCCGACGACCACGCCCATCAGGGCCGAGCCGAGAATATTGATCGCCATGGTCCCGTACGGAAAATCCATGCCGAACCAGCGCGACGAGACAAGGTTCACGCCATGACGCAGCACGCCGCCGATGCCGGCGCCCAGAAAGACGAGTGCGGTGGAAGTCATTCCTGTGAAATAGAGTGCACCGCCGCCGTGCACAAACGAAATCCGCCGCAATTGACTGTGCTTCTGCGGAAGCCTCGCCTCGATGCCGCGAGGCGGCAGAGGCGATGGCGATGAATGGACGGAATTCGGCTGCGGCACCGGCTCACCGGTCGCTGCTGCGGGCAGTGGCTGCGCTCGTCTTCTTCAGCATCGGGGGCACTTTCGCGGCGGCGCAGCAAAGCCCGGCTTCGGACTGGCCGACGGAAAAATGCAACCGCTACAGAAAGGCTTACGAGCAGGCCTTGAATCGCCAGGGCAAGCAAGGGCTGGGCCCTGACTTCCTGGCCGGCCACGATGCTTTCCTCGCCTCGAACTGCCAGAGCCGCGCCGAGGTCTGCGCCCGCAGCAAGGAGGAACTCGAGCTTGCCAACAAGCTGGTGCTGATGGCGATGAACAGCGGCATGTCCGGCACCTTCCTGCCGTTCAACTGCCGAAGCTGAGTTGTCATCGGCCAGCCCATTCCGTCTAGCGGGCGACGATCAGTCCTCGCCGCGCTCCTGGCGCAGCCGCTCCCAGTATTCCAGCCGCTTGCGGATCTCGCGCTCGAAGCCGCGCTCGGGCGGATCGTAGAAGCGCTGGCGGCCGAGCGCGTCGGGCCAGTAGTTCTGGCCTGAAAACGCGTCCGGCTGATCGTGGTCATAGGCGTAGTCGGCGCCGTAGCCCTCCTCGCGCATCAGCTTCGTCGGGGCGTTGAGGATCGTCTTCGGCGGCATCAGCGAACCGCGGTCCTTCGCCACCCGCGTCGCTGCCTTGTAGGCCATATACGCAGCGTTCGATTTCGGCGCCGTCGCCAGATAGATCACGCAGTTGGCGAGCGCGAGTTCGCCTTCCGGCGTGCCGAGCTGCTCATAGGTCTCGGCCGCGGCCCGGGCATGGAGGAGCGCCTGCGGGTCGGCGAGCCCGATATCCTCCACCGCCATGCGCACCAGCCGCCGCGCCAGGAAGCGCGGGTCCTCGCCGGCATCGAGCATGCGAGCAAAATAATACAGCGCGGCATCGGGATCGGAGCCGCGGATCGTCTTATGCAAGGCCGAGATCAGATTGTAGTGGCCGTCCTGCGCTTTGTCGTAGATCGGCGCCCGGCGCTGGATCACCTCCGAAAGGCCGTGCTCGTCAAGAATCTCACTCGGCTTGGCCGCCCGCCAGATCTCCTCGGCCAGCGTCAGCACGGCGCGCCCGTCGCCGTCGGCGAAGCGCGCGAGCGCGAGCCGCGCCTCCGGCGTCAGCGGCAACTCCCTGCCCTCCAGCACCTCGGCCCGGCCGAGCAGGAAGAGCAGCGAACCCTCGTCCAGCGATTTGAAGGTCAGCACCCGCGCCCGCGACAGCAACGCCGCATTCAGCGCGAAGGACGGGTTTTCGGTCGTCGCGCCGATCAGCGTGATCGTGCCGTCTTCCATAACGGGCAGGAAGGCGTCGAGCTGGGCGCGGTTGAAGCGGTGGATCTCGTCGACGAAGAGCAGAGTGCCACGGCCGCCGAGCCGGCGCCCTCGCGCCGCCTCGAACACCTTCCTGAGGTCAGCGACGCCCGAAAAGATCGCGCTGATCTGCTCGAAGCCGAGATCGACGAGGCCGGCGAGCAGCCGCGCCACGGTGGTCTTGCCGGTGCCGGGCGGGCCCCAGAAGATCAGGCTGCCGACCGTGCCGGAGGCGACGAGCCGCGTCAGCGCCCCGTCCGGTCCGGTCAGATGCTCCTGCCCGGCCACCTCTGCAAGCGTCGTCGGCCGCAAGCGGTCGGCGAGCGGGCGCGGGCCGGACTTGTCCAGCCCCGAGGCGGAGAAGAGGTCGCTCACCCCGGGAAGACCGAGGTGATCGTCTGGCCGTTGCGGGTGATCGTGACCTCCCAGGCGCGCTTGCGCTCCTTGAGGGCAGTCTCGATCTCACGCGAATTGGTCATGCGCTCGCCGTTGAGCGCCATGATGATGTCGCCCTTCTGGAAGCCGATATTGGCGGCCGTGCTGCCTTCTTCGATCTCGCTGACGACGACGCCCTCGTTGCCCGTCTCGATCGACAGCTCCTCGGCCAGCGCCGGCGAAAGGTTCGCGACCGTCAACCCCGAAAGCGGCGAGCGGCTCGTCAGCTTCACAGTATCGCGTGGGCGCGTCTCCGGCGCCGCGACGAGCTTGACCGGAATCTCGATCTTCTTTCCGCCGCGGAGCAACATGAGGACGGTCGACCCGCCGATCGGGCGCGTCGCGAAGCGGTAGCCGAAGGCTTCGGGATCGTCGACTGCGAGCCCGTCGACCATGAGAATCACGTCCGAGCGGCGCAGCCCCGCCTGGTCGGCCGGCCCCTTCTCGACGATGCTGGCCACGACCGACCCCGCCGGGCGATCCAATCCGAGGCCATCGGCGACATCGGCGGTCAGGCTCTGCAGGCGCGCCCCGAGCCAGGGGCGGCGCACGGTCTTGGCGCCGGCCTTGGCGCTGTCGACGACGAGGCGCACCATCGCGGACGGAATCGCGAATCCGATGCCGACACTGCCGCCGGAGCGAGAATAGATCGCCGTGTTGATGCCGACGACACGGCCCTTCATGTCGATCAGCGCCCCGCCGGAATTACCGGGATTGATCGCGGCATCCGTCTGGATGAAGGACTGGGCATCGCCCACGCCGATCTGCGTGCGGGCGAGCGCCGAGACGATGCCCTGCGTCACCGTCTGGCCGACACCGAACGGATTGCCCATGGCGAGCACGATATCGCCGACCTGAAGCTCGTCCGTATCCGCGAGTTCGATCGCGGTCAGGTTCTTGGTGTCGGCGACCTTCAGAACGGCGAGATCGGTGCGCGGATCGCGCAGCAGGATCGTGGCCTCGACCTCGCGCTTGTCGGCAAAGGCAACCTTAACCTCGCTCATATTCTCGATGACGTGGTTGTTGGTCACCACGAGGCCGTTGCCGGCATCGACGACCACGCCCGAGCCGAGCGAACGCTGCACCCGCTCCCGCGGCACGCCGAAGCCGCCATCGCCGAAGAAGCGGCGGAAGAAGGGATCGTCCATGAGGGCGTTCTGCGGCCGCTTCTCGACGCGGGCGCCATAGACGTTCACGACGGCGGCCTGCGTGCGCTTCACCAGCGGCGCGAAGGACAAGGTCACCTGCTCGCGCGATTCGGGCACCTGCCGTTGCTGGGCGACAGCTGGCAGCGTCGCGGCGCCGGCCATCAGGACGCTGGCGAGAGCAGCTGCCGCCAAGGCCGGCCTACCTGCAAAGCGATGGGTCATGCTCATCCTCGTCCTGACGGCCCGCATCACCGGGGCATCTGTGCTGCATTCTTCCGGAGCTATACCGCGCGGCGACGCTCCGGTTCCGTACCGACATGTCGTGCAATCGCGCGCCGCCGACAAGAGCCAAACCTGCCTTTCCCGAGAAGCGCCAGGATCGGGGCAGTGTTGCGGCGAAGACGGCTTCGCCGCCAAGGCAGACAAAAAAAGAGGCGGCCCGGAGGCCGCCTCTTCTGTGATTCGCTTGAGCGAGGCCGATCAGGCCGCTTCTTCTTCCGCCGTGAACACCGGGCCGGAATCCTTGCCCTTGGCCTCGACGTCGCGGTCGACGAACTCGATGATCGCCATCGGGGCATTGTCGCCGAAGCGGAAGCCGGCCTTCATGATGCGCAGATAGCCGCCGTTGCGCTCCTTGTAGCGCGGGCCGAGGACCGCGAAGAGCTTGCCGACGAGCTCGACATCCTTGATCTGCGAGATCGCCTGGCGGCGGGCATGCAGGTCGCCGCGCTTGCCCAGCGTGATGAGCTTCTCGACGACCGGACGCAGGTCCTTCGCCTTCGGCAGGGTGGTGGTGATCTGCTCGTGCTTGATCAGGGCCTGGGCCATGTTGGCGAACATCGCCTGGCGATGCTCGGCCGAGCGGTTGAAACGACGACCGCGAAAACCGTGACGCATTGTTTGGCTCCTTCGTTGCTTACGGCCGCCGTGCCACGGAACGGCCGTTCCTTATGCTCCGGCTCGGATGAGCCGGGCGGGATGGCGCGGGATGCCTCCCGCGCCGGTTGAGGCTCAGTAGTGCTCTTCGAAGCGCTTGGCCAGCTCTTCGATGTTCTCCGGCGGCCAGCCCTGGACGTCCATGCCCAGATGCAGGCCCATGGTCGCCAGCACTTCCTTGATCTCGTTCAGCGACTTGCGGCCGAAGTTCGGGGTGCGCAGCATCTCGCCCTCGGACTTCTGGATGAGGTCGCCGATATAGACGATGTTGTCGTTCTTGAGGCAGTTGGCCGAGCGGACCGAGAGTTCGAGCTCGTCCACCTTCTTGAGCAGCGCCGGGTTGAAGGGCAGCTGCGGCGCGGTCGAGACGGCCTCTTCCTTGCGCGGCTCCTCGAAGGTGATGAAGACGGCGAGCTGGTCCTGCAGGATGCGGGCGGCAAGCGCCAACGCGTCCTCGGGCGAAACCGAGCCATTGGTCTCGATCGCCAGCGTCAGCGCGTCCTTGTCGAGGTTCTGGCCCTCGCGGGTGTTCTCGACGCGGTAGGAGACCTTCTTGACCGGCGAATAGAGGCTGTCGACCGGGATCAGGCCGATCGGCGCGTCCTCGGGGCGGTTCTGCTCGGCCGGGACGTAGCCCTTGCCGGTGTTGACCGTGAACTCCATGCGGATCTCGGCCCCATCGTCCAGCGTGCAGAGCACGAGGTCCGGGTTGAGGATCGAGACGTCGCCGATGGTGTTGATGTCGCCGGCGGTGACGGTGCCGGGGCCGGACTTGCGCAGTGTCATGCGCTTCGGGCCCTCGCCCTGCATCTTGACCGCGATGGCCTTGATATTGAGGACGATATCGGTGACGTCCTCGCGAACGCCCGGGATCGAGGAGAACTCGTGCAGCACGCCGTCGATCTGGACGGCGGTGACGGCCGCGCCCTGGAGCGACGACAGGAGCACGCGACGCAGCGCATTGCCGAGCGTCATGCCGAAGCCGCGCTCGAGCGGACGCGCGATCACGGTGGCCAGACGCTTCGGGTCGTCTCCGACCTTGACTTCGAGCTTGTTCGGCTTGGAAAGATCCTGCCAGTTCTTGCTGATCACGACCGCACTCCTGGTGCTGAATTCATCTGGCGGCTTACGCCGCCCCGGACAGGCGCCCGCCCCTGCGGGCGCCTCTTGCAATGGTCAGACGTCAGACGCGACGGCGCTTGCGCGGACGGCAGCCATTGTGCGGGATCGGCGTGACGTCGCGGATCGAGGTCACGGTGAAGCCCGCGGCCTGCAGCGCGCGCAGCGCCGACTCGCGGCCCGAACCCGGACCGGTCACCTCGACCTCGAGGGTGCGCATGCCGTGCTCGGCAGCCTTGCGGGCGGCATCCTCAGCCGCAACCTGCGCGGCATACGGGGTCGACTTGCGCGAGCCCTTGAAACCCATCGTGCCGGCCGACGACCACGAGATCGTGTTGCCCTGCGCGTCGGTGATGGTGATCATGGTGTTGTTGAACGAGGCGTTCACATGCGCGACGCCGGAGACGATGTTCTTGCGTTCGCGACGACGGACGCGCTGGGCTTCCTTGGCCATATCTCTTCTTCCATCCTTCAGGCGCGCCCGTCATGCCAGGCGCTGGGGATGCCGGCGGCCCGTGAGCGGACCGGCCGGCGTATAGACAGCGGGCCGAACAAGCGGCCCGCGGAAATCACTTCTTCTTGCCGGCGATCGGCTTCGCCTTGCCCTTGCGGGTACGGGCGTTGGTGTGTGTGCGCTGGCCGCGAACCGGCAGCGAGCGGCGATGACGCAGGCCGCGATAGCAGCCGAGGTCCATCAGGCGCTTGATGTTCATCGAGACCTCGCGGCGCAGATCGCCCTCGACGAGATAGTCGCGGTCGATCGTCTCGCGGATCTGCAGGACTTCGGCGTCGGTCAGCTGGTTAACGCGGCGCTCGGGCGCGATGCCGACCTTCTCGACGATCTCCTGAGCCTTGGCCGCACCAATGCCGTGGATGTACTGAAGGCCGATGACGACGCGCTTGCCGGTCGGAATGTTAACGCCCGCGATACGAGCCATGGTCTCATCTCCATGTCGGCCGAAGCACCCGATGGCACCCCAGCGGTGGGAAAAATCCCGCGTCCGGTGGAGGCCGGCTCATGCAGGACGTTGAACGGCTCCACGCGATAACGCGACGTCGTCCCCTTTCACAAAGGCAACGGCATCGCTCGCATGAAACCGGATTGCGGCTCGTTAACGGGTTGCCCGTCCCGAGTCAACCGGTGCAACCAAGAAACATGCCAAGACTGTTGGCATCGAGGTTGGACTGGATATTCGCCGTCATGCTCGGGCTTGGCCCGAGCATCTCGTGACGAAGGAGATTCGCAACCCCTCTCCCAGGGGTTTCTCGGGTCTCCGCTTCGCTGCGCCCGAGAATGACCCAGCTTCCGGTGTGCGCCCTTACTTCTTCACCAGATTGCATTTGCTCTCCGAAAGCGGGGCGATGATCTCGGCCGCGGGGATCCTGCGGACGACCTTGAAGTAGTCCCACGGCGCCTTCGAATCGGCCGGCGCCTTCACCTCGACCAGCAGCATGTCGTTCATCAGCCGGCCGTCCTCGCGGACCTTTGCACCGGGCGCGTAGAAGTCGTCGACCGGCAGCTCCTTCATCTTGGCCGCGACTGCGGGGCCTGCGGCCGTGCCCACCGCCTTCACCGCCTTGAGATAGTGCAGCACCGAGGAATAGACGCTCGCCTGGATCATGCCCGGCATCTTCTTGGTCCGCGCCATGTAGCGGTCGGCGAAGGCGCGGCTCGGCTTGTCCGCGTCATGGTAATAGGCGGTCGTCGTGATCAACCCCTTGGCCTTGTCGAGCCCGAGGCCGTGGACGTCGCTGAGCACCACGACCATGGCGGCGAGCTTCTGGCCGCCATCGACCAGGCCGAACTCGCCGGCCTGCTTGATCGAATTGATCGTGTCCGTGCCGGCATTGGCGAAGGCGACGATCTTGGCCTTTGAGGCCTGCGCCTGCAGCAGGAAGGAGGAGAAGTCCGGCGATCCGAGAGGTGCGCGCACCGTGCCCAGCGTCTTGCCGCCATTGGCCGCGACGATCGCCTCGATATCGGCTGTGAGCTGATGGCCGAAGGCGTAGTCGGCGGCAATGATGTACCAGCTGTTGCCGCCCTCGCGCAGGACGGACAGCGCCGTGCCCTTGGCCGAGGTCGCGGTGTCGAAAGTCCACATGAAGCCGGTCGGCGAGCAGTCCTCGTTGAACAGCCTCGTCGTCGCCGGCCCGTTATAGAGCGCGACCTTCTGCCGTTCCTTGGCGATGCCAGCGACGGCGAGCGCTACAGCCGAATTGGTCAGATCCGCGATCGCGGTGACCCCGTCGGCATCGTACCAGCGCCTTGCCAGGCCGGCCGCAATGTCGGGCTTGTTCTGATGATCGGCCGCGACGATCTCGATCGGCTTGCCGAGCACGGAGCCACCGAAGTCCTCGATCGCCAGCTTCGCAGCCTCGACCGAGCCGAGACCGCCGAATTCGGCATAGTTGCCCGACTGGTCGTTGAGGATGCCGATCTTGACCGCATCCTGCGCCCGCGCCGCCGCCGGCATCAGCGCCAGCGTACTCGCGAACAGCAATGCACCCCACCTCGTCATGCGCCTGCTCCCTGTCCTGCACCGGACCGGACTGGAAGGTCGCTTCGCCTCCCGGTCGAAGGTGCTCCACGCCGCTTTTCACGACTTGTGTCCAGCACATCCGGCGGCCCGGCACCTGTCAACGCACGGGCGAAGCGAGAAAAGGCAAAGGCAGGCGCGCAAAAACGCACCGGAATCGAAAAACCCGGACGGGCATCGCCCATCCGGGTTCGAATTTCTCTTCGCTGCTTGCGGATCAGCCCTGAGCGGCCACCGACAACGCGTTCGCGATCGCTTCCGAGACGCTGTCGATCGGCTGCATTCCGTCGATCGCCGTCAGCTGGCCACGCTTCTCGTAGTAAGGCGCGACAATCGCCGTGTCGCGGTTATACGCCTCAAGCCGGGTCTTGAAGACCTCCGGATCATCGTCCTTGCGGACCGGCTGGCCAGCCGCCCTCGCCTCTTCGGCGCGACGGACGATGCGGTCCACGAGCTTGCTCTGGTCGACCGTGAGTTCGAGCACCGCGTCGAGCTTCAGCCCTTTGCCCTCGAGCATCCGGTCAAGCGCTTCGGCCTGCGCGAGCGTGCGCGGAAAGCCGTCGAGGATGAAGCCCTTCTTCGCGTCCGGCTCCTCGATGCGATCAGCGACGATGCCGATGACGATATCGTCCGAAACCAGCCCGCCCGCATCCATCACCGCCTTGGCCTTCTGACCGATCGGCGTGCCCGCCGCGACTGCCGCGCGCAGCATGTCGCCGGTCGACAGTTGAGGAATGCCGTGCTTCGCGACGATGCGCGCCGCCTGAGTGCCCTTCCCCGCCCCCGGCGGCCCCAGGAAAATCAACCGCATTTAGCGCCTCGCTCCTCGCAATTTAGCCTTCTTGACCAGCCCCTCATATTGATGGGCCAGCAGATGTCCGTGAACTTGAGCCACGGTGTCCATCGTCGTCGTCACCACGATGAGCAGCGAAGTGCCGCCCAGCAGGATGATCGGGATCTGAGCATAGGTGATCATGAACTCGGGGATAAGGCAGACGATGGTCAGATACCCGGCGCCKAGAACAGTGATGCGGCTGAGGATGCGGTCGATATGCTCGGCGGTGCGCTCGCCCGGGCGGATGCCCGGCATGAAGCCGCCATGCTTCTTGAGGTTATCCGCCGTCTCGACCGGGTTGAACACGATCGCGGTGTAGAAGAAGCAGAAGAAGATGATCAGCGCTGCGTAGAGGACCATGAACAGCGGCCGGCCATGGGCGAGATAGGTCGCGATGATCGACAGGAAGCCCGTGCCGCCCGAGGCCTGCGAGAAGCTGGCGACCGTCGTCGGCAGCAGCAGCAGCGACGAGGCGAAGATCGGCGGAATGACGCCCGAGGTGTTCAGCTTCAGCGGCAGGAACGAGGTCTGGCCCTCATACATGCGGTTGCCGACCTGGCGCTTCGGATAGTTGATCAGCAGGCGGCGCTGCGCGCGCTCCATGAACACGCAGAAGGCGATGACGCAAACCGCCATCACCAGGATGCCGAGCAGCAGCCCGGTCGAGATCGCGCCCTGGCGGCCGAGCTCGAGAGTCTGGGCAAGCTGCGACGGGAATTCGGCGATGATGCCCCCGAAGATGATCATCGAGGTGCCGTTGCCGATGCCGCGGCTGGTGATCTGCTCGCCCAGCCACAGCAGGAACATGGTGCCGCCGACGAGCGTGAGCGTGGTCGAGAGCAGGAAGAACGGCCCAGGTTCGAGGACGAGGTTGCCCGAACCCTGCAGGCCGACGCCGATCGCATAGGCCTGGAACACCGCCAGCACCAGCGTCAGGTAGCGGGTGTACTGGTTGAGGGTCTTGCGGCCCTGCTCGCCTTCCTTCTTCAGCGCCTCGAAGCTCGGGATGACGCTGGACAGCAGCTGCACGATGATCGAGGCCGAGATGTACGGCATGATCGCCAGCGCGAAAATGGCGAGGCGGCCGACGGCACCGCCGGAGAACATGTTGAACATGCCGAGCACGCCGCTCTGCGACTGGCGGAAGAGATCGGCGACCGCGTCCGGGTTCATGCCCGGCAGCGGGATGTAGGTGCCCAGCCGGTAGACGACGAGCGCGCCCAGCGTGAACCAGATTCGCTTCTTGAGTTCGTCCGCCTTGGCGAAGGCCCCGAAATTGAGGTTTGCCGCAAGCTGTTCAGCCGCCGATGCCATGCGTCCGGTCCTTGGGTCTCAAGTCAGTCAGTGAAGCACATCCCCTGCCGCGCTCGCGGTGCGTTTTCGGGTCGTGCGCTTTGCGTCAAACAGTCGAACGGCGGCCTGGGCGTTGGCCCGGCCGCCGTTCGCAAACGTCATGTAGGCGCTAGAGCCGGATGGTTCCAGATGGAAGCGCAAAGCGTTTCCATCTCGAAGCTGAATCCGTCTCTTATCAAAAAACGAGAGCAGGATTCATGCGAAAAACCGGTTCCCACTTTTTCGCATCCTGCTCGCGGATCACGCCTGCGAAGCAGCAGCCAGAATCTTGACCGTGCCGCCAGCCTTCTCGATCGCAGCGACGGCCGACTTCGACGCGCCAGCCACCTCGAAAGCGAGCTTGGTCTTGAGCTCGCCGACGCCGAGGATCTTGACGCCGTCCTTGGCCTGGCGGGTGATGACACCGGCGGCGACAAGCGCCTCGATGGTCACGGCGCCCTTGGCATCGAGCTTCCCGGCTTCCACGGCCTGCTGGATGCGACCGAGGTTGACCTCGTTCAGATCCTTGGCGAACAGGTTGTTGAAGCCGCGCTTCGGCAGGCGGCGATAGAGCGGCATCTGGCCGCCTTCGAAGCCCTTGATGGCGACGCCGGCGCGCGAGGTCTGACCCTTCACGCCACGGCCGCCGGTCTTGCCCTTGCCCGAGCCGATACCACGGCCGACGCGGATGCGCTCCTTGAGAGCGCCTTCGTTGTCACGAATCTCGTTGAGTTTCATGTGTCGCCCTCCTCAGTTCGCGTCGACGACGCGCACGAGGTGCTTGACCTTCTCGACCATGCCACGCACCGCGGGGGTGTCCTGGAGGGTCGAGCGGCGGCGGATCTTGTTCAGGCCGAGACCGATGAGGGTCTGGCGCTGGGTGGCGTCGCGGCGGATCGGGGAGCCGATCTGCTCGACGGTGAAGGTCTTCTCAGCCTTTGCCATGAATCCCTCCTCACGCTTCCGCGGCCGCATCCGTGCCGGCATCGCGGCGACGGGTCTGCAGGGCCGAAACCTTGAGCGAGCGACGAGCCGCGACCGAGCGCGGGCTGTCCTCGTTCTTCAGCGCGTCGAAAGTGGCGCGCACGAGGTTGTACGGGTTGGAGGAGCCGAGCGACTTCGACACGACGTCCTGCATGCCGACCGCCTCGAAGACGGCGCGCATCGGACCGCCGGCGATGATGCCGGTACCAGCCGGAGCAGCGCGCAGCACGACCTTGCCGGCGCCGTGGCGGCCCTGCACGTCGTGATGGAGGGTGCGGCCCTCGCGCAGCGGGATGCGGACGAGGCCACGCTTGGCGGCTTCCGTCGCCTTGCGGATCGCCTCGGGAACCTCACGGGCCTTGCCGTGGCCGAAGCCGACGCGGCCCTTCTGGTCGCCGACGACGACGAGCGCGGCGAAGCCGAAGCGACGACCACCCTTCACCACCTTGGCGACGCGGTTGATGTGGACGAGCTTATCCACGAATTCGGAATCGCGATCCTCGCTATCCCGGCGCTCACGCGGCTCTCTAGCCATGTCTTTCCTCTTACTTGCGCGGACGAAGGTCTGAGCCTCACGCCGCTCGCTCGAGCCTAACCCCGTGCCTCATTGCGCGGGGGAAGCTGAAAACGGATGCCGCCCGGCCGGCGCAAGCGCCGAACCGGGCGAAACCCGATAACCTCAGAACTTGAGGCCGCCCTCGCGGGCTGCATCGGCCAGCGCCTTGACGCGGCCGTGGTACATATAGGGACCGCGATCGAAGACCACGTCCGTCACGCCGGCCTTGACCGCGCGCTCGGCGACAATCTTGCCGATCTGGCCGGCCGCCTCGACATTGGCGCCCGACTTGATCTGGGCGCGCACGTCCTTGTCGAGCGACGAGGCCGAAGCGAGGGTGACCCCGTTCACGTCGTCGATGACCTGGGCGTAGATCTGCTTGCCGGTGCGATGCACCGAGAGGCGCGGGCGACCGTTGGCAACCGCCTTGATCGCGCGGCGGACGCGAGCCTTGCGGCGCGCAGTCACATCGTTCTGCTTGCTCATGGCTGGCGTCCTTACTTCTTCTTGCCTTCCTTGCGGAAGATGAACTCGCCGGCGTACTTGACGCCCTTGCCCTTGTAGGGCTCGGGGCCACGATAGTCGCGGATTTCCGCGGCGGTCTGGCCGACGATCTGCTTGTCGATACCGGTGACGACGATCTCCGTCGGCTTCGGCGTCACGATCGCGACACCGGCCGGAATTTCGTAGTCGATATCATGGCTGAAGCCGAGCGACAGCTTCAGCACCTTGCCGTTGACGGCGGCCTTGTAGCCGACGCCGTTGATCTCGAGGCGCTTCTCGAAGCCGGCGGTGGTGCCGACGACGAGGTTGTTGATGCGGGCGCGCGAGGTGCCCCAGAGCGCGCGGGCGCGCTTCGACTGCGAACGCGGCTGAACCGCGATCGCGCCGTCCTCCATGGCAACCGAGACGTCCTCGGGCACCTCGAAGGAGAGCTCGCCCTTCGAGCCCTTGATCTTGACGAGCTGGCCGGTGACCGTGGCGGTGACGCCCGCGGGAACCGAAACCGGCTTCTTACCGATACGAGACATTGGATCTCTCCTGAAGATGAGCGGCGCCTGTAAGGTCAGAAGACCTTGCAGAGCACTTCGCCGCCCACGTTCTGCTCGCGGGCCACATGATCAGCCATCACGCCACGCGGCGTCGAGACGATCGTCACGCCAAGGCCGTCGGCCACGCGCGGCATGGTCTCGACCGACGAGTAGACGCGGCGGCCGGGCTTCGAAACACGCGAGATCGACCGGATGACCGGCTGGCCCTCGTGATACTTCAGCTCGATGTCGAACTCCGTCCGGCCGTTGCCGAACTCGGTCTGGCTGTAGCCGCGGATATAACCCTCGGACTGCAGAACGTCGAGCACGCGGGCGCGCAGCTTCGAACCAGGGGTGGAAACGCGCGACTTGCGGCGCAGCTGCGCATTCCGGATGCGGGTCAGCATATCGCCGAGCGGATCAATGATCGCCATTGTCCAGTCCTCCTTACCAGCTCGACTTCACGAGGCCGGGAACCAGCCCCTTGTTGCCGAGCTCACGCAGCGCGACACGCGACATCTTCAGCTTGCGATAGAACGCACGCGGACGGCCCGTCACCTCGCAGCGATTGCGGATGCGGATCTTGGCCGAGTTGCGCGGCAGTTCGGCCAGCTTGAGGCGAGCGAGGAAACGCTCGTCCATGGGCTGGTTGTCATCATTGGCAATTGCGAGCAAACGGGCCCGGCGGCCGGCGAATTTCTTCACCAGCTTCCTGCGGCGCTCGTTGTTCTCGACGGAGCTTTTCTTAGCCATCGATCTCTCCTGGTTTCCGCGTATGAACGCTTAGGTTCACTGCCGGAACGGGAAGTTGAAGTGCTTGAGCAGAGCGCGCGCCTCGTCGTCCGACTTCGCAGTCGTGCAGACGATCACGTCCATGCCCCAGACCTGGTCGACCTTGTCGTAGTTGATCTCGGGGAACACGATGTGCTCCTTGATCCCGAGCGCGAAGTTACCGCGCCCGTCGAACGACTTCGGGTTGAGGCCCCGGAAGTCGCGCACGCGCGGCAAGGCGATGGTGACGAGCCGGTCGACGAACTCGAACATCTTGGTCTTGCGCAGCGTGACCTTGCAGCCAACCGCCATGTTCTCGCGCAGCTTGAAGCCGGCGATCGCGAGGCGGGACTTGGTGATGACCGGCTTCTGACCGGCGATCATGGCGAGATCGCCGGCGGCGTTGTCGACCTTCTTGCGGTCGGCCGTCGCTTCGCCAACGCCCATGTTGATGACGATCTTCTCGATCGTCGGCACTTCCATGACGTTCTTGTAGCCGAATTCGGCGATCATCGCGGGACGAACGACGTCCTCGTAATGCTTCTTCATGCGCGGCGAGAGAGCCGCCTGCTGAGCGTCAGCCATCGATCAGATCCCCCGAACGCTTGGCGAAACGGACCTTGCGGCCGTCATCGAGCACCTTGAAACCAACGCGGGTCGGCTTGCCGTCCTTCGGATCGGCCACGGCGATGTTCGACAGGTCGATGGTGGCCTCCTTCGAGATGATGCCACCCTCGGACGTCTGCGACTGCTTGGTGTGCTTCTTGACGAGGTTGACACCACGCACGACGGCGCGGGCATCCTTCGGCAGAACCTGCAGCACTTCGCCCGACTTACCCTTGTCGCGGCCCGCAAGCACGACGACCTTGTCGCCCTTCTTGATTTTCGCAGCCATCACAGCACCTCCGGCGCCAGCGAGATGATCTTCATGTGGTTCTTGGCGCGCAGCTCGCGCGGAACCGGTCCGAAGATACGCGTGCCGACAGGCTCCTTCTGGTTGTTGATCAGCACGGCCGCATTGCGGTCGAACCGGATCACCGAACCATCGGCGCGCTTGACGTCCTTGGCGGTGCGAACGACGACCGCCTTCATGACGTCGCCCTTCTTCACGCGACCGCGCGGAATGGCTTCCTTGATCGAAACGACGATAATGTCGCCGACACCGGCGTACTTGCGCTTCGACCCGCCGAGAACCTTGATGCACATCACGCGACGCGCGCCCGAATTGTCGGCGACGTCGAGATTCGTCTGCACCTGGATCATGGCCTTGATCCTTCCAATCTGTGTATCAGGCGGTTTCCGGAGCGGCCTCAGCGCTGCTCGGGACTACGACTGACGGGGGTCGATCGCCCCCTTGGCCTCAAAACAAAACACGATCCGCAAAAGTGGTTTCCACCTTTGCGGAGAGACATGTCCGGCTTCCTTCAGGCGCCCTGCCCGCCCCTGATTCGGGGCCGGGCAAAGCCGTCTCGCCTCACGCCTTAGGGGCGCCGTCGAGCACAACCCAGCTTTTCAGCTTGGAAATCGGCTTGGACTCCTCGATCCACACCGTATCGCCAATCTTGAACGAACCCGCCTCGTTATGGGCGTGATAGTTCTTCGTACGGCGAACCGTCTTCTTGAGGAGCGGGTGCGTATAACGCCGCTCGACCTTAACCACAACAGTTTTGTTCTGCTTGTCGCTGACGACGACGCCCTGGAGCACGCGCTTAGGCATTATCTTCTCCTCACGCGCTGGCCGCAACGGCCTTCGACCGCTGCAGCGTCTTGATGCGGGCGATATCCTTGCGCAGTTCGGTGACGCGCGCGGTGTTCTCGAGCTGGCCCGTTGCCCGCTGGAAGCGCAGGTTGAACTGCTCCTTCTTCAGCTTGAGCAACTCATCCTGGAGCTGGTCCGTGCTCATCGACTTCAGGTCGGAAAGACGCTGTGTGCTTTTCATGTCGCCCTCCCTTACTCGGCGATGCGCTGGATGAAGCGGGTCTTGATCGGCAGCTTGGCGGCGCCGAGACGGAGCGCCTCGCGGGCGATCTCCTCGGACACGCCGTCGAGCTCGAACATGATCCGGCCCGGCTTGACCTTGGCCGCCCAGAACTCGGGCGAACCCTTGCCCTTACCCATGCGGACTTCGGTCGGCTTCTTCGAAACCGGCACGTCGGGGAACACGCGGATCCAGACGCGGCCGACGCGCTTCATCGCGCGGGTGATCGCGCGGCGGGCCGCCTCGATCTGACGAGCGGTAACGCGCTCGGGCTCTTGTGCCTTCAGGCCGAACTGGCCGAAGTTGAGGTCCGTGCCGCCCTTGGCGACGCCGGAGATGCGTCCCTTGAACTGCTTACGGAACTTGGTGCGTTTTGGTTGCAGCATGGCTCTTCTCGATCAGCCTTACGCAGCCTGCTCGCGACGATCGCGATCGCGGTGATCACGGTCGCGGCCGCCGGAACGGCCGCCCTCGTCGGAGAGGCGCTTGTCCTGGGCCATCGGGTCGTGTTCCAGGATCTCGCCCTTGAAGATCCAGACCTTGATGCCGCACGTCCCGTAGGTCGTGAAGGCGGTGGCGACGCCGTAATCGACGTCGGCGCGCAGCGTATGCAGCGGCACGCGGCCCTCACGGTACCATTCGAGGCGGGCGATCTCGGCGCCGCCGAGACGGCCCGAGCAGTTGATGCGGATGCCCTCGGCGCCCAGACGCATGGCCGACTGCACGGCGCGCTTCATGGCACGACGGAAGGCGACACGGCGCTCGAGCTGCTGCGCGATCGAGTCGGCGACGAGCGTCGCGTCGATCTCGGGCTTGCGCACCTCGACGATGTTGATCGTCACATCGGCCTTGGTGAGGTTCGAGACCACCTTGCGGAGCTTCTCGATGTCGGCACCCTTCTTGCCGATCACCACGCCCGGACGAGCCGAGTGGATGGTGACGCGGCACTTCTTGTGCGGACGCTCGATGATGATCTTCGAGACAGCGGCCTGCTTCAGCAGCTTCATCAGGGCGGCGCGGATCGCCATGTCCTCATGCAGCAGCTTGCCGTACTCGCCCTTATTGGCGAACCAACGCGAGTCCCAGGTACGGTTGATGCCGAGGCGCAGGCCGATCGGATTGATTTTCTGACCCATCGTTCTCTCCTCAGGCCTGCGCTGCCTGCTCGCGCACCACGATCGTGATGTTCGAGAACGGCTTCATGATCCGGGCGCCACGGCCGCGGGCGCGGGCGTGGAAGCGCTTCATGACGAGTGCCTTGCCGACAAAGGCCTGGGCGACGACGAGATCGTCGACGTCGAGGTCGTGATTGTTCTCGGCGTTGGCGATCGCGCTCTGCAGGCACTTGCGAACGTCGTTCGCGATGCGCTTGCGGGAGAACTCGAGATCGGCGAGCGCCGTCGAGACCTTCTTGCCGCGGATCAGCTGAGCGACGAGGTTCAGCTTCTGCGGCGAGACGCGCAGGTTGCGGGCGACCGCAAGCGCTTCGTTCTCGGGCAGCGCACGGGGGGCGGATGCTTTACCCATGGCTTACTTCCTCTTCGCCTTCTTGTCGGCAGCGTGGCCGTGGAAGGTCCGGGTCGGCGAGAACTCGCCGAACTTGTGACCCACCATTTCCTCGGACACGGACACCGGCACATGCTTCTGTCCGTTGTACACGCCGAACGTCAGACCGACGAACTGCGGCAGGATCGTGGAGCGACGGCTCCAGATCTTGATGACTTCATTTCGGGCCGAGGTCCGGGCGACCTCTGCCTTCTTCAGGAGGTATCCGTCGACAAACGGACCTTTCCAAAGCGAACGCGCCATGACGGACCTCAGTTCTTCTTCTTGCGGGCGTGACGGCTCGACACGATGAACGTATCGGTCCGCTTGTTCGAGCGGGTCTTCTTGCCCTTGGTCGGCAGACCCCAGGGCGTGACCGGATGACGGCCACCCGAGGTCCGGCCCTCACCACCGCCATGCGGATGGTCGACCGGGTTCATCGAGACGCCGCGGTTATGCGGACGGCGGCCGAGCCAGCGCGAGCGACCAGCCTTGCCGTCGTTCCGGTTCATGTGATCCGGGTTCGAGACGGCGCCGACGGTGGCGTAGCACAGGCCCGAGATCAGGCGCTGTTCGCCCGAGTTCAGGCGGACGATGACGTAACCCTGGTCGCGACCGACGATCTGGGCGTAGTTGCCGGCGGAGCGGGCCAGAGCGCCGCCCTTGCCGATCTTGAGCTCGACATTGTGGACGATCGTGCCGATCGGCAGCGTGCCCATGGGCGCCGCGTTGCCGGGCTTCACGTCGACATTGTCACCCGCGACGACGGTGTCGCCGACTGCCAGGCGCTGCGGCGCCAGGATGTAGGCCTGCTCGCCGTCCTGATACTTGATCAGGGCGATGAACGCCGTCCGGTTCGGATCGTACTCGAGCCGCTCGACGGTCGCCGGGATGCCGGCCTTGCCGCGACGCTTGAAGTCGACGAGGCGCAGCGTGCGCTTGTGGCCACCGCCGCGGAAGCGGACGGTGATGCGGCCGAGGTTGTTGCGGCCGCCCGAGGAGCTCTTGCCCTCGGTCAGGGTCTTGACCGGCTTGCCCTTGTAGAGCTCGCTGCGGTCGACGATCACGAGCTGGCGAAGGCTCGGCGTGATCGGCTTGAAGTGTTTCAAAGCCATGATGGCGATCCTTCCCTCAGAGGCCCGTGGTCACGTCGATCGAGTGGCCCTCTTCGAGGGTCACAACGGCCTTTTTGACGTCCGAGCGCTGGCCGAGGCGGCCACGGAAGACCTTGACCTTGCCTTCGGTGACGATCGTGTTGACGCTCTTGACCTTGACGTCGAAGAGCTTCTCGATCGCCGCCTTGATCTGCGGCTTGGTCGCGGTGCGGGCAACCTTGAAGACGACCTTGTTGTGCTCGGAGAGCATCGTCGCCTTTTCGGTGATGACCGGCGCCACGATCACATCGTAGTGGCGCGGGTCGAGGTTCTTGGCGGACTGGCTCATTTGAAGCGCGCCTCCAGCGCATCGACAGCCGCACGCGTCAGGACAAGCTTGTCGCGACGCAGGATGTCATAGACGTTGATGCCCTGGACCGGCAGAACGTCGACATTCGGGATCGAGCGAGCGGCCAGGCCGAAGTTCGTATCGATCTCGGCGCCACCGATGATCAGCGCGCTCGACAGGTCGAGCTTGCCGAAGTGGCCGAGCAGCACCTTGGTCTTCGGCTCGGAGAGCGTGGCATCGTCGATCACGATGATGCCGGCATCCTTCGCCTTGGCCGAGAGCGCATGGCGCAGAGCGAGCGCGCGGACCTTCTTGGGAAGGTCGTGAGCGTGGTCGCGCAGCACCGGACCGAAGGCCTTGCCGCCGCCGCGGAACTGCGGAGCCGAAGCCGCGCCGTGGCGAGCGCCGCCGGTGCCCTTCTGCTTGTAGATCTTCTTGCGGGTGCGATCGACTTCCGAGCGGCCCTTGGACTTGTGAGTCCCGGCGCGACGCTTGGCGAGCTGATAGCGAACCATGCGGGCGAGGAGGTCAGCGCGCGGCTCGAGGCCGAACACCGCATCCGACAGCTCGAGGGAACCGGCGTTGCCGCCTTCAAGAGTGACGATATCGAATTTCATCACGCGTTCTCCTCAGCCTGGGCCGCAGGAGCCTCTTCCGCCTTGCTCTCGCCGGCAACCTTGAACTTGCCCGGCAGCGGCGCATCCTTCGGCAGGGCGCGCTTGACGGCGTCGCGGACATGGATCCAGCCGCCAGCAACGCCGGGAACGGCGCCCTCGACGAGGATCAGGCCACGCTCGGCATCCGTCTGGACGACGCGCAGGTTCTGCGTCGTGACGCGCTCGGCGCCAAGATGGCCCGGCATCTTCTTGTTCTTGAAGGTCTTGCCCGGGTCCTGACGGCCGCCGGTCGAACCGATCGAACGGTGCGAGACCGAGACGCCGTGGGTGGCGCGCAGACCGCCGAAGTTCCAGCGCTTCATACCGCCGGCGAAGCCCTTGCCGGTGGTGGTGCCGGAGACGTCGACGAACTGGCCGACGACGAAGTGGTCCGCGGTCAGCTCGGCGCCGACGGGGATCAGCGCGTCATCGCTGACGCGGAACTCGACCACCTTGCGCTTCGGCTCGACCGTGGCGACCGCGAAGTGACCGCGCTCAGCCTTCGAGACATTCTTCACCTTCGCCGTGCCGGAGCCCAGCTGCACGGCCACATAGCCGTTCTTCTCTTTCGTGCGATGCGCGACAACCTGGCAGCTGTCGAGCTTCAGCACGGTGACCGGGATATGTTCGCCAGCATCCGTGAAGACGCGGGTCATCCCGACTTTCTGTGCAATCACACCGGAACGCATCGGTGCACACCTTCTTCTGGGGTCATGTCCATCCGGGGTCGCCGGAAACAGAGGACCCGTTCAATCGGATCAGAGCTTGATTTCGACGTCGACGCCGGCGGCGAGATCAAGCTTCATGAGGGCGTCGACCGTCTGGGGAGTCGGATCGACAATGTCGAGGACCCGCTTGTGGGTCCGCATCTCAAACTGCTCGCGCGACTTCTTGTCGATGTGCGGCGAGCGGTTGACGGTGAACTTCTCGATGAGCGTGGGCAGCGGAATCGGTCCGCGGACCTGAGCGCCCGTCCGCTTCGCGGTCGACACGATCTCGCGCGTCGAAGCGTCGAGGATGCGGTGGTCGAACGCCTTGAGGCGGATCCGAATGTTCTGACCGTTCATGGTCTTGTTTTCTCCGTGACGTGTAGAGGCGAAGGCCCGAAGGGCCCGCGCCCCTCACGAAAACGCGTTACGCAATGATCGAAGCGACGACGCCGGCGCCGACGGTGCGGCCGCCTTCGCGGATGGCGAAGCGCAGCTTCTCTTCCATCGCGATCGGGGCGATCAGCGTCACCTCCATCGAGATGTTGTCGCCCGGCATCACCATCTCCGTGCCTTCCGG
>NZ_JBFTJP010000008.1:0-259550 GCF_056395485.1 Allobosea sp. 10L417
CGGCTGCGGCGCGGGCATCGTGGGAGGCTGCGGCCGGGGAACAGCCGGGCCGGGCTGCATCTGCGGCGGGCGCGGAGCCTGGGGGGCGCCCGGCGCGGCGGGCCGCTCAGGACCGCGCTGGCCCGGCTGCCCACCCGGCGGACGGTGCTGCTCCTGTGGCCGCTGGCGTGGTCCCCGTCCCGGCTCCTCGTCGCCGGCTGCGGGGGCCTGGGCCAGCCGGTATCCGGCTTCGGCAAAGGCTTGCCCGGCCTGCGAAATGACGAGGGCCGGCAGGACGGTCCCGACCAGCAACCAGCGTTTCGTGCGCATTGCAATTCCCGTTGTTCGTTTCAACGCGAGGGTATCAGGCCGGTCAGGGCCTGAACCCGCGATGAAGCGAAAACGGCAGGAATCGGGCAGCGGTTCCGATCGGACGGGTCAGAGCCCGGCTTCGGCCTTCACATAGGCTGCGATCTCGGCATGGGTCGCGAACCAGCAATCGCCCTTGGCCTTGGCAAGCCGGACCAGCTCTTCGAGGATCCAGAAGCGCGAGCGGTAGGTGATGACATGGGGATGCATGGTCAGCAGGAAGAGGCCGCCTTCGGCATAAGCTCCCTCGAACTCGCGGCGGAAGATGTCGAAGACCGCCTCCGGCGGTGTGTAGGGCCGCAGTGCCTGGAAGCGGTTCATGCTGAGATAGGCCGCGTCGTCGCGAATCCATTCGACCGGCAGCTCGACCATGCCGGTCGCCTCGCCCTTCTCGACGATCTCATAGGGATCGTCATCGGCGAAGAGCGAGGAATCGTAGAGCAGCCCGAGTTCGCGCTCGACGGCGAGCGTCACCTCGGAGAAATCCCAGGACGGGGTGCGCATGCCGACCGGGCGGATGCCGGTGATCTTCTCCAGCGTATCGGCCGAGCGCAGATGCAGTTCACGCTCATCGGCCGGCGGGACGGCCGTGTTGACCTCATGGATCCAGCCGTGAAGGCCGACCTCGTGCCCCTCGCCGACGATCCGGCGCTGCTCGTCGGGATAGAGCAGTGCTGTCACAGCCGGTACGAAGAAGCTCGCCTTGATGTCTTCCTTCTCGAGGAGATTCAGGATGCGCGGGATGCCGACGCGATTGCCGTACTGGCCCCAGGACAAGCGCCCGACCGATTTGCCGCCGTCTCTCAGCTCATTGGTCTCGTGGTCGACGTCGAAGGAGAGCGCGATCGCGCAGCGGGCACCGTTCTTCCACTTGGCCGGCTTCAGGTTGCGGCCGGCGCGCACCTGCTCGACCTTGCCGCGCCAGATCTCTTCCGGCCATTGCCAGGGCAGGAGTTCCACGAGTTCGGCGTCGCTCATCGGCTGTCTCCTCAGATCGTCGCAGCGCCCGGCAACACCGGCACGGCGGCGAGCAGTCGCTTGGTGTAGTCGTGCTGCGGATGGTCGTAGACCTCGCCGGCCGGGCCGCTCTCGACGATACGGCCGCGATACATGATCGCGACGCGGTCGCAGAGATGGCGGACGACCGAGAGGTCGTGCGAGATGAAGATCAGCGTCAGGTCGAGTTCCTGCCGCAGGCGGATCAGCAGATTGATGATCTGCGCCTGGATGGAGACGTCGAGCGAAGCGACCGGCTCGTCGCAGACCACGACATCGGGCTGCATCGCGAGCGCCCGCGCTATGGCGACGCGCTGGCGCTGGCCGCCCGAGAACTGATGCGGATAGCGGGCAGCAAAGGCGGGATCGAGCCCGACTGCCGCCAGCCATTGCCGGACATAGTCCTTCGCCTCGCCGCTCTTGATGAGCGCATGCGCGAGGGGCCCTTCGGCGATGCTGTCGCCCACCGTCATGCGCGGATTGAGCGAAGCGAAGGGATCCTGGAAGATCGTCTGGACGCGGGTCGTGAGCTTGCGGGGCCGTTCGCCGGTGCTCATCACCGGCGCGCCGTCGATGCGGACGAGGCCATGGTCCGGCGCGTAGATGCCGGCCGCCACGCGTCCCAGCGTCGACTTGCCGGAGCCGGATTCGCCGACAAGGCCGAGCGCCTCACCACGCTTCAGCACCAGCGTGACGTCGTCGACAGCCTGCACGGCGGCCGGCGCCTTCGACAGACCGGCCTTCTGGGCGAGTTTGCGGAACAGACCGGGCGTCCCTGCGAAGCGCTTGGCGACGTGTTCGATGCGGACGTAATGCGCCGCATCGGCAGCTACCGCTTCGGCCTGCCTGACCACGCGCGGCGGCGGAGCAACGTCTGAGCCTACGCCACCGGCGAGCAGGGTGCCGGGTTCGGCGCGCGAAGGCAGCGCGTCGAGTAGGGCCCGCGTGTACGGATGCTTCGGATGGGTCAGCACCGAAAGCGTCGGCCCGGCCTCGACGATCTTGCCATGGCGCATGACACAGACATGGTCGGCGAGCTCGGCGACGACCGCAAGGTCGTGGCTGATCCAGATCAGCGCCGTGCCGAGTTCGGCGACCAGTTCCTTCATCTCGGCGAGGATCTCGGCCTGCACGGACACGTCCAGCGCGGTGGTCGGCTCGTCGCAGATGATCAGCTTGGGACGATGCAGCAGAGCGATTGCGATTGCGACGCGCTGGCGCATGCCGCCGGAGAACTGGTGCGGGTAGAAATCGACCTTGCCCTCGGGGTCGGGAATGCGGACCTGCGCCAATGCCGCGACGGCGCGGCGGCGCGCCTCGGCGCCCGAGACCGTCTCATGCGCTTCCAGAGCCAATCGGATTTGCGTCCCGATGGTCAGCATCGGGTTCAGCGTCATCATCGGGTCCTGGAAGACCATCGAGATCTGCTTGCCGCGGATCTTGCGCAAGTCGGAGGCAGGCAAACCGACGAGTTCGCGGCCCTCGAGCTTCACCGACGAGCCGGACTCGACGCGGCCGGGCGGGTCGATCAGCCCGATGATCGAGAAGCCGGTGATGCTCTTGCCCGAGCCGGACTCGCCGACCAGGCCCATCACTTCGCCGCGCTTCAGCGCGAAGGAAACGCCGTCGACCGCCTTCACCACGCCGGCACGCGTGTGGAAATGGGTGGCGAGATTCGTGACTTCGAGGAGAGGGGTCTCGGTCATCGGCGTTGACCTCCGCCGTCGTGCTCGCCCTTGTGGCGAGCATCCACGTCTTGAACACAGTCCTCAAAGAACAAAGACGTGGATGGTCGGGACAAGCCCGACCATGACGGGTATGGCGTGCCCCGAGCCCTCATCGCTTGAGCCTCGGATTGACCTGATCGCGGACGCGGTCCCCGACAAGATTGATGGCGACGATCAGGATGATCAGGGCGAGGCCGGGATAGATCGAGATCCAGTAGCGGCCCGAGAGCATGTACTGGAAGCCGTTCGCGATCAGCATGCCCAGCGAAGGCTCGGTGACGGGCAGGCCGACACCGAGGAAGGACAGCGTCGCCTCCAGCGCGATGGCGTTCGCCACCTGCACGGTCGCAACGACGATCAGGGGCGGCAGGCAGTTCGGGAAGATGTGGCGCAGCACCACGCGCCAGCCGGGCAGCGGCGTCGACAGCACCGCCTCGACATAGTCCTTGCCGCGCTCGGCCGAGGCCGCGCCATGGGCGGTACGGGCGAAATAGGCGTATTGCGCGGCGGCGAGCGCGGCGATGAGCTGGACCTTGCCCTGCCCCAGCAAGGCGGAAAGCACGAGCGCGAGCAGAATCGCCGGGAAGGCGAGTTGCAGGTCGATGACGCGCATGATGAAGGCTTCCCAGCGCCCCCCGGCATAGGCGGCGCCGATGCCGAGCGAGACGCCGAGCGCGAAGGCCAGCGCGCCCGCCACCAGCCCCATCTGCAGGGAAATCCGCAGACCGTAGAGGATGGCCGAGAACAGGTCGCGCCCCTGCGCATCCGTGCCGAGCCAATGCGTATAGCCGCCCTCGCCGACATATCCCGGCGGGCGGCGCGCATCGGAGAGCGAGAGATTGGCGAGGTCGTAGGGGTCCTGCGGCGCGACGAGCGGCGCCAGCAGCGCGATGCCGATCATCAGCACGACCACGGCGAGCGCTACGACCGCGGTCTTGCTCTCGCGGAACTCGGCCCAGAAGCGAGCGGCGGGAGAAGCGTCCTTCATCGCGCGCCCCCCTTCCTGAGGCGCGGATCAAGCCCGACATAGGCGAGGTCGACGAGGAAGTTGATGGTGATGAAGACGAAGGCGACGAGCATGAGATAAGCGACCATCACCGGCCGGTCGAGCGACTGGATGGAGTCGATGATCAGCTTGCCGATGCCGGGCCAGGAGAAGATCGTCTCGGTGACGACGGCGAAGGCGAGCGTCGAGCCGAATTCCAGGCCGAAGACGGTGACCAGAGGGATCGAGATCAGCCTGAGCACGTGCCGGCGCAGCACGGTCCATTCCGAGAGGCCGGCGGCGCGGGCGAACTTCACCGTATCCGACAGCATGGCCTCGCGCGTGCCGGCCCGGGCCAGACGCGTCATCAGGGCAAGCTTGAAAAAGGCGAGGTTCAGCGCGGGCAACAGGAGGTGCGTGAGCCCGTCCAGAGTCAGGAAGCTCCATTCGATGCCGAAGACGGAAACGGTCTCGCCGCGCCCGCCGGCAGGCAGCCATTGCAGTTCGACGGCGAAGGCCATGATCAGCACGAGGCCGATCCAGAAGGTCGGCACGGAGAAGCCGAGGATCGAGACCGTCATGATCAGCTTGGAGGCGATGCCATCCGGCCTGTAGCCGGCATAGATGCCGGCGGGGATGCCGATCAGCGCCGCGCCGCAGACGGCGGCCAGCGTCAGCTCAAGCGTCGCGGGCAGCCGCGACAGGATGAGCTGCATCACCGGCATGCCGAAGACGAAGGAGCGGCCGAAATCGCCGTGCAGAACGCGGCCGAGGAAGGTGAGGTACTGCTCCCAGAGCGGCCGGTCGAGCCCGTAATGCGCGATGGTCTGGAGCCGGAGTTCCTGGCTGACATCGGGGCCGATCAGCACGTCGATCGGGTTGCCGATCGCATAGACGCCGACGAAGACCAGCACCGACATGACGAGCATGACGACGAGCGCCTGCAGCAGACGGAGGGCGACATGCCCTAGCATGCGGCCGGCCTCCGAGATGGCGTCACGGCCAGTTCTCCACCATCGCCGCGCGGGTCTCCTCGACACCCACTTGCCAGACCTTCAGCATCTCGTCGTCCGGCCGCTGATAGAGGCCGTGGAAATTGCCATCTCCAATGATCTCGCGCCGCCTCACGGGGCTCGCCGCCTGGTACTGCGCCGTATTGAAGGGCGGCTTGGGCGTATCGGGCATCGTCACGCCCGCAAGCCGCGTCCAGGGGAAGTTCTCCATCCAGGAGGCGTGCGAGGCGGCGGGGTCGATGGCCTTTACCGCGGCCTGGAATAACGGCGCCGCCCACCAATTGTGCAGCCGGATGCTCGCATCCGGATGGCGGCCCAGCCATTCGGTCGCGAAATTCAGCGCCGGCGAATTGCCGCCATGACCGTTGACCAGCACGATCCGGCGGAAGCCCGAGCGATAGAAGCCATCGAAGATGTCGCCCAGCAGCGCCGTGTAGGTGTCGAGCTTGAGCGAAATGCTGCCCGGAAAATCGAGGAAGCCCGGCGTCATGCCATAGGCCAGCACCGGGAAGACGGGGATGCCGAGCGGCGCGGCCGCCTCCTTCGCCACCCGCTCGGAAAGGATCACGTCGGTGGCAAGGCTCAGATAGGCGTGCTGCTCGACGCTGCCGAGCGGCAGGACGCAGCGGTCGTCCCGCTTCGCCTGGGCTTCGATCTGCATCCAGTTCATCTCTGCGACCAGCACGGCGCGTTCCTTGCTTTGCTTCCGCAGGCAGTAGACAGTTCGCCCAGCCACCCGCCAAAACCATCCTTGACTCTGGCATTCCGGAGCGTCAAGTTCCATTTGGAACTAAATTGGCAGGGAACCCTCGCATGCGGCGCTCGCCAACCTCTCTTTCGCCCGTCGATCCGGAACGGGAGGCCGCGCTGGCGACGCTCGATCCGCTCACCGTCACGAAGCTCTGGGACAATCCCTGCTGGCTGTCATTTCGGCTGAACTTCCTCGCCTTCCGCTTCAACGATCCGGTCTATCGCTGGATCGAGACCCGCTACGGCCTGGTGCGGCCCGAATTCGTCGCGCTCTATGCCGTGGGGTTGCGGGAGGGAGTCGCCGCCAAGAACATCGTCGCCTCGTCAGGCCTGCCGAAGAACACGCTGTCACGCGCCGTGCAGAAGCTGCTGCAGAGGCGGCTGCTCAAGCGCGAGACCGATCCCGGCGACCTGCGCAGCTATGTGCTGCATCTGACGACGGCAGGCCGCAAGATCTACGACGAAACCATGCCGCTGATGGTGCAGCACCAGAACACCATGCTCTCCCGCCTCGGCGAAGACGAGCAGCATCAGCTCTGCGTGCTGCTCGACAAGCTCGTCATCGCTTCGCCCGTCTGGCCCAACGAACTCGAAAACGAGGGGAACTTATCATCATGAAACCGGCCCGCACCTTCCGCCTCGCGGCCTTTGCCAGCCTGCTCGCCGCTGCCGTCTCGACCGGCGCGCTGGCCCAGACCCTGACGATCGGCGTGCGCGCCGGGCCTGAATCGATCGACCCCCATTTCACCGCCACCGGCACCCATGCCGAGGCGCTGAAGCATGTCTTCGACACGCTGACCTGGTCCGGCGACAAGCTGCAGATCGAGCCGCGGCTGGCGCTGAGCTGGAAGACGCTCGAGCCGACCGTCTGGGAGTTCAAGCTGCGCCCCGGCGTGAAATTCCATGACGGCTCGGACTTCACCGCCGAGGATGTGAAGTTCTCGATCGAACGCATCCCCGTCGTCGCCGGCCCCAACCCGACGACGATCTATGTCCGGCGCGTCAAGGAGGTGAAGATCATCGACCCGCTGACGGTGCATATCGTCACGGACGGGCCGGCCCCGAACCTGCCGAACGACTTCATCCGCCTGTTCATCGTCTCGCACAAGGCAGCTGCCGGCCTGAACAAGGACAACGCCAACGAGGCCTTCAACTCCGGCAAGGCAGCTGTCGGCACCGGCCCCTACAAGTTCGTTTCCTGGACGCCGAAGGACCAGATGGTGCTGGATCGCTTCGATGGCTACTGGGGTCCGAAGGAGCCTTGGGCCAAGGTCGTGCGCAAGGAGCTGCCGAACGATGCCGCCCGCGTCGCCCAGCTCAAGGCCGGGCAGGTCGACATCATCGTACGCGCGCCGGCCTCCGACGTGCCGACGCTGAAGCGCGACGCCAAGCTCAACGTCGCCACGGTCGAGAGCGTCTATCTGTTCAACATGGAGCTCGACATGCGGGACAAGACCCCGCAGGTCACCGCCAAGGACGGCTCGGCCCTGCCTAAGAACCCGCTGCAGGACGTCCGCGTGCGCGAGGCGATCGATCTCGCGATCGATCGGCCGGCGCTGGCGGAGATCGCGATGGAGGGCCTCGGCGCCCCGGCCAACCAGCTGGTGACGCCGACCATCGCCGGCTTCAACAAGAGCCTGCCGGCGCTCAAGCCCGACATCGCCAAGGCCAAGAAGCTGATGGAGGAGGCCGGCTATCCCAACGGCTTCAAGATCAGCTTCTCCTTCACCAATGACCGCCTGCCCGGCGATCGGCAGGTCGGCACCTCGATCGCGCAGATGCTGGCGCGCATCGGCATCGACGTGAACGCCAACGCCCAGCCGGGCGCCGTGTTCTTCCCCGCCCGCCTGCGCGGCGACTTCTCGATGTCGATGTCGGGCTGGGGCACGCTGACGGGCGAGGCCAACTACACCCTGTCCTCACTGGTGCATTCGAACGACCCGGCCAAGAAGCTCGGCGCCTTCAACGTCCAGAACTACGCGAATCCCCAGGTCGACAAGCTGATCGAAGATGCTGCGGTGGAGATGGACGAGGCCAAGCGCAACCAGATGCTGGCCGATGTCGCAGCCATCGTCGCCAAGGACCGGCCGCGCCTGCCGATCACCGCCGTGGGCTCGGCCTGGGCGATGCAGAAGGACAAGGTGACGATCAGCCCGCGCGTCGACGAGGACACGCTGGCCATGGACATCAAGCCCGCCAAGAAGTAACGCCGCGGCCCTCAGGCGTCATGATCGGCCCGCCCGGCCATGACGCCGTTCGACCAGACCGCTTCAGTTACCTGACAGGAAATCGACATGACCCTCGCGCTTGCCATCCATGGCGGCTGCGGCACGTTGCCCAAGGCCGAGATGACCGAGGCCGAATGGGCGCAGGCTCGCGCCGACCTCGCCGCCGCGCTCAGGGCCGGCTGGACGATCCTGACCAAGGGTGGCAAGGCGGTGGATGCCGTCGAGGCCGCCGTGCGGGTGATGGAGGATTCGCCGCATTTCAACGCCGGCCATGGCGCGGCCTTCAACACCGATGGCGAGCACGAGCTCGATGCCTCGATCATGGATGGATCGACACTGGCGGCCGGCGCGATCTGCGCAGCCCAGCGCATCCGCAACCCGATTACCGCCGCTAAGGCGCTGATGCTGCGCGGCGACCCGCTGCTGCTCGCGGGCCCGGCCGCCGACGCTTTCGCCGAGAATGAGGGGGTCGACACCGTCGACAACGAGCATTTCTCGACCGAGCGTCGGCGCAAAAGCCTGGCCTCGATGAAGATCCGGGAGATCGTCGGCACCGCCGCCGAGGCGAGCGAGGCCGAGAAGCACGGCACGGTCGGCGCCGTCGCCTGCGACGTGCAGGGCCATCTCGCCGCCGCGACCTCGACCGGCGGCTACACCAACAAACCGGCCGGCCGCGTCGGCGACACCCCGATCATCGGCGCCGGCACCTATGCCCGCGACGGGCGCTGCGCCGTCTCCGGCACCGGCAAGGGCGAGTATTTCATCCGCTACTGCGTCGGCCATGAGATCGCATCGCTGATCGCCTATAAGGGCCTTTCGCTGGAGGCCGCGACGCAGGCCGTCATGGCGGAGCTCTCCGAGCACAAGATTGGGGCCGGGCTCGTAGCAGTCGGCGCGGATGGCACGGTCGTCGCTCCCTTCAACACCGACGGCATGTATCGCGGCTGGGTGACGGCCGACGGCCTGCTTCATGTCGCCACCCACAGCAGCGTCGAGATGGCCGGCCAGGCGTGAGACAGCACCGATGAGCGAGCCGATCCTGATCTGGGGTGCGGGAGCCATCGGCGGCACGCTCGGCGCCTATTGGGCGCGGGCGGGCGTGCCGGTTCTGCTGGTCGACATCGTCGCCGAGCATGTCGAGGCCTGCCGGACCCGCGGCCTCGCCATCTCGGGACCGGTCGAGGAATTCACGCAGGTGGTGCCTGCCGTGACACCGGCTGAGCTCAACGGCCCCTACAGCCGCATCGTGCTCGCCGTGAAGGCGGGCGCGACCGAAGCGGCGCTCGCGGCGCTCAAGCCACATCTGGCCGAGGACGGCTTCGTCCTCTCCGCCCAGAACGGGCTCAACGAGCTAGCCATCGCCAGGGCCGTCGGCGAACGGCGCACCATGGGCTGCTTCGTCAATTTCGGCGCCGACTGGCTCGGGCCGGGTGAAATTCTCTACGGCAACCGTGGCGCGGTCGTGGTCGGTGAGCTCGACGGGTCGATCGGCGAGCGCGCCACCGAGATGCATCGCCTGCTCGGGCTGTTCGAGCCGGATGCGATCTTGACCGACAATGTCTTCGGCTATCTCTGGGGTAAGCTCGCCTATGGCGCGATGCTGTTCGCCACGGCGCTCACCGACGATTCTATGTCGGCGAATTTCGCCGATCCCACCCGCTTGCCGGTCTGGCTCGCGCTCGGCCGCGAGGTCGGTGCGGTCGCAGCCAAGCGCGGCGTGATCTCGCTAGGCTTCGGGGAGTTCGACCCGATGGTCTTCGCCCCGGGCCGGCCGGAAGGCGCGCAGATCGAGACCATCCGCTGGCTCGCCCACTACACCGCGCAGACGGCCAAGACCCATTCCGGCATCTGGCGTGACCTTGCCGTGCGCAAGCGCAGGACCGAGGTCGATCCGCAGATCGGCATCATCGCGACTGTTGGCCGCGAGGTCGGCGTGGCGACGCCGGCGCTGGAGACGCTGGTCGCGCTGATCCACGACATCGAGGAAGGCCGCCGCCCGATGGCCTTCGAAACGCTGAAAGTGCTGATCGACCGATGCAGATCCGTTTCGACGGCCGCGTAGCCCTCGTCACTGGCGCGGCCCAGGGAATCGGGCGCGCCATCGCTGCCGCGCTCGCCCAAGCCGGAGCTTGCGTCCACATCGCCGACATCGATACAGGCGGCGTGCAGGAGACTGCGCGGGAGATCGGCGCGACCGGGCATGGGGTCGATCTCGGCTCGCCCGAGGCCGCGCAGGCGCTGGTAGGCGACATCGTCGCGACGGAAGGCCGGCTCGAACTTCTGATCCATGCCGCCGGCGGCGTGCGCGGACAGGTCGGCCGCGCGATAGAGAAGATTTCGGAGGAAGACTGGCGGGTGATCTTCGCCGCCAATGTCGATGCCGCCTTCTTCCTCGCGCAGGCGGCGGCGCCGGCGATGAAGCAGGGAGGCTACGGCCGGATCGTCACCATCTCATCGGGCGCTGGCCTGCGGCCGAGCCTCACCGGCATCCAGGCCTATGCCAGCGCCAAGCACGCGCTGGTCGGGCTGACGAAGCAACTCGCCTGGGAATTCGGCCCGCATGGCGTCACGGTAAACTCGGTCGCGCCGGGCTTCGTGCGCTCGAACCCCGCGACCGAGCGGCAATGGCAGAGCTACGGGCCGGAAGGGCAGAAGCGCCTCGTCGAGAGCATCCACACAAGGCGCCTCGGCACGCCGCAGGACATCGCCAACGCTACGCTGTTCTTCCTGAGCGAACAGGCCGGCTGGATCACCGGCCAAATCCTCTCGGTGGATGGCGGGCGGTCCTGAGCCTGCAGCCGTCATTCCCGGGCGACCGAGGGTCGACCCGAGAATCTCGTTCCGAAAAGGTGCATCGGGCAGGAGTTGCTCGGGCCCAGCCCGAGCATGACGAGCGTTTGTGGCCTCAGCCGCAGTTCGCTTTATCGGCGGGCTGCTCGGCGCCGACCATCCAGCTGGTGCCGAAGCGATCGACCAGCATGCCGAAGCGGGGCGACCAGAAGGTCTCGGCCATCGGCATGGTGATCTTGGCGCCACCTTCGGAGAGACCCGCGAAGATGCGCTCGGCCTCCTCGGGGGTCTTCACGCCGACGCTGACGAAGACCGAACGCATCGGTCCGTCCGAGCGATCCGGCGGCGCATCGGACGCCATCAGCATCTGCCCGTCGACCTCGAGGCAGGCATGCATGATCTTGTCGTGCCACTCGGGCGCGATATGCGCCTCGGCCGGCGTGCCCTTGTGGTCCATCATGGCCAGCATCTTGCCGCCCAGTACCTTCTCGTAATGGGTGAAGGCCTCGCGGCAATTGCCCTCGAACATCAGATAGGTCGAGAGTTTCATCGTCTTTCCTCCTCGCTATGTTGAAACGTTCAGGCGATGCGGCGGTAGTGAGCCGCCATGAACTCGGTCCACTGGCCGTCGGCGCCGAGAGCGCGCGAGGTCAGCGTACGGTGATCGGGCGACAGGAAGGTGATGATATCCTGATACTTCGCCGTGGAGCCGTCGCCCGCCATGCTCGGCCCTTCGGTATCGAGGACCAGCGACTTGTCGTCGGCCGAGAGCGCGCCGTCATAGCGCCAGATCATCGTCATCATCGAGGCGACGAAGGTGCCGACGAAGCGGCCCTTTGCCGGGTCGAAGCCAAGAGTCATCAGGCTGGTAACCGGCGTGCCGTCCGGACAGGTGCCTTCGCCTTCGCCGAGCGTCCAGAGCCCGCCGAGGGAGCGGACGGTCTCCGCGCCCGTCGATGTCGTGGGCGGCTGGCCCGGCCCCATCGAGCACGTCATCTCCGCGGTCCACGCGCCGACGAGCTGATGAAGCCACTCATGTTCCTTCTGCGGTTCACCCATCATGCGCATGATCCTTAATGATTGCCGTCGGCCAGCTGATCGCGGTTGCCGAGGGCGGCTCAGGCGGGGCGCTCGGCCGCCGCATTCATCGCCGTCAGGCCGGATTCGAAATCGCCGCCGACCATGCGATCCATGTCCATGAAGACGTGCATGATCTTGCCGACGAACGGGGTCGGACCGGTCATGGTCCAGGTCACGAGCGTCGCCGGACCTTGAGGCGTCAGCGTGAAGGTCACGTCGTTATTGGCCTCGAACGGCTTGACGAAATCGAGCTTGAGCGCGACCCGGCTCGGCGTATTGGCTTCCATGATGCGCATGCTGCCTTCGCCGACGTTCTTATCGCCTGCCCAGGCATAGGTCGCGCCGACGCCGGTCTCGGGGCCGCCATAGCTGCGCTTCATCGCCGGGTCCTTCTTCTCCCAGGGCGACCAGGCGCCCCAGGCCTTGAAATCGGCGATCAACGGGTAGACCCGCTCGGGTGGCGCATTGATCGTGGCGGTGCGGGTCACCTGAAAGGTGTCGGGCTTGCGGGCGGCGAGGATCAGCACGACGGCGATCCCGACCACGACGATGCCGAGCAGGCTGAGAAGAACGGTCTTGAGCATGGTAGTCACCTGCAAAAAGGCTGAGGGGAATGGTCGAGCGTCACACGCTCGTTTCATCGGGTGGTTTCGCCCTGATCTCACGCAGAACCTCGTCCAACCGGCCCAGGCTTTGGTCCCAGAAACGGCTGTAGTGTTCCAGCCATTCCGAGACGTCCTGCAAGGGGCTGGGGTCGAGCCGGCAGGGTCGCCACTGGGCTTCCCGCCCCCGCGTGATCAGCCCCGCGCGCTCCAGCACCTTCAGGTGCTTCGAGACTGCGGGGAGGCTCATCGCGAAGGGCTCGGCCAGTTCCTTCACCGAACTCTCGCCTTGCGACAGCCTGGCCAGAATGGCGCGGCGCGTCGGATCGGCGAGGGCGGCAAAGGTCAGGCTGAGCGGGTCCGTCGACATCGTATGAAACCGATCAGTTAATTAACCGATTGGTTTTGTAATGCTGCCCTTCCCACCTGTCAACCGCCTTCGTAAGCAGTTTGTCGTAAGCCACCGCCGGTTGTTGTCAGGAGCAAGGACACGCAAACAGGGCTCTTCGCCCTGGCGCATTTTCTTCACGCGCACCGGTGTCCACTTCGCTCGAAAATGCTCTAGAACCGACATACGAGGAGGACGGACCCGCTCATGAGCTTCGAGACCGCAGCGACACCCGAAGCCGCCATCGACCGGCTCGAGCAGCTCTATGACGAAGCCCGCTCGGCGCTGCGCCGCGACCTGCAGCACTTCTTCGATACCGGAAAGGCCCCGACCACGGAGGATCGGGAGCGCTACCGCTACCCCATGCTGCGGGTGACCTACGAACCGTCGAAGCTCCCGGAGGCCACGCGGCGCGGCTATGCCAAGTTCGCTGCGCCCGGCATCTATTCGACGACGGTGACGCAGCCCGCCGAATTCCGGGCCTATCTGCTGGATCAGCTCAAGCCGCTCGTCGCCGAATACGGCGCGACGATCGAGACCGGCATCAGCACGCAGGAAATCCCCTACCCCTATGCGCTGGAAGGCGGCGACGAGCTCGGACGCGGGAAGACCACGCCCGCCGAACTCGCACGGCATTTCCCGACGCCGCTGCTGGCGCTGGTCGGCGACGAGATTGCCGACGGGACCTATGAGCTTATCGAAGGCGAGCCGCGCCCGCTCTCCCTGTTCGACGCGGTGAGGGTCGATTATTCGCTGCGGCGCCTCGTGCACTACACCGGCACGGACTGGCGGGCGGTGCAGCCCTGGGTTCTGCTGACGAACTATCACCGCTATGTCGACCAGTTCGTGCGGCTTGGGCTGGCCGAGATCGAAGCCGGAACGGCCGAGGCGCTGGTCGCGCCGGGCGGCATCCGCATCGGGCGCGACGGCCTCGACGTCTCGGCGGCGGAACGGGTGATGTCGGCGCCCTGGCACCGCTTCCAGATGCCCGCCTACCACCTGATCCGGAAGACCGGCGAGGGGGTGACGCTGGTCAATATCGGCGTCGGCCCGTCCAATGCGAAGAACATCACCGACCATCTGGCGGTTCTCAGGCCGAATTGCTGGCTGATGGTCGGCCATTGCGGGGGCCTGCGCCAGACCCAGATCATCGGCGACTACGTCCTCGCCCATGCCTATCTCAGGCAGGACCACATTCTCGACGAGCTGGTGCCCCCCGAAGTTCCGATCCCGGCGCTGGCGGAGGTCCAGGTCGCGTTGCAGCAGGCCGCCGCCGAGATTACCGGCGAGAAGGGCGACCGGCTGAAGCAGCGGCTGCGCACCGGGACCGTGGTGACCCAGGACGACCGCAACTGGGAACTGCAATGGACCAAGGAACGGCGGCGCATCAACCTGTCGCGCGCCATCGCGGTCGATATGGAATCCGGCACCATCGCCGCGCAGGGCTATCGGCTCCGCGTGCCCTACGGCACGCTGCTCTGCGTCTCCGACAAGCCGCTCCATGGCGAGATCAAGCTGCCGGGCGCCGCCAACGCCTTCTATGAGCGCGCCGTCGGCGAGCATCTGCGGATCGGGCTCGCTGCGCTGGAGAAGCTGAAGGAGGCGGGCTCCGCCATCCATTCGCGCAAGCTCCGGAGCTTCGATGAGCCGCCGTTCCGGTAGGCGAGGGGAGAAGCGGCGTCACGCTCGGGCTTGACCAGAGCATCTCGTGACGGAAAAGCGCCCTCTCCTCCGAGAGATTCTCGGGTCGAAGCAAGGCTTCGCCCGAGAATGACGATTCAGCGCCTGCCTCAGCCGAACACGCCGTAGGCGACCAGCGCCGCGATCACCCAGAGCGCGGCGGTGCCCCAGCGATTGCGCTGCGCCTCGGCACGCCCGATCGCCTCGACGCTCCGCTCGTCGAGCGCAAAGCCGTTGCGCGAGGCGTCCTCCAGTTGGCCGAGCACGCGCTCTGCACGAACGATCGTGTCCGGGAGCGCTGCAAGCGAACCGAGCAGCGAGCGGGCGCCGCGCCCGGCCTCCTCCAGCTTGCCGATCGGCCCGAGATGATGGGTGATCCAGCTGCGGACGACCGGATCGGCCGTGCCCCACATGTCCAAATGCGGATCCAGCGAGCGGGCGACACCCTCGACGACCACCATGGTCTTCTGCAGCATGACGAGCTCGGTGCGGGTCGCCATGTCGAACATGCCGGTGATCTCGAAGAGCAGGGTCAGCACCTTGGCCATCGAAATCTGGTCGGCGCGCTTGTCGTGGATCGGCTCGCCGACGGCGCGGATCGCCTGAGCGAAATCCTCGACATCGTGATGGGCCGGGACATAGCCCGCCTCGAAATGCACCTCCGCCACGCGGCGGTAATCGCGGGTGATGAAACCGAGCAGGATCTCGGCAAGGAAGCGCCGCTCCTTCAGCCCGAGCCTGCCCATGATGCCGCCATCGACTGCGACGAGCCGCCCTTCCGCATCGACGAAGAGGTTTCCGGGGTGCATGTCGGCATGGAAGAAGCCGTCGCGGATCGCGTGCTTCAGGAACGACTGGATGATCGTGCGCGCGAGTTCCGGCAGATCGTGGCCGGCAGCGCGCAGGCCCTCGATGTCGGAGAGCCTGATCGCCTCGATCCATTCGTCGACCAGCATCTCGCGGGCGGTGAGCTGCCAGTCCGGCTCCGGCACGCGAAAATCGGCGTCTTCCTTGGTATTTTCCGCGAATTCGGAGAGGGCGGCCGCTTCCAGCCGCAAATCCATTTCCATCGCGACCGAGCGCGCCAGCGTCTCGACGACCCCGGTGAAGCGCAGGCGCCGCGCCTCGGCCGAGCGGCGCTCGGCCTGCTCGGCGCCGAAGCGCATCGCGGCGAGGTCGCGGTTGAAGCGGTCGCGGATGCCCGGCCGCAGGATCTTGACCGCGACCTCTCGCCCGTCCTTCAGCCGGGCGCGATGGACCTGCGCGATCGAAGCGGCGGCGACCGGCTCGCTGAATTCCGGAAACAGCGTCTGCAACGGGACGCCGTGCGCGGCCTCGACGATGGCGCGCGCTTCCGCCATCGGGAAGGCCGGCATCCGGTCCTGCAGGGCAGACAAGTCCTCCGCGATCTTCATGCCGACGACATCAGGCCGCGTCGCCAGGAACTGCCCGAACTTGACATAGGACGGGCCGAGCCGTGTCAGGGCCGCAGCGAGCCGCGTCGCCGAGGAACCGGCGCCCCGCCGCTCGATCAGTCGGCCGAGGCGGATGAGACCACGTGCCAGGGGCGGCAGCACGGAAGGATCGACCAGGGAGAGCGCGCCCTCGCGCGCCAAGACGAAGCCGACGCGTGCGCCGCGCAGCATGTGGAAGAAGGAGGAGATCATGCGCGGCTCGCCCGCGGAGGGGTCCATGTCGTCATGGTCGGGCTTGTCCCGGCCATCCACGTCTTTCCTTCATTCGCGTCGCAAGACGTGGATGCTCGGCACAGGGCCGAGCATGACGGCAGCAGGATCATCACAGCTTCCAGCCGGAATGCAGCGCCACGACCCCGCCGGTCATGGGCGTGAACTTGGCCCGGCGGAAGCCGGCATCCTCGATCATCCCCGCGAAGGCCTGCGGCTTCGGGAATTTGCGGATCGATTCGACGAGATACTGATAGGGCTCGGCCTCGCCGGTGACCATGCGGCCCATCGGCGGAATGACCTTGAAGGAATAGGTCTCGTAGATCTTGTCGAGCAGGGGCACGTCGACATGGCTGAATTCGAGGCAAAGGAACCGGCCGCCGCGCTTCAGGACGCGATAGGCCTCGGCCAGCGCCTTGTCGATGCGCGGCACGTTGCGGATGCCGAAGGCGATCGTATAGCAGTCGAAATGGTTGTCCGGCAGGCCGAGCGCCTCGGCATTGCCCTGGACGAAGCGGACGCGATCATCCTCCGGAAAGCGCTTGTCGGCCCGCTCGCGCCCGACACGCAGCATATCGGCGTTGATGTCGAGCACGGTGACGTCGGTCTGCGGCCCGCCGGCCTCGAGCACCGCAAAGGCGACGTCGCCGGTGCCGCCGGCCACATCGAGGTGGTGGAAAGGCCGGTCCTTGGCCGGGTTGATCGCGGTCAGCAGCGCGCTCTTCCATGCGCGGTGCAAGCCGCCCGACATCAAATCGTTCATCAGGTCGTAGCGATTGGCGACCTTGTGGAAGACGTCGTCGACCTTGGCCTGCTTCTCGGCGAGCTTCACCGTCTCGAAGCCGAAATGAGTGGTGTCGGAGGCTGCTGTCACGTTTGGGCGGACCTTTTGCGGGCGGACCTTGTATTCGGCTGAGGCGATGAATAGCCAAAGGCGGCGGGCTTGTCGCGGCCCGTCTCGACGCAGGCTTTACGAAGGTCTCAACTCATGCCCGAGCTACCCGAGGTCGAAACCGTCCGGCGCGGGCTGGAGCCTGCCATGCTGGGCGAGCGCTTCGCGCGCGTCGAGCAGCGCCGGCCCGATCTGCGCTTTCCGTTGCCCGACCGGTTCTCCGAGCGGCTGACCGGCCGACGCATCGAGGCGTTGTCGCGCCGGGCAAAATATCTGATCGCCGATCTCGACGACGGCGAGGCGCTGGTCATGCATCTGGGCATGAGCGGGCGCTTCATCGTCGAGGCGCCCGGCACGCCCCCGACCGAGCCGGGCTCCTACTATAATGAAATCGGCCGGCACCTGATCCACGACCATGTCGTGTTCGAGATGGGGACGGGCGCGCGCATCACTTATAACGACGTGCGTCGCTTCGGCTTCATGGACCTCGTGCCACGTGCCGCGCTCGCAACGTCGAAGCATTTTTCGGGCATGGGCATCGAGCCGCTCGGCAACGAATTGTCCGGCGAAATGCTGGCCAAGCTCTTCGCCGGCAAGATCGCTCCGCTCAAGGCCGCGCTGCTCGACCAGCGGCTCGTCGCCGGTCTCGGCAATATCTATGTCTGCGAGGCGCTGTTCCGCGCCGGGCTTCATCCCGAGGCGGAAGCCGGGACGATCGCGACGCCGACCGGCCGCCCACGCGACAAGGCGCATGAACTCGCCCGCATCATCCGCGAGGTGCTGGAGGAGGCGGTGGCGGCCGGCGGCTCGACGCTCAGAGACTTCGCCCATGCGGACGGCTCGCTCGGCTATTTCCAGCATCGCTTCCGGGTCTATGACCGCGAGGGCGAGGCTTGCCTCACGCCGGGCTGCGGTCAGCCGGTGAAGCGGCTGGTGCAGTCGGGCCGCTCGACCTTCTATTGCGAGAGCTGCCAGCCACGACGGTGAGGACCTCGCGTCATTCTCGGGCTTGACCCGAGAATCTCAGGCCGGAAAGGCACGGGTGCCTCATTCTGCAGGAGATGCTCGGGTCAAGCCCGAGCATGACGAGCCCCTGATCCCGGGTGCGAATGCGCGGATGCGCGCAACGCGCATGGACTTGAGCCTTGCCGGCCCGCTAAAGCTGCGACGACAGCATCATCGGGGAGGCCGCCATGGCTTATGAGACCATTCTCGTCGAGACCAAGGGCAAGGTCGGGCAGATCACCCTCAACCGTCCGCAGGCGCTGAACGCGCTGAACGGCCAGCTCATCGGCGAGATCAACGCGGCGCTCGACGGCTTCGAAAAGGATGCCGGCATCGGCTGCATCATCATCACCGGCTCCGAGAAGGCCTTCGCCGCCGGGGCCGACATCAAGGAGATGCAGAGCCGGACCTTTCCCGGCACCTATCTCGACGACAAGTTCGCGGATTGGGACCGGATCGGCCAGCGCCGCAAGCCGATCGTCGCGGCGGTCGCCGGCTTCGCGCTCGGCGGCGGCTGCGAGCTCGCCATGATGTGCGACTTCATCATTGCGGCCGACAATGCGAAGTTCGGTCAGCCCGAAATCAATCTCGGTGTCATCCCCGGCGCCGGCGGAACCCAGCGCCTGACCAAGGCGGTCGGCAAGGCCAAGGCGATGGACCTCATCCTCACAGGCCGGATGATGAATGCCGAGGAAGCCGAGCGTTCCGGTCTCGTAGCCCGCATCGTGCCGCTCGCCGATCTGATGGCCGAGACGCTGAAGGCGGCCGAGACGATCGCGGCGAAGTCCCTGCCCTCCGTGCTGATGGCGAAGGAATCGGTCGAGCGTGCCTTCGAGGTGACGCTGCAGGAAGGCCTGCGCTTCGAGCGCCGCGTCTTCTCCTCGCTCTTCGCCACCGCCGACCAGAAGGAAGGCATGTCCGCCTTCGCCGAGAAGCGGAAGCCGGACTTCAAGAACGCCTGACGCCGCGCGTGCGGGCCGACGCCGCGCCGGCGCGCACGACCGATCACCTCCATGCATGGCCGGGGCGTCGATCTTTGACTTGAACCCGGCCCCGCCCTGCTGACACGATGCACCTTCATCAGCAGGACGAAACCCATGACCACCGCAGCCCGCATCGCCGCCCCCGAGGGCATCACGCTACCGACCTATGCCGATGTCGAGCTCGCCGCCGAGCGCCTGAAGGGCGTCGCGCATCATACCCCGGCGATGAGCTCGGCGACGGCCAACCGGCGCAGCGGGGCGAGCCTCGTCTTCAAGCCCGAGAACCTGCAGCGCATGGGCGCCTTCAAGTTCCGCGGCGGCTACAACGCCATTTCCGCGCTCTCCCCCGAGCGGAAGAAGGCGGGCGTGCTCACCTTCTCCTCAGGCAACCACGCCCAGGCCATCGCCTATGCCGGCAAGCTGCTCGGCGTACCCACCACCATAATCATGCCGGAAGACGCACCGAAGGCGAAGGTCGAGGCGACCCAGGGCTATGGCGGCGAGGTCGTTCGCTACGACCGCTACACCCAGGACCGGCTGGAGATCGGCAACCGCATCGCCACCGAGCGCGGGCTGACGCTGATCCCGCCCTATGACCATGCCGACGTCATCGCCGGCCAGGGCACCGCGACCAAGGAGCTGATCGAGGATGCCGGGCCGTTCGACATCCTGATCGTGCCGCTCGGCGGCGGCGGGCTTCTCGCCGGGGCTGCCCTGGCGGCCAAGGCGCTCAATCCCAATTGCCGCATCTTCGGGGTCGAGCCCGAGGCCGGCAATGACGGCCAGCAGTCGCTGCGCTCCGGCAAGATCGTCACGATCGGCGTGCCGAAGACCATAGCCGACGGCGCGCAGACCGCATTCCTGGGCGATCGCACTTTCCCGATCATCCAGGCGCTGGTCGAGGACATCGTCACCGTCAGCGACGCCGAGCTCATCGAGGCCATGCGCTTCTTCGCCGAGCGGATGAAGCTCGTGGTCGAGCCGACCGGCTGTCTCGCCGCAGCCGCGGCGCTGACCGGCAAGGTTCCGGTCGAAGGCCAGCGCGTCGGCGTCATCATCAGCGGCGGCAACGTCGATCTGGCGAGCTTCGCCCGCTTCATCGCGCCCTCCGCGTGAGGATAGCGCGGCGAAAGCGATTCCGGCGTTGACGGCGGTGTCGCAAGCGACTATAGCCCCACCACTCGCGGCGGCCCGCGCAAGCTCGGCCGCCGCTCACGTTTTTCCAGCAAGGAAGCGGCCAGGCCCGCCGGCAATAATGCCAGGCGCCCAACCGCGATGAGAACGAGGACGTTTCGATGGCCAATACGACGTCGGCCAAGAAGGCTACGCGCAAGATCGCCCGCCGCACCGAGGTCAACAAGACCCGCCGTTCGCGGATGCGCACCTTCCTGCGCAAGGTCGAGGAGGCGATCGCCTCGGGCGACAAGTCTGCCGCAGCCGAGGCCCTGAAGGCTGCTCAGCCCGAGATCATGCGCGCTGCGCAGAAGGGCGTGGTTCACAAGAACACCGCCTCGCGCAAGGTTTCCCGCCTTGCTCACCGCATCGGCGCGCTGGCTTCCTGAGCGTAAAAATCCGTCTGTTTCGACGGCGAAAAGCCCGGCCTTGCGGCCGGGCTTTTTCGTTGGCTAAAGCCTCTCCTGTTGCGACTCGGCCACATGCGTCGACGGAACAGAAAAACCTCGCCCGCAAGCCATTTCCGCAGGCTTTCCACGGGTTTGCGGACTTGACTCTCAGGCGCGCTTCAGAGCGAAAAATCGGCCTCCGCAACAGACTCCGCCGCTCACAAAAAGACCTGTATTATCATCACCTTAGTGGGCAAAGGATTTTGGCGAGTAGAATCGCGGCGACTCTGCGGCGGGCTTTTCGAGACCAGCGAAAAAAAGATTCGCGGCGTGCAGGGGAGCCGGGCATCAAGAAAATCTTAAGTTCCCCAACCAATTGCAGGGCGCAGCCTCGCTTTGGCGGAGCCACCTCGCAGGCCAAGTCTTCGAAGCCGGCTGAAAGGGATGTTGCAGCCCGTCGAGAGCGCCTTGTAAGGTCCCTTCATCGCCCGGCGGACAGCAATGACCGCCAGGCGTTTTCCAGAGATGATAAGCGTTTTGGCTCGCGACCATGGAGGTTGGAGGATGTAGCTCCTTTGTCTTTTAGTGTTGAGATAAAGGGCGGCATCGTCCCTCGACGAGCCTTCCAAGCGTAATCGACAGAGCATGGATCGGAACCTGCGGGCGATAAAGCGCCCGACAGGACGGGATCCTTTTTTAACCGGACAACAGTGCCAGGAACGCGGCCGCCCTGTGGCCGCCGCTCCGAAGGCGCGTGCATTTCAAAGAATGGGGCCATTGATGTTCGAGCGACAGGAACTCGGTGATACGGTCGATACAGCGTCTGTGGTGGTGATCGCGGCTGACGAGGCCGCCGGGGTTCAGCTGGACGAGGTTTCGGTTCAGGACGCCTGGGAACGCGTTCGGCGGCGCCTGCGCGCCGAGCTTGGCGAAGACGTCTTCTCCAGCTGGTTCGGCCGGCTCGAGCTCGCCGGCATTGTCGAGGGCGTGGCCTATCTCACGGTCCCGACCCGCTTCCTGAAGAGCTGGCTCGAGGCGCATTATGCTGAGCGCCTGCGGGTGAACTGCATGGCGGAGCTGCCGGCGCCGGGGGGCGTGCTGCTCTCGGTTCGCACGGTCTCGCGCGAAACCACGGTCGTCGCACCACGCGTCGACGCCGCCCTGCGCGCCCGGCCTGCCACGACGCCCTCCCCCGTCGCGGCCGAAGCCGCCCGGCCGGCTGCCGCTGGCGGCGCTCAACCCTGCGAATCCGATCTCGTCGATGCCTGCGGCACTGCGCTCGACAAGCGCATGAGCTTCCAGAGCTTCGTCGTCGGCAAGTCGAACCAGCTCGCCTTCGCGGCGGCCGAACGCATCGCCGGCGCACCGGCGGGCCAGAGCCCCTATAACCCGCTCTATCTCCATGCCGGCGTCGGCCTCGGCAAGACGCATCTGCTGCAGGCTGTGGCGCAGGAAGCGCGCCGCCAGGGCAAGCGCGTCGCCTACTTCACCGCAGACCGCTTCATGTATGGCTTCGTCGCGGCGCTGAAGTCGCAGACCGCGCTCGCCTTCAAGGAGAAGCTGCGCGGCATCGACCTGCTCATCGTCGACGACGTGCAGTTCATCCAGGGCAAGTCGATCCAGCAGGAGTTCGGCCACACGATCAACGCACTGCTCGATGCCGGCAAGCAGATCGTCGTCGCCGGCGATCGCCTCGCCGGTGAACTGGAAGCGCTCGATGAGCGCATCCGCTCGCGGCTTGGCGGCGGCCTCGTCGTCGAGGTCGGCGAGCTCGACGAGGCCCTGCGCGTCAAGATTCTGGCGACCCGCATGGACGCGCTGCAGGGCGCCCATCCGAACTTCCAAGTCAGCCCGGATGTGATCGCCTATGTCGCTCGCGTCGTCACGACCAACGGCCGTGATCTCGACGGCGCCGCCAACCGCCTGCTCGCCCACGCGACGCTGTCGGGCCAACTCGTAACGCTGGAAACGGCAGAGTCCGCAATCCGCGATCTCGTTCGGACGCGCGAGCCGCGCCGGGTCAAGATCGAGGACATCCAGAAGCTCGTCGCGACGCGCTACAATGTCAGCCGCGCCGACATCCTCTCGGAGCGCCGCACCGCGGCAGTGGTCAAGCCGCGCCAGATCGCGATGTATCTGTCGAAGGCGCTGACGCCGCGCTCGCTGCCCGAGATCGGCCGCCGCTTCGGCGGACGCGATCACACCACGGTGCTGCACGCCGTGCGCAAGATCGAGAAGGCGATCAGCGAGGACCGCTCGCTGCATGACGAGGTCGATCTCCTGAAGCGCATGCTGCAGGAGTGAGCCCGGCGCGGACAGATCGCCCTGCGTCCCTCCGGGCGTGAAGCGGTCTATCCCTTTGTCGAAGTGTCGACTTCGCCCGAAAGGTGGGCTCCACTTTTCGGGCCGATACGCGGGCACGCGCCCGTTGCCGCCAAAGGTTGTGGCTGCCGGAGCGCACAGGTCTTGCGCGCCCGCCCCGCGTCCTGCAATGTCGCTGGCCATTCATCGGCCCGGGCAGCCATGCCCGGGCGGCTAGCGCCAGAAGACTAGACAATCATGAAGGTCACGGTCGAACGTTCCACGCTGCTCAAGTCGCTTGGCCACGTGCATCGCGTGGTGGAGCGCCGCAACACGATCCCGATCCTGTCGAACCTGCTGCTGAGCGCCTCCGAGAACGGCCTGCGGCTCAAGGCGACCGATCTCGACATCGAGGTGGTGGAGACGATTCCGGCCGACGCAGCCGAGCCCGGTGCCACGACGGTTCCCGCCCATACCCTCTACGACATCGTCCGCAAGCTGCCCGACGGCGCGCAGGTCTCGCTCGAGACGACCGGCGATAGCGGCCTTGTGCTGCGCTCGGGCCGCTCGCGCTTCCAGCTGCAGACACTGCCGGAGAGCGATTTCCCGGACATCACCGCAGGCGAGATGGCGCATCGCTTCGTGCTGCCGGCCGGCGAGCTGAAGCGGCTGATCGACAAGACACAGTTCGCGATCTCGACCGAGGAGACGCGCTACTACCTCAACGGCATCTATCTCCACACCATCGACGTCGATGGCCGCCCGGTGCTGCGCGCCGTGGCGACGGACGGACACCGGCTCGCCCGCGTCGACATCGCGGCGCCGCGGGGCTCGGTCGGCATGCCCGGCGTGATCGTGCCGCGCAAGGCCGTGGCCGAGATCCAGAAGCTGCTGGAAGACGGCGAGAGCGAAGTCGCGGTCGAGCTTTCCGGCTCGAAGATCCGCGTCGCGACCGCCAGCGTGGTGCTGACCTCGAAACTGATCGACGGCACCTTCCCCGATTATCAGCGCGTCATCCCGAGTGGGAACGACAAGCGGCTGACGGTAGACAGAGGCGATTTCGCCGCTTCCGTCGACCGCGTCTCGACCATCTCGTCGGAGCGTGGCCGTGCCGTGAAGCTCTCCATGGCTGACGGGCGCATGACGCTCTCCGTCACCAATCCGGATTCCGGCTCGGCGACCGAGGAGATCGAGGTCGATTATGAAGCCAGCCCGCTCGATATCGGCTTCAACGCCCGCTACCTCATGGACATCGCCGCCCAGCTCGACGGCGACACCGCCCTGCTCAAGCTCGCCGATCCGGGGTCGCCGACCGTGATCCAGGATCGCGAAGGCGCTTCCGCGCTCTATGTGCTGATGCCGATGCGCGTCTGAACGAGCGGCCCATGGCCGCCGTCGCGCGCCTGATCCTGCAGGACTTCCGTTCCTACGAGGCCCTCGATCTTCCGGTCGGGGGCCAAATCGTTGCGCTGATCGGCGAGAACGGAGCCGGCAAGACCAATATCCTCGAAGCGCTCTCGCTGTTCACACCGGGACGGGGCCTGCGCCGTACCGAGCTTTCAGTCATGGCGCGGCAAGGTGGCGACGGTTCCTTCGCCGCCTCGATCACGCTCGCCGAGGATGCTGGTCGGCTCGGCATCGGCCTCGGCCCCCTCGACGCGGAGGGGCGCCGGCCGCGTCTCGCCCGCATCGACGGTGCCGCGGTCGGCTCGGCGCTCGCCTTCAGCGACTATCTGCGCGTGGTCTGGCTCACGCCCGATCTCGACGGCTTGTTCCGGGGCTCCGCCGGCGACCGCCGCCGCTTCCTCGACCGTTTGGTGCTGGCGATCGACCCGGGCCACGCCACCCGCTCGAATGCGCTGGAACGGGCGCTGCGCTCGCGCAACCGCATCCTCGAGGAAAGCCCTGGACAGGCCCAATGGCTCGACGCGATCGAACGCGAGGTCGCCGAACTCGGCGTCGCCGTCGCGGCTGCGCGCGCCGAGACAGTGGCGCGTTTGTCCGCGATCATAGCCGAGACCCGCGATGAAGCCTCGCCCTTCCCCTATGCCGATATCACGCTTTCGGGCGAGATCGACGAACTCGTGGCCCGCCTGCCGGCCATCGATGCGGAGGACGCCTATCGCGACCTGCTGCGCCAGGGCCGCCATCGCGACCGGGCAGCCGGGCGCACGCTCGCAGGCCCGCAGGCCTCCGATCTCGATGTCCGCCACGGACCGAAGGACATCCCGGCCGGACAGGGCTCGACCGGCGAGCAGAAGGCGCTGCTGATCGGGCTGGTGCTGGCCCATGCCCGGCTCGTCGCGGCGATGAACGGCATCGCCCCGCTGGTCCTGCTCGACGAAATCGCCGCGCATCTCGACCCGCGCCGGCGCGCGGCGCTTTACGAGGGCCTCACCGGGCTGGGCTGCCAGGTCTGGATGACCGGCGCCGACGCCGCCCTGTTCGGCGACCTGCCGGCCGGCGCGCAGCGTTTCGCGATCACGCCGGGCCGGGCCGACCCGCTGGATTGATCGATCGGACCACGTCTTGCGATGGGACGGGGCGGAGCGTCGCTGTTAGCATCTCGATAAATCGGGAGACGCCCATGGAACTCGCCAGCCTCGCCCTGTTCGCGGGCGTCTATTTCCTCGCCGTCGCCTCGCCCGGGCCGGCGATTGCGGCTCTCGTCGCACGCTCCCTCTCCACCGGCTTTCGGCGATCCCTGCCCTTCCTCGCCGGCATCGTCGCAGGCGACCTCGTCTGGTTCACGCTCTCGGCGCTCGGCCTCAGCGTCCTCATGCAGAGCTTCCACGGCGTCTTCGTCGCGATCAAATATGCCGGCTGTGCCTATCTCATCTATCTCATCTATCTCGCCTTCAAAGCCTGGACGGCTCCGGCCGAGCCGCCCAAACCTTCCCCCGCCGCGCGCGGCGAGGGCATCCGCCTGTTCCTGGGCGGCATCGCGCTGACGCTCGGCAATCCCAAGGTCATGATCTTCTTCCTGTCGATCCTGCCATTGGTCATCGATCTCAACGCGCTGACCCCGCTCGCCTATCTGGAAGTCATGGCGCTGATCGCGCCGATCCTCGGTGGGACGATGCTGGCCTATGCCTATGCGGCCGATCGGGCACGGCGCCTCGTCGCCAGCCCGCGCGCCATGCGCTGGATCAACCGGACGACCGGCGGCGTGATGGCTGGCGCCGCAGCAGCCATCGCGACGCGAAGCTGAGCCGTCGTGCTGCTGGCCGCCGGCCTGCTCGATCTCGGCTTCGCCCTGTTCCACGCCGCCTTCTGGCGATTGTTCGGCTGGCCGGAGAAGCTCGAGCGCTCCGGCAGCCTGAACACCGCGATCACCCAGACGCTCAACGTCATGCTGGGTTTCATCTTCCTCGCCTATGGGGCGGCGCTGCTCTGGCAGTCGGAGCAAGCGAGCGCCCAGCCGCTGCTACCCTTGGCCGGTGCCGGCTTCTGGAGCCTGAGGCTCGTCCTGCAATTCATCTGGTTCGATCTACGGCCCTGGCCGTCGAGGCTGATCGCCGCGATCTTCGCATTGACCGCACTCGTTCATCTGTTGGCGGCGCGCGGCTAGGCGGGCGAAAGACTGGCCAAGCGCGTCCGGCTGCGGCACACCCCTTCCCCATGTCGCCATCCCGCGAATCAGAAGCCCGCGCGATCCTGAAATCCGTGTGGGGCTACGATGATTTCCGCCCCGGCCAGTGGGAGGTGATCGAAGCTGCCCTTACCGGCCGCGACGTCTTCGCGGTGATGCCGACCGGCTCCGGCAAATCGATGTGTTACCAGCTCCCGGCGCTGGTCGCGGGCGGCCTCACTCTCGTCGTCTCGCCCCTGATCGCGCTGATGCGCGATCAGGTCGGCCAGCTCGTCCGGGCCGGAGTGCCGGCTGCCTCGCTCAACTCGATGAACAGCGAGAGCGAGGCCACCGAGGCCTGGGACCGCCTCAACGCGGGCGATCTGCGGCTCCTCTTCGTCTCGCCGGAGCGGCTTGCCGGAGAGGGGCTGGTCTCGCGCCTCAAGCGCATCGGGGTGACGCGGCTCGCCATCGACGAGGCGCATTGCGTCTCGCAATGGGGCCACGACTTCCGCCCGGAATATCGGCTGCTCGCCAAGACGCGCGAAGCACTTGGCGGCGTGCCGGTGACGGCGCTGACCGCCACCGCCGACCGGCAGACCCAGGCCGACATCGCCGCCCAGCTCTTTCCGCAGCCGCCGCAGATGGTGGTGCATTCCTTCGACCGGCCGAATCTGAAGCTCGCCTTCGCGCCGAAGGATCAGCCGCGTCGGCAGATCGACGATTTTCTGCGGCGCCACCGCAACGGCTCCGGCATCGTCTACTGCTCGTCGCGCAACAAGACCGAACGGCTCGCCGAAGGCCTGCGCGAGAAGGGCTGGAACGCGCTCGCCTACCATGCCGGGCTGGAGCAGGCGGAGCGCAACCGCAACCAGGACACCTTCCTGCAGGAGGACGGCGTCGTCGTCTGCGCCACCATCGCGTTCGGCATGGGCATCAACAAGCCGGATGTGCGCTTCGTCGTTCATGCCGACATGCCCGGCTCGATCGAGAGCTACTATCAGGAGATCGGCCGCGCCGGCCGCGACGGCCTGCCGGCAGACACGCTCACCCTCTACGGCGTCGACGACATGGCGCTCCGCCGCCGCCAGATCGACGAGAAGCCGGTCGACGATGAGCGCAAGCGCATCGAACACAAGCGCCTGAACGCGATGATCGACCTCTGCGAGAATGCATTGTGCCGGCGCAGCGCGCTGCTCAGCTATTTCGGCGAGGAGACGCCACCCTGCAGGCATGGCCAGGCCCCGTTCCGCTGCGATCTCTGCGGCGCCGAGGCGCCGGCGCTTCAGGACGCGACGCTCGATGCGCGAAAACTGCTCTCGGCCGTGATCCGCTCGGGCGAGCGCTTTGGCGCCGGTCACCTCGCGGACATCCTGACTGGGACGGCGACCGAGACGATCCGCCGCCAGAACCATGACGGGCTCAAGACCTTCGGCGTCGGCTCGGACAAGCCCAAGGCGGCCTGGACCGGGCTGACGCGCAAGCTCTTCGCCGCCGGCGCGCTGGCCGAGGCCAGCACCGAGCATGGCGGCTTCCGCCTGACGCCGAAGGGCGAGGACATCCTGTTCGGCCGGGAGAGCATCGCGCTCAGGGCCGATCCCTTCGCCGAGCGTCGCTCCCGCCGCGGAGAGCGCGATGCCGCCCGCGCCGACGGTCTCGACGAGGGCACGGCCGCCCTCTTCGAGCATCTGCGCAAGCTTCGGCTTCAGCTCGCCCGCGAGGAAGGCGTCGCGGCCTACATCATCTTCACCGATCGGACCCTGATCGCGATGGCGCGCGAGCGGCCGCTCGGTCTCGAAGAGATGCGCGCGATCGAAGGCGTCGGCGAGCGCAAGCTCGCGCAATATGGCGAGGCCTTCATCGAGGCGATAACGGAATTTCGGGGGTAGGCGCTCCGGCCTGGGCAGCCGTCATTCTCGGGCGGAGCGAAGCGTAGACCCGAGAATCTCTGACATGCGGCAACGCCGGAGCCTCCATCGGCATGCGATGCTCGGGTCAAGCCCGAGCATGACGCTCTGTTCCGACGCCGAAGACACCGGCATCAACGCGCCGACTCGCACACGCGCGCCTATGCGCGTGAAAAAGCCATCGTCTACCCCTATATTGTCCTTTCGAATCAGGATCATCGCGGGCACTCGCTCGCCCGCTCAGGGACCACTTCATGACCGATGCCGCGCTCAGCGCCCAGCCAGACGACTACGGCGCCGATTCCATCAAGGTTCTCAAGGGTCTGGATGCCGTTCGCAAGCGGCCTGGCATGTATATCGGCGACACCGATGACGGCTCCGGCCTGCACCACATGGTCTACGAAGTCGTCGACAACGCGATCGACGAGGCGCTCGCCGGACATGCGGACCTCGTCACGGTGACGCTGAATGCCGACGGGTCGGTCACCGTGACCGACAACGGCCGCGGCATCCCGACCGATATCCACAGCGAGGAAGGCATCTCGGCGGCCGAGGTCATCATGACCCAGCTCCATGCCGGCGGTAAGTTCGACCAGAACTCCTACAAGGTCTCGGGCGGCCTGCACGGCGTCGGCGTCTCCGTCGTCAATGCGCTCTCGGTCTCGCTCAAGCTGCGCATCTGGCGCGGCGGGCATGAGCATTTCATGGAATTCCGCCATGGGGACGCGGTGGCGCCGCTCGCGGTGGTCGGCCCGCAGGGCGACAAGCGCGGCACGGAGGTCACCTTCCTGCCGTCGCAAGAGACCTTCACCATGGTGGAGTTCGACTACAAGACGCTGGAACACCGGCTGCGCGAGCTCGCCTTCCTGAATTCGGGCGTGCGAATCGTGCTGACCGATGCCCGCCATGCCGAGGTGGTCCGTGAAGAGCTGATGTATGATGGCGGCGTCGAAGCCTTCGTGCGCTATCTCGACCGGGCCAAGACGGCGGTGATCGAAAAGCCGATCATGCTGACCTCGGAGAAGGACGGCATCACCGTCGATGTCGCCCTGTGGTGGAACGACAGCTACCACGAGAACGTGCTCTGCTTCACCAACAACATTCCGCAGCGCGACGGCGGCACCCATCTCGCCGGCTTCCGAGCCGCGCTGACGCGCCAGGTCACCGGCTATGCCGAGAGCTCGGGCATCTCGAAGAAGGAAAAGGTCTCGCTGACCGGCGACGACTGCCGCGAAGGCTTGACCGCGATCGTCTCGGTCAAGGTCCCCGATCCGAAGTTCTCGTCGCAGACCAAGGACAAGCTGGTTTCCTCTGAAGTCCGCCCGGTCGTCGAGAACGTCGTCAACCAGGCGCTCTCCGAGTGGCTGGAAGAGCATCCGAGCGAGGCCAAGACCATCGTCGGCAAGGTGGCGGAAGCCGCTGCCGCCCGCGAGGCCGCCCGCAAGGCACGCGACCTCACCCGCCGCAAGGGCGCGCTCGATATCGCCTCGCTTCCGGGCAAATTGGCTGATTGCCAGGAACGCGACCCGGCCAAGTCCGAACTCTTCATCGTCGAGGGTGACTCGGCCGGCGGCTCCGCCAAGCAGGGCCGCGCCCGCGAATACCAGGCTGTGCTGCCGCTGCGCGGCAAGATCCTGAACGTCGAGCGAGCCCGCTTCGACAAGATGCTCTCCTCCGACCAGGTCGGCACGCTGATCACGGCGCTCGGCGCCGGCATCGGCCGGGCCGATGCCGAACAGGGCGGCTTCAACCTGGCGAAGCTGCGCTACCACAAGATCATCATCATGACCGACGCCGACGTCGACGGCGCCCATATTCGTACCCTGCTGCTGACCTTCTTCTACCGGCAGATGCCGGAATTGATCGATGCCGGCCATCTCTTCATCGCCCAGCCTCCGCTCTACAAGGCGGCACGCGGCAAGAGCCATGTCTACCTGAAGGACGAGCGGGCGCTGGAGCAATATCTGGTCGACTCGACGGTCGACGGCGCCACCTTCCGCACCGGCGACGGCATCGAGCGCGGCGGCGCGGATCTGCGCGTCCTGATCGAGGAAGCTCGCAACGTGCGCAATGCGCTGTCGCAGCTGCATTCGCGCTATGACCGGCGCGTCGTCGAGCAGATGGCGATCGCCGGCGTGCTGCATCCGGTGAGCGAGGAGAACGAGGCGCAGGCGAACGAGGCCGCAGCCTATGTCGCGCGCCGGCTCGATGCGATCTCTGACGAGTTGGAGCGCGGCTGGGAAGGCAAGGTCAGCGAAGGCGGCTTCGTCTTCTCGCGCATGGTCCGCGGCGTGAAGCAGGCGGCGACGATTGATGCCGGCCTGCTCGCCAGCGCCGAGGCCCGCAAGCTCGATGCCGCGGCGCTCTCGCTGCAGGAGGCCTATGCCAAGCCCGGCACGCTCGCCCGCAAGGGTGATTCCTTCACGATCAATGGGCCGAGCGATCTGTTCGATGCGGTCTCGACCATCGGTCGCAAGGGCGTCGCGCTGCAGCGCTACAAAGGACTGGGCGAGATGAACCCCGACCAGCTCTGGGAAACGACGCTCGACCGCGACGTGCGCTCGCTGCTGCGGGTCAAGAACGACCAGAACGACGAGGCCGACGATCTCTTCGTCAAGCTGATGGGCGATGTCGTCGAGCCGCGACGCGAGTTCATCCAGACGAACGCGCTGAACGCGACCGTCGACATCTGATTTCGGTTTTGCTTATCCGAACGCCTTGAATCGAGACCGAGGCTGCGACGCGCAGGTGGAAGGCCGCGAACGGGAGACCAGCCGCCGGATGGCGGCCGGTCTGGAAATCACATCTTCTTGCCGTCCTTGCCGAATTGTTTGAGGAAGGCCGTCAGATCCATGATTTCCTTCTCGTTCTTGATGCCCGCGAAGACCATCTTCGTTCCCGGGATCTTGGCCTTCGGGTCCTTGATGTATTCGGCGAAATTGGTTTCGTCCCAGGTCAGATTCGCCGCTTTGTTCGCCGTCGAATAGCTGTAGCCCTCGACCGAGCCCGTATGGCGCCCGAAGAGGCCGTTCAGCTCCGGACCGACGCCATTCTTAGCCGTCTCACCAAGCTGGTGACAGGCCCTGCACTTATTGAAGGAGCGCTCGCCGGCGGAGACATCCTGCGCAGGGGCCGGCTGTGCCGCGACAAGTGCGAGCAGGAAGGGAACGGGGATCAACGTCTTCATCGGATTCCTCTGTGGCGGTGTGAACAGGAAAAAGCTGCGCTAACCGAGCATGTCGGCCGTCATCGCGGCATACCAGGACAGGTTCTCGACCTCGTTCTGCTTACGAAGCTCGGCCGCTTCGCCGTTCTGGGACACGAAAGTCTCGATCGCCGCGATGCGTCCGTCGCGCGGCTCGTAGCGCCCGCCGACCTTGATCGCGTCGTCGGTCTCGACCAACGACCAGCAGGTGTTGAGATAGCGCGGCGGAAAGCTGCGCGCGCCCGTGAGCTCCGCGCGGATCGTCATTGCCGCGACCTTGGCCTGGCTGTTGGCCGCGAAGGCGGATTTCGGCATATCACCGGCGATGCAGGCATCGCCGAGGACGTAAATGTTCGGATCGGCCGTTGATTTCATCGTCGCGGGGTCGATCGCACAATAGCCGCCCATAGGCGCAAGGCCGGCGCTGCGCGCGATCTCGCCGGCCATCTGCGCCGGGATCACGTTGACGAAGGCGCAGTCGCGGTAGGTTTCGAAGCCGGTCACCACGGTGTTCGTCGCCGGATCGACCGACTTGATGCCGTCATGCACCTTCGGCCCGAGCCATTCGATCATGGTGCCGTAATGCGCCTCCCAGCCTTCCTGGAAGACTCCCTGCTTCGAGAAGCTTTCCTTGGGATCGAGGATGACGATTCGCGCATCGCCCCGGCCGCTGCTCTTGAGCACATGGGCGAACATCGAGGCGCGCTCATAAGGTCCGGGCGGACAGCGATAGGGATTGGGCGGCGCGATCATCACGATGGTGCCGCCATTCGGCACGGCATCGAGCTTGCGCTTGATGAGCTGCGTCTGCGTTCCCGGCTTCCAGCCATGGGGCATCGCCTCCTCCCCGGCTTTCGACCAACCGGGAACGGAATCATATTTGAGGTCGATGCCGGGCGAGACGACGAGGCGATCGTAGGGCAGCCTGCGGCCGTCGGCGAGCACGACCTCGCGCTTGTCTCGATCGATCTGCGTGGCGCGGGCCCTGGCGAGCGTGATGCCGTGCCGGCTCACCAGCGCATCATAGCGATGGGTGATCTCGTCGTAGCTCTTGAACCCGCCGAGATAGAGGTTCGAGTGGAAGCAGGTGTGGTAGAGCTCGTTCTCCTCGACCAGCGTTACGGCGAGGGCCCCGTCGGCGTCCTTGGCCAGGTAGCGGGCGGCCGTGGCCCCGCCGGCACCGCCGCCGATCACCACCACGCGCGCCCTGGCCTGGCCGAGCACGGCAGGCGCCGCCAGCGTCGCCGCGGCGATGAGGCCGGAGCGCATCAATCCCCTGCGATCGATCCGCATGGCGCTAACCGATCTTCATATAGGTGAAGCCCTTGGATTGCAGCGCCGCGACGGCAGCCACTCCCGAGGGCACGAAGCTGATGAAGGACGCGTCACGCGCCTTGGCCTTGTCGATCCTGTTACGCTGAAAGGTGATCTCGCAGAGGTGGATCCGCAGGCCGCTCTTGGCGACATCCTCGACCCGTTCGAAGATTTTCGGCACCATGGCCTCGTCCGCCCAACTCGTTCCCTCCAGGGAGTTGAGGAAGAACTTGACGCCTGCACCATGGGCGACGACGACGATCTGCAAGGCGAAGGGATCGGCCCCATAAGCCGAATAATGGTTCGAAATATTCGTCAGCATCTGCACGAAACGCTGCGGGTCGCCAAAATCGCAGTGGTATAGGCAGGCGACATCGGCCTCCTTCTTGAGATCCGCCAGGCTGACCTGTGGCGGAGCGGCCGCGGCTGCCGTCGCAGCGGCGGCCAAGCCAGAAGCCGCAGCCGCGAGCAGCCCGCGGCGCGACGGTATCCCAGCGCAATCCGTCATCGTCTTCCTCCCTGTTCGCCGCCGCATATCGACGGTCAGGGGGCCGTTTTCAGCCCCTCGTAATAGGCGGCCAGAGCCGCAACTTCCTCCGCGGAAAGCTGCCGGGCGACGTTGCGCATCGCGGCGTTGTCCCGGTCTCCCAAGCGATAGGCATCCATCAATGCAGTGAACTGATCCACCGGCATTCCCGCGAGCCCAGGGATGGCGCCGGCCTTCGGCGCATTGCCATGACAGGTCGCGCATTCCGCCGAGAGATATTCACCGAGCGCGCGATCGCCCGCGGCATGGGCCTGCCCGACAGCCAGCCCTGCCGCCACGGCGGCAAAGCCAATCCAGCCGGGCGCGCCCTGGGCCATCCCCATCAATCGACTTTCGGCGCGGTCTTGGAGTCCGGCGTCACGTCGAGCACAGTGGCGCGCCCGGTGATCCGCACCTCGCTCTTGCAGTCCTTCATGCAGGGCTGCCTGCCCCAGAACGACTTCTCCGCCGTCTCGCGGTCGTCGTCATAGAAGGCGGAGGCATTCGGCAGCTTCACCGAGGTGAAGTTCTTGTCCGAGAGCTCGAAATCCTCGTCCTTCACGATGTCGTTCAGATAGAGCAGATAGGCCGTCAGCGCGTAGACCTGATCCGGCTCCAGCGACTGCGCATTGCCGAAGGGCATCGCGCGATGGATGTAGTCGTAAACCGTCGAGAGATCGGGCCAGAACGAGCCGATCGTCTTCTCCGGCCGGTCGTCCTTGAGCGAACCCTGCCCGCCCGCGAGCACAGGCCAGCGACCATTGCCCTGCCCGAACTCGCCATGGCAGCTGGCGCATTGCGCCTGAAAGATCTCGTCGCCCTGGCGGACCGTGCCCTTGCCCGGCGGCAGGCCCTTGCCATCGGGCCGGACGTCGATCGACCAGGCCTTCACTTCCTCGGGCAGCGCCTCGCGGCCGAGACCCGTCCTGGCGGGAGCCGCCGGGCCTCCGCCGGGCGGCTGCGACTGGACGACATGGGGATGCTTCGGCTGGGAATGCTGCTTGTGCGCGGGCTGTGCCAGCAGGGGCCCGGCAATGGCGACCACGAGCCCGGCCGCGCCGGCGAGCAGCGCGATCCTAGGAGATTTCGACATTCTCGGTCTCCCCGTTCGGCTTCACATGCCAGGTCTGGATGCCGTTGTTGTGGTAGATGGAGTTCGCGCCGCGGATCTTGCGAAGTTCCTCCTTCGTCGGCTGGACGTAGCCGGTCGAGTCCATCGCGCGCGACTGCACCAGCAACTCGCCGCCATTCCAATCGAAATCGACATAGAAGCGCGTCAGCGATTTATCGAGAACAGGGCCGTCGATGCGGGCCTGCTGCCAGTTCTTGCCGCCGTCCAAGGTGACGTCGACACGCTTGACGGTGCCGCGGCCCGACCAGGCGAGACCCGAGAGCACATTGCGGCCCCTGGCCTTCAGCGGCGCCTGCGGCGAAGGGTTGGTGACGACCGACTTCGCATCCATGATGAAGGTAAAGCGGCGCGAGCGCCCATCCGCCAGCAAGTCGGTGTATTTCGAGGTCTCCTCGCGCGCCATCCACGGCATGTCTCCGACCTCGATGCGGCGAAGCCACTTCACCCAGAGATTGCCTTCCCAGCCCGGGATGACCGCACGCAGCGGATAGCCCTGCTCCGGGCGCAGCGCCTCGCCGTTCATGGCGAAGGCGACGAGCACATCGTCGAGCGCCTTCTCCAGCGGCAGGGACCGGTTCATGCCGGCAGCGTCGGCCCCTTCCAGCATCAGCCATTTCGCGCTGGGCTTCAGCCCCGCCTCGGCGAGGATCACCTTCAACGGCACGCCCGTATACATGACGTTGTGGACCATGCCATGGGTGAACTGGCAGCCATTGAGCTGCGACCCGCGCCATTCCATACCGGAATTCGCCGCGCATTCGAGGAAGTGCACGCGATTCTCGCGCGGCATCCGCTTGATGTCCTCCATGGTGAAGACGAGCGGCTTGTCGACGAGACCGTGGATCATCAGCCTGTGGTTAGCCGGGTCGATATCGGCGATGCCAGCATGGTGACGCTCGAAGCACAGCCCCGAGGGCGTGATGATGCCGTCGAGATCGTGCAGCGGCGTAAAGTTCACCGAGGATTCCGGCGAGGCCGTGAGCCAGGGCACGTCGCGACGGATCACATTCTTCTCGAAGCGCGAGGGCGAACCGTAAGGGTGCTTGTCGACCCCCTCGCCGAGATAGCGGTTCCAATCCTGCACCTCGGTAATCAGCGGATCGGGCTTGGCCGTTTCCGCGCGGGCGACGCCTGCCGTCGCGAGGCCGGCACCGGCCAATGCGGCGCCACCGAGGAAACCACGCCGGCTCGGCGCCGGATTGTCAGCGTGCGAGGTCATTCTCTCATGTCCTCCGATCAGTTTCGCGGCCAGGCGGTCGCGGCGCTCATGCGCCGCTGACCTTCACGGCGTTGTTGGGTTTCGGCGCGATCGTCTTGGTCGCGGCCACATGATCGCGCACCACGTCCCAGATCGGCGGACCTTGCGTACCTTCGTTGACGCTCGCCCAGCCGGAGACGACATAGTGCTTGCCCGCCTCGATCTGCTGGCCGGATTTCAGGTGGGTGAGCTCGGAGATGCGGCTGCCCATCGGCTTGGCGACGTTGATCGCGTAGCCCATGCCGCCGACTCGGACCATGTCGCCACCACCCTGGAAATAAGGATCGGGGTGGAAGATGTTGTCGGCGACGTCCTCCAGCACATCCTTGAGCTGCTGGCCGGTCATTTCCATCCGGTAGCAGTTCGGATAGGTGATGGCGGTGGCATTGGTGATCGCTTCCCAGGTGATCGCCTCGCCCGGCAGCAGCGAGCCGCCCCAGCGGAAGCCCGGCGAGAGCGTGATCTCGGCGTCGCGCTGCTGCATCATCGCATCGCAGATCAGGTCGTCGAAGGTGCCGTTGAAATTGCCGCGACGATACAGCAGCGCGTCCGTCCGGCCGATCTCCCTGGCGAGATCGGCGGCAAAGGGCTCGCGCAGCTTCGTCACCAAGGCAGCCATTTCAGGGTCGGGCGCGATCGCGTCGGCGAAAACCGGCAACAGCTTGAAACGGAGATCGGCGAGCTTGCCGTCCTTCACCGAAAGATCGAGACGCGACAGGAACTTGCCATGCGAGCCGGTCGCGACGAGCACGGTGTCGCCGACGCGGATCAATCCCGGCATCGCGTCATGGGTGTGAGCCGTCAGGATGACGTCGATACCTTTGACCCGCGAAGCGAGCTTGCGGTCGACGTCGAAGCCATCATGCGAGAGCAGCACCACGACTTGGGCGCCCTCGGCGCGGGCTTCGTCCACCTGCTTCTGCAGTTCCTCCTCGCGGATACCGAACTCCCAGTCCGGGAACATCCAGCGCGGATTGGCGATGGCGGTGCGCGGCAGGGCCTGGCCGATCACGGCGATCCTGGCGCCGCCCTTCTCGAAGATCTTGCGCGGCGGGAAGACCGGCTCGTTCCATTCCTTGTCGCGGATATTCTGCGCGAGGAAGGCGAAAGGCGCGGTTTCGACGATCTCCTTGACCCGGTCTGCACCGAGCGTGAACTCCCAATGCGAGGTCATCGCGTCGACCTTCAGCGCTGTCATGGCGTCGACCATGTCTTGGCCCCTGGTTTGCAGCGCGCTCCAGCTGCCCTGCCAGGTATCGCCGCCATCCAGCAGCAGCACGTTGCCGTCGCCACGCTCGGCCCGTACCGCCTTGACCAGCGTCGCGATACGATCGAGCCCGCCCATGCGGCCGTAGTTGCGCGCAAGCTGGACGAAATCGTCAGAGGTGAGAGCGAAGGCGTCGGGCGTTCCCGCGGCGATCTTGAAGTAATCGCGGAAGGCGGCGTCGGTCAGATGCGGCGGCAGGCCCTTGACCTCGCCGACGCCGAGATTGACCGAGGGCTCGCGGAAATGCAGCGGCACGAGCTGGGCATGGATATCGGCCAGGTAGAGGATGGTGACCGTGCCCAGCGGATCGAAGCGCAGGATGTCGGCCTGCGAAAGCTTCTGCTGTGCGGCCGCACGTCCGAGGGGACCGAGCCCCGAGGCGGCGGTGATCGCCGCCGCCGCGGCCGTCGCCTGAAGAAATTCGCGTCTTGAGATCATGTGTCGTCCTTCGGAGACGCGCATGTCGCGCCCCGGGAGATGATCGATGGTCGAAGCGGATCCGGAGGCGCCCTCGGCGCGCGCCGGCAGGGACCGGCGTCAGCCGACAGTCAGCTTGCTCTTGGCCGTGTAATCGGAGCCGTCGTCATCCTTCCAGACGAAGGTGAACTCGCCGGACTCGGCGGCCTTGAAGAAGAAGGACTGGTAGGGGTTGGCGGAGATCGCCGGGTTCCAGTCCGCGACGAAGACCGGCTTGCCGTTGAAGCTCGCCGTGAACTTGTTGATGATCTTGCGCGGGATCGTCTCGCCCCTGGCGTCCTTGCGCTGCCCGGATTCCATTTCATGCGAGATCAGCGTCTTGATCTCGATCATCTCGCCGGGCGCAGCCTTGGCCGGGACGCGGACGCGGGGCGTCGGTTTCGTGCTCATGGTTTCCTCGCCTTTTTTCGTCGTTTCGCGGGGTCGGCTTGTCAGCCGCCGCAGCCGCCGATCGTGACCTTCACATTCGCTTTGGCGGAGTAGAGGTCGCCGTTCGACATTTCGGCGATGCAGATCACATCCTGCGTCTGGGCGAGGCGCATGCGGGTCGCGGCGGAAGCCTTTCCGCAGGCCGGCGTGAACTGGTAGCTGACCACGCCGGGCTGCGGATTGCCGTCGGCGAAGACGTGGACCGCCTTGACGTAATCGGCATCCGTCATCGGGCTTTCGACCTCGACATTGACCGGTACGACGAGGCCGTTCTCAGCGATTTCCGGGACGTCGAGCTTGATCTTGCCCTGCGCCATCTTCTTGTCGCCGTAGAGCTTCTTGATCTCGGCAGCGACCGCTTTCTCGTCGGCGAAAGCCAGGCGCGGCGCGATCGCCGCAGCGGCGAAAGCCATGGCCGCAGCCTTGATCGAGTCGCGGCGCGACAGCCCTGAAAGGCCCTTCTTCATTCGCGTTCCTCCCTGGAACTGGTCTCATTTTAATGCTTGACGGGGCGGCGAAACGCCGCACATCATTTGCACGTATCGTTATATCGATTTTTTTGAATGTAAAGCCCCTCGAAGGGCTGAAGGCACCCGCAGCATAAGCGGGCGATGAGGAAACGAAAGGGCTAGGGATGAAGATTCCGGTGATCGCGGCGGCCGCATTCGCGGCTGCCCTGACATTTGCTGCCGGCCTCGTGTCGGCGCAGTCACCACAGGACGACAGCGAGAAAGAGATCGAACGCTATCGCCAGATGCTGTCGGACCCGTTCTCGAATCCCGGCTTCCTGGCGGTCGATCGCGGCGAGGCGCTGTGGAGCGAGGCGAGAGGAACGAAGAACGTTTCGCTCGAAGGCTGCGACCTCGGCGAAGGCGCCGGCAAGCTCGAAGGCGCCTATGCGAAGCTGCCACGCCATTTCGCCGATGCGGACAAGGTCATGGATCTGGAGCAGCGCCTGCTCTGGTGCATGGAGAAGGTCCAGGGACTCGACACCAAGGACGTCGTCGCCCGCCGCTTCTCCGGTCCAGGCAAGGCCTCCGACCTGGAAGATCTCGTCGCCTTCATCGCCAACAAGTCGAATGGCATGAAGATCGAGCCACCGCTCTCGCACCCGAAGGAGAAGGAGGCGGCCGCCGTCGGCGAGGCCCTGTTCTACACGCGCGGCGGCGTCAACGACTTCTCCTGCGCCACCTGCCATGCGGAGGAAGGCAAGCGCATCCGCCTTCAGGGCCTGCCGAATCTCTCGGTCAAGGGAAAGACCGCGCAGGAAACCATGGCCTCCTGGCCGACCTATCGCGTCTCGCAGAGCGCGCTGCGCACCATGCAGCATCGGCTCTGGGACTGCTACCGCCAGCAGCGCTGGCCCGAGCCGGCCTACGGCTCGGAGGCACTGACCGCCCTGACCGTCTTCCTGGAGACCCGGGCGGAAGGCGGCGAGCTCAACGTTCCCTCAATCAAGCGCTGAGGACAAGACGATGCTGAAACTCGCCATCGCGCTCGCCGCCGGCGTTCTCCTCGCCGGACAGGCGGCCGCGCAGGAGCGCCCCAGCCAGGCGGTCATCGACGCCTATCTGCACTCGACCTTCGGCAAGGCCTCGCCGGAATGGCAGGCCCGGATCAAGCCCGACGAAACCCTCGCGATCTGCAACACGACGCGGAACAATCCGTCGTCGGCGCAGTCCGACGAGATCCTGAAGCGTGAGGCCACGCGCGTGACCTACCCGGCCGACGGCAAGTTCCTCGGCGATTGGAAGAAGGGCTACGCCGTCGCCAATAACGGCCGCGGCGGCCAGTTCTCCGATCCGCCCGGCACGGTCGCCGGCGGCAACTGCTTCGCCTGCCACCAGCTCGATCCCAAGGAAGTGAGCTACGGCACATTGGGCCCCAGCCTCGCCGGCTATGGCAAGGACCGCAAATACGATGCCGAGAGCGTCAAGGACGCCTACACCAAAATCTACAACTCGATGGCGGTGGTGCCCTGCTCCAACATGCCGCGCTTCGGCGTGAACAAGGTCCTCAGCGAGGCCCAGATCAAGGATGTAATGGGCTATCTGTTCGACCCCGAATCGCCGGTCAACAAATAGGCCGGGCCATGCTGACACGCCGCCTGCTGCTCGCCGCCGGAGCCGCGAGCCTCGCCGCTCCGGCCGCCGCGCAAGTCGTGACCAGGCTCGGGCCCGAGGCGGAGCAGCTCACCATCCTGAGCGATGGGGGCTTCGAAATGCCGCTCGCGATGCTGGCGCGCGAGGTGCCGACCGACGCGATCGCGGCCGAGACCGGACCGGCCGATCCTTATCGGACGGTGCTGAACGTCACCTGCCTGCGGCGCGGCGCCGACCTCATCCTGTTCGATTGCGGAGCCGGCGCACATTTTCTGCCCGGCTCGGGGCAATTGCAGGAGAGCCTGCGCGCCGCCGGCATCGAGCCGGAAGCCGTGACGCATGTGCTCTTCACCCATCTGCATCCGGATCACTTCTGGGGGGCGCTCGACGAGTTCGATAGCCCGCTCTTCCCGAATGCGCGCTGGCTCGCCGCCGCCCGGGAGATCGATTTCTGGACGGCGCCGAAGGTCTACGAACAATTGCCGGCCGACCGGCACGCCTTCGCCGCAGGGGCGCAGCGCATCGCCAGAGGGCTTGGCGACAAGCTGGAGCGTCTGCAGGCCGGGGGCGAATGGCTGCCCGGAATCGCGGCAGTCGAGACGGCCGGTCACACGCCCGGACACGTCTCCTTCGCCTTCGAGGCGGGAGGCCAGCCCGTGATGGTTCTGGGCGATGCGCTCACCCATCCGCGAATTTCCTTCGCCTATCCCGAATGGCGGCCCGCATCCGACCAAGATGCCGATGTGGCGGTCGCCACGCGTCGATCCCTGCTCGACAGGCTGAGCGCGGACCGGACGATCGCGATCGGCTATCATCTTCCCGGAGCGGCAGGCCGTGTCGAAAAGCACGGCCCGGCCTATCGGTTCACCGCAAGCTGAGCGGCGATCAGGTGGCAACCCCGCCGAACACCGCGCCATAGCCGCTCCACACGACGTAGAGCCCCACCAGCGCGACAATGCCAGCGAAGACACGCGTGAGCAGCGTTTTGCCGGCTGCGAGCCGATGCGCGAGCAGCGTCCCTCCGATGCCGCCGACAATCCCGCCGGCGACGAAGAGGGCGGCAATGCGCCAATCGACCAGGCCTGACAGCGCATAGGACACTGCCGTTGTGATCCCGAAAGCGGTGACCGCGACGAGCGAAGAGCCGATTGCCATGATCATCGGCATCCGCGCCGCACCCATCAGACCCGGCACGATCAGGAAACCGCCTCCGATTCCGAAGAACCCCGACAGGCCGCCGACAAGCCCGCCCATGCCGAGCAACCTCGGCAACAGCGTCCTGGCCGTCGCCCGGCCGAGCGATTGGAACGCGACGCCATCGCCCTTCTTGCGAACAAGCATCATGACCGCGATCACGATCATCAGCAGCCCGAACAGCAAAAGCAGCTTCTGCCCGTCGAAGCGCTTGCCGATGGCCGAGCCGGCAGCGGCTCCGGCGATGCCGGCGGCGGAAAAGACAAGCGCGCAGGGCCAGCGCACATTGCCCACCCGCGCATGCCCGACGAGGTTGGAAAATGCACTGAGCGCCACCGCGACCGAACTGGTGCCGATCGCGATATGCGGGGAGCCCACGCCGACGACATAGACCAGCAGGGGCACGGCCAGGATGGAACCGCCGCCACCAATGAGGCCGAGAACGAAGCCGACCAGCGAGCCGGATCCGACCGAGGCGATATCGGGCGTCGCGATCATGCCGCGAGCTCCGGCTTTGCGGCGTCCGCCCGCCCGATCCCTCCCGATCCCAACAGGGTATCGTCGATGCATTCGATCTGCATGGTCATCCTCCCGAGTCCGGCGCCATCCGCTCTCTCTCTGGGCAAGGTCGGGGAGCCCGTGAACCGGCCCCCGGAGTGGGTCGCGGGCGGCTCAGAGCACGTTGAGCGGCACCTTGAGGAAGCGCTTGCCGCTGTCGTCGGCCTTCGGCAGTTCGCCTGCCTTCATGTTCACCTGCAGAGACGGGATGATCAGCTTGGGCATGTCGAGCGTGCGGTCGCGCGCCTCGCGCTTCTCCACGAATTCATCCTCGCCGATGCCGTCGCGCACGTGGACGTTGTGCTCGCGCTGCTCGGCGACCGTGGTTTCCCAGCGGATTTCACGGCCATTGGGACCGTAATCATGGCACATGAACAGCCGCGTCTGCTGCGGCAGCGCCAGGACCCGCTTGATCGAGCGGTAGAGCGTGCGCGCATCCCCGCCCGGAAAATCGGCGCGCGCGGACCCGCCATCCGGCATGAACAAGGTGTCGCCGACAAAGGCGGCGTCGCCGATGACATGTGTCATGCAAGCCGGCGTATGTCCGGGCGTATGCATGGCGAAGGCGGTCAATCCCCCGATGCCATAGGTGTCGCCATCGGCGAAGAGCCGGTCGAACTGGCTGCCGTCGCGCTGGAATTCGGTGCCTTCGTTGAAGATCTTTCCGAAGGTTTCCTGAACGACGGTGATCCGGTCGCCGATCCCGATCCTGCCGCCGAGCTTGCCCTGGATATAGGGCGCGGCCGAGAGATGGTCGGCATGCACATGGGTCTCGATCAGCCATTCGAGGAGAAGCCCGCGCTCGCGGATGAAGGCGATGATCGCGTCGGCGGACTCATAGGAGATGCGGCCGGCGGCATAGTCGATATCCATGACGGAATCGATCACTGCGCAGGCGGTCGAGGCCGGGTCTTTCACGACATAGCTGACTGTGTTGGTCGCCCTGTCGAAGAAGGCGGTGACCTCGGGCCTGGTCGCGAGGTCGACGGGATGGGGAATGCCTTGCATGGGATCGATCCTCAGTTGCGGTGAGCCGGCGCGGTCGGCGGTGTTGCCGGGCTTGCGGCTAGCCGCCGCGCGAGAGCCATCCCGGCGAGCATCGCCACGATGAAGACGAGAGCGGGCAGGCCGCCGGTCAGGGTGGCGACGAGAGCCGGGCCYGGGCAGAAGCCGGCGAGCCCCCAGCCGATACCGAACAGCGCCGCCCCGGTGACGAGCCGCCTGTCCGGCCGGTTCGCTGCTGGCAATGCGAAGCGCTCCGCGAGCAGCGGGCGGCCCCGGCCCAGCACGAGACGATAACCGACCAGGGTCACGCCGATGCCGCCGGCCATCACGAAGATCAGGCTCGGATCCCACATTCCGCGCGGTATGGCGCCGAGATCGAGGAAGGCCAGGACCTTGGCCGGGTCCGACATGCCGGCCAGGATCAGGCCGAGACCGAAGACCAGCCCTACGAGGAATTGGATCAGAATCGACATGGTCGGCTCACAACAGGTGCCGGACGACGAAGACGGTCGCGATCGCCGTCGTCATGAAGGTCGCTACCGCGATGAGCGAGCGCAGCGAGAGCCGCGAGAGCCCGCAGATGCCGTGTCCGGAGGTGCAGCCATTGCCCCAGACCGAACCGAAGCCGACCAACAGCCCCGCAGCCGCGAGCACCGGCATCGCCACGCTCACCTGAGGCACCGGCCAGACCCCGGCAAGCGCCGCATAGGCGAGAGGCGCCAGCACCAGCCCCAGGACCATCGCGACGCGACCGGAGGTCTGCCCGTCGCGCTCCGGCGGCAACAGACGCGAGACGATACCGCTGATACCGGCGATGCGTCCCTGGAACAGCATCAGCGCGACGGCCGCTAGGCCGATCAGGGCGCCGCCGGCAAGCGAGGCGAACGGCGTAAAGCTGGTCGCGATCATGACGAACGCCCCGCGCTGCAAGTGCTGATGCCAAGCAGACCATACGCAGGGCAATGCCGGATGGTCGCCGTCAGGAGCATCACCGCACCCCACGCGGTGAGCGCGTATTTCCAGGCTCCGAGCGGCGCGGCCCAACCGGCCAGCGGCGGTACGAAGGCGGCTGCGACGAGCACGGCGCCGAAAATGAAGCGCAGCATGCGATCGCGAGAACCGATATTGACCATGTCAGGCTCCGGGTCTATTTGATATGCAATAGTCGATATATATCGAAATTAGAATATGTCAATCACGTTCGCCTCCGGAGCCGGCCTGACGGCGCCGCCAATCGAGAAAGCTGCCGCCCTGCTCGGGGCCATGGCGAATCCGCGGCGGCTGGCCATCCTGTGCCGGCTCGTCGAGGGCGAGGCTGCAGCCGCCGAATTGGCGGGCGTCACGGGCCTGAGTTCGGCCGGCGTCGCGTCGCACCTCGCTCAGCTGCGGCGGCTCGGCCTGATCGCCGCGCGCCGGCGCGGGATTTCCGTGATGTTTTCCCTGGCGAGCGTGGAGGCGGCGGCCATTCTCGAAACGCTTCACCGCCTCTATTGCGGAAGCGAAGCCGGTGTCAGCGTCTCGGCAGAAGCCCTCTGAGCGAGCCTTCCATGAGAAAGGCGATGCCGATCCTTGCCCCGATCATCATGCCCGCGATCGCGAGCGGCCAGGAAAGCGCCATCATCGAACCGGCCGAAATCCCCTGCCCGATCGTGCATCCCCCTGCCAGCACGCCGCCGCCGCCCATCAGCACGGCACCCAGCAGATGGCGGCGCATTTCGCGATCGTCATCGAACGCTTCCCAACGAAACTCCCTGTCATAGAGCGCGGAGAGGAAGGAACCGAGCACGACGCCGGCCAGCGTCCCGATGCCGAATTCGAGCAGCGCCGCCGGCGCCGTCAGAACGGCGTAAAGGGCGCGGCCGACAGGCGAAACGAAGGTCAGACTCTGGGCGCGCGGAACATGCTCGAAAGCATCGACCGCAACGCCCGTCACCCACCAGCCCGCCACAACCGCCAACCCCAGCGTCGCCCCGGCGATGAGCAGGCGAGGCGACCGCCGCAGCCGCGGATCGATCCAGACCAGCGTTCCGAGCAAGACGGCTCCGAGCAGCGTCAAAAGCAGCCGGGAGTGCGGAAACCCGAAATAGTCCAGCACGCTGTCGAGATTGCCTTTGATCTGGCCCGGCAGCGGCCAGGCGACCTTTTCGAGGACATCGATACGAACGGGCGCCAGCATTCCGCGCAACGTGGCATAGGCCACCGAGCCGAACACCATCATGACGATCAGGCTGCGCAGATCGCCGGCACCAAGCCGTACCAAAGAGCCGAAGCTGCAGGTTCCGACCAACGCCATGCCGAGCCCGAACAGCGTGCTGCCGACCATGATCGACAGCCATGGCAAGGCGGGCTGGACATAGGTCGAGCTGGAAGGGTCGAGCAGGCCGAGAGCGACCAGAGACTGCGTTCCCGCGAGCGCGACCGCCAGGGCCAGCCCGAAGATGCGCAGCCGGCGCGTATCCCCGCCGATCCAGGCATCCTCGACCGCGCCGAAGGAACACAGCCGCGCGCGCCGGACCGTGAAGCCGCAGACCGCTCCAGTTGCGACGCCCGCCAGCGCTGCGCCCCAGGCGGAGAACTCCGTCATGGTCCGAGCAGCCGGTCCGCCGGAAACGGGCTCACGGCTTGGTCGTCTCGCTTGCGCCGGTGCCGCAGAAGATATCGTAGATGACCGAGATCACGCGGCGGACATCGTCATTGGCGAGGCTGTAATACATCGCCTTGCCGTCGCGCCGCGTCGTGACGAGCTGATCCAGCCGGAGCCGCGCCAATTGCTGAGAAACCATCGGCTGACGAAGCGAGAGCAGGTTCTCAAGCTCCGTCACCGTCCTTTCGCGCTCGGCCAGCAGGCACAGCAGCAGCAGCCGATTCTCATGCGAGAGCGCTTTCAGGAAATCGCTCGCCTTGCGCGCCTTGCGCATGAGCTGATCGAGCTCCGGCGAGAATTCGGCGCCGTCGCGCAGCTCGGTTTCGAGCGCTTTCGAGACGATCGCGGTCATTCTGCCCCCATCTCAAGGCTTCGGTTTGCCATCGCGCTTGTCCATGCCAGCTAAGAGCTGCCCGAGCAAACCCCAAAACATATCGTCGTTCAGATAGCCGGTGATGCGGCCGACTTCACGGCCATCGTCGACCAGCACAAAGGTCGGCGTCGCGATGACCGGCTCCCGCAGGCCAGCATCTCGCACTCCTCCTGCCGAAAGATCGATGCGCCTCAACGGGGCGAGCGCGCCTTCGCGCGTCTTGGCGTAGACCGGCGCGACCTCGCGCTCGAAGCGGACGCAAAACGGGCAGCCGTTGCGCCGGTACATGACAAGTTCCGCAGCACCTGCCGATGCGAGGGATTGGGCCGACAGCACAAAGGCTGCCGCAGCGATCTTCCCCCCATGCCACCAGCTTGCAATCATATCGACAACATAGTCATATTCATATGTTTATACCAGCGACTTCCAAGCCTGCCGCGGGAGGCTGCCCATGATCACCAGAAGAGACCTGCTCGCCCCGGCCTTGGGCGCGGCCCTCGCCGCGTCGAACCTGCGGCCGGTCTTCGGCAAGGCGCGGCTCGGCGAGGACGGCCTCTACGCGTTCGACTGGTATCTCGAGAGCTTTCTGGATCTCGCGGACGATCTCGGAGCGGCGACGCGAGACGGCAAGCGCTTTGCGATCCTGTGGGGGTTGCGCAACTGCCCCGCCTGCCGGCGAATGCATGAGGTCTGCATGGCCGACCCCTCGATCGAGACCTATATCCGCGACCATTTCGCCATCCTGCACCTGAACATCCTGGGTTCGCGCGAGGTGACGGATTTCGATGGGATAAGGCTGACCGAAAAGCGGCTTGCCGCCCGTTACGGGATCATCGGCACACCGGCGGTCCAGTTCTTTCCGCAGAATGCGGAAGGCCTCGCAGGCCGGCAACCGCGTGATCGCGAGTTGGCGAGAATGGACATGCTGCCTGCACAGGATCGATTTCTCGCCCTGTTTCAGGATATGCGGCGCTAGCACCACACACACTGCCGGAAGGTTCAATCCGAGGCTACGCGCCGCGTCGATGGGCCTGTGGCCGGCGTCAGGCCGGCCTGCCAGCGCCGGATGTCGAGATTGTATCGGCCGGACGGTCCGCCACGGCGTCAATGACGCCATCTCGCCCGTCGCGAGCAGCTTAATGCACGCGTGCGCTGCGGGCCGACCCTCCGAATCCATAACATCCCGGCATCGCTCGATACCCTCCGGTCGATTGCCGCCAATTTCCAAAGCTTTGAGTATCAGCCCGACAAGGGAAAACGACCATGCACGACCTGACACTTTGCGTTCATCACCCGGCCGTCGACGAGGAGGGCTATGCCTCGCTCGCCGTGCCGACGCATCGCGCCTCGACCATCGTCTATCCGGACGGAGCAAGCTTCATGGCCCGCAAGTATCGCGGCTTCGACGGCTATACCTATGGCCTGCACGGCACGCCGACGACCCGCACGCTCGAAGCGCAATTGACGGTCCTGCACGATGGTGTCCGCACCGTGCTGGTGCCCTCAGGGCAGGCGGCCGTCACTCTCGTAATGCTGTCCGTGCTGATGCCCGGCGACAAGGTCCTGATCCCCGACCATGTCTATCCGCCGGTCCGCAGTTTCTGCGCCGAATATCTGGCGCCGCGCGGCATCGCCTATGGCGTCTATGATCCGCTGATCGGCGCCGGCATCGCCGATCTCATCGACGAGACCGTCAAGCTGGTCTGGGTCGAGTCGCCCGGCTCCAATACGATGGAGGTGCAGGACGTGCCCGCCATCGTGGCTGCCGCCAAGGCGAAGGGCGCGCTCGTCGGCTGCGACAACACCTGGGCGACGCCGCTGATCTTCAAGCCGCTGGAGTATGGCGCCGATTTCGCCTGCGAGGCGCTCACCAAATATGTCGGCGGCCATTCCGACCTGCTGCTCGGCTCCATCACCGTCAAGGACATGGCGCTGCGCCAGAAGATGAAGGAGATCCTGCGCGGCTTCGGCGTCGGCGTCTCGCCGGACGAATGCCAGCTCGCCTTGCGCGGCATCGAGACCATGGGCCTGCGCGTCGCCCATATGGGGAAGGTCTCGGAGGATTTCGCGCGCCGGCTCGTCGATCATCCCATGGTCGAGCGCGTGCTGCATCCGGCCCTGCCGTCATGCCCGGGCCACGCGATCTGGAAGCGCGATATGGGGCGGTCCTCGGGGCTCTTCAGCCTCGTGCTGAAGCCTGTCGACGACGACGCCATGAGCGCGGCGTTGAGCGCATTGCGCATCTTCGCGATCGGAGCCTCCTGGGGCGGCACGCGCAGCCTCGTCGCGCCGCAGGCGGTCGTGCAGGATCGGACCGCGACGAACTGGACGGCCAAAGGTCCGCTGCTGCGCATCAGCATCGGCCTCGAAGATCCGGAGGAGCTGTGGGCCGACCTGAGCCGACTGCTTTCGGTCCTCGGACAGGCCCCCGCGAACAAGGCTGCCTGACAAGAAGCAAAGCCAAGCCGGGGACGACGAAGACACGGCGCGAGGCTCGCGCCGTGATCGGGAGAACTTTGCCCGAAGACGGCGTCTGGAACACAAAAAGAAGGGGAAGTACGATGAAGATGGTTTTCACCGGGCTCGGCGCAGCCCTCGTGGCGGCGTGTCTCGCCACGCAGCCGGCTGCCGCGGATACGCTCAAGACGATTCGAGATCGCGGCAAAATCATATGCGGCACCAGCACAGGCGTCGCCGGCTTCTCGACCCAGGACGCCAATGGCCGCTGGCAGGGCTTCGACATCGACATCTGTCGCGCACTCGCCGTCGCAATCTTCAACGATACGGAGAAAGCCTCCTTCGTACCGCTGACTTCCAAGGACCGATTGATCGCCTTGCAGGCGGGAGAGGTCGACGTTCTGCCGCGCACGACCACCTGGACGCTGGCGCGCAACACGGGCCAGGGCGTCACCTTCACCGGCGTGAACTACTATGACGGGCAAGGCTTCATGGTGCCGAAGAAGCTCGGGGTCGCCAGCGCGAGCAAACTCGACGGAGCATCGATCTGCGTCGCGCAGGGCACGACGAGCGAGCTTAACCTCGCCGACTATTTCCGCCGCACCAAGATGAAATACGAGGTCGCGGCCTTCGGCACGGCGGAGGATGCTCTCAAGGCTTACGAGTCCGGACGGTGCGACGCCTACACCACGGACGTCTCTGCGCTCTCTGCGAATCTGCTCAAGTTCCGAGACCCAAGCGAACATGTCGTGCTGCCCGAGATCATCTCGAAGGAACCGCTGGGTCCTTGGGTCCGCAGCGGCGACGATACCTGGTTCAATCTCGTACGCTGGACCCTGTTCGCCCTGATCAATGCGGAGGAGCTCGGCGTGACCAAGGCGAATGTCAGGGAGCTGGCGGAGACTTCAGCCAATCCCGAGATCCGCCGCTTTCTCGGCAAGGACGGGAAATATGGCGAAGGTCTCGGCGTGACCGCCGACTGGACCGTTCGGATCATCACCGCGGTCGGCAATTACGGCGAGAGCTTCGAGCGCAATCTCGGCATGAGCTCGCCCATGAAGCTCCAGCGGGGCCCCAACGCCCTCTGGATGGAAGGCGGACTGCAATACTCGCCCCCGTTCCGGTAGAGCACCTCGTCACATCGCCCTCAGAGCCACATAGTGAATGCGCTTGTTCATGGAATGCTCCTGTCGTCCGCGGTTTGAAACTCATGGCCGGATCAGGACGGCGTCCTTGATCCGGCGCATCTCGAAGTCGGAGATCAGGATTTCGAGCTCGACCTCCCAGCGGCCAGGCACCGGCAGGTTCAGCTCATCCACCCGCCAGATGCCGTCCTCCCCAAGACGCGCGCGCCGCTCGATCGGCTCGATCCCGGCCGCGGGGTTGCTGAAGCCGAGGCTGAGCTCCTTGGCGGGCAGCGGACCGAACTCGCCGTTCATCAGCACAACATCGACCGAGACCCGTCCCACCCGGCCGGGCGAGACGGTGACGTCCGCCATCGCCTGCATGGTGTGGATATGGACCAAGGCTGGCTGCGTCTGCGCCGCCAGAATGGAGCGCGGCGGCGGCGTGAAGCGCCAGAGCGCAGCGGTGCCCAGGACCGCGACCAGCACAGCAAGCTCGGCAGCGATGACACGCCTCATGACGCGTGCGGCGATGAGGTCGCCGGCCTCGGTCCGCCGCGTCAGGCGCCAGCGGTTGAAACCGGCCAGCGTGAAGACGACAGCGACAAGGGCAAGCTTGGCGAGCAGGACGCGGCCATAAGCCGTCCACAGCAGCGCCGCCGGCGTTTCGACCTGCACGACGGCCAGAACGAATCCGCTGAGCAGAAGCGCGGCGACGACGACCGCAATCCCGGAGGAAAATCGCCGCAGTGCGCCACGACCTGCCTTGATCCGCAGGGCCAGAGACAGCGGCAGCAACGCGCCTGTCCAGAGGGCGATCGCGCTCGCGTGCAGGAACACGGCAGGACGCATCAGCCATTGTGGATGGGCGGCGCTGGCATGGCCGCTGCTCGCGAGGGCAACCCCGGCCAGCAATGCGCTGAGAAGCCCGGCTACGCCCGCCGCCGTTCCACGCAGCTGGATTCCGACGAAGGCGATGGCCAGGGCCATGGCCGCGCCGACGGCGGTCCAGAGATAGCTGGTCGACGCCGCGGCTTTCCAGATCGCCGGCTGGAAGAAGGCAACGAGCGAAGCCCCCATCGCGTCGAGGCCTTGCGCGCTCAAAGCGACGGGCACGCAGATCAGGCCGAGCACGGTCATGACGGTGGCGAAGCGCCTCGCCGAGCCGGGGAGCGGGCCGACCCATGCCCCACTCGCAGCGGCGCCGCAGCCGAGGAACAATCCGAGATAGAGACCCAGCCGGCTCAGCCAGACGAGCATTCGCACGCTCGTATCGAACTGCTCGCCGGTCTCGGGCGCCGTGCTGCTGGGCGCACCGATCGAAAACACCAACGTGCCGCCGACGGGGTGGCCGTCCTCCGAGACGACGCGCCAGCTCAGCGCGTAGGTGCCGCTCACCAGTCCGGCCGGAGCAGTGATCACGACCGTGCCGTCCTTCAGCGCGAAGCGATCGAGTATGCGGGCTGCGCCATCCGGCCCGAGCAGCCTCAGCGCAAGCGGCGAGACCGGCTCGCTGAAAACGAGATCAATCTGCCCCGGCGGAGCCACGAGCACGCTGCCATCGGCCGGAACGGCACGGTTCAGCGCCGCATGCGCCCAGGCGAGACCGGGCGCCCCGGCGCCAACCAGAGCAAGGAGAAGCAGCAGCAAATAGCGGCGGAATCGGACTGACATGGCTAATCCTCGCGGCGGAGCGCAGGATGCGCCCCGCCGCCAAGCGGTCACTTCGCGGGGGTGAGCTTCACGCCCGGCGCCGGGAACTTGTAATCGTCCGCTACCTTCCCGGCGGCCGGAATCTCGATCCAGCGCTCGACGGCGCCGCCCTCGCATTCCTGCACGACCGGCATATAGAGCGTCGTGTCGGCCTTCAGATCCTTGGTCAGATAGCCGCGCAGGACGAACTCGTCGTAATGCTCGTCGAGCAGCTTGCCGCCGCTCCAGACCACTTCCCTCACGCCCTCGGAAGTCGGCGTGCCGTAGTAGTCGTAGGACTTGTCGTACTTGCCCTTGACGGTCTCGAGGGTCCAGCCCGGCTTCGGCATCGGCTTCACGGCGATGACGCCTTCCGGAATCTGGACGCGGACCTTGGTCGTCGCCGCGCCCTTGCAGCCATGCGGTACGCGGAGCACCGCCTTGTAGGTCGAGCCGAGGGCGGCTGAGGGGCCTTCAAGCGTGATATGCGCGAAAGCCGGGCCGGCAGCGATGAGGCCGGCCACTGCGAGAAGATATTTCATGATGCTTGCCCTTGCTGATTGAGGCCGTTTCGTCGGCCGGTTTGCGACAGGCTGGCAGCCCGCCGGATTGGGAAAAGCGGGGAACGACAGTGCGGAAGAGATGCGCCATGCGGCAACCCAGCGGCGGCAAGTGGCCGCTCGCGTCCGCCCAGGACATCATCGATGAGCGCGATGGCGGCTGCGAGCGCGCCTGTCGCGAAGCAGCCCGCAAGGCGAGCCGGGGGATGGGATGGCATGGCACCGAATCCGCGCCGTGCCGGCGTCGGATCGGGCTATGAAGCGCGTCACAACGGCCGGCGGCAGGCTGAAGTCAGCCGTCGCGGACGCTCAGGGCGCCGGACGGCGGCTCAGACGATAGCCGGAGGCGCGCGCGGGTTAGCGAGAGAATGCTCGGACAGGAATCCGACGGGCCGGTCGAGCCGGCGAGCGAAGGCGACCTGATCGACCGGCCGATGCAGCAGTAGCTGGAATTCCGGCTGCGCCGGATCGGCTCCAGCGAGCATTGGGCAGCCGGCCGTGCAGCAGCTCATGCCGGCATGGCTCTGCGATTTGTCATGATCGCTTCCCGTCTGCACATCGCCGCCCGGCGCGCAGTGCGTCAACGCGAGTGTGCGGTCGAGCGAGAGCGCATTGGCGTATGTACCGGCGGCGAAGCCAGCGAACAGGGCCTGGATCACGAGCAGATAGGCCGCGAAAATCGCGACCCAGCTCCTGACATCAGATCCGCTGCGATGGCTCAAAGCATCGACCTCCGATGCCTCGATATCACCGACGCGGCCGAGATCAAATGGCTTTGCGGTCGCAGGCCGACAGGAACTTGCGTCGGCTTCTCCGCTCGCAATTGGCCAGGAGCGCATTGATCCGCTCAGGCGAGCCCCGGGCATCGGGAAGCTCGGCGCGCCGCCGATGCGAGCCCGCTCGGTTCCGCCGCTGGTTCGTTTCCGAGCATGTGTTCCGCGATGATGCGCTCGACGGCCAACTCGGCGGCGCCGCCATATTCGGTCGCCTCGCCGGTCATCCTCACTCCCAGCTCAGCGCGCCCCCGTTCTGGTACTCGATGACGCGGGTCTCGAAAAAATTCTTCTCCTTCTTCAGGTCCATCGCCTCGCTCATCCAGGGGAACGGGTTCTCGGCCTCGGCGAAGACTGCGGCCAGGCCAAGCTGGGCGCAGCGGCGGTTGGCGATGAAGTGCATGTACTGCTCGCAAAGCGCGGCGTTCAGCCCGAGGAAGCCCCTCGGCATCGTGTCGCGGCCATAGGCGGCTTCGAGCTCCGCGGCTTCCCGGAGCATGCCGCGCACCTCGTCCTGGAAGGCCTTGGTCCAGAGATGCGGGTTCTCGATCTTGATCTGGTTGATGACGTCGATGCCGAAGTTCAGATGGATCGACTCGTCGCGCAGGATGTACTGGTACTGCTCGGCGATCCCCACCATCTTGTTACGCCGGCCGAGCGAGAGGATTTGCGCGAAGCCCGTGTAAAACCACATCCCCTCGAAGATCACGTAGAAGGTGATCAGGTCGCGCAGCAGGGCCTGGTCGTTCTCCGGCGTGCCGGTGCAGAACTCCGGGTTCTCGATGCTCTGCGTGTGCTTCAGCGCCCAGGCCGCCTTGTCGGTGATCGAGGGCACCTCGCGATACATGTTGAACAGTTCGCCCTCGTCGAAGCCGAGACTCTCGACGATGTACTGGAAGGTGTGGGTGTGGATCGCCTCCTCGAAGGCCTGGCGCAGCAGGTACTGCCGGCACTCCGGGTTGGTCAGGTGGCGGTAGATCGCCAGCACGATGTTGTTGGCGACGAGGCTCTCGGACGCCGCGAAGAAGCCGAGATTGCGCTTGAGCATGCGCCGCTCGTCCTCGCTGAGCCCGTCCTTCGACTTCCACAGCGCGATGTCGGCCTGCATCGAGACCTCGGTCGGCATCCAGTGGTTGTTGCAGCCGGAGAGGTACTTCTCCCAGGCCCATTTGTACTTGAGCGGCAGGAGCTGGTTCACGTCGGCGCGCGCGTTGATCATGCGCTTGTCGTCGACCGTGACGCGTCCGCCGTTGCGGTCGATCTCGCCGAGGCCGGTGGCATCGACGACAGGCGATGGGTTGGTCAGGATGGCGGGATTGGCCGGGGCCGCCGGCTTGGTGTCGGACCAGTCGAGCATGGGATGTTCCGTTCAATGGAGTGCGGGGCGTCATGCTCGGGCTTGACCCGAGCATCTCTTGCCGAGGAGGCTCTAGCGCCTCGTCCTGCCGGAGATTCTCGGGTCTGCGCTTCGCTTCGCCCGAGGATGACGCGGATTGCGATGAAGGCGGCCGTTACTGGCAAGCTTCGCAGGTCGGATCGTCGATCGAACAGGCGTTTGGCACGGCCACGCCGTTTTCCAGCGGGATGTCGATGATGATTGGCGCGGCGGCCTTGGCAGCGACCGGCACGGTGGCCGAGACCGCATTGAGCTTGCCGTCGGTGCCCTTCAGCGTCGACTTCTCGACGTGGGTCGCCGACAGCGCCCGCAGGTAATAGGTCGTCTTCAGGCCCAGCCGCCACGCCAGCCGATAGGCCTCGTCGAGCTTCCGGCCGGAGGGCTGCGCCATGTAGAGGTTCAGCGATTGGCCCTGGTCGATCCATTTCTGGCGTCGGGCGGCGGCGCGGATTAGCCACTCGGTCGGGATTTCGAAGGAGGTCGCGTAGAGCGCCTTCAGGTCCGCCGGGACGCGGTCGATCTGGCTGACCTTGCCGTCGTAGTATTTGAGGTCCGAGACCATCACCTCGTCCCAGAGCCCCCTCGCCTTCAGGTCATGGACGAGCCCGGCATTCACCACGGTGAAGTCGCCCGACATGTTCGCCTTGACGTAGAGCTGGCTGTAGGACGGCTCGATCGACTGCGAGACGCCGACGATGTTCGAGATCGTCGCGGTCGGCGCGATCGCCATCGTGTTCGAGTTGCGCATGCCGGTGGTCTTCACCCGCTCGCGCAGGCCCTGCCAGTCCAGCGTCGCCGAGCGATCCAGCTCGGCATCGCGATCGCGGGCTTCCGAGAGGATGTCGAGCGAGTCGATCGGCAAGATGCCCTTCGACCAGAGCGAACCCTCGAAGCTCGGGTAGCGGCCGCGCTCGGCGGCAAGATCGACCGAGGCCGAGATCGCATGAAAGCTGATCGCCTCCATTGACGTATCGGCGAAGGCGACGGCCTCCTCCGACGCCGTCGGCAGGCGCAGCGTCTGGAGCGCGTCCTGGAAGCCCATGATGCCGAGCCCAACCGGACGGTGGCGCAGGTTCGAGCGGCGCGCTTCCGGGATCGTGTAGAAATTGATGTCGACGACGTTGTCGAGCATGCGCATCGCCGTCTTCACGGTCCGCGCCAGCCGAGCCTGGTCGAGCCCGTCGGGGCCGACGTGGGCGGCGAGATTGACCGAGCCGAGATTGCAGACCGCGACCTCGTCGGCCGAGGTGTTGAGGGTGATCTCGGTGCAAAGATTGGATGAATGCACCACTCCGGCATGTTGCTGTGGTGAGCGGAGATTGCAGGCGTCCTTGAAGGTGATCCAGGGATGGCCGGTCTCGAACAGCATGGTCAGCATGCGTCGCCAGAGATCGACGGCCTTCAACTTCTTATGGACACGCAGCTCGCCGCGGGCGGCCTTCGCCTCATAGGTCTCGTAGGCTTCCCGGAACGGCTTGCCATAGAGATCGTGCAGGTCCGGCACCTCGTCGGGCGAGAACAGCGTCCAGTCGCCGCCCGCCTCGACGCGCTGCATGAACAGGTCGGGAATCCAGTTCGCCGTGTTCATGTCATGGGTGCGGCGGCGGTCGTCGCCGGTGTTCTTGCGGAGGTCGAGGAACTCCTCGATATCGACATGCCAGGTCTCGAGATAGGCGCAGACCGCGCCCTTGCGCTTGCCGCCCTGGTTGACCGCGATGGCTGTATCGTTGGCAACCTTGAGGAACGGTACGACGCCCTGGCTCTCGCCATTGGTGCCCTTGATATGGGCGCCCAAGCCCCGCACCGGCGTCCAGTCATTGCCGAGCCCGCCGGAATATTTGGCGAGCAGGGCGTTGTCCTTCACTGCCTTGAAGATGCCGTCGAGGTCGTCGGCGACCGTGGTCAGGAAGCAGGAGGAGAGTTGCGGACGCAGCGTGCCCGAATTGAACAGGGTCGGCGTCGAGGCCATGAAATCGAAGGACGACAGCAGGTCGTAGAACTCGATCGCCCGCGCTTCCCGGTCGATCTCGCGGATGGCGAGGCCCATGGCGACGCGCATAAAGAAGGCCTGCGGCAGCTCGAAGCGGTTGCCACGGACATGCAGGAAGTAGCGGTCGTAAAGCGTCTGGAAGCCGAGGTAGTCGAATTGCAGGTCGCGCTCCGGCTTCAGCGCCGTAGCGATACGGACAATGTCGAAGCGGCCGAGCTCGGGATCGATCAGTTCGTTCTCGATGCCGGTCTTGAGGTAGGCCGCGAAATAGTCGCCGTAGCCGGCGGCCATCTCTTCCTGCGTCGCCTGCTCGGTATGACCCTGGACGAAGGTGAGCGCCTCGCGGCGCAGTTTGTCGAGCAGCAGGCGGGCCGAGACCTTGGCGTAGTTCGGCTCGCTCTCGATCAACGTGCGGGCAGCTAGGATCGGCGCCAGCGCCAGCTCGTCGAGCGAAATGCCGTCATAGAGGTTGCGGCGGGTTTCCGTCAGGATCGGCTCGGCCGCGACACCATCGAGACCGGCGCAGGCCTCGCGCACCACCTTGTCGAGGCGAGCAGAATCCAGCGGCACCATCGCGCCATCGGCCAGCTTCATTCGGAAGGCTGGTGCGGCCGACTTAGCAGGCTTCGCTTCAGACAGCGCCTTGGCTCGCTCGCGCGCGCGTTCCTCACGATAGAGCACATAGGCGCGAGCGACCTTGTGGTGCTCGCCGCGCATCAGCGCGAGCTCCACCTGATCCTGGACGTCCTCGATATGGAAGGTGCGGCCGTTCGCGGCGCGACGGGTCAGCCCGGCGACGACCTGGTCGGTCATTTCCGCGACGGCTTCGTGGATGCGACGCGAAGCGGCGGCGTTCGATCCCTCGACCGCCAGGAACGCCTTGGTCAGCGCGACCGAGATTTTCGAAGGGTCGAACGGCGTCACTGCGCCGTTGCGGCGAATGACCTGGTAGCCGGGTTCGCTAGCCGCGGCCTTGGCCACCACAGGATCGGCGGCCGGAGAAACGGCAACCGGCCGCTCGGCTTCAAGAGAAAGAGACATGGCATCAACCCCAAATGTTGGGGGCAAAGGCCAGAGCGGTTGCGTCGAGAAGGCGCGCGGCACCACAAGGCCGCGACCTGCCAAGCGCACCACCGGGACACCCCGCCCGTGGACGTTCATGGTGTCGCGGCAGGTCTCCTGGCTCGCGGGTCAGCGCTCTCGTCCCGTCTTCCCAAGACCTTGCGGTCTCAGTGACTCAATCGTGGACGTGAACTCGCCGCTTACAGTTGCGGGGGCAGCGCCGGCTTCGCACCGGCTTCCCTCTTAGCTCTCGATCTTGCGATTCGAGAGACCATCGACCACCAGATCTAGTGGCCAACGCTGTTCCGGTGTCAATAGGTCGCTATGCCCTTCATTCGGCGCCTTCGATCATCGCCACCGTCGGCCCGGCAGGCATACCGCAACGCGAGCCCAAGGCCTCGCCACGCCCAGTATGAAAGGCCTTACACGGCGTTGTACGGCACGAAGCCGTGCATGCGCTCGTCGATGGCGAGCGGCTTGCCGATCGGCGGGAAAGCCCGCTGCGGGCAGTTCGAGCGTTCGCAGACCTTGCAGCCGGCGCCGATCGGCGTCGCCGCGCTCGGGTCGCCCAGATCGAGGCCCTTCGAATAGACGAGGCGGCTCGCATGGCGGATATCGCAGCCAAGCCCGATCGAGAAGGTCTTGCCGATGTCGCCGTAGCCGCCAACCGCGTCGTTCACGGTGCGGGCGATCCAGAGATAGGTCCGCCCGTCCGGCATCTGCGCGGTCTGCGTCAGAATGCGCCCGGGCTGCGCGAAGGCTTCGTAGACGTTCCAGAGCGGACAGGTTCCGCCTACCCGCGAGAAGTGGAAATCGGTCGCGGATTGCCGCTTGGAGATATTGCCGGCCCGGTCGACCCGGACAAAAAAGAACGGCACGCCCGGCGCCCCCGGCCGCTGCAGCGACGACAGGCGGTGGCAGACGGATTCGAAGCCGACGCCGAAACGCCGGGCGAGGCGGTCGATATCGTAGCGCTCGGCCTCCGCTGCATCGAGGAAGGTGCGATAGGGCATGAGCAGCGCCGCGGCGAAGTGATTGGCGAGGCCAATGCGGGCGAGCGCGTGCACCTCCGCCGCCCCGGCCGCAGCCTCCTCGGCCAGCCGCCCTATCGCCTCCTCCATTTCCAGGAAGCCGATCTGCGTGGCTATCTGGAAGGCGCGCTGTCCGGGATCGAGGAGAGCCGAAAGGTGAAGCCGGCGCTCCTTCGGGTCATAGCGCCGCTGGGCCTGCCCCGCCATGTCATTGGAGAGCTGGATACGGACGCCATGCCGGCGATCGAGGCGGCGGGCTAGCCCCTCCGCCACCTGCCCGACCTTCAAATCCGCCGTTTCGAAGATGCGCTCCGCCGCTTCGTCGAGTTCGGAAAAATGATTGTGGTGCGCGTAGAAGAAGTCCCGCACCTGCTCATGCGGCATCAGCGCCCGGAAGGTCGCCTCGCCGCCGCTGCCGAGCCCGAGTTCGCCCGCCATCGCATCGGCCCGCTCCAGCGCGTTGCGGTAGCGCCGATGCAGCGCGACGACCGCCCGGCCGAGCGCGGGCATGTTCTCCACCACCTCGCGGATCTCGCTGACACTCACGGAATCGCCATTGGCCGGATCGGCGAAGACCTCGCGCAGGTCGGCGACCATCCGCGCCTCATCCCCTTCCGAGAAGAGCTGGACGTCGACGCCGAAGACCGCGTTGATCTTCAGCAGCACCTGGACGGTCAGCGGGCGCAGATTCTTCTCGATCTGGTTGAGATAGCTCGGCGACACCTCGAGCGCCTGAGCGAGCGCAAGCTGGGTCAAGCCGCGCTCTTCGCGCAGGCGCTTGAGGCGGACGCCCGCAAAGACCTTCTTCATAGGCAAGTTCCATTCGCAAAATTCGCAAACACGTCCTATGCCATTCGCATTATTTCACATTTTCAGTCATTTTGCGCCGCAGCAATAGCGAATATTGTGTGAGTTATTCTTATCAAACGAGAGGGCTTTCGCAATGGATGTGATCGGTTTCGACCCAGTCGCCGGACATCGCGGGACGAACACCGCCGCCAAGGCGCAGGCGGCTCCGCGCAAAACCTATTCGGAACTGAGGGCCGAGCTTCTCGCCCGCTATCCCTCCGGCTTCGGCCCCGGCGGCGTCGCGGTGGATGACATCGTGCAGTTGCGGCAGCAGAACAGCTTCGACACGCATCTCGACATCGCCCGCGCCATGGCGAGCGTGGTTCGCCGCGACATGGCGATCTACGACGCCGACCCATCGCAATTCACGCAATCGCTTGGCTGCTGGTCGGGATTCCACGCCCAGCAGATGATCAAGTCGGTCAAGCGGCTGCGCGGCACGGCCAAGGGCGCGTATGTCTATCTCTCCGGCTGGATGATCGCCGGCCTGCGCAACCGCTTCGGCCACCTGCCGGACCAATCCATGCATGAGAAGACGGCGGTCGCCGACCTGATCGAGGAGATCTATGTCTCGCTGCGCCAGGCCGACGAGGTCGCGCTGAACGACCTGTTCCGTGCGCTGAAGACGGCGCGGGAGGCGGGCGACGCCAAGGCCGAGGCCGAGGCGATCGCGGCCATCGACGCGTTCGAGACCCATGTCGTGCCGATCATCGCCGATATCGATGCCGGCTTCGGCAACGAGCATGCGACCTATGTGCTCGCGAAAGAGCTGATCAGGGCCGGGGCCTCATGCCTGCAGATCGAGAACCAGGTCTCCGACGCCAAGCAGTGCGGCCATCAGGACGGCAAGGTCACGGTGCCGCGCGAGGACTTCATCGAGAAGCTGCGCGCCTGCCGCCTCGCCTTCGAGGAGCTCGGCGTGACCGACGGCGTCGTCGTCGCCCGCACCGACAGTCTCGGCGCCGGCCTCACCCAGAAGATCCCGGTCAGCCAGCAGCCGGGCGACCTCGCGGCGGAGTATATGAAATGGCTCAAGACCGAGCCGGTGACGGCCGAGGCGCCGCTGCGCGACGGCGACGTCGCGCTCTGGAAGGACGGCAAGCTCGTCAAGCCGGCACGGCTGCCCAACGGCCTGTTCCAGTTCCAGGAAGGCTCGGGGCGCGCGCGCGTCATCGAGGACTGCATCGCCTTCATCAACGACGGCGGAGCCGACCTGCTCTGGATCGAGACCGACACGCCCAACGTCAACGAGATCGCCTCGATGGTGGCCGAGATCCGCAAGGCGGCACCGAGCGCCAAGCTCGCCTACAACAACTCGCCTTCCTTCAACTGGACGCTGAACCTGCGCAAGCAGGTCCGGGCCGAGTGGCTGAAGGACGATCGCGTCAAGGCCGGGGACTACCCGGACAACAATGCGCTGATGGGCCCCGATTTCGACGACAGCGAACTGGGGCGCGAGGCCGATGAAAGGCTCGCCCGCTTCCAGGTCGATATCTCGGCCGAGGCCGGCGTCTTCCACAACCTGATCACGCTGCCGACCTTCCACCTCACCGCGAAGAGCGTCGACGAGCTCTCCCGCGGCTATTTCGGGGCGGACCGGATGAAGGCCTATGTCAACACCGTCCAGCGCGAGGAAATCCGGCGCGGGATCTCGGCGGTGAAGCACCAGCACGAAGTCGGCTCCGATCTCGGCGACAGCTTCAAGGAAATGGTCGCCGGCGAGCGCGCGCTGAAGGCGGGCGGCCACGCCAACACCATGAACCAGTTCGCCGCCGCCTGATCCAATCGGCCGGCGCGCTCCCGCGCCGGCTTCTGCCCCATCAACCAGAGGGAGGCCGTCATGTCCCAGCCGGAATTCAAGATCGTCCCGAAGGCCGAACTTTCCACCGAGGATCGCGCCATCCACCGCCTTGCGGATGCGGTTCACCGCCTCAATGAGGCCGTCCAACGCGCGGTCGAGGCGGGCATTTCGATCGAGCTGGTGCGCGCCTCCCGCTTTCATGACGGCAGCGGCAACTGGGGCGACCAGATGGTGCCGCTGGTGCGCGCTCCCGCGGCGCCGGCACCGGCTCAGGGCTGAGGAAGACCGCCGACGAGGCCGAGGCGAGGACGCCCGGCCACCCCGCATTCGGTGCGGAGGTCGATCCGGGAAGTCGGCCCGCGCAGACCCTGATCTGCGCGGGTTTTCTCGTTATTTGAAGCCGATCAGCACGCCGTCCGCGCCCAGCGAAAGCTGCAGCCCCTTGCGGCGGGTGGCCAGCTTCAGGGTCACGCCCTTGTCGTTTCGCAGCCAGAGCGTGCCGCGCCCCTGGCCGCCAAGCGCCCAGCCTTCACGCAGCTGGAGATAGGCGCCCGGGAAGTCGTCGAGCCGGGTCAGCCCATAGACGGTTCCGTTCGCCGTCAGCTTCGATGCGCCGATGCCGCCGACGCCGAGGCCTCCGACAGTGATGCCGTAATTCCGCTTGCGGAAGTTGAGCGTGCCGCCACCCACCTGGCCAGAGCCGATGAACGCGACCTGGACTTGCTCGATATGGACCCTGCCCGTCGCCGGGCCAAGATTGCCCTGCTGCGCGCTGGCCGGCAGCGCCAGCATCAGGATCGCCGCGAGCAGGGAAAGAGCTTTTGCAACGTGCTTCATCATGGTCTCCTCGCTTCAGAATGGATTGATGTAGTTGGTGATCGCGATCTGCCGCAGCAGGACCTTGCGGATCAGATGGGCCGGCTTGACGCGGTCGGTGAAGATCGCCGCCGTGCCTGTGCTGCCCGCCGGCAGAGAACGGGCGAAGGCTTCGTCGTCGAGCTTCACGCGCACCACGAAAGGAGCGGCCCTGATCGCGCTCGGCGTAACGGCGGCACCCGAGGTCTGGACTTGTCCGGTCGAGACGGCCTGCAGAATGCTCTCGACCTTGCCGGCCTGGACCGTTCCCGGCGTCATCTTGAAGGTGAGCTCAACCGGCTGGCCCGGCGCGAGATAGCGCGAATCGACCTGGTTGATCTCGACCCCCGTGATCGTGTCTGCCGTGTCGATGAAGGCCATGACCGGCGAGAGCGGCAGGCTGGAGACGCGAGCGCCCTTGCGCAACGCGACATTCGTGACATAACCGTCGGCCGGCGCGCGGACTGTCGTCTTGTCGAGATTCCATTTCGCGCCGTCGAGCTGGGCCCGGAGCTGAGCCACGGAGGCCTGGCGCTCCTCGACATCGAAGGCGCGGCCGGTGCCCTGGCTCTGCAATTGCGTCATCTGGACAAGGCGCGTCTCCTGGAGCGAAAGCTGCGCCTGGATGGCGTCGACCTGCGACTGGAAAGGCGTCGGATCGATCCGGAACAGGATGTCGCCCGCCTTCAACGGCTGATTGGCCTGAACGGGAACGTCGATCACCTCGCCGGCGACATCGGGAACGATCGCGACGGAGTTGCGGACGACAAGCACGCTGCCCTGCGGCGCGCCCCAGCCCATCGGGATGAAAAGGCCGATGAGCAGCAGCAGAAAGACAAGGACAGGCGAGACCTTCCAGAAGGAGTTGAAGGGCACGATCCTGAGTTTCACCAGGATGAAGAGCAGGGCGAGATAGGCGTTGAGGAGGACGACGATCATCGCGCGGCCTCCGCTCCGGAGGATGCGCGCTCCGGCCTCGCGGGGATATCGACATAGGCCCAGATCAGCACGGCCGGCCAGAGCACGAAGCCCAAGAAGAGCGTGATCCAGCCGCCGATCGCCACCGCCTCGGCCCAGGGATGGTTGCGTCGTCTTGCGACCATGCCGGGCCACATCGCCATGAAGACGATGACGAAGACCGTGCTGGCGGCCAGCACGATCAGGACGATCCAGGCGAAGAGATCAAGGCCGGACATCGCTGGACGCTTTGTTCATGCTCGCGCTCCAAGCAGTTGGATTCAGTGGTGGCAGTGAATTCCCGGAGCCTCGCAATGAGCCGTCGCTCCGCTTGCGAAAGGCGACTGCCGCACCCGCCAGCCGTTCCCCCATCTTGCGATCCCAGGTCGGGCCTGCGCCGAAGAGGCTGCGCTCGAGCAACGCGATGGCCGAGCCCAGTTCGCCGGTCGAACGCGCATGTAATTGCTGTTCGGCCGGCAGACGCTGGAGCCATTGAATGAGCGCGCAGTAGGTCGCTGAAGCATCTCCGGCCCTGGCTGTACGCGCCAGCTCCCGTCGCGCCGCGCCTTCCGATGCGCGGTGGCGCTGTTCGGCCCGCTGCCAGAGCGCGGCCAACCTCCCGCGCAGCAGGATCAAACCAAGAGCGAGTGCGGCGAGAATGAAGCCGGCTGCGAGCCATAGAGGTCTCGACGTCCAACCCAAGCGAACTTCGGGACGGCCCGCCGGCGCTGCGACCGTCACCGCGACGCCGGGCAGAGTTTCCGTCCGCGCCCGCTTGGCCGAGAGGCTCCACCAGGGCTGCGTCAGCGCCGGCAGATCATAGGCTCCAGCCTTCTCGAAGACATAGGTGACCTTGTCGGTGCGGTGGCCTTCGACGGCACCGCGCTCGCTGCGATCCTCGACGACCGGCGGATCGGCATAGATGCGCACGCCGTCAGGCGCGGCGAATGTGAACTCGGCCATGCCGAGCGCCGGCACGCCATCCGCCTGCCGCCGAATGGTCCGCACAAGCGCGCTCCCGGGCCTGAACTGCGCGGTCCGGGGATCCGGCGACCAGCTCTGCGCGACGCTGACGCCGTCGGCAGCGAGCACCGGACCGGACGGATCGAGACCGGGCGGCACCGTTACCGCGATCCGCATCGGCTCGCCCTTCGCCGCCCCGACGGAATCGCCATTGCGATCGAGCAGCGTCACATTCGGCGCGGGAACGGCTATCTCGCCACCGCGGCGCGGAAAGACGATGAATTCGAAGCTCTGGCCGACATAGTCCTGATCGTCGATCCGGTCCCGCATCGTCGTCGCCTGCGTCTCGAAGCGCAGGATCTGCGCGCCGGGTGCCTCGGGAACGCTGACACGCGGCGGATGAAGCATCTCGCCCGGAAACATGACCTGAACGTCGAGCCGCACCGGCTGGCCGATCACGATGCCCTGAGCGGGGCTGATCGTCGTGCGGATCACCGGTTGGCCCGCAGGGGCCTGCGCCCAGGCCAAAGCCGGGATCAGCGTCCAGACGAACGCCATGGCGAGCTTCATGGCGCCGCTCCCTCCGCTTGCGACTGGAGCTGATAGGCAAACTTGGCCCGCAGGAAATCGGCGGGCTGCGTCTGGACGCGCTTCAGCCAGAGAGCGCGGACCTGCTCGTCCGACATCGGCTTCTCGCCCTCGACCGTCGAATCCTCGCCGCCCTTCTTCGTCTTGTCGAAGACGATCTCGTCGGGCTTGTCGTCGGTGTTGCCGGTCTCGCCGCCCTCCGTCTTCTTCCGCTCGCCGCGGATACGGGCGATCTCGCGGTTGTTTACCGCCGCCGGCCAATCGGGGCGCAGCGCCAGCGCCCGGCCATAGCGCTTCATCGCGTCATCGTACTGACCGAGCATCACCAGCGCATTGCCCTGATTGAAGGCGCCTTCGGCCGTATCGCGCGCGGCGAAGGCCTGCGCCGCTTCCTTGAATTCCCCGGCCCGGAACAGCGCGACACCGCGCCAGAGCGGATCCCGAAACGCCTTCGCAGCATCCGCCGGACGGCTGCGGCTCATCAACAGCCGACCACGCTGATCGGGCGTCAGCCAGAGATCGCGCCAGCCGATCCGATATGCCGCAGCCGACAGTGCCAGGATCGCAACAAGCGCGATGGCCGCATAGGGAGAAGACCACAGTGAGCGGGCGCTTTTCATGTCAGCACCCAACCGCGGCGGAACCAGAGCAGGTTGAGCAGACCGAGCAAGGGGACCAGCCAGTAGCCGGCTTCCCGCCAATGCTCGCCCTCGCCCGCGACGCTGGCAGCGGCATCGCCGCTGTCGAGGCGGCGCACCACGGCGGCGACGTCCGTCTGATCCGGCGTGGTCGGAATCGTGGCGGCGCCCATAGCCCGCGCCGCATCGGCCACGCCGCTCGTATCGACCTCCGGCGGGACCAGGGCGAGCAGCGTCACGGCCGGCCCCTTGATCCGACCGAGATCGACGACCGCCTCGGGCGCGATCGTATCGGCCATGACCAGGATCGAGCCGCCATCGGCACTGCCTGCGAGCGCGCGCCCGGCCAGCTTCAGCGCCCCCGCGAGATCGTCGCCCTCCTTCGGCATGATGCGCGGCGAGAGCGCCTTGGCGAGATCGAGCACGACGCTGCTATCCGGCGTCGCCGGCAGCACGAGATGCGCGGAGCCGGCATAGGCGACGAGCGCCGTCGAAGCCCCTTCGCGCGCGGCCATGATGTCGGCGAGCTTCTGCCGGGCACGGTCGAGCCGCGTCGGCGCGAGGTCCTGCGTCAGCATCGAGGGCGTGACCTTCAGCACGACCGCGACGGCAGGCTTGGCCTGCGCGAAGGGCGAGGGCTCGCGCTGCCAGGCAGGGCCGGCCACGGCGAGCGTCGCGATGATCCAGGCGAGGAAGAGCCAGTCCGACGGGGTGATGCGCTGGTGCCGATCCGCGCCGACGAGGAGATAGGGCAGCAGCGCCGGATCGATGACGCGGCGCCATTGCTGCAACGCGTCGGAGCTGCGGCGCTCGATCAGCCACAGCGCCGCCGCCGGGAGCAGCGCCAAAAGCCAGAGCGGCCGCAGGAAATGGAAGGCGCCGAGTGCGTCCATCATCGCAGCGCTCCCGCGATCGCTGCGGGCTCGGACGCTCCCCGGCGCCGGTGACGCCGCAGAATGAACAGCGCCTGGGCCAGCATGCTCAGCACCAGCATGCCCGCCACCGGCACCCAGTAGATGTCGCGGCGCGGGCGAAAACTCACCGTATCGATATGACGGGTCTCGATCTCGTCGAGCCTGCGATAGATATCGGCAAGCTGGGCACGGTCGAGCGCACGGAAGAAGCCGCCGCCGGTCGTATCCGCGACCTCCTTCAGCGCGGCTTCGTCGAGCTTGTCCTCGCCCGCCGCCTGCGGATCGCCGACTGCGACCGTATGGATGACGATGCCCTTGTCCCTGGCGACGCGCGCGGCCTCGGCCGGCGGGACCTTGCTCATCGTGTCGTTGCCATCGGTCAACGCGATGATCGTCCTGGCCTTGACCGTGCTATGGGCGAACAGGCCGATCCCGAGGCCGATGGCATCGCCGAAGGCCGTGCGCGGGCCGGCCATGCCGACATCGGTGTCGCGCAACATCGTGCGGCACAACTCCAGATCGGTGGTGAAGGGCACGAGCGCGAAGGGTGCATCGCCGAAGACGACCACGCCGACGCGATCGCCCTTGCGGCGCGAGAGGAACTCGTCGAGCACCTGCTTCACCGCCGTCAGCCGATCCACAGTCTTGCCGGATGCGTCGACGAAATCCTTGGTGTCCATCGAACCGGAGAGATCGACCAGGACGAGCAGGTCGCGGGTCGGCACATCGTGATGCAGGGGCGGTTCGATCCATTGCGGCCGGGCGAGCGCGGCGAGCGTCAGGAACCAGGCCAGCGTCAGGAGCAGCAGGCGCCCGAGATGACGGCGCGCGACCACGCCGCCGGAATAGGGCTGCTCTCCGCTCAGCCGCGCCAGCCTGTCGAAGAAGGGCACCCGCAGGCCGGCGCGCCGTTCGGCATGGGCGGGCAGCGCGAACCAGACGAGCAGCGGCAGCGGCGCCAGCAATCCGACCCAGGGATAGGCGAAGGAGAGCATCGTCACCTCCGCCCTGAGACACGGCCGCGCTGGCCGCGCAGCCAGGCCTTCGCTTCTGTGGACAGCGCCACCTGAGCTTGAGCTTGCGCCCCGTCATTTGCCGCGAACAACGCATCGAGACGGGCGGCCAATCCGTCCATCGGCGTGCCGGAAGGTGCGGTCGCGCGGATAAAGGCCGTCCAGGACGCGCCGGTCAGGGCGGCTACGCGCTCGCGCCCATAGGCGACCATGGCCGCGCGCTTGAGCACGGCCGAAATGGCGCCGGCCGCATCGCCATCTCGCGCAGCGCTATCGACCTCCTTGGCGGCACGGCGCAGATAGGCGTCGGCGCGATAACGCTGCAGGGCGCGCCAGCCGAACACGGCGAGAGCCGCGACCGCAGCGCTTCCGACGATCCAGATGCCGACGGCCGGCGGCCAAAAGGCGAGCGCCGGCGGCAGCGCCAGATCGGCCATGTTGGCGAGATCGCCGGGATCGCCGCTCATGGCGATCTCCCGCTGGCGCTTGCGAGCCTCTGCGCCTGCCGCCGGCCGATCAGCTCGCGCATCTGCTCGGCCACGTCGCGATCAGGCGCGATCGGCAGCACCGGGATGGCGCGGCTGCGCGAGAGCCCCGCCATTCGCGCACGCCATTCCACACGCTCGTCGGAAAAGCGCCGGCGCAGCGACGCCCCGGAGGCATCGACCTCGATCTGCGCCTGCCCCGAGCTGAAGGTCGCCCTGCCGATATCCGGCAGATCCTGCTCCAGGGGGTCCTGGACGAAGACCGCAAGCACGTCGTTATGGGCGCAGAGACGGGTCACAAGCCGCCGGGTTTCCTCGTCCTCGCCGGCAAGATCGGAGATGACGCAGATCAGCCCGTCATGCTTCACCATGCGTGCAGCCGCGCTCAGCGCTTCGTTGAGCCGGCCCGGGCTGCGGTCGGATGGCGAGGCATGTTCGAGCGCCGCATTCTGCCGGGCAACCTCGCTGAGGACACGTACGGCACCCAGATCCCGGGCGCGCGGCTGGACCGTCACGACCTCATCGTCACCGAAGACGACGGCTCCGACGCGATCGCCGAGGGAGGTGACACGCCAGGCCGCGAGCGCGGCAGCCTCAGCAGCGGCAACCGACTTCATCGCCCGCCTGCTGCCGAAGAACATCGTGCTGCGCTGGTCGACAAGCAGGATGACCGGGCGATCGCGCTCCTCGGAATAGACCCGCACATGCGGGCTGCCGAGCCGCGCCGTCGCGAGCCAGTCGATGGTGCGGGTGTCGTCACCCTCGAAATAGTGCCGGAGTTCCTCGAAATTCAGGCCGCGCCCGCGCAGGCGCGAGGCGTGGCGGCCGGCGAGCAGGCTATGCACGGGCTGGCGCGGCAGGAAGCTGAAGCCAAGGGCGCGATGCTTGAGCCGAAGCAGGTCGTCGAGCGTGGCGAAGGCACGGGCTCCCGCGGCCGGAGCCGGCCCTCCCGTCCTCGCCCTCTCCCGCATCAACGCCATGACGCGCCTCGCTACGCCGCAACGGCGACCTGTTTCACCACCTCGTCGAGCACCGCATCGGCGCTGACGCCCGCGGCACCCGCCTCGTAGCCGAGCGAAATCCGATGCCGTAGGCAGTCATGCGCCACGGCCTGCACATCCTCGGGGGTGACGTAGTCCCGCCCCTGCAGCCAGGCATAGGTCCGCGAGCATTTGTCGAGCGCCAGCGTCCCGCGCGGGCTGGCGCCGACCGCGATCCAGTTCTTGAGGTGCTCGCCATATTCGGCGGGCCGCCGCGTCGCCGCGACGAGCCCGACCATATAGGCCTCGACAACACCCTTCGTCGTCACCCGGTCGATCTCGGCGCGGGCATCGAAGATCACTTGCTGCGGGATCGACGCGGCTGTCTCCGGCGGCCTCACATTCGCGGCGGCGGTCTCGGAGCGCACCAGCCGCATCACCTTCACCTCGTCGGCATCGGAGGGGTAGTCGATGCGAACATGCATCAGGAACCGGTCCATCTGCGCCTCGGGCAGCGGATAGGTTCCCTCCTGCTCGATCGGATTCTGCGTGGCGAGCACCATGAAGAGCGGCGGCAGGTCGTAGCGCTTGCCAGCCACGGTGACGTGGCGCTCCTCCATCGCCTCTAGCAAGGCCGACTGGACCTTGGGCGGGGCGCGATTGATCTCATCGGCGAGGATCAGGTTGCCGAAAACCGGGCCCTTGCGGAATTCGAACTGGCCATTGGCCCGCAGGATCTCGCCGCCGGTCACATCGGAGGGCAGCAGGTCCGGCGTGAACTGGATGCGGCTGAACGCGGATTCGAGATTGGCCGAGAGGCTCTTGATCGCCCGCGTCTTGGCGAGGCCCGGCAGTCCTTCGAGCAGGACATTGCCATTGGCGAGCAGCGCGACGACGATGCGCTCGACGACCCGCGCCTGCCCGATGATGTCGGCATTCATCCGGCTCTGCAGGTCATTCACGGTATCGCGCGCGGTCCGCCCGGCTCCATCCATGGCCCGATCCCTCAACTGCATCCGGATCGGACTGTGGCGAAAGCTGAGCTCAAGTCAGCCGCGTAACCGTTACGGCGGCAGGGGGCGGCCCGCGCCCGCGCCATGGCGAGAAGCGGCTCTGTGCGGCCCATGCCTGCGTCGTCAAGCGTGTAACCGTAAATGCCGGGTCGGGGCCGAAGCCCCGAACCGGCATCGCCGGCTTCAGGGAATCTTGGGAACGAGATCGTTGCCGAAGCTGTCCGTCTGGCGCGCGAAGCTGTTCGTGCCGGCCTGGATGTAGGCAGGTCCGCCGGCGCGCGCCGGGATCGGACCGGGATCAAGATAGCTGCGCGGCGGCGGCACCGACGTCACGCTGAGCTGCGGCTCCGGCGACGAAGCAGCCTCCTGGGTCGTACAGGCACCCAGCATGGCGGCGGGAACGATGAGCGTGAGCAAGGCGGAGAAACGGAGACTGCTGGTGTCGATCATGCGGATTTCGGCCTCAGCCGTCCTTTTGTCGCGCGTGGTTGCAGCTCATCTCTAGAGGGGTCAGCGCCCGCGGACAACACAGCGAAAGCCGACATGGCTGGTGGAGGTATCGATCGGTTCGGCGTGACGTGCCGCCGGCCGGTACCGCCGGCAATAATTCGGCGCGCAGAGATGGGAGCCGCCCTTCAGGACCTTGCGCGGGATGCGGATGTCCGGCATGCGCGGATCATAGCTCTCGGCTTCGGGGCCGCCGCGCGGATTCTGCGGCACGCAGCAGGCTTTCGGCGCATCGCCCTGATGTTGCACCGACCAGAAATCGGCGGTCCACTCCCAGACATTGCCGATCATGTCATAGAGGCCATAGCCATTCGGCGGGAAGGTCCCGACCGGCGAGGTACGGGCCCAGCCATCCTCCTTGGTGTTCTCGAAGGGGAAGTTCCCCTGCCAGGTATTGGCCATGTGCCGGCCACCCGGCATGAGCTCGTCGCCCCAGGCGAATTCAGAATCGTCGCGGCCGCCCCAGGCGGCGAATTCCCATTCCGCCTCCGTCGGCAGCGCCTTGCCGGCCCAGGCCGCATAGGCTTCGGCATCGCGATAGGCGACATGGACCACCGGGTGATCGTCCAGCCCCTTGAGCGAGGAGCCTGCGCCATAGGGCTTGCGCCAGGTCGCACCGAACTTGAAGGTCCACCATTGCGACCAGTCGCGCAGATCGACGGGATGCGAAGGCGGGTCGAACATCAGCGACCCCGCCCGCAACATATGCGGCAGGGCGCCCGGATAGTCCTTCGGGTCCGGGGCGATTTCGGCGAAGGTGACATGGCCCGTCGCCTCCACGAAAGCGCGGAACTGCCGGTTGGTGACCGGCGTCACATCGATCCAGAACGGGTCGACGCAGGCACGATGGCTCGGCGCCTCCTCGGAATAGTGCTTGTCCGAGCCCATCCGGAACAGGCCGCCGGGGAGATGCACCATTCCATCCGTCCCGGCGCGGGCCTCGATCTCCGCGGCATCTGCCATGGCCCTAGTCTCCCTTGCCGTTCTTGCGTTCGCCATCGGCGAGAAGCTGCTTGCGCGCCTTCGCCATCGCCTTGCGCAGATCTTCGTCGAAGGCCGGAAAGCGCGGGTCGAGCTTTTCAAGGCGTTCGACGATCGTCGCCGCCACGACGAGCCGCGTGAACCATTTATTGTCGGCCGGCACGACATGCCACGGAGCGACCTTCGTCGCGGTGGCGGCGATCGCGGCCTGATAGGCCCGCTGGTAGTCGTCCCAATGTTCCCGCTCGACGATGTCGTTCAGATCGAACTTCCAGTTCTTGTCTGGCTCGTCGATGCGCGCGAGCAACCGACGCCTCTGCTCCTCCCGGGAGAGGTTCAGGAAGAACTTCAGCACGACCGTGCCATTCCGCGCGAGATGTTTCTCGAAGTCGCGAATGCTCTCGAAGCGCTTGGTCCAGAGCTCTTCGCCGGCGGGCTCGGGCGGCAGGTTCTGCTTGCGCAACAAATCCTCATGGACGCGCACGACCAGCACCTCCTCGTAATAGGAGCGGTTGAAGATGCCGATTTCGCCGCGCTCCGGCAGTTTGCAGCCGGCCCGCCACAGGAAATCGTGGCGAAGCTCCGACAGGCTCGGAGCCTTGAAGGAATGCACGATGCAGCCCTGCGGGTTCACGCCCGACATGACGTGCTTGATCGTGCTGTCCTTGCCCGCCGTGTCGATCGCCTGCAGAACGATCAGGATCGACCAGCGGCGCTCGGCGTAAAGGCGCTCCTGGAGGTCGTGCAGACGCTTGACGCCGAGCTGCAGCAGCTCCTTCGCCTCGTCCTTCTCGATGTCGAGACCGCAGGTCTCGGCCGGATCGAACTGCTTCAGTCGGAAGCTGTCGCCATCGGCGACCCGGAAACGAGCGATGATGTCATCCGGCCGCATCGCCAGCCCTTTCTCGCGAAGATCGGCCGCGCAGGCAACGCCGCGGCATTCTGCTACACTTCCCTGCTTGGATCGCATGCCGCCCCAAGAGGGCGCAATCGCCATTTGCGACCACGCCCGTCCTCCGCCCCCGCGAAAGCTGGGGAGCCCGCCTTCGCAGGCCCCCTCGTTCGGCCGGCGGCTATTTTGAGGCGCCCGTGCGGTCCAGATTGCGCATCAGAGCATCCACCATCTGGTCGACGCTGAAGCTCGCCGGACGCTGGCTCGGCGGAAACTCCTTGAAGGTCTGCAGGAACGGCGCGACCTTCCAGACGCCGTATTGGATCAGATAGGCGTTCTTCGCGAGCCAGTCATAATACTGGTCCGAGACGATGTCGGCCCGCTCCATCGGGTCCATGCGCAGGTTGAAGACTTTCGGCGCGCGCAGGCAGGTGAAGGGGTTCGCCCAGACGATGAAACCGCCGGGCTGACGCTGCTCGCAGAACACGATCTTCCAGTCGTTGTAGCGATAGGCGACGAGTTCACCATCGTCATTGAAGTAGAAGAACTCGTTGCGGGCCGATTTTGGCTGCTGGCCGGTCAGGTAGGGCAGCTGATTGTAGCCGTCGAGATGGACCTTGGCCTGTTGGTTGCCGAGCGTCGTGCCCTTGGCGAGCTTGTCCTTGATATCGCCATCGCCAGCGGCGGCGACCAGTGTCGGGAACCAGTCGAGGCCGGAGACCATCTCGTTCGAGACCTCGCCCGCCTTGATCTTGCCCGGCCAGCGGATCATTGCCGGGACGCGGAAGGCGCCTTCCCAATTCGTATCCTTTTCCGAGCGGAATTGCGTGGTCGCCGCATCGGGCCAGGACCATTGGTTGGGGCCGTTGTCGGTGGTGTAGACGACGATGGTGTTGTTGGCGACGCCGAGATCGTCGAGCGCCTTCAGGAGCTTGCCGACATCCTCGTCATGCTCGAGCATCCCGTCGGCATAGTCGTTGCCGGGCATGCCGCTGCGGCCCTTCATGGACTCGCGCACATGCGTGTAGACATGCATGCGGGTGGTGTTCATCCAGGTGAAGAAGGGCTTCTGCGCCTTCACCTGCCGCTGCATGAAATCGATCGCAGCCGCGGTGGTCTCGTCGTCGATCGTCTCCATCCGCTTGGCCGTGAGCGGGCCGGTGTCCTCGATCTTGCCGTCGGCGGAGGTCTTGAGCACGCCGCGCGGTGAATTGGATTTGACGAAATTGGCGTCGTTCTTCGGATAATAGGGGCGCTCCGGCTCCTCCTCGGCATTGAGATGGTAAAGATTGCCGAAGAACTCGTCGAAGCCGTGCCGGGTCGGCAGATATTCGTCGCGATCGCCGAGATGGTTCTTGCCGAACTGTCCGGTCGCGTAGCCCAAAGGCTTGAGCGCCTGCGCGATGGTGACGTCGCGGTCCTGCAGCCCGACAGTGGCGCCGGGGATGCCGACCTTGCAGAGGCCGGTCCGCAGACAGACCTGACCGGTGATGAAGGTGGAACGGCCGGCCGTGCAGCTGTTCTCCGCGTAATAGTCGGTGAACATCGTGCCTTCCCGGGCAATACGGTCGATGTTCGGCGTCCGGTAGCCGACGACCCCATGCGAATAGGCGCTGATGTTGCTCTGCCCGATGTCGTCGCCGAAGATCACGAGGATGTTGGGCCGGGCAGGGGCCGAGGCCGGGGCGGGTTGCTGGGCCTTTGCGGCCCCTGAGAGGCCCATGACGGTGGCCAACGCCGCCGCCGCCACCGCAGCCAGGAATTTTTGGCGTTCCATGAAATGCTCCTGGTTTCGCATCGCGACAGTGGAGACATTGCCGACACAGCGTTCGTCCGCGCACGCGATCGAATGCATCGCACGGGGGCATTCCGAGCTTAAGCTTGTAACAGTTACGGTCGCCCGGCGCCGCGCGCGTGCCGACGCAGGCCGATGGCGGCGGAGATCGCGCTCGTGGCTTCGGCGGCCAGGTTGTCGACGCGCTCATAGCCACATGCACCCGCGACCACATAGTCCCGGAAACTGGTGGCCAGGACTTCTCCGGTGCCGAGATCGCCCAGGCGCCAGGAATAGCGCATCGTGCTGTCGACGGGGCGCACGGCGATATCGAGCGAGAACGCCTCGTGCGGCGCGGAGTAGATGGCCTGGATCGACTCAACTGCCGCCCGGCGCTCATCCGACGGCACCACGCGGATGGAGAAGGAAGCCCTCTGCAGCATCATGGCAAGTGCATCGACGAAAAGCTCGGCCCGCGCCGCCATGTCGTCGTTGCCGCGCCCGGTATGGTCCTGCAGGATGACTTGCGGGGCGAACGACGAATGGTCGGCCCCGCTCTCGACAAGACCACAGCCAGCTTCGATACCGTCGACCACACAGGACCAGGCGAAAACCGGGACGTAACCGCCTTTAGGAAGTGAAATCCGGAGAGCGGCATCAGATCCGGCGCCTTCGTAATAGGACGCCAGGGCCGTTCTCAGGCGGGTCGCTTCGATCCTGACGATCGGATCCGTCGTCGGGTCAAAGGCTTCGTCACGGCCGAAAACATCGACCCCGATGGTGTAGGCCTTGATGCGATCGGCCGAGCCCTTGACGGCCTGCGTCACCACAAATGCGAGAAAGCGTCGGTTGCGCTCGGACAGGCGTAGATCATCGGAATTCAGCAGTACTTCGAGCGCTCCGAGAACCTGATCGGCTCCTGGTGGCTCCTGCCCGCTATTCAAGCTCTCGCCCATCGCTCAGCCCCGCTGCTGGACCGAAACCACGTCGATATTCGCTATATGCCGATCGCACTATGACTCTCTGTCAATCCCGTGGGCAAGCGCGAATACGCATGGCGCGCTCGCGAATCTTCCCTACCTCAAGAAAGTCGATTCAAGATATCTTGCTCTGTCGCAATCATCAGCGAGCGATATTCCTGCGACCGCTCGAGGGCGGCAGGAGCCGCAGACTTGTCCCAATAGGACGCCGCCTCGCAGGCGACCTCATAGGCTTCGCATAATTCCGCAATCCGCGCATCCCTGTCGAACAGGGTCTTGAGCGCCGCGCGTTTCTGTGGCCACCGAAGCATCAGGCGAGCCAGGCCGCGTCTTTGCGCCTTTTCCATCGGCCGCGCCTTCTTCAGTGGAACGGGCACGTCCACATTCTGGCTGAGGTCATCGCTTGCTGAACATCATGTAACCGTAACAATGCCGGTCCTGGGACCAGAAACGGAAAGACCGCGCTTCTTGACGACTGAAGCAAATCAGCCCAGCGTCGACGGCAGGGGTCAGGGAAATCGTTCATGCGGCGCATCGGTACGGCCGTCTTCGCAGCGACGGCGTGGGTCGTCGCCGGTGCAATTCCAGATACCGCATTCGCCACCGAGGGCGGCGCGAGCCTTTATGTTCCTGGATTTCGGGGACCCGGCGCAGGCATCGTCCCGCCGCCCGGCTTCTACTTCGAGAACGATTTCTATTCTTATTCGGGGCGCCTCTCGGCGAGCCGGCAGACGCAGATCGGCGGCGCCGTCCTGGCCAATGTGAAAGTCGAGGCGCGGGTCGATTTCGTCACACCGACCTGGGTAACGCCGATCGAGATTTTCGGTGGCAATCTGGGTTTCGCCCTGACCCTGCCGTTCGGCCAGCCCCGCGTCAGTGCGGGCGCGCTGATCGCCGCGCCCCGCCTCGGCCGCGCCTTCGGCGCAAAGCTGCGGGATTCGGACTTCCTGTTTGGTGACCCCGTTCTCACCAGCTTCGTCGGCTGGCATGCCGGCAACTTCCATTGGCAAGTCGGCGGCGCAGTCAACATCCCGTCGGGCACTTATCAAGACGGCTCGCTGTCCAACCTCTCGTTCAACCGCTGGATCGGCGACATCTACGCCGCCGCGACCTGGCTCGATCCGAAGATCGGGCTGGACATCTCCGGCGCGGTCGGCCTCGAGATCAACGGCACCAACGACGCGACCGACTACAAGAGCGGCAACGCCGTGCATGTCGACCTCGCCGTCAGCCAATATTTCAGCAAGGAATTCTCGGTCGGCGCGTTGTTCGCACATTACCAGCAGATCACCGGCGACAGCGGTTCGGGCGCGTCGCTCGGCCCCTATAAGGGCCGTGTGACCGCTGTCGGCGGCACGATCGCCTATTCCTTCGCCGTCGCCGGCACGCCGGTCACGGCACGCCTCAAAGTGCTGCGCGAGGTGAGCGTCGAAAACCGGCCACAGGGGACGATCGGTCTTTTCAGCATCGCGTTCCCGCTCGGCGCCGTCGCGCAGGCAGCGCCGCCGCCCGAGCCCGTGCCTGGCGCCCGTGTGGTAAAGTACTAGCCGACCGACGTCGAAGGATCTGCAGGAAGTCGCGGGCGCTGCGCTTTCCAAGTCGCCGGCAAGGGGGTACTTGGCTGTCGCGGTGAGTGCGCTCGCGCCCTGCACCGGTTCCGCCGCTAGCCCAGTATTCACCGGATCATGGCCCAGACGACCCCTGCCACCCAGGCATTGAAGCGGCTCGGCATCGGCTTCGAGCTACGCAGCTACGACTATGATCCCAATGCCGAGCGGGTCGGATTGCAGGCAGCCGAAGCGCTGGGAGAGCCGCCCCATCGCGTCCTCAAAACCCTGATCGCACAGGTCGACGGCAAGCCGGTCTGCATCGTGCTCGCCTCCGATCGCGAGGCCAGCATGAAGAAGGTCGCGGCGGCCTTCGGCGGCAAGTCGGCAGCGATGATGCCGGTGCCGGATGCCGAAAGGCTCACCGGCTACAAGGTCGGCGGCGTCAGTCCCTTCGGCCAGAAGCGCAAGTTGCCGACCATCGTCGACGAAGCGGCGTCCGGCGAGGCGCTGGTTTACGTCAATGGCGGCCAGCGCGGCCTGCAGATCGCGCTCACGCCCGCCGATCTCCTGCGTGCTGCCGACGCGCGCAGCGCCCCGCTCTCAACCTGATCGCGGCCTCGCGCCGCCTTTCCCACTCGCTCCCGATGGCTTAGTGGCACGGGGGCGCCGCTTCCCAGGGTTTCCAAACGAATGATTCGCCTCGAGAACATCAGCAAGCAGAACGGAAAGCAGATCGTCTTCATCGAGGCGTCGGCCGGGCTCCTCAAGGGCGAAAAGGTCGGCCTCGTCGGGCCCAACGGCGCCGGAAAGACCACGCTTTTCCGGATGATCACTGGCGAGGAAGGACCGGACGAGGGTCAGGTCTCGATCGATCGCGGCATCACCATCGGCTATTTCAGCCAGGATGTCGGCGAGATGTCCGGCCGCAGCGCGGTCGCCGAGGTGATGGACGGGGCCGGGCCGGTCAGCACGGTCGCGGCGGAGCTCGCAGAGCTCGAGGCCGCCATGGTCGACCCGGACAGGGCCGACGAGATGGAGGACATCATCACCCGCTATGGCGAGGTGCAGGGCCGCTTCGAGGAGCTCGACGGCTACGCCCTGGACGGGCGGGCCCGCGAAGTTCTGGCGGGCCTTGGCTTCAGCGAAGAGATGATGGAAGGCGATGTCGGCGCGCTCTCGGGCGGCTGGAAGATGCGTGTCGCGCTCGCCCGCATCCTGCTGATGCGCCCGGACGCGATGCTGCTCGACGAGCCGAGCAACCATCTCGACCTCGAAAGCCTGATCTGGCTGGAATCCTTCCTCAAGGGTTACGAAGGCGCGCTGCTGATGACCTCGCACGATCGCGAGTTCATGAACCGCATCGTCGGCAAGATCATCGAGATCGACGGCGGCGCGTTGACCACCTATTCCGGCGACTATGAATTCTACCAGCAGCAGCGCGCGCTGGCCGAAAAGCAGATGCAAGCGCAGTTCGAGCGCCAGCAGGCGATGCTCGCCAAGGAAATCGCCTTCATCGAGCGCTTCAAGGCCCGCGCATCGCATGCCGCGCAGGTGCAGAGCCGGGTGAAGAAGCTGGACAAGATCGAGCGCGTCGAGCCGCCGCGCCGGCGCCAGACCGTCGCCTTCGAGTTCCAGCCGGCGCCGCGCTCCGGCGACGATGTCGCCAGCCTCAAGAACGTGCACAAGGCCTATGGCAGCCGCAGCATCTATGAGGGGCTCGACTTCCATATCCGTCGCAAGGAGCGCTGGTGCATCCTCGGCGTGAACGGGGCTGGCAAATCGACATTGCTCAAGCTCGTCACCGGCGCGACCGAGGCCGACGCGGGCACCGTCACCGTGGGCAGCAGCGTCAAGATGGGCTATTTCGCCCAGCACGCCATGGAGGTGCTCGACGGCGAGCGCACCGTGTTCGAGGCGCTGGAAGACCGCTTTCCGCAGGCAGGGCAGGGCTCGCTCAGGTCGCTGGCCGGCTGCTTCGGCTTCTCCGGCGACGATGTCGAGAAGCGCTGCCGCTTCCTGTCCGGCGGCGAGAAGGCGCGCCTCGTGATGGCGATGATGCTCTACGACCCGCCGAACTTCCTCGTGCTGGACGAGCCGACCAACCATCTGGACATCGCGACCAAGGAGATGCTGATCACCGCGCTCTCGCAATATGAGGGCACGATGCTCTTCGTCTCGCACGATCGGCATTTCCTCGCTGCGCTGTCGAACCGGCTGCTGGAGCTGACGCCCGAAGGCGTCCACGCCTATGGCGGCGGTTACACGGAATACGTTGCGCGCACCGGGCAAGAGGCGCCGGGCCTGCGGAGCTAGACGTTCTCGCTAGCGCGCGAAGACCGACCAGCCGGTCGCCTCGGCCAGGCGTTCCAGCGCCTGCGTGCCGAGCAGCGAATTGCCGTTGGCGTTGAGGCCGGGCGACCAGACAGCGATCGCGGCCTTGCCTGGAGCGACGGCGAGGATGCCGCCGCCGACACCCGATTTGCCGGGCAGGCCGACGCGGAAGGCGAAGTCGCCCGAAGCATCATAGTGGCCGCAGGTCAGCATCAGCGCGTTGATGCGCCGCGCCCGCTGGGCCGAGACGACGCGCGGCCCGCCCGGTTCGTAGAGCCCGCCATGCATCAGGAACCGCCCGGCCATGGCGAGCTGGCGGCAGCTCATGGCGATCGCGCATTGATGAAAATAGACGCCGAGCGTCAGCTCCGGCGCGTGGGTGACGTTGCCGAAGGCCTTCATGTAGTTGGCGAGCGCGATGTTGCGGAAACCGGTCGCCTGCTCGGCCCGCGCGACAGCGTCGTCGATGACGATCCTGTCGTCATCCGCCAGGTAGCGCACGAAGCGCAGCAATTCGCCGATCGCGACGCGTGGCTCGTGGCCGGCGAGATTGATGTCGGCGACGACGAGCGCGCCGGCATTGATGAAGGGATTGCGCGGCACGCCCTGCTCGCGTTCGAGCTGAACGATCGAGTTGAAAGGCGTGCCGGAGGGTTCGCGCCCCACCCTGCGCCAGAGCGTGTCGCCGACCTTGCCGAGCGCCTGGGTCAGAGCAAATACCTTGGAGACGCTCTGGATCGAGAAGGGTTCCTCGCTGTCGCCGGCGGCGTGCACTGCGCCATCCGCCGTCACGACGCAGAGCCCGAACTGACGCGAATCGATGCGGGCGAGCGGCGGGATATAGGTCGCGACCTCGCCGCGCTCGCCGGCGTCGCGCATCTCGTCGGCAATGTCGCGGACGAGCCGCCCGATATCCGTCACGCCTGAGATCCCGGCTGCTGCGCATGGCAGGCAAGCCCGAGCGGGACCGCCGGGTCAAGCCCCTCCGCGCCGGCAACCGCTTATTGCAGGCGAAGCGTCCCGCCGGAGGAGGCGCCCCCGATCACCGGACGCTGCGAAGCGATGACGCACAGCGATTTGCCGCGCGACTTCGCCTGGTACAGCGCGGCATCGGCCGCGGTCATCAGGCTGTTCATGTCGCGGCCATGCTCGGGAGCGAGCGCAATGCCGACGGAGGCGCCGATATGGAGCCTGTGGCCGCTGTCGAGCTCGTAAGGCTCCGAGATTTCCCGCACGATCCGCTCGCCGAAGCGCTGAAGCTGAACGTGCTCGGTCTGCTCGGAGAGGACGACGAACTCGTCGCCGCCGATGCGCGCCGCGATGTCGGACGCCCGGACGAGGCCGCGCAGCCGCTCGGCCACCAGCTGGAGCAAAGCGTCCCCCGCCATATGGCCGTAGCTGTCATTGACGGCCTTGAAGCCGTCGAGATCGAGATAGACCAGGGCAAGCCCCTTGGGAGGCTTCGCATCGTCGAATTTCGTCGTGAAGGCCTTGGCCAACCCGGTCCGGTTCGACAGCCCCGTCAGCATGTCGTGCCGCGCGTGGAAGGCATTCTCGCGTTCCGCCCGCATGGTGGAGATCAGCATCCCGTTCAGCTTGTAGGCCGCCATCGTCATGCTGAAGAGATAGAACGGGATCTGCATGAAGGTGATGAGCATTATCGGCTCGGACAGGAAAGGCGCCGCAAGCACGCAGGGACCGAGCGTGAGTGCGACCATCACGCCGGCCATGCGCGGCGCCGCGAAATTTCGAAAGCAAATGCCGCCCACCATCGCAGCCGCCGACAGGCAGGCGAGCGTGGACGCCACCCAGTCGCCGCTCATCAGGCTCAGGAACGTGCCGGCGCCGATGCCGGCCGCCCAGGCGACGCCGAGCAGGAGATAGATGTCGGTGGGGGTCGATTGGCCGCGCGCGGCACGCTTGCGCGCCGCAAGCAGGACGCACAGGCGCACGACGCAGCAAACGATCTCGAAAGCACACCAGAGCGTGAATGGCAGGGTCGGGATGCGCCAGGCGATCAGGAAGGACACCGCCAGCGAGTTGATGACGCCGCCGGCGAAGATCGGCAGCGTGCCGTAGAGGCTTGCAACCAGCGCGCCCCGGATATCGGGGGGGACATCCGGGCCGGCATCCGCAAGCCAGCGCGTCACACGCCAACGCGGCAGGCTGAAACGGAGGACTGGGGCACTCATCGGCTGATCCGGCTCCTCTGGCGAGCAGGCCAGCGGAGCACCCGGTCGCGAAGGGTGCCTAGCAATCAGGGGTTACGATTCAGTGAGGAACGCCGCGCGAATCAAGCGTTGTATGCAATGCAGGGCTGCCGAAAACTCGGATCGTCACCGGATCTGGCGGTAGACCCAGACCCGCGCAGGCGGAATGTTGCGCAGCACCCAATCGGAGACGAAGGCCTTGAGGCCGGATCCCTTGCGCGGGATCGGCGAGATCACCGAATAGGTGAACTGGATGAACGGCGCGCCCTCGACAAGCAGCGGAAAGGCCTCGCGCGCCAAGGCCGTGCGGGTGGCCGGCGGCCGGTTGAACAGCGGCAGGCTCGAGACGAGCGCGATCGCCTTCTCGTGCAGATGGCCGGTGAGAGTCTTGGACAGGGCATACGCATCGCCCTGCACCACCGTCGCATGCGGAAAGCGCTGACGCAGGAGCTCACAGAACTCCGGGCTGTACTCGACGAGGATGAGACGGCTCTCGTCGATGCCACGCTCGATCAGCGCTTCGGTGACCGGGCCGGTGCCGGGGCCGATCTCGATGACCGGGCCGGGCTGTTCGGGATCGACGAAGGAGGCCATCCGCCGCGCGAGCGCCGGGCTCGACGGCGTCACCGAGCCGGTGCGCAGCGGGTCGTCGATCCAGGACTTGATGAAGCGGGCCTCGTCGCCGAGCTTCGCCCTGGCTTCGCTGACTCGACTCTTGAACTTCTCGGCGGTGCTGCGAACTTCGCTCTCGACCTTGTAGCGGACGGCCGCCACCTTGAGCTTGGCTTCGGCGACGCTGTCGACAAGGTCAGCCGCCGTCACCCGCACCTCGCCCTCGATCCGCGACGCCACGCGGGATTGCCCGAGGCGAGCGGCGAGCGACGTTGCGCGCGGACGATGACGGATCGTCGAAGACATGGCACCCCTTGATCGCCGCAGAGACGACGCGTCTGACGCAGCCGAACGTTACCTGCGCGGCATATGGGGTCAAGAGCGGCCGCCCGCCAAGTTCTTTTCCGCAGTTCCGGCAAAAAGCTGTCAGATCAACGGCCTCGGCGGCGAAGCCTGCTCGTAGACCGCAGCCATATGTGCGGTCAGGCGCGGGTTGAGCAGCGTCAGCCGCCCGCCCGAGAGCGAGAACAGCCCGGCCTTGCGCAGACGCGACCAGGTCTTGCTGGTGTGGACCAGAGACAAGCCCAGCGCATCGGCGAGCTGCTGCTGCGAGAGCGGAAAGGCGAAGCTGTGGTTGCTGACGAGGCCTAGCGTATCGGCGCGATGGTAGAGCGAGATCACCAGCGCGGCGATCCGCTCGCCCGCATTGCGCTGGCCGACCGTGGTCAGATTGTCGTCGATCAGGCTCTCCTCGCGTGAGCCCAGCCAGGCCAACTCATAGGCCAGCGTCGGCATTCTGACGAAGAGGTCCCAGATCCGCCTGCGCGGGAAGACGCAGAGCTCGACATCCGTGAGCGCTTCGATGCCGTGCTCGGCCGCGCTGAGCAGGGAAGCCTGCAGGCCTACGAGATCCCCCGGAAGGAGAAAATTGAGGATCTGGCGGCGCCCGTCTGGCAGGGATTGGTAGCGGAAGGCCCAGCCCGAATAGAGCGTGTAGAGTTCGGCATCCTCCTGGCCGGGGTGAATGATGTCGGCGCCGGCCGGAAGGCTGCGATGGTCGATCTTCATGGCCTGAATGAAGCGGATCTCGTCGTCTGCCTTGTCCTTGAAGGCGGGCTTGAGCCGCAGCGGGCAGGCAAGGCAAGGCGTTCCCAAGCGGCCCTGCTTACTGACGATGTTCATGAACCCACCGGTCCCCCCGACTCCGCCGCGGAACGCATCGGCAAGCGTCCAACGCGCAAGACGGCGGCGCGTTCCGAATCGGCTCCAAAGGAACCATCTCGGCTTCCGCTGCGTTTTCCTGTCGAAATCCGGCCCATCCGGGCCGGAAGCGTTGGGAGATGGACATGCCGAAAGCCAGCCTTGCCCCCGCTGTACGAGCCCTGCTTTTCTTCGGCTTCATGGGTGCGGCCGTCACGGGTCTGACCATCGGAGCGCAACTGCAAATCCCCTCCGACCAGAGTTCGACGAGCGTCGCCATGGCCAGGGGCGAACGCGACAAGGCCGCGGATCTCCGCTTCGCCGCGGTCGATTCCGCTGACCGGACGCGCAGCACGGCGAAGAGGGCGATCGCCTCACCGTCTCAGCAGGCGCTTGCAAGCGGGCCTATAACGCATGTCGTACGCTGAGCCTGCCAGCGGAACCTGACGCGGTTCCCCGCGTTAAACGCGCGGCGCATCCTCGCGTCGCACTTCAAGGCCGCCTCTGGCGGCTTATTTTTTGAGTGCAGGCAGAGCCCCCATGCTGCGTATCCGACACGCAACGACCTATCGCTATGCGCAGCCCGTCGCCTTCGGCCCACATCGGCTGATGCTGCGGCCACGCGACAGCTTCGACCTACGCGTCGTCGATACCGCCCTCTCGATCTCGCCGTCCGCCAGCCTGAGCTGGATGCACGACGCCTACGGCAATCCCGTCGCCATCGCGAATTTCGAGGCCGAGGCCGATACGCTCGACATCGTCAGCACCCTGATGCTCCAGCGCTTCGGCCCCGCCATTCCGCGCTCCGAGATCAAGCCCGGCACAGCGCTGACCGGGGTCGTCTACGGCGAAAACGAGCGGTCGGCGCTGCAGCCGTTCCTCGCTCTCGCCAGCGCCGACCCCGACAAGATGCTCGACCGCTGGCTCGCCGATTTCAGGGCGAGAACCGGCCAGGGCTCGGGCCATCTCCTGCGCGATCTCGCTCACGCGCTCCATGGCGCACTCAGCTACACCACCCGTTTCGACGAAGGCACGCAGCACCCCGTCGACACCCTGGAGAGCGGTTTTGGCTCCTGCCGCGACTACGCCTGGCTGTTCATCGAACTCGCACGGCGCATGGGTTTCGCCGCACGCTTCGTCACCGGCTACATCCATGACAGGAGCCCGGACGACGCCCTGCTGACCAGCGCGGTGGGATTGACCCATGCCTGGGCGGACGTCTTCATCCCCGGCGATGGCTGGGTCGAGTTCGATCCGACCAATGATCTCGTTGCCGATCGCCAACTCCTGCGCGTCGCAGTCGCCCGCGTGCCGGAGGATGCCTCACCCATCGCCGGCAGCTTCACCGGCCCGGCAGGGTCCTTCCTGGGGCTGAGCGTCGGCGTATCGATCGAACCGGTCGACGCGCCCCAAGCCGGATCGGATCTGGCTGAATCAATGTGATCGGCCAGTCCCGCTCTGACTTGGAAAGAGCTCGGTCAGGACGTATGACTGACACGCCAGCGGCCAAGCGAACCGCCTTGAGGCTCTGCTGTCTGCACCGCCTCGATCTGGGCGAGGAGGCCGGCAAAAATACGCGGCGGCGCGCCGTGGCTGATCTCGCGATCGGCGTCGAGCCAGACCTCGATCGTGTCGTCGTCGATATCGACGACATTGACCGTGACGCGCACGCCCGGCGTGCTGCGCAGCGCGCGCGAAGCGACATCAGCCACAAGAAATCCGAGCGGGATGATGCGATCCACCGAAAGCGTCGCCGCCGTATCGATCCGGCTCGTCACCCACTGATCGCGGCTGCGGATCAGATTCGAGATCATCGTGACGACGTCGTCGAGGAAGAGATCGACGCGGACCGGCTGCATCTCTCCGTCCGCCAGCGTGAAGCGATAGGCTGCCGAAAGGACATGGACGCGACATTCGGCATCGGCGAGAGCCAGCCGGGCCTCGTCGCGGTAATCGCGCTTACTCAGGCCGATATAACTCTGGACGACCTGCAGGCTGTTCTTCACCCGGTGATGCAGCTCACGCACGAGGAAACGGTTGTCGTCCAGGGCGGTTTGCAGGCGGCGCTGACGCACCTCCTGCTCGTCGACCATGGCGTTGAAAGCTTCCGCCACGCTGCGGATATCGCTCGGCATGTCCTCGGCGAGCGCCACTCTCGCCCGCCCGGACGAAGCCCGCGCACGGGCCGCCGCTTCGATGCCGCGCAGCCAGCGGGCGCAATGCTTGTCGATCGCGCGCAGGTAGACGACGCAAAGCAGTGCAAGAGTGGTCAGCGGCGCGAGCAGGAGCACGAAGAACTGCAGGCGCGCGGCTTGGGCCGGCCCGTCGTCGAAGCTGGCGATGACGTAGAAGTCGGGATCGGCGACCATCCGGGCCGAATAGACGCGATCGGGACCGGCGCGACTGGGCGCCGTCCAACGTTCGCGGCCGTTCGGAACCCGATTCTGTTGCGGCAGCCAATTCATATCCGCATCGTCGCCGCGGTTGGCCACGATGTCACTGCCCCGGCCGATCAACGCGACATTCATGTCCCGCCGCCCATCGCCAAGATCGAAGACGTTCTCCAGCAGCTCCGGCGCGGTCAGGAGAAGTGCCTCTTGCAGACCCCTGCCGGCCGTCTCCGGGTCGGCCATCAGGATGGCGAGATAACGCCGGCCGGCGAGCGTGACCTGATCATAGCGGATTCTGCCGAGATCGGCGCCGTTCCAGTTCGCGACGGAAGGAAGCTTTGCCAGCTGTCTGGCGACGTCGCCCAGTGTCTCCTTCGAGAGATCGGCATTGAGAGAAGCCGCGCAGATGCGACCATCGGCGCTGCGCAGGAAGAAGGCGTGGAAGCCGCTCGCCCGCTGCATCGCTTCCAGCCCCGCTTCCTCGCAGACAGCAGGATCGACGCGCGGATCGCTCGCCATCGTTCCAAAGGCGAGCAGTGCGCGCGAAGCCCCCCGGTACCAGACGCGCGTGCGCACCGCGAAATCATCGACCGCGCGCAGCTGGGCTGCCTCGATCGTCGCGACGGCAGCGCGATAAGTGGCATAGGCAGCGAAAGCCGTGGCGCAAGCAACCGGGACCGCAATAGCGATCAGAAGGGCCAGAAGGCGCCCTCGAACGGTGCTGAACCGCGCCAGACGCATCAGGAGCCGACTGGTTCGGAACCGACCCTTTGCATCGCGGCCGCGCTGGTGCGGTCCGGCCCAAGATCGTCGACGCCACCGATGGAAAGCAGCTCGGCGAGCTTCGTCCGAGCGCGGTTCACCCGGCTCTTGATCGTGCCGATCGCCACGCCGCAGATGTCCGCCGCCTCCTCGTAGGACAAGCCGGTCGCGCCCACCATGATCAGGACTTCACGCTGCTCCTCGGGAAGCTTCGCCAGCGCCTTGCGGAAATCGGCGAGGTCGAGATGGCTTTCCTGATTGCCATGCGTCGCCATCCTCTCGGCATAGGTGCCTTCGCTGTCCTGCACCTCGCGCCCGCGCTTGCGATAGAGCGAGTAATAGGTGTTCCGCAGGATGGTGAAAAGCCAGGCGCGCAGGCTGGTGCCCGGTTCGAACTTGTCGGAGTTGCCCCACGCCTTGAGAAGCGTATCCTGGACGAGATCGTCAGCGAGCTGCATCGACCCCGACAACGAAGCCGCGAAGGCGCGCAAGTTCGGGATTTCGCGAATCAGGCCGTCCTTGAACTCGTTGGCAGCGCGGGAAGCCTGAGGGAGATCATTTGCACTCATCGGACGACGCTCCGGCTGCGCGCAGTTCCGTCGCTTCGAGCTGCGCCAGCAGCACAAGGAATTTGTCCGGGACAGGTGCGTTCACAATGTCGTCGTAGTGCGCCTTGAGCGAGCGACCTATGGATTCCTGCACCTTCGCATCCAGAACCAGTTCGAAGTCGTCATTGTCGCCTCCGTCCGGCTCGGACATCGCTGTATCCACGTTGCTCATCTCAGCCCTCGCGCCGCAACCGGGCCTGCTTTTCCAGCAAGTCCCGCACTTCATCTCTCTGTCGGCGAAACCAGAGCCAGATGGCGGTGGCGACACCAATGCGCCCTAATAACAGCCGCGATTTCAAAAGGTTCCGCATCCGGCAAAAAATAAATTCCTTGTCAGCGGCTCATCCTAAGCCATTATCCAGGCACGATAAAAGGGACGCGTTCATGTCTATCGCAAAAGAAATTGCGCCTCATCTTCCTTACCTGCGCCGGTTCGCGCGCGCCCTCAGCGGCACTCAGGCCAGCGGTGACGCCTATGTCGTCGCAATGCTGGAAGCGCTCGTCGCCGATCCATCAGGCTTTCCTCGTGGCATCGATCCTCGCGTCGGTCTCTATCAGTCCTTCCTGAAGCTGTGGTCCTCGGCCGGCGTCGATACCAGCGAGCCGATCGTCGAGCTCACGCGGGCTCCGGCCGAGCGCAATCTCGAGGCGCTGACGCCAAGGCCACGGCAAGCCTTCCTGCTGCGAACCGTCGAGGGCTTCTCGATCGAAGAGGTCGGGACGATCATGGGCGTCGACACGACCGAGGCGGCCGCGCTCGTCCAGACCGCCGGCCAGGAGATTGCCGAGCAGGTCGCGACCGACGTGCTGATCATCGAGGACGAGCCGATCATCGCGCTCGACATCGAGACGATGGTCGAGGAACTCGGCCACAGCGTCACCGGCGTGGCCCGCACGCAGCGCGAGGCGATCGCGCTGGTCGGCAAGAAGCGCCCCGGCCTTGTGCTGGCCGATATCCAGCTGGCCGATGGCAGCTCCGGGCTCGATGCGGTCAACGAGATCCTGACCTCGATCGACGTGCCCGTGATCTTCATCACAGCCTACCCTGAGCGGCTGCTCACGGGCGACCGGCCGGAGCCCGCCTTCCTGATTACCAAGCCGTTCCAGCCGGAAGCGGTGAAGGCCGCGATCAGCCAGGCGCTGTTCTTCGATCGGCGGGCCGGCCGCAAGGCCGCCTGAGCCCCTTTACTTGCTGATCAGAAGCCCGCGGCGCGCCGCGGGCTTTTTTTGTCGCGCCCGGAACCAGCACCGCCGCCGCACGTTCCGCAACACGATGTCGGTTTGGTTTTCGGTGCGGGAGGGCATGGACCATGGCGATGACCTGCTTGTCGGCAGCGATCGCAGCGATTTCGGTCGCGGCAACGCTGTTTTCAGGAGCCGTGGCACCGGGCGCCATGAGCGGCGAGATTCTGTCACTGGTACTGGCCGCATTGACCAGCCTGGCTGTGGCGGGAGCAGCCGCTCTCGACAGCTGATCCCGGCAAGTCGCCTCGGCGGTTCAGCCGCACGAATTCTTCTGCTGACCGCAGTCGGCCTCGTCTCCGCGTCAGTCCGCGCGGAGGTCGCGTCACCGCGGTTCCAGGGGTCCGTGCCAAGTTGGTCCCTGCAAAGATTGCCGCCGCCGCGGCCCGCAGAGCTTCCGGCGCGCACGCCCGCTCCTCCCCCGGAGCAAGCCAAGCCCTCGCCCCCCCCGCCCGCCCAGCCTTCCCAGCCCTTGCCCCAGACGACAAGCGTAGAGCCCCAGGCTTGCCTCGTCAGGATGGCCTCCATTCCCGGAAACAGGTTGGAGTCTGCCGTTTCGAAAGTTTCGAAGGCCGACCCCGCCTGCCGCGTGGACGAGCCGGTCCGCCTCCACGCGCTGGCAATCCGGGGCAGCGCATCGGGACAGACGGTGACCTTCGAGCCGGCGCCGCTGATCAGCTGCGCGATGGCATCGGCCATCGCAGACTGGCTCGACACCAGCATTCAGCCCTTGGCGCGCGGATATTTCAACCTCAGCCTCACCGCGATGCGTGTCGGCGGCGGGCAGGAATGCCGGCGACGCAATGGAGCTTCCACCGGCCCGATCAGCGAGCATGCGAGCGGTCAGGCCTTGGACATCTTCGCCTTCAAACTCGCGGAAGGCGGCACGTCGGAAACAGTCCTGGTCGAGAAGCCCTCCGGCCTTGTCCAGAACCGCTTCCTCGACGCAGTCCGTCAGTCGGCGTGCGGGGCGTTCATGACGGCGCTGGGGCCGGGCTCCGACGCCGCCCATGCCAACCACCTGCACGTCGATATCCAGACGCGACGTTCGCGCACATCACGTTTTTGCCAGTAGGGGAGATCTAGGCGCCAGTGTCGAAGCGCAGCAGGAAAGACCGGGATTCCGGGGTATCATCAACCCCGTCGCCATCGACAAGCCGCGGAGCGGCGCGCCGCGCCGCCATCACAGCCAGCGCCGCGTCGCAATCAAGTCCGGTCGCCAGCAGATCCTCAAGCTCCCAGAATGGCGGAAGAGCCGCCTCGGAGGCCTGGTCGTGGATTGTTGGGATTTCTCCCCGCAGACGACTCACGGACATCGACATTCCCATGCCAAGATAACGAGTCAACGCAACAGGCTAGCTTTGGTTCCCTTACGGCGGAACTGTGGGTTTCTTGGGGCGTTTCGATCGGTCCACCGCCAGGAGCATATGCGATGATTACTGGGCATTCCCGATCCAGCCTTGCCCTCGCCGCCTTCGCAGGCCTGGCATGCCTGACCAGCCCGGTATCGGCCCAGCAGCCGACCGGGCCGTCCACCGGGCGGCTATCCTGCACGCTCAGCAGCCCCCCTGCCGCAACGGTGACGACGCAGAAGCCGATGGAGTGCCGCTTCCGCCCCAGGCGCGGGCCGCTCCAGCAATATACCGGCGTCGTCCGCGGCTTCAGCATGGATCTCGCGTCGATTCGCAGCGCGGCGATGGCCTGGCGCGTCTTCGGTCCGTATGCACGCGCGCCCCTCGGAGCGCTGACGGGTCAGTACAGCGCGTCGGGGACGGGCGCCGGAACAAGCGGACATGTCCTGAACGGGGGAGAGAAAAACCAAGTGACCCTGCAGCCGCTGCCGTTCCAGGGCCATCGCGGCATCAATGTCGCGACGGGCGTGACCGCCCTGGAACTGACGCTTGTGCCTCCCGGCAAGCGGCGCTGAAAGACCGACATTCGATAGGGCGGGAACGCGTTCCCACGACCTGATCAAAACCTCTGGGCCAGCGTGATCCTCCCCGAAGAATTACTTTTCGCTAACCTTGACCTGGCAAAATTGACTCAAAGTCAACGTTTCTACCCCACTATCGAGATGGAAGCAGGAACATCGCCAATCCCATGACGTTATCGAGACATCATGGGGTTGCAGAGTGAGAAGCCGCCGGTCGATGGCTGATATCCGCGTTCTGATCGTCGAAGATGACCCGTTCATCGCCATGGACATCGAAAGTGCCGTGGCGGAGCAGCTAGGCGCCGAGGCCGAGCTGATCGTGGTCGAATCCGTCGCCGAAGCACACCGCGCCGCGGCTAGAAAATTGTCCTGCGCGCTGCTCGACATCGACGTCGTCGACGGCAAGACCTTCGACGTCGCGCGTGCTCTTCAGAAAGCCGGAACACCCTTCGCTTTCGTCTCGGGATCGGCTCCGAGCGATGTTCCCGCCCCTCTGCGCAGCGAACGCTTCCTGCGCAAGCCGTTCTCGATTGGCGAAGTGGCCCGTTTCGTCGTGAATGCGATCGGGGCCCGCGACGAGGCCACCCAAGGCTAGCGGCCAAGCGCTCGATCAGCGCACAAACTCAACGCATCAAGGCGAAGGCTGCGAGTTCTCCCGCTTCGGAAACGTCAACGTCACACGCGTCCCGGGCCGTTCGTTCCCCGGGCGCAGCGGCTCGGTCGTCATTGTGGCCCGCATGCTGCGCAGCAGGCTCGCGATCACCGTCTGTCCCAGGCCCTTATTCTCGGCTGCGGCGGGCAGACCGACGCCATCGTCCTCGATCGACATGGTGAGGGCCGGCGCGTCCTCAGCGTCTTCGCGTGCGAAGCGGATCATGACTTTCCCGGGCATACCGTCCGGAAAAGCATGCTTGATCGCGTTGGTGACGAGCTCGTTGACGATGACGACGAAGGAGACGGCATCGCGCCCCGGCAGGCGGATCGAATCCATATCGAGATCGATGGTGATCGGGCGACCTTCCGCCGCCTTGCCGATCTCGGCGAGCAGGTCCTCCATATAAGGGCGCGCGTCGATCTCGTCCGTCTCGATATCGAGGCGCAGCCGCCTCTGGCCGGCCGCGATCGCCTGGATGCGCGACTGCGCCTGAGCCAGCGCTGCCTTCACCGCCGGCTCCCGCGTCTGCCGGCTCTGAACGTTGAGCAACGCCGAGACCATAGCCAGGTTGTTGCCGACACGGTGATTGACGTCGCGCAGCAGCGCCTCGATCCGCAGATGTTCGTTCTCGAGCTGCCTGGTCCGTTCGCTGACGATCTTTTCGAGCTCGGCATTGCTGAGCGCCAGCGCCAGGCTGCGGCGCTGGCGCCGGCGCAGCTGCTGCCAGGCGGCGAACGCCAATCCCGCCAGCGCGATGACGATACCCGTGCTGCCCCAGAGCCGGCGGCGCTCCTCCCGGCGATAGAGAGACAGGAGGCGGACGTTCTCCGTCTGCTGGATCTCCCGCACCGTGTCGCGCAGCCGATCCATCGCGTCGTTGCCGGTGGCATCGCGCACGAGGGCCAGCGCCTCATCGCGGCGCCCTGCCCGCTCGAGCACGATCGTGCGGTCGAGCTCCTCGAATTTAAGGCGCATGTCGTCGCGCAGTTTGGCCACCTGCGCCGTCTGGAGCGGATCGGCATCGACGAGGGCGGCGAGGATATCGAGCTCCGGCCCGGCTGCCGCCCGCCCTTCCGTGAAGGGTTCGAGATAGCTCGCCTGGCCCGTGAGGAGATAGCCGCGCTGGCCGGTCTCGGCATCGCGGAGCCGGCCGAGGAAGCGCTCGGCCCGCTCGCGGATCTCAACGGCATGCGCGGCCGAGTCGGCGGCCTCGCGCGCCTGCTGGTTGATCCACGCAGCCACGACGATCGCCACGGCAACGACGCCGATCGCAATGATCGTGGTCGTCGCCGAGCGAAGCCGCGTGCCGAAGGCCGGGAGGGCCGGAAGCGAAAATCGACTGCGTGTGCTCACTTGGGCAGGCATGCCAGCCTTGTTAAAGGACGCATGCCGATATCCCTATGTAAAATGACACAGGCCGTCCACCGCGGCGGCGCCGAACAGGTCTGTGAGGTCACGCCTCGTCCTTGTCCTTGTCGCCGCCGGCAACGATCTGTCGGCCGAGAATGGCGCCGAGCACGACTACGCCACCGGCGACAGCTATGCGCCAGCTCAGCCGCGGACCGATCAGCTTTGCGGCCAATGGCGCTGCAGCGAGCGCCGCCGCGGCGGTCGGGCGCGGCGGCCGGCGCCGGTTCTTGACGAAAAGCCCAATGCTGAAGGCCAGCAGAGCCGCTGCAAACAGCCCTCCCGCGATCCACAGGCTCGCAGCGATCGCGCCGTAGCGAAGCGCCAGCAGCGTGTGCAGGGCGTTCAGCGCGTAGCCGGCCGCGCAGAGCAGCAGCAAGGCCGCAACACCGAACAGGCCGTAAACGGTGACGTTGCGCTTCACCGCCCCGGAAACCTCCGAAGCGATGAAAGATCCGAGCCCCCCCAGCATGGTCAGCGCGCCGACAGATAGCCGACGAACAATCCGACCGCGGCCGCCAGGCCGAGGGCGCGCAGCGGGCGCTCGCGGATCTCGTCCTCGATCAACCTCTGCAACTCGGTGGCCTGCTCCTTGGCGACATCGACCATCTTGTCGGTGTCGACGCCGACGGCGCGCAGCCGATCCGTCACGGTCGCCGCGATTTCTTCGGCGCTGCGGGTCAAGGTGTCCTCGAGCGCGCTCGTCTGCCGCTTGGCACGGGCACCGGACTGGCGCATCTCGGCCGCAACATCCTCGGCACCCGCCTCGACTTCGGCCTTGGCGCGCTTGGCGGCCGCGGCCGCCTGACGTTTCGCGGATGTCGTTGTTGCCATGGCGATCGGTTCCTGTCGCTTTCCTGAAAGGGGATGGTGCCGGGGCGGCTGCGCCGCCGCAAGAGGCCCCGCCGCTGTCGCAACGCGCCCGGCCGCGGTTCTGTTCCGGCTAGGCCGCCTGGGCTTCCTGCGCCTCCTCGCCGTCAGCCTTGGCCTTCTCGCGGCGATAGCGGGCGAATTCCTCCTGCGCCACCATGGCGACGATCACGATCGGCGTCGAGAGCACCGCTCCGATCGGCCCCCAAAGCCAGAGCCAGAAGATGAAGGCGATGAAGACGAGGAAGGGGGAGATCGTCAGCCGATTGCCGACGAAGACCGGCGTCACGGCATTCCCTTCGACGAGATGGAGGGCGTAGTAGGCCGCGGCCGGCCAGAGCGCGGAGAGAAGTGACGGTGCATCCAGGAGCGCGCCCGCCAGCAGCAGAACGGCGACGATCGCCGGACCGATGAAGGCGAGATAGTTGAGCAGGAAGGCGAGCGCACCCCAGAAAACCGGGAAAGGCAACCCTGCCAACCAGGCAATGGCCATGGTCAGCACGCCCATCCCGAGATTGATCACCGTCACCAAAGCGAAGTAGCGCGCCACCCGGATCTCGATCTCCTCGAAGAACGAGCCGGCGGATCGGCGCGCACCGCGGCCGAGGCAGAGCCTGAGGATCCGGGCCTTGAGGTGACGCCGTGTCGCCAGCCAGAAATAGACGGTGGCGACAAAGATCAGCATGCCGCCCGCGGCCGCCGAGGACGTCAGGGCGATATCGAAGAGCGGGTTGCCCTGGGAGACGCTGAGCTCGGCGCCCTTGCCCGTCATCGCGGCGATGCCGCGCTTGAACTCGTCCATGAAGGCGAAGACGCCGGCGAGCTTGGTCTGGAGGGCCGCCATCATCGCGGGGGCCTGATCGCTCCAGCCTGCGACCGGCACGGCAAGGATCGCGACCGCTCCGAGCAGCAGGCCAATGAAGAACAGAACCACGAGCGCCGATGCCGCCTGCTGCGGCACGCCATAGCGAACGAGCCCGTCGGCCAGCGGGCCGAGCACCAGCCCGAAGATGACGCCTGCCATGACCGGCATGGCGATGACCTTGGTCAGCGCGAGCGAGGCCGTCGCCAGGATGACGAAGATGCCGACAATGGCGTAGCGGACGATGAGATCATGCTCGTAAGCCGTGACCTCGGCGCTTTCCTCCACCGGATCCGGTTCCGCCATATAACGCGGAAACGGCCGCCAGGCCGATGAGCTGAGCATGTTCCTGCTTCCAACGCGTTAGAGCACGCGCCCCCCTGGCGCGTCGGTAGCGTCAACGCGGGATGGATCGGCCCGGTTCCCGGCGGCCTCAGTGCGCCTCGTCCCAGTTGTCGGCGGCGCGGGCCTCGACGGCGAGGGGCACCCTGAGCTGCACGGCCGGATGCGGGGCTTCGACCATCACCTTCTCGATGATCGGCAGGGTCCTTGCGACTTCCTCCTCCGGCACCTCGAAGACGAGCTCGTCATGGACCTGCAACAGCATCCGGGCATTGAGCCGGTTGGCGGCCAGTGCGTTGTCCATGCGGGTCATGGCGCGGCGGATGATGTCGGCGGCCGAGCCCTGGATCGGTGCGTTGATCGCCTGGCGCTCGACGAAGGCGCGCTCCGACGGGTTCTTCGAGGAAACCGCCGGGAAATGGCAGACCCGGCCGAAGATCGTCGTGACCTGGCCGTGGGCGCGCACATGGGTCTTGGTCTGGTCCATGTAGTCGCGGATGCCGGGGAAGCGCTCGAAATATTTGCGGATATAGGCGCTCGCCTCCTCGCGGCCGATGCCGAGCTGGTTGGCGAGGCCGAAGGCCGAGATGCCGTAGATGATGCCGAAATTGATCGCCTTGGCGCGGCGGCGCACCTCGCTCGGCATGCCCTGCACGGGCACGCCGAACATTTCGGAGGCCGTCATCGCGTGGATGTCGATGCCATCCGCGAAGGCCTGCCGGAGCTGCGGGATCTCGGCGATATGGGCGAGCAACCGCAATTCGATCTGGCTGTAGTCGGCCGAGACGAGCTTATAGCCCTTCTCGGGCACGAAGGCCGTTCTGATCTTGCGGCCCGCTTCCGTGCGGATCGGGATGTTCTGCAGATTGGGCTCGGAGGAGGAGAGCCGGCCCGTCGTCGTCGCCGCCAGCGCATAGGAGGTGTGGACCCGGCTGGTCTGCGGGTTCACATAGCCCGGCAGCGAATCCGTATAGGTCGATTTCAGCTTGGCGAGCTGGCGCCATTCGAGAATTTTCGAAGGCAGCGCGTGGCCCTGCTCGGCGAGATCCTCCAGCACGCCGGCGCCGGTCGCCCATTGGCCGGTCGCGGTCTTCTTGGCGCCTGCCAGCCCCATCTTGCCAAACAGGATGTCACCAAGCTGCTTGGGACTGCCGATGGTGAACTTCTCGCCGGCAAGCTCGTAGATCTCGTCCTCGAGCCGCGCCAGCCCCTGCGCGAAATCGCCGGAGAGGCGCGACAGGATCTGCCGGTCGATGGCGATGCCGCGCGTTTCCATGGCGGCGAGCACGGCGACCATCGGCCGCTCCAGCACCTCGTAGACCGCGGTCTTCTTCTCGGCGGCCAGCCGCGGCTTCAGCGCGAGCCAGAGGCGCAGCGTGACATCGGCATCCTCGGCGGCATAGTCGGTCGCCTTGTCGAGCGGCACCTTGTCGAAGGTCACCTGCGATTTGCCGCTGCCGGCCACCTGTGCATAGGGGATCGTCTCGTGGCCGAGATGCAGCTCCGAGAGCTTGTCCATGCCGTGGCTGTTGGTGCCGGCATCGAGCGCATAGGAAATGAGCATCGTGTCCTCGATCGGGGACACGGAGAGCCCGTGGCGCTCCAGCACCAGTAGATCGTATTTCAGATTCTGGCCGATCTTGAGCACGCCCTTGTCGGCAAGCAGGGGCTTCAAGGCCGCGACGGCCTGCGCCAGCGGGATCTGCTCCGGCAGCAAGCCCTCGTCGAAGAGGCCGCCATCCCCGGCACGGTGCTGAAGTGGGATGTAGCAGGCGCGGCCGGGCGCAACCGCCAGCGAGATGCCGACGAGATCGGCCTGCATCGCGTCGAGCGAATTCGTCTCGGTATCGAGAGCGACATGGCCGGCCTGATAGGCCCAGCCGATCCAGCGTTCGAGATCGGCGAGCGTGCGCAGGCATTCGTATTTGGAGCGGTCGATCTTGGCCGCGATCGCCTCGTTCTTGCGGGACGCGGCCAGATCGGCTGGCTTCATCCAGCCGGCCTCGCCACCGCCGGCCTCCGGCGCAGTCGCGGCCGGCGACGGCGCAGCGGGGCCGGTGGCAGAGACGGCGTCCTCTATGGCATCGGCGCCGGCATAGAGCGCCTTGAGCTCGGCCGCGCGCGAGCCGCCCGGCGCCAGCGCGGGATCGGGGTCGATCGCGCCGACATCGGCCTCATAGGCCTCGGCGACGCGCTTGGTGATGGTGGTGAATTCCATCGCCTTGAGGAAGGCGACGAGCTTCGCCGGGTCCGGCTGTTCGAGCGTCAGGTGTTCCAGCGGCGTCTCGACCTTCACATCGTCGACCAGCGTGACGAGCTTGTGCGAGATGCGGACCTTCTCGATCACTTCCGGATTGGTCAGCGTCTCCCGGCGCTTCGGCTGCTTGATCTCGCCGGCCCGCGCCAGCAGGGTTTCGAGATCGCCATATTCGCCAATGAGCTGCGCGGCCGTCTTGATGCCGATGCCGGGCGCGCCCGGCACATTGTCGGTGGCGTCGCCCGCGAGCGCCTGCACATGCGTGACCTTATCCGGCGTGACGCCGAAATACTCGACCACCTCCGGCTCGCCGATGCGGCGCTCGGCCCGGAAGCCGGCACCCTTCTTCTGGTCGCCGGAGGCGGGGTCGTACATCGCGACACCCGGCCCAACGAGCTGCATCAGGTCCTTGTCGGCGGAAACGATCAGCACCTCGGCACCGGCCTCGCGGGCCTGACGGGCATAGGTCGCGATCAGGTCGTCGGCCTCGTAGACATCCTGCTCGACTGGGATGAGACCGAAGGCGCGCACCGCCTCGCGCATCAGCGGGAATTGCGGGATGAGATCGGCCGGCGGCTCGGAGCGGTTGCCCTTATAGGCGGGGTAGATCGCCTTGCGGAACGAGTTCTCCGACTTGTCGAAGACGATGGCGAGATGAGTCGGCCTGACGCCGAGCACGCCTTCACGCACGAACTGGAAGAGCTTGGTGGCAAAGAGCCTGACCGCGCCGGAGGGCAGACCGTCCGATCGGGCGTTGTATTTCCGGTCCTGGTTGATCGACTGGAAATAGGCCCGGAAGATGAAGTTCGAGCCGTCGACCAGAAAGAGGTGGTCGCCGGGCTTCAGGGCGGGGGCGTTCGTGGCTGCATCGCTCATGGCGCGGACCATAAGCGGGCGCAGGCAGCGGGTCCATTGCGATGGCGGCGCGACGTGCAAGAAGCTGTCAGGAATGGCGGCGCCCAAGCCGTCATGCTCGGGCTTGACCCGAGCATCTCTTTCACCAGTGCACGCTTGTCCTGAGATTCTCGAGTCCGCGCGATGCGCGGCCCGAGAAAGACGACACGTTACTTCACGATCGCATCGATCTCCGCCAATTCCTCGGCGCTCAGCGCCCAGTCGGCCGCTCTGACGTTGGCCGCGACCTGCTCGGGCTTGGTCGCGCCGGCGATGACGCTGGAGACGACCGGCTGCGCGGCGAGCCAGGAGAAGGCGAGCTCGACGAGGCTGTGGCCGCGCGCCTCGGCGAAGGCAGTCAAACCCTCGATCCTGCGCCAGTTATCCTCGCTGAAGATCTCGCCGGCACGCTGCGGCAGCTTGGTCAGGCGTGCGCCTTCCGGCATCGCCGCGCCGCGCTTGTACTTGCCGGTCAGTGCGCCATTGGCGAGCGGGAAATAGGGCAGGAGACCCATGCCGTAATGGGCGATGGCCGGGATCAGGTCCTTTTCGGCGCCACGCTTCAGCAGGCTGTACTCGTCCTGCGCCGAGGCGAAGCCGGGAATGCCGAGATCGCGCGCCGTCCATTGCGCATCGGCAACCTGCCAGGCGACGACGTTCGAGCAGCCGACATAGCGGACCTTGCCCTGGCGGACGAGGTCGTCGAGCGCGCGCAGCGTCTCCTCGATCGGGGTCAGCGCATCGGGCCGGTGGAGCTGGTAGAGATCGATCCAGTCGGTCTTGAGACGGCGCAGCGAATCCTCGACCGCACTCATGATGTAGCGGCGCGAACCGCCCTTCTTCACGCCCTCGGCATCCATCTCCATGCCGAACTTGGTCGCCAGCACAATCTGCTTGCGCCTTGCGCCGAGCACCTCGCCCAGCGCCGTCTCCGAGCCGCCGCGCTCGCCATAGACATCGGCGGTGTCGAACAGGGTGATGCCGTGCTCGATCGCAGCATCGACCACCTTGCGGGTCGCGTCGAGATCGATGCGCCCGCCGAAATTGTTGCAGCCGAGCCCGACGAGCGAGACGCGCAGGCCCGAACGGCCGAGATTGCGGAATTGCATGGCAGTGATCCTCCTCCGGAAGGCGCACACAGGATCAGAGCCGGGACAGGCCGACAAGCGCAGCCGCCGTCACCCAGGCACTGCGCCCCGCGCAGAACGGAGACTTCGATGCCGACGCGCCTCCGGTTTCCCCTGGGGCATTTGACCCAGCGCAAGGCGCAGGCAGAATGATCCGGCAAACGTGTGCCGGACATTGCCCAACAACCGGAGATTTCGATGGCCCCGTCGATCAAGAGCGTCTTCACCGCCTATACCGAGGAAGGTCTGGGCGAGCATGACACCGCGCTGGGCTATGCCCTGTCGCTCGCCGAGCAGGCCGGCGCGCATCTGACGATCCAGGCGGCGGCGATGCGCTACGCCGTTCCGGCCTCGTTCGTCGGAGACTTTGGCGCCAGCTTCGTCAACGTCGAGAACCGCCGCATCAGCGCGCTCGCCGAGCGCTTCGCCGAGCACGCCAAGACCAGCGCCGGCCTCGCGGGCGTAACCAGCACCATCGAGACGCCACAACTGGTCTATGCCGAGCTCGCCGACCGGCTCGTCAGCGAAGCCCGCGTCCACGACCTTACCGTGCTCGATGTCGAGAAGGACGCGGCAGAGCGCGACCGGGGCCTGATCGAAGCCGCCCTGTTCGACAGCGGCCGGCCAGTGATCATCGTGCCGCCAGGTGCCGAAGCCTTTGCCGCCAAGCGCATCCTGATCGCCTGGGACGGCAGTGCGGGCGCCGCGCGCGCGGTCGCAGAAGTCCGGCCGTTCCTGAAAGGTGCCGAGGTCGAGATTCTCTCCGTCACCGGCGAGAAGGATCTGTCGCGCTTCGTCGCGGGAACGGAGCTGGCGCCGCATCTGGCGCGCCACGGCGCGTCCGTGACCGTTCGGAACGTCGCGGTGAGCGGAAAGAACGATGTGGCCGAGACGATCCGGCAGGCGGCAGCGGATTTCCGCGCCGATCTGATCGTCTGCGGCGCCTACAAGCATTCGCGACTGCGCGAATGGCTGCTCGGCGGTGTCACGCAGTCGCTGCTGAAGTCCACGCCRCTGCCGCTCTTGATGAGCCGCTGAACCGGGCCGAAATGAAAAGGGCCGCCAATATGGCGGCCCAATTCCTCAGGCCACTTCGGCCTTCTGCTTCTGCGAGCGCTTGCGCTCGTTCGGGTCGAGGATCGCCTTGCGCAGGCGGATCGACTTCGGCGTGACTTCGACGAGCTCGTCGTCGTCGATCCAGGCCAGCGAGCGCTCCAGCGTCATGCGGATCGGCGGGGTCAGGCGGACCGCCTCGTCCTTCGACGTCGTGCGGATATTGGTGAGCTTCTTACCCTTGAGCACGTTCACCTCGAGATCGTTCTCGCGGGTGTGCTCGCCGACGATCATGCCCTGATAGACCTTCCAGCCCGGCTCGATCATCATCGGGCCGCGATCCTCGAGGTTCCACAGCGCATAGGCCACGGCCTCGCCGGTCTCCATCGCGATCAGCACGCCGTTGCGGCGCCCGCCGATCTCGCCCTTATAGGGCAGGTAGTCATGGAACAGCCGGTTCATGATCGCGGTGCCGCGCGTGTCGGTCAGCAGTTCGCCCTGGTAGCCGATCAGGCCACGGGTCGGGGCGTGGAACACGAGACGCAGGCGATTGCCGCCCGACGGGCGCATCTCCAGCATGTCGGCCTTGCGCTCCGACATCTTCTGCACGACGACGCCGGAATGCTCCTCGTCGACGTCGATCACGACCTCTTCGATCGGCTCGAGCAGCTGGCCGTCCTCGCCACGCTTCAGCACCACGCGGGGACGCGAGACGCCGAGCTCGAAGCCCTCGCGGCGCATCGTCTCGATCAGGATCGCGAGCTGCAATTCACCGCGGCCGGAGACGATGTAGCTGTCCTTGTCGGAAGCTTCCTCGATCTTCAGCGCCACGTTGCCCTCGGCCTCCTTGAACAGGCGGTCGCGGATGACGCGGGTGGTGACCTTGTCGCCCTCGGTGCCGGCGAGCGGGGAATCGTTGACCATGAAGGTCATCGACACCGTCGGCGGATCGATCGGCTGCGCCTTGATCGGGGTCTCGACCGAGGGGTCGCAGAAGGTATCGGCGACGGAACCCTTCACCAGGCCCGCGATCGAGACGATGTCGCCGGCGACGGCCTCCTCGATCGGCTGGCGCTCCAGCCCGCGGAAGGCGAGGATCTTCGAGATGCGGCCGGTCTCGACGACCGAGCCGTCGCCGGAGAGCACCTTGACGGTCTGGTTCGGCTTGGCCGTGCCCGAGGTCACGCGGCCGGTGATGATGCGGCCGAGATAGGGGTTGGCCTCCAGCAGCGTGCCGATCATGCGGAACGGGCCTTCCTCGACGGTCGGCTCCGGCACATGGGAGAGGATGAGGTCGTACATCGGCGCGAGGCCGTTGTCCTGCGGGCCCTCCGGCGAATGGGCCATCCAGCCCTGCTTGCCCGAACCGTAGAGGATCGGGAAGTCGAGCTGCTCGTCGGTGGCGTCGAGCGCGGCGAAGAGATCGAAGACCTCGTTGATGACTTCGGTGACGCGTGCGTCGGGCTTGTCGACCTTGTTGATCGCCACGATCGGGCGAAGGCCGAGCTTCAGCGCCTTCGAGACCACGAACTTGGTCTGCGGCATCGGGCCTTCGGCCGCGTCGACCAGCACGATGGCGGAGTCGACCATGTTCAGGATGCGCTCGACCTCGCCGCCGAAATCGGCGTGGCCGGGCGTGTCGACGATGTTAATGCGCGTATCCTTCCAGACGACCGAGGTCGCCTTGGCCAGGATGGTGATGCCACGCTCCTTCTCGAGGTCGTTCGAATCCATCACGCGCTCGATGACGCGCTGATTGTCGCGGTAGGTGCCAGACTGCTGCAGCAGCTTGTCGACGAGCGTGGTTTTGCCGTGGTCGACGTGCGCGATGATGGCGATGTTGCGCATGGACATGCGGATAGGGCCTTGCTTTCAAGGCCACGAGCCGGTCAGGTTCGAAGCCCTGCCGGCGCAGCCAGTTTCACGTGAATCCGGAATTCGTTGCGCTGCACATAAACGCTGGAAGGCGTTTCGGCAACCGTTGAGGCTGCCGAAAGGTGAGCATGCTCAGACTTCGGCCAGTGCCCGCTGCCGCTCGGCAACGGCCCGGCCGACCTGATCGATGGCAAGCCGGTAGGCGGCCAGAGCGGCGGTATCGAGGTCGCCCTTGGCATAGTCGGCGAGAACGCGGGTCAGAATCTGGTCCGCCTCGCGCCCGAGCCGGGCGAGTTCCGCCTCGTCCTCGCAGGAGCGGATCACGGTAAGCAACTCCAATAGCTCGTCGAGGCCGGACATGGCGCGGCGGCGCCGGTTGGCGCTGTCGCGGCTGAGCAGCGCGGCGCCGCCGGTGCCAACCGCCGACAGGGCCATCGCACCGATATAGAACCAATCGCCGTAACGATCGAAAAAGGTCTCCTGCTCGCCGTCGATATAAGCTGCGGCGCCCGAATGGACCGGCAGCGGCGCGTCCTTGTCGGTCGAGGGAGTTTCCAGCGCCTGCACTGCCGGCACCTCCCCCGCAAGCGTCAGTCTCAGACCGAGGACGTCCTTGGTCAGGTCGCCGACCAGATTGTCGTCGAGGCTTTGCGCAGCGACGAGGCGCGAGGTGATCGAGATCGTCTGCAGGCCCTCGGCCGGCCGGGGCGGGTCGCCGCCCAGCGCGCCGCGGACGATCTCACCGGATTCGATCGCGCGATAGTGAGCCGCCAGCGCGTCGGCCTCGCGGATCGGGATCAGGACCGGGTCCTCGCCCCAGGCGGTCCGCAGGCGGCGCAGGCCTTCATTGTTGGTGTGCGAGCCGACGGCATTGATCGAGAAAAACACCTCGATGCGCCCCTCCTTCGCCGCCGGGATCACCTCGTCGGGCGCCAGGGCGACGATCTCGACATCCTCGGGCCGCACCTCGTACTGCGTCAGGACGCGCTTGAGCAGGGTGAGATTTCCCGGCGGGTTGCGGATCACGCCGACCTTGCGGCCGCGCAGATCGGCAATGCGGGCGATGGCGCTCTCTTTGGTCGTGATGAAAAAGGGAAAGGTCCGCCGGGTGATCAGAACCGTGTCTGCGGTGGAAGGCATGGCGATGTCGGCCCGCAGCATGGCAAGATCGGCCTGTCCGGCATCGATTTTCTTCGCACTGTCCTCGGAGCCTTCCGTCAGGATGAGGCGCAGGCGGATGGCGGCCTTGTCGCGGTTGAGGCCCTGGACGAAGGCCGCCGCCATACGCGCATCCTCGGAGCCGAGGGGGCCGACAGCCAGACGCAGCGTGTGCGGCTGGCTGACATAGTAAAACCCCGCGGCAGCGAGGCCGGACATGGCGAGCAATGCCGCCAAAACCGCCAGACCGCGCCTGCCCATGCCCAGCCGGACCAATCCGTGCCCCCTTCGTCGCCCCGTTCAGCATGACTTCCTTCGCCATCATGTCGCAAGTACGGCATGCACCGGCGAACGGACCATGCTAAAGGCTCGGCCATGTCGATTGGCTCCCCGTTCCTGGTCAAGATCTGCGGTCTCTCAACCCCCGAGACCATGCGTGCCGCGCTCGATGCCGGCGCGGACATGATCGGGCTCAACTTTCACCCGAAGAGCCCGCGCTTCGTCACGCCCGAGCGCGCCGCCGAGTTGGCCGACATGGCACGCGGCAAGGCCGAGATCGTCGCGCTGGTCGTGGACTGGGACTTGCAGCGCGCCGCCGAACTGGCCCGGTTCCTGAAGCCCGACTGGCTGCAGCTTCATGGCTCCGAGCCGCCGGAACTGGTCTCAGCCATCGCCGCGGCAAGCGGCAGGCCGGTGATGAAGGCGCTCGGCATCGCCGAAACCGGCGATCTCGCAGCCATCGCGGCCTATCGCGACGTGGCCGGCCGCATCCTGCTCGACGCCAAGCCGCCGAAGGACGCGGCCTATCCCGGCGGCCACGGCCGGCCCTTCGACTGGACGCTGCTCGCCGATCTCGACCCCGGCTTTCCCTTCATGCTATCGGGCGGGCTCGATCCGGCGAATGTCGCGGACGCTATTCGTATCGCCCGGCCGGCGGCCGTCGACGTCTCCTCGGGCGTCGAAAGCGCGCCGGGGGTCAAGGACCCGCAATGGATCGCGGAATTTATCGCGGCGGCCCGCAAGGCCGCTGCGGCAGTACAGGAAGGCTCGAGCGCATGAACGCCCCCTCCAACCCCAACAGCTACCGCAACGGCCCCGATGAGAACGGCCGCTTCGGCCTGTTCGGCGGCCGCTTCGTCGCGGAGACGCTGATGCCGCTTATCCTCGAGCTGGAGCAGGCCTATAGCGCAGCCAAGGCCGATCCGGCCTATCATGCCGAGATGACGGACGGGCTGAAGCATTATGTCGGCCGGCCCTCGCCGCTCTATTTCGCCGAACGACTGACCGAGCATTTTCGTAGTCAGTCGACGGCCTCCGGCCTATCGGGCGGCGCCAGGATCTACCTGAAGCGCGAGGAGCTGAACCACACCGGCTCCCACAAGGTGAACAACGTGCTCGGCCAGATCCTGCTGGCGCGGCGCATGGGCAAGAAGCGCATCATCGCCGAGACCGGCGCCGGCCAGCATGGCGTCGCGACCGCGACGCTCTGCGCCCGCTACGGCCTCGAATGCATCGTCTATATGGGCGCGGTCGATGTCGCCCGTCAGGCTCCCAACGTCTTCCGCATGCAGATGCTCGGCGCCACCGTCGTTCCGGTCGAATCCGGCACCAAGACGCTGAAGGACGCGATGAACGAGGCGCTGCGCGACTGGGTGACCAATGTCGCGACGACGTTCTACTGCATCGGCACGGTCGCGGGCCCCCATCCCTACCCGGCGATGGTGCGCGACTTCCAGTCGATCATCGGCAAGGAGACCCGCGAGCAGATGCAGGAGGCCGAAGGCCGCCTGCCGGATTCGCTGATCGCCTGCATCGGCGGCGGCTCCAATGCGATGGGGCTGTTCCACCCCTTCCTCGACGACGCCTCCGTCGAGATCTACGGCGTCGAGGCCGCCGGCCACGGCATCCCGAGCGGCCTGCATGCGGCCTCGCTCACCGGCGGGCGCCCCGGCGTGCTGCACGGCAACCGCACCTTCCTGCTGATGGATGATGACGGGCAGATCAAGGACGCCCACTCGATCTCGGCCGGGCTCGATTATCCCGGCATCGGCCCCGAGCATTCCTGGCTGCACGATGTCGGCCGGGTGAAGTACCTCTCGGCCACCGACGAGGAGGCGCTGGAGGCGTTCCAGCTGATCTCCAGGTTGGAGGGTATTATTCCAGCGTTGGAGTCGGCGCATGCCCTCGCCCGCGTCGCCGAGCTTGCCCCGCAGAAGCCGAAGGACCATCTGATGGTGGTCAATCTCTCCGGCCGCGGCGACAAGGATATCCCGCAGGTCGCGGAGATCCTGGCGGGACGCTGATCGTCGCCTCGCACGCCCAAAGTTCTTGCCTCGAGGCTCTCGACTCCCGGTATATAATCGGCAACCATGAGTTGTTCAGGCGCGTTCGCGCCGGAACTGCTGCATGAGGCGGGACCGGGCCGGTGGGGGACAGCGGTAGCGACAGCTGTTCGATCGATCCCGGACTCGCGACTGCGGGTTTTCCGGTCGAAATCGCTTTTCTCGCGCGGCACGGCGTAGCCCCTGCCGCGCTGAGGCGGGCAGCCGAGCGCGCCATGCGCAACCGCACCGATCCCGCGCGCGAAGCCATGGCGCTCGGCCTGATCGACGAAGTCGGTTTCTACCGTGCGTTGGCGGCCGAGATGGGCCTATCATTCCGATCCACTCCCCCGTCGCTGCTGCCGGGTGGCGGATATGGCGCGATCCTGCGCCAGGGCATCGCGCCCACGGAGGAAGGGACCTCGCTCCGCTTCGTACTCGCGCCGGAAGGGCCGGCGCTGCGTCGAATGCTCGAAGGCGGCCCGCGACGGCGCGCGGATATCGCGGTGACAACGCCGCGCCGCTTCGCCGAGGCCTTGCGCCGTTCCAATGCCGCCGAACTGGCGCGCCATGCCGCTGGGCTCGACGAGACCGGGCTCCTCCGCGACAGCGCCCGCACCGGCGCCGGCCGCGGCCAGGTGATCGCCACGGGCATCAGTCTCACTGCGGCGGCGATCGGCGGCATCTTCGCGCCCCTCGAAACGTTCTTCGCGCTCGCCCTGCTGCTCGGCCCGCTCTTTCTCGGCCTCATCATGCTGCGCCTCGCGACCACGATCGAACGCACGACGCCCGATCTCTGGCAAAGCCATCGGTGGCGCGTCGACGATGCGCGCCTGCCGGTCTACACGGTCGCCGTGCCGATGTACCGCGAGGAGGCGGTTCTGCGGCAATTGACCGATGCGCTCTGCGCCCTCGACTATCCGCCAGCCAAGCTCGATATCCGCCTGCTGATCGAGGCCGACGATGCGGGCATGCGCACGGCGCTGGCAAAGATGGCGCTGCCGCCGCACTTCACCGTGACGGTCGTGCCGCCGGGCGTGCCGCGCACGAAGCCGCGGGCGCTCAATCTCGCGCTGCTCGAAGCCCGCGGTTCGCTGTTCACCATCTTCGATTGCCGAGGACATCCCGGACCGGCAGCAGTTGCGCATGGCGGCAGCACGCTTCCTTGGCGCGCCACCTGAACTTGCCTGCCTGCAGGCGAGGCTCGTGATCGACCACGCCGAGGAAGGCACTCTCCCTGGCCTTTTCGCCCTCGAATATGCCGGGCTCTTCGAGGTGCTCAACCCCGGCCTGCTTCTGTTCCAGCTGCCGATTATGCTGGGCGGCACCTCGAACCATTTCCGGACCGAGGTGTTGCGCAAGGTCGGCGGCTGGGACGCCTGGAACGTCACCGAAGATGCCGATCTCGGCCTGCGGCTGGTACGCGCGGGCTATCGCATCTGCGATCTGCCCTCGACGACGCGTGAGGAGGCGCCTCTGACGATCCTGGCCTGGCTCAAGCAACGCTCGCGCTGGATCAAGGGTTACATGCAGACCCTGGTGACGCATTCGCGCAACCCGCTCGCGCTGCTGCGAGAGGCCGGTTTGAGCGCGAGCTTTGCCTTCCTGTCGCTGACTTTCGGCACGATCGCGACAGCGCTGGGCTATCCGGTCTTCGCCCTCGCCGCGCTGCTCGCCTACTGGGATGGTTCGCTGTTCGCCCCGGTCGGCACGTTCGCGACCGTCACCTCGACGATTGCCCTCTGCGTCTGGCTTCTCGGAAGCGTCGCACTTTTCGCGCCCCCGGCGGTCGGCGCGCTGCGCAGGGGCTCACCCGGCCTGCTCCTGCTGCTGCCGCTGCTGCCGCTCTATTACGCTTTGGTCTCGGTCGCCGCCTGGATGGCGCTCTACGAGTACTTCAATCGCCGCTTCGTCTGGAACAAAACCGAGCACGGGCTGGCGCGCCGGCGCGCGCCCGTCGAGGCGCCGGCTACGAGTGACGCAGCCATTCCGCTGCAGCCTGTGCCGGAGTCTGCTCGATATTGAACGCGCCGATGAAGCTGCCGTCCTTGCCCATCAGATAGACCAGTGCGGTGTGGTCCATCGTGTAGTCGCCATCCTTCAGCGGCACCTTCTTGGCGTAGGCGCGGTAGGCCTTGACCACGGCGTCGATCGCCGGCCGGTCGCCACTCAGGCCAATGATGCGGGAATCGAAGGAGCCGAGATAGCTCTTCATGGTTTCCGGCGTGTCGCGCTCCGGGTCGACGGTGATGAACAGCGCCTTGAGCCTCTTCGCCTTGTCGCTCTCGCCAGCGGCCCGCAGCGCCTCGGATATCTCGAAGAGCTTGGTCGGGCAGACATCCGGGCAATGGGTGAAGCCGAAGAAGACCAGGAACGGCGAACCCTTCAGATCCGTGTCCGAAAGCGGCGTTCCGTCCTGCGTCGTCAGCGTGAAGGGGCCGCCGACGCTCGCGGTGCCGCTCCCTCCGCCCTGGCGACCAGGCGCGAAGGTCAGGATCGCAGCCGCGGCCAGCGCGAGCGCGCCGGCAAGGAACACGACGAGAGGAAGGACGATACGGCGGTTCACGAAGAGCTTCCCGGAAGAGCGGACTACAAGCCGCTAGAAACACGCGACGATGGCGGCGATGAGCCCGTCGGTGAAGAGCCGGTCCCCCTCGCGCCACCACAGCAGCAGGCCCGCCAGCAACAGCCCGAAGAAGCCGCCGCCAAGCAACAGAAGCCCGTTGCGGCTCGAAGAGCCCGCCCCGGCTTGCGCTGTCGGATCCACCTGCACCATTCCGCCACCCTATCGCCAGCCGGCGCCGCCCGAAAGCGGGCGGCGTGACGCAGGGGCTCACAATGCGGCGATGCGGCCATGCGCAAGGCACAGCCCGGGCTGGCCGCCGCACGACGACGCGGCCCGGGCTCTGCCGCCGGCTTACTTCACGGGGAAGGTCAGCGGCGAATAGTCGGTGACCGGACGCTTGATCCAGTCATTGCCCGGTGCCGCAGCTTCCGTCCGCTTCTGAGCTTCGTGGAGGCGCAAAGCCGCCGCGGGATAGTCCATGGTCAGGACGGTGCCGTCGCGCACGACGAGCTTCCCGTCGACATAGACGCGGTCGACCGCGCGCTCGGCAGCGGCATAGACCATGCTGCGAACGGGGTCGCGGTGCGGCTGCATCATCGGGTGCCTGAGATCGACCATGACGAGGTCGGCCTTGCAGCCGGCTTCAAGCCGCCCGATGTCGTCGCGGCCGAGCGCGGCAGCGCCGGCCGTGGTCGCGGCCTCGAAGATGTCGGTGGTGGTGAGCGTACGCGGGTTCTCCGCCATCAGCCGGGCGACATAGCCGACATGGCGCATCTCCTCGAGCATGTTATGCGGATAGGTGTCGGTGCCCAGGCCGATCCGGACGCCGGCGCGGCGATAACGCCCGAAATCATCGAGCGCGATGCCGCGACGCATGAAGACCGTCGGGCAATGGGCGACCATGGTGTCGGTCTCGGCGAGCAGCGCGAGGTCGCGGCGGCTGTGCCAGCCGAGGCGCGGATAATCGTCGAGGAAGATGCCGTGGCCGACGATGCTGGTCTCGCCGAGGACGCCGAGCTTCTCCAGCCACTGGATCGGCGTCACGCCATGGCGGCGGGTGATCTCGTGGAACTCGACCGTCGACTGGGCGGCGTGGATCTGCCAGGGCAGGCCGCGACGCCTGGCTTCGGCGTAGCTGTCCTTGATCAGGCCCTCGCTGCAGGTGTCGATCTGGGCGGGGCAGACCATGCCGAAGAGCCGGCCGGACGGGTGCTTCTGCGCCTGCTCGATGACGTCGAAGGCGGTCGCCATGGCAGCGGCACCGGCCTTCTCGTCCCATTCGTATTCCACGACATGGCCGTTCTTGGTGTACCAGCGTGCCGAGCGGAACATCGGCGAGACGCAGACGCGCAGGCCGCTATCGGCGGCCAGATCGAGCCAGCCGGGATGGGCGACCGAGAGATCGGCGAGCGTGGTAACGCCGGAGAGCAACAGTTCGGAATAGGCGACCTGCACGCAGTCCGGCACCGCCTCGGCATCGGGCCGCAGGATCGGCATGAACTCGTAGAGCGAGGAATTGTAGAGCGCGGGCGAGCCGAGCTCGTCGAGGAAGCCCTTGTTGAGCGCCTCGCTCGAGGGGTGCGAATGAATGTTGACGAGGCCGGGCATGACCATGCGCCCGTGGCCGTCGACGGTCTCGTCGGCCTGCCCCTCATAGCGGGCGCCGACATAGCGCAGCGTGCCATCCTCGAAGGCGACATCGGCTCCGCGCAGATAGACATGCCGGGCGGCTTCCGCATCCCAGGCGACAACGACGTCGGCGTTCTTGATGACCGTGATCGTCATGATGTTCCCTCCTCAGAGCATTCCCGCGCCGCTTCGAAGCGTTGAAATTCTCTATCCCTTTGTTTTGACGCATTTTCTTCACGCGAACCGGTAGCCACTTCGCTCGAAAATGCTTCTCCAGCCAGACGTCGAAAAAGCGCCGCGCGACCGGGGCCACGCGGCGCTGAGGAAGCTAGCGCTTCAGCTTGATATCCAGCCCCTTGTAGAGGCCGGCGCCGTAGATGCCGTGGGCGCGCACGCCCTCGACCCGGTCACCCGCGACCACCCAGAGCGGCTGCGACGCCAGCGGCACCCAGACATTCGCCTCGGTGAGCTGGTTCTGCACGGCGCCGATCGCCTGCTTGCGCTTGTCCGCATCGACGGCGGTCGCCGCCGCCTTGAGCAGCTCGTCGGTCTTCGCGTCCTTCCAGTTCATCCGGTTCGGCGTCGGTGCCTGCCGGCTGGCGAAGTAGAGGTTCAGCGCCTCGGTGGCCGTCACATAGGGGTAGGACATGTAGAAGGCATCGAACTCCTGCGTCGCGAGCTTGCCCCAGGCGACGGTGGCGTCCCAAAGCTGGATCTTCAGGTCGATGCCGACCTTGCGCAGATCGGCCTGCATCGCCTCGGAGATGCGCGGATTCACGTCGTTGCGGATGCCGTAGACGATGAAGGTTGCCTTCTGGCCGTCCTTCTCGCGGATGCCGTCGGCGCCCGGCTTCCAGCCAGCCGCTTCCAGCACCTTGATGGCGCGGGCGGCGTCATGCTTGGGCATCTTGCCGGCCGAATCCTTGTCGTAGTCGAGCACGGCCGGGTTGAGCAGCGAAGGCAGCGCGGTGCCCTTGCCGAAGAAGATCGCCTTGGCGATGGCCTGCTTGTCGACGGCCATGTTGACCGCTTCGCGGATCGCCGCGTCCTTCGAAACGGGCTTGTCGACCTTGAAGCCCATGAAGATGTCGTAGATGTAGTTTTCCTGCCGCTGCACCGTCATGCCCGGGATGCGCTGCATCGTGTCGAGCGCGATATAGGGCATGTAATAGGTCACGTCGGCCTGCTTGGCCTGGATCGCGGCCATCAGCGTGTTCGACTCGGGAATGACCTTCCAGACGATTTCGTCGATCTGCGGCTTCGGGTCCTTGTAGATCGGCGGGCCCCAGCTGTAGTGCGGGTTTTTCTTGAGCACCAGCTCCTGGCGCGGGGTCCATTTCGACCAGCAATAGGGGCCGGTTCCGTTGAAGCCCTGCACGCCGAAGTTCGGGCCGAGCTTCTCGACCGTGTTCTTGTCGACGACCGAGGCGAAGGACAGCGCCATCTGGAACAGCAGGTCGCTATAGGGCTCCTTCAGCTCGTAGATCAGCGTGGAATCGCCCTCGGCGCGGATATCCTTGACCGGTCCGCCACGGAAGGAGACGGGCGACTTGTTGGCCGGGTCGGTCCAGCGCTTCAGCGAATAGACGACATCGTCGATCGTCATCGGCCGGCCGTCGCAGAACTTGACGTCGTTGCGCAGCTTGAAGGTGTAGGTCATGCCGTCCGGCGAAACCGTCCAGCTGTTGGCGAGGCCGGGCTTGATCGTCTTCATGTCGAAGTCGACCGTCACGAGCGTATCCGCCATCATGTAGAGCACCTCGGCGGCGGCCGTGGCGGTGGTGCGGATCGGATCGTAGTTGTCGGCGTCGATCACGCGCAGGATCGAGAGCGGCGCCTTCTGCTGCGCCAGGGCCGGCATGGCGGCCAAGGTCGCGGCAGCAGCACCGGCCAGAAGCAAGGTGGATCGTTTCATCATCGGTCTGGTCCCCTTTTGACGTTTCTTGACTGGAATGAGCGGCTTACTTGCGCAGCTTCGGATCGAGAGCGTCCCTCAGCGCATCGCCGAGCACGTTGAAGGCGAGGACGACCGCGAAGATCGCGAGACTCGGCAGCACCGAGACATGCGGCGCGAAGAACAGAAAGTTGCGGCCGTCGGCGGCCATCGCGCCAAGCTCGGCTGTCGGAGGCTGGGCGCCCAGTCCAAGGAAGGAGAGCGCCGCGCCGAGCAGAATGACCTGGCCGAAGCGCAAGGTGACGAAGACGAACATCGCCGAGAGGCAGTTCGGCAGGACATAGCGCAGGATGATGCGGAGATCGCTGAGGCCGAGCGAGCGGGCCGCCTCGATATAGCCCTGCTGCAGCACCACCAGCGCCGAGCCGCGCACGACGCGCGCCATCAGCGGCACGGTCGCGATCGAGAGCGCGATGATGACCGCCGTCAGCCCGGGCCCGAAGATAGCGGCGATGGCGAGGCCGAAAAGGATGGCCGGGAAGGAGAGCAGCACATCCATCAGGCGCATCAGGACGCCCGAGAGCTTGGGATAATAGGCCGCGGCGAAGCCGATGACGCCACCGATCAGGCAGCCGAAGATCACCGAGGCGCTACCCATGAGCAGCGTCGTCCTGAGGCCGAAGAGCAGGCGGGTGATCATGTCGCGGCCCTGCCCGTCCGTGCCGAGCAGGCCCATCTCGCCCGGCGGCTTCAGCGTGTTGGCGAGGTCGTTGCCGTAGGGATCGGTCGGGGCGAGCCAGGGCGCGAACACCGCGCCGAGGATCGCGAGCACGACTAGGGCGAGCGCGATGCAGGCGCCGACATCGGAGAGCAGCATCCTGAGCACCGTCTTCCGGCGGACAGGCGTGGCGGCGGCCACACTCACGGCGGCTTCCACCGCGCTGGTGCCGGGCTGGAGCGGGCTGGTGACGGAACTCATCAGGCGCCCCTCACACGTGGGTCGAGCACGGCATAGAGGACGTCCACCGCGAGATTGACCAGGATGAAGCCCAGCGACAACACGATGATCGTGCCCTGCGCCATCGGCAGGTCGCTCGACAGGATGGCACCGACCGCGAGCCGGCCGATGCCCGGCCAGCTGAACACGGTCTCGGTCACCACTGCGCCGCCGAGCAGGAAGCCAATCTGCAGGCCGATCAGCGTGACGACCGGCACCAGCGCATTGCGCAGCGTGTGCCTGATCAGCACAACCCACTCAGCCAGCCCCTTGGCGCGGGCGGTGCGAACATGGTCGGCGCCGAGTTCGTCGAGAACCGAGGTACGGGTCATACGTGCGACCGGGCCGACGAAGACGCCGCCCAGTGTGAGCGCCGGCAGGATGACGCCCTGCAACCCTTCCCAGGTCCAGAGCGGGCCGACGCGGCCGGTGAAGGGCAGGATCGGGTATTTGAAGCCGAAGAGCCAGATCAGGCCGAGCCCCAGAAAGAAGACCGGCAGCGAGACGCCCGCGACCGAAACCGCCATGATCGCGCGATCGAGCAGCGAGCCGCGGAAATAGGCGCCGAGCGTGCCCAGCAGCATGCCGAGCGGGATCGCCCAGACCAGCGATGCGAACATCAGCTCGAGCGTCGGGCCGATGGTATTGCCAAGCTCCTGCACGACCGGGACGTTGTTGATGATGGAGACGCCGAGATCGCCCTGCGCAAGGCGCCCGATATAGATCAGGAACTGCTTCCAGAGGGGCTGATTGAGCCCCAGCTCCTGACGGATGGCCTCGACGACGTCCTGCGTCGCGGTCGGGCCGGCGCGGACCTGCGCCGGGTCGGTCGGCACCACCTGCATCAGCAGGAAGCCGATCAGCAGCACGCCGAGCAGGACCGGGAGGACCAGCAGCAGCCTTTGCAGCGTATGTCGGAGCATGAAGTGGTCCCCGGCCTATTGCGCGGCAGCGGCAAGCTGACCGTGACGGTCGAAAACGACCTCGCCGCCGAGCAGCGTCAGGTCGCAACGCACCTCGTTCTCGACCGCTTCGACCGGAACCGAGAAGATGTCGTGCGAGAGCACGGCGACGTCAGCGAGCTGGCCGGGAACGAGCCGGCCGAGCTTGTCCTCGGCGAACTGGGTGTACGCGCCGAGAAGCGTATAGGCGTGGACCGCCTCCTCCATGCTCAATCGCTCGGCGCCGCCTATCACCGTGTGGCGCTTGGTCTGGCGGGTGACCATGGTGAAGAGGTTCTTGAACGGATCGGTGGCGCAGACCGGCGCATCCGAGCTCGCCGCGGCGTGAAGCCCGGCATCAAGCCATTTGCGCATCGGATAGGAGGCACCGGCGCGCTGCTCGCCGAGATTGATCACGTAGAGATCGCCGAACTCGTAGATGAAGGCCGGCTGCGGCACGGGGTCAATGCCGGCCGCCGCCATGCGCGCGAGCTGGCCGTCGGTCAGGAAGCCGCAATGCTCGATGCGGTGGCGGCGCCCGCGGATCGGGTACTCGGGGCTGTCCGCCTTCTCGATACCGGAGAGCACCTGCTCGATCGCGGCGTCGCCGATGGCGTGGATAGCGAGCTGGTAGCCGAGCTTGTGATAATGCGCGAGATAGCCGTGCATATCGGCGTCGGAATAGATGAAGATGCCGCGATTGTCGGGGTCGCCGACCAAGTAGGGCTCGCTCATCGCGGCGGTCAGACCGCCGGCACTACCGTCGCCGAAGACCTTCATCGCGCCGTAGCGCAGCAGGCCCGTCTCGCGGCCGAAGCGATAGCCGGCCGCATGCGCCTCGTCGCCGATGCCATCGGCATTGCCGTAGATGCAGACCCAGGTGCGGACCGGCAACGTGCCGGCGCGCGCGACCTCCTCATAGGCCTCGATCTCGGCCATGCCCGCGCCCATGCCGACACCGGCATCCATCACGCTGGTGAAGCCCTGCGCGAGCATGTAGTGGCCGGCCTTCTCGATCGCTGCCTTCAGCTCGGCAATGCTCGGCTGCGGCATGGCCTCGACGATCAGCCGCATGGCGCTCTCGGCCAGCAGGCCGGTCAGCTTGTTGTCGCGCCGCTCGATCAGGCCGCCAGCCGGGCTGGGAGTATTGTGGCCGATGCCCGCGGCCGCCATGGCCCGGCCGTTGACGACGCCGACATGGCCGCAGGTGCGCTTGATGTAGACGGGATTGTCCGGCGCTATGCGATCCAGCTCCTCGGCCGTGGGATGGCGCCCCTCGGCGAGTTCGTTATGGTCGTAGCCGCGGCCGGTGACCCATTCGCCGGGCTTCTTGCCTTTCACCGCGGCAGCGATGCGACGCAGGATTTCGTCGATGCTGTTGACGCCTTCCTCAGGGCGCAGATTGACCTCGCCCATGGCGAGGCCAAGCGGCAGCAGATGCATATGCGCGTCGTTGAGGCCGGGAATGGCGACGCGACCGGCGAGATCGACGACCTTCGTTCCCGCGCCCTGCAGAGCGGCAATCTCAGCAGCCGATCCGGCTGCGAGCACCTTGTCGCCCGCGATGGCCAGCGCTTCCACGAAGCCTTCCGCCAAGCCGCAGAAGATGCGGCCATTCAACAAAACGGTCTCGGCCTGCGTCATCGACCCTGTTTACCCTGTTTTCCCTGTTGAATTCTCGCCAGGGGTCTTGGCACGCGACTAGTATTCGGCAAGCAGCTACCGTCACATGGGAACGAAACATCGCTTCCACGCGGTCCTACCGGACAGGATCAAGAATTTAGTCTGGACGGCCTGCTCTAAACGCGAAAACTATTCCACTCCGCCGGTTCCCCATGACACTATTTTCTTATTGGCTTTCCGTCAGCATTGCTCAGAATATTGAGCATGGCAAGGGCCGTCGAGCGGGCGCGCCCTGCATGACGCGCAGAAACGACAAGGCGCGCAAAACGGGGAGGCTGAACAGCGATGAGCTTTGATGTCGGCGGAAGGCTGAAGGAAATAAGGCTCGCAGCCGGGCTTTCCCAGCGCGAACTTGCGGCGCGCTCGGGCGTGACACACAGCCTGATCTCGCTGATCGAGCAGAATCGGAACAGCCCGTCGGTGGCGTCGCTGCGCAAGATTCTCGACGGCATCCCGATGAGCATGGTGAATTTTTTTGACGAAGCCCGGGCGCCGAAGGACAAGGTCTTCTTCGAGGCGCCGGACCTGCTCGACCTCACCTCGCGGCTGCATCAGGTCAATGGCGGCGAAAGCCGGGGGCAGATGTCCTTCCGCCAGGTCGGCGATGCGCAGGCGCACAACCTGCAGATCCTGCACGAATCCTACGAGCCCGGCGCCGATACCGGCATCGCGATGCTCAAGCACGATTCGCATGAAGGCGGCGTCGTGCTCGCCGGAGAGCTCGAGATCACCGTCGGCGACCAGGTCAAGGTGCTCAAGCCGGGAGACGCCTATCTCTTCGACAGCCGCATCCCGCATCGCTACCGCAATATCGGCACGGAGCGCTGCATCGTCGTCAGCGCCTGCACGCCGCCCTATCTCTAGGCCGCGTGCCCGGCGCCGGCAGCGTCAGCCCTCGCGAACCGCGACGATGAACAGGCGCGGGAAGCGCAGCAGCACCTTGCCGTCCTGTTCGGGCGGATAGGCCGGCGCAATGCGCGCGAGATAGCGCGTGAGGAAGACCTCCCGCTCCTCAGCCGTCAAACGGTCGAGATAGGGCTTGAGCCCGTGCTCTTGAACCATTCGGCGATGGCTTCGACGCCGGCGAGCGCATGCACATAGGTCGTCTGCCAGATGTCGACCCGGCAGCCTGCGGCCATCAGCCAGCGGCGGTAATCGCCGAAGGAACCGATTGCCGAGCGCTCCGCCTTGGCGGTGGCCAGCCGCACTGCCCAAGGCCCTTGCGCCGCGACCTCGCGCATCGCGACATGCGAGGGCTCAGCGAGATTGTTCGGCATCTGCACGGCGAGGCAGCCGCCCGGCTTGAGCGAACCTGCCAGCCGCGGAAACAGGCCTTCATGGTCGGGCAGCCATTGCAGCACGGCATTGGCGAAGATCAGGTCGTAGCCCGCCGCATCCGACCATGAGTTCACGTCGCCCAGCACGAAGGACAGGTTCGGCAGGCGTTTGCGTGCCTTCTCCAGCATGTCCGGCGAGGAATCGAGCCCCTCGGTCGCGGCACCCGCAAACCGCTGCGCGACCAGTTCGGTGCTGTTGCCGGGGCCGCAGCCGAGATCGATGCAGCGCTTGGGATCGCCGAGCGGGACCCGGGCGAGAAGATCGATCGACGGGCGCGTACGCTCATCCTCGAAGCGCAGATATTGTGCGGCGTCCCAGTCGGGCTTTGCGGTCATGCCGAAGGCTTCCGTGCGAGCAGGGCGAAGCGGGTCGAGGATGCCAGCCGGATCGCGTCGTGCAGCGGAGCAGCTCGCTGCTGCTCGCGAACGACCTGGATATAGTCGGCCGGGACGATATCGACGAAGCCCGCGGCCTTCAGCATCTCCTCGAGACGCTGCCGGCTGAGGCCGTCCTTGAAATAGAAGCGCTTGGTGATCGAGGCATGGGTGTCCGCGTCGATCTGGTGGACGGGCGCTCCGCGCCTGTCGCGCAACCAATTGCCGAAACGGTTGACCAGGGCCTGCCAGCGCGTGCGATTGACCCAGTCGCCGTCGATGACGAGCAGCCGCCCGCCGGGCCGCAAAACCCGGAACCATTCTCCAAGAGCCGCCTCCGGATCGGTCAGCGTCCAGACGAGATGGCGGGTGATCGCCGCATCATAGCTGGCGTCGTCGTCGAGCAAGTGCTCGGCATCGCCGAGCCGGAAACGCGCCGCCTTGCCATGCTTGGCGCGGGCGCGCTCCAGCATGGCCTCGGAGAAGTCGAGCGCGGTGACACGGTGGTTCAGCGAAAGCAGCGCACGGGTGATCTCGCCGGTGCCGCAGGCGAGATCCAGCACGTCGAGCGGTGCGGGGCCGAAGGAATCGCGGATCAGGCGCTGGAAGGCCTGCAACTCCCGGTCGGATTTGATCGCATGGCCGAAGGAAAGATCGAAGCTCTCGGCCCGCGCCGACCAATAGGCCCGGATCTCTTCCTTCAGTGTGAAATTGTCGTGCGGAGCGGAAGCGGACATGGCTCAATGAACCTGGATATAGGGCTCGACCAGAAGCGTGCCTCGGCTGGAATGCTCCAGATGCACGCCGACCGCATATGTCTCGGAGACGGCCGGATGCGCAAGCACTTCGGCCGGTGCGCCCGCCTGGGCGATGCGTCCGCCGTTCATCACGAGGACACGATCGGCGAAGCGCGCCGCGAGCGAAAGATCGTGGATCGCCACGACGGTAACGATGCCGCGCCGGCGCGTGGCCTCGCGGATCGTCGCCATTACGTCGAGCTGGCGGCGCACGTCGGCTCGTCGAGCAGGAGCACGTCGGGCTCGCGCACCAGCGCCTGGCCGATGGCGGCGAGCTGGCGCTGGCCGCCCGAGAGCGTGGCGATGTCACGCGAGGCGAAGGGAGCGAGGCCTAGCTCCGCGATCACCGCCTCGACGGCGCGTATATCCTCGGAAGAGGCCGCGAGCGCGAAACCGCGATGCAGGCTCTTGCGGGCGAGCAGGATGATGTCGAAGACCGAGAGCGCCACGCGCGCGTCGGTGTCCTGGGCGAGATAGAAGACCTTGCGCGCGCGTTCCCGCGCCGGAAGCATCGCAAGGTCGCGATCGTCGAGCTTCACCATGCCTGCCTGCGGGGCAAGCAGGCCAGCCGCGCAGCGGAACAGGGTAGACTTGCCCGAGCCGTTCGGACCGACCAAGGCGGTCAGTTCGCCGCGCGGCAACTCGCCGGTGCCCAGCCCTTGCAGGACAGGCGTGGCGCCATAGCGGAAATCGAGATCGCGGATTAGCAGCGCCACGGCTCAGGCCCCCCTGTTGCGGATCGACATGACCAGGCTGACGAAGAAGGGCACGCCGATCAGCGCGGTGATGATGCCGATCGGATAGATCACGCCCGGCGTGATCACCTTCGAGACGGTGGAGGCGAGCGAGAGCAGCACCGCGCTCGCGATCGTCGCGACCGGCAGGAAGAAGCGCTGGTCCTCGCCAACCAGAAGCCGCGCGATATGCGGGCCGACGAGGCCGATGAAGCCGATGCCACCGACGAAGGACACCGAGACCGCCGCCAGCAGCGAGGTCGCGATCAGGATCTCCAGCCGCAGCCGGTCGACGCGGACGCCGAGGCTTTCCGCCCGCTCGTCGCCGAGCCGGAGCGCAGTCAGTGCCCAGCCGCGCATCAGGAAGAAGGGCAGGGCCAGCGCAATCAGCACTGCGGCCACGCCGACCTTGCCCCAGCTCGCGCGGGCGAGGCTGCCCAGGGTCCAGAACACGATCTGGGTGAGTTGAACTTCGTTGGAACGATACTGCAGCAGCGCGGTGATGGCGTTGCAGGTGAAGAGGAGGGCGATGCCGACCAGGATCATCGTCTCGGCGCTGACGCCGCGCAGCTTCGTCATGAAGAACAGCACGAGCGAGGCGGAGAGAGCGAAGACAAAGGCGTTGGCCGTGACGATGAAGGGGCCGGCGCCGGGCAGGACGCTCCAGCCGAAGACGATGGCCACGGAGGCGCCGACCGTCGCTGCGGCGGAGACCCCGAGCGTGAAGGGATCGGCCAGCGGATTGGCGAGGATGGTCTGCATGCCGGCCCCGCTCAGGCCCAGCATGGCGCCGACGGTGAGCGCCATCAGCGCGATCGGCAGGCGCAGGTCCCAGACGATGACGGACAATCGCGGCGAGGCCGATTGCGGGTCGGCGAGCGTGCGCAGGACGTCGCCAAGCGGCAGATTGCCGGGCCCGATCGAGACATCGAGCGCTACCGCAAGCAGCAAGGCCAGCACACCGAGCAGAACGAGCTTCAGGCGCTTCGTGCTGCGCTTGCGGTAATCTGCGGTCGCAGCCGGCGTCACGGGCAGGACTGCCGTCATCGCTTGGCCGCGCTCACTGGAGTTTGGCCCAGAACACGCCGGAATAGGAGATCGGCAGGAACTTCTCGTGGAATTCCTTGAACACGGCCTCCGGATCGACGTCCTTGAAGCGATCCGGATAGAACTCCTTCGCCATGGCGAGTTCGGCGATGAAATAATAGGGCATGTCGTAGAACTGATGGTAGAAGGCCATTACTTTCTTGCCTTGCACGGCCTTGAGCTGCTGGAAGCCGGGCCGGTTCATCAGCGCCGCCATCTCCTTCTGAACCTTCTCGGGCGTCGCGTCATAACCGAGGCTGACGGCATTGCTGCCGGGATTGCTGCCATACCAGTTGGCGCCGGTCAGGAAGTAGATGTCGGGGTTGTCCGAGAGCACCTTTTCCTGCGCGGCCTGCGCCTGGAAGGCGGAGAAGAACTGGCTGCCCCAGTTGCGGCCGCCGGCCTCCTCAATATAGCGGCCGAAATTGAAGGGGCCGAAAGTGGCGCAGCAGGGCAGGAGGCCGGCAGCCCGCTCGACGAAGACCATGGGCTTCTGCTTGTCGGGGATCGCGCCGATTCGGGCGTAGATGCTCCGGGTCTGGCGCAGATAGTAATCGGCGAAGGCGTTCGCCTCCTTCTCGCGGCCCAGGACGCGGCCGAGGAGCTGTACGCTCGGCAGTGCGTTCTGGGTCGGATCCTGGCGGAAATCGACGAAGATCGTAGCGATGCCGGCCTTCTCCAGCTTCCCGAGCAGGCCGGTCTCCTGCGCCTTGAAGTAATTGGAGAGATCGAGGACGTAAACCTCGGTGCCGAGCGCGGCGATCTTCTCCATGCTGACATCGGCGGCATAGGGGTTGCCCATGTTCGCGACATCCTTGGCCTTCGGGAACTTGGCGAGATATTTCGCCCAGGCGCCGGGATCATTCTCGATCAGATCGTTGCCCCAGCCGACGACGCGCTTGAACGGGTCCTCGCGATCGAGCATCGCCAGCGTATAGAGCTGGCGGCCTTCGCTCAGCACGATCTTCGACGGATCGCGCGTGACGCTGACGACGCGGCCGGCGAGATCGGTGACCTCGATCGTTTCGGCGCTGGCGGAGGGAGCGGAGAAGACCGCCAGAGCCAATGCGGCCGCAGGCAGGAGGCGCGTCAGGCGGGACAGAGCGAACATGATAGCCGTCCATATCGAGAAGATCGCCCCGCGCTAACACAATCATTCGCCGGGAGACAAAGCAAATCTTCAGATTTTAATTATTCTAAAGAAATGAATACTGTGATTTTCTTTGGGAACGCACAGCATTCGATCACGGAACATTGCCCCCCAAGAGCATCGCGCGCTCGCTGAGACCCGGATTTCCACCCAGGCGCAGGGGGCCGACGAGGCTTTTGCCGGACGGCACGATTTGTGCTGGAAATTGCATCGCTCATGATCGGCCCGCCCAGGCCGGCGGCAGCGGAAAGGATAGGATCCGTGCCCTATCGCCATGTCATCGGCTCGCAGAGCTATGTCTTCGAGGATTTGCGCGACCTCATGGCCAAGGCCACGCCGCTGCGTTCGGGCGATCAGCTCGCCGGCCTCGCAGCTGCCTCCGCAGAAGAGGCCGTCGCTGCCCGCATGGCGCTGGCCGAGTTGCCGCTCAAGACCTTCCTCAGTGAAGTGCTGGTCCCCTACGAGACCGACGAGGTCACCCGCCTGATCCTCGACACGCATGACGCGGCGGCCTTCGCGCCCGTTGCAAGCCTGACGGTCGGCGACTTCCGCGACTGGCTGCTTTCGGACGAGGCGTCAAGCGAAGCATTGGCCCGGCTCGCCCGGGGCATCACGCCTGAAATGGCAGCGGCAGCCTCGAAGATCATGCGGCTGCAGGACCTGATCGCAGTCGCGCGCAAATGCCGGGTGGTGACCCGCTTCCGCAACACGATCGGCCTTGCCGGGACCATGGCCGTGCGGCTGCAACCGAACCACCCCGCCGACGATCCGCGCGGCATCGCCGCCTCGATCATCGACGGGCTCTCCTATGGCTGCGGGGATGCCGTGATCGGCATCAACCCGGTTTCCGACAATCTCGGCGTGCTCTCGGACCTGCTCAAGCTGCTCGACGAGGTCATCCAGCGCTACGCCATCCCGACGCAGGGCTGCGTGCTGACCCATGTGACATCCTCGATCGAACTGATCGGGCGCGGCGCGCCGGTTGACCTCGTCTTCCAGTCCGTCGCCGGCACGCAAGCGGCCAATCATACCTTCGGCATCGACCTTTCCGTGCTGCGCGAGGGCTACGAGGCCGGGCTTTCGCTGAAGCGCGGCACGCTCGGGCAGAACCTCATGTATTTCGAGACCGGCCAGGGCTCGGCGCTTTCGGCGGAGGCTCATCACGGCGTCGATCAGCAGACGCTGGAGGCGCGCGCCTATGCGGTCTGCCGTGCCTTCGATCCCCTGTTGGTCAACACCGTCGTCGGCTTCATCGGCCCGGAATATCTCTATGACGGCAAGCAGATTACCCGCGCCGGACTGGAGGACCATTTCTGCGGCAAGCTGCTCGGCCTGCCGCTGGGTTGCGACGTCTGCTACACCAACCATGCGGAGGCCGATCAGGACGATATGGACGCCCTGCTGACGCTGCTCGGTGCGGCCGGCGTCACCTATGTCATGGGCGTGCCCGGCGCCGACGACGTGATGCTGAACTATCAGTCGACCTCCTTCCACGACCAGCTCTACATCCGCGACGTCCTCGGATTGAAGCGCGCACCCGAATTCGAGCGCTGGCTCCGGGAGCAGGGCCTTACGGGGACGGATGGCCGGCTGCTGGCCCAGGCTGGCGCACCGCGCCTGGTCACGTCTTTGGCGGAGATGGTGGCGTGAGCGCGCCCGATCCCTGGCGGCGGCTTTCCGCGCTGACGCCGGCGCGCATCGGCATCGGCCGCGCTGGTTCGGGCCTCGGCACGCACGAAACCCTGCGCTTCGCCCTCGCCCATGCGCGGGCTCGCGACGCCGTCCATGCCGAGCTCGATGCGGCCGTGGTCGCCGCCGAGCTGGCATCTCTGGGGCTTGCCTCCCTGCAGGTCGCCAGCCGGGCGGCCGGGCGCGCCTCCTATCTGCTGCGGCCCGATCTTGGCCGCAGTCTCGCCCCGGAAAGCCGCGCGGCGGTCGCGGCCAGCGGCCTTGCCGGCTGCGATATCGCGCTCGTCATCGCCGACGGCCTTTCGGCGCGGGCTGTGCAGGCTCATGCTGCGCCCTTCATCGCGGCTTTCCTCCCGCTGGCGGAACGCAGCAGCTGGTCGCTGTCGCCGGCCATCATGGTCTCGCAGGGCCGGGTGGTCGTTGGCGACGAGATCGGCGAGCTCCTTGGCGCCAGGCTGACGCTGCTGCTGATCGGGGAGCGACCGGGCCTCTCCTGCCCCGACAGCCTGGGGCTCTACGTCACCTACGCCCCCCATCCTGGCCGCAACGACGGCGAACGCAACTGTGTCTCGAACATCCACGGCGCCGGCCTATCGCCGATCGAAGCCGCCGGCCGGGCCGCCTGGTTGATCGAGGCTTCGCTGTCGCGGGGTCTCTCGGGCGTCGCGCTCAAGGACGAGAGCACGGCCGGTGCGAGCCCGCGCCTCGCCGCCGACGCGCCCTGAACCCTGCCGTCGTGGCCGGGCTGGAACCGGCCATCTCGTGACCAGCGCGGTCTGGTCCAGAGATTCTAGGTTCTATGCTTCGCTTCGCCCGAGAATGACGCCTGCCTCTTCCATGGCTTCGAGCGCCCGCCGCGCGAAGCGCTGTGCCAGCGGCGCGAAGTCGGCGGCATTGGCAGCCGCCGCCGTGCCGCTCCTGACACGGTCGGCGATGCCGACGAAGATCACGGCGAAGCGGAACAGCGCGAAGACGAGGTGGAAGCGGGTGAGCGGAGCGGTCGGAACCGCAAGCGCATAGTAATGCGCGAGGAACTCGGCCTCGCTGGGAATGCCGAGCGCCGCATGGTCGAGCCCGAGGATGCCGCCATATTCGTCCGGCGCAGTATGCCAGGGCATGGCGCAGTAGCCGAGATCGGCGAGCGGATGGCCGAGCGTCGAGAGCTCCCAGTCGAGGATCCCGATCACTTCGGGCTGCGTCGGATGAAAAAGCAGATTGCCGAGCCTGAAATCGCCATGGGCGATCGAGACCTGCCCGTCATCGACAGGCAGCTGCGTGGGCAGCCAGCCGGCCACCGTTTCCAGCTCGGCGATAGCCTCCCCCCGTGACTCCCGCAGCTGCTTGGTCCAGCGCGCGATCTGGCGCTCGAAATAGTTTCCCGGTCTGCCGAAATCGCCGAGACCGACATCATCGGGCCTGACGGCATGGAGCTTCGCCAGGGCCTCGGCCATGCCGAGATAGAGGCCGCGCCGTTCTGCCGGCGCGATACCGGGCAAGGCGCAATCGTGGAAGACGCGGCCGTCCAGCCGTTCCATCAGGTAAAAGGGCGTGCCGAGCGGTTCAGGTTCGGCGTGGAACAGCACGGCGCGGGGCAGGGGCACATCGGTCGATGCCAGGGCTTCCAGAACGCGGAACTCGCGATCAATCGCATGGGCGCCGCGCAGGATCGGCCCTGTCGGCTGCTTGCGCAGCACCAGCCGCCACCCGCCGTGATCGACGAAATAGGTCGGGTTCGACTGGCCTCCGCCAATCCGCTCAAGCGATAGCGGAGCGCGGCCAAAGCGCTCGTCGAGGAAACCCGCCAGTGCGGCGGGGTCGAAATCCGCTTTGCCGCCTGCAGTCTCGCCGCTCCCTCCGGTCATGGCGATGCCCTAGCCTCGTGCCTGCCCGGCGACGGGCCAGCGCCAGAAATCCCGGCCTTCCTCGGTGAGGAAGCGGTTCAGCACCATCTTGTGGACCTCGTCGGCACCATCGACCAGCCGCGCCTGACGGGCATAGCGGTAGATCCACTCCAAGACGGTGTCCTTCGAATAGCCGCGCGCGCCATTGATCTGGATGGCGACATCGGCGGCATCGTGCAGGACATTGGCGACCTGGACCTTGGCCATCGAGACTTCCTTGCGGGCGAAGCCGCCGCGGTCGAGCTCCCAGGCGGCCTTCATCACCAGGATGCGGCCGATCTCGATGCGCATGGCGAGATCGCCGAGCTTGAGCTGGATGCTCTCGCGATCGGCGAGGCGCTGGCCGAAGCCGTAGCGCTCGGCAGCATAGGCCTGTGCGATCTCGATACAGCGCTTGGAAAGGCCGAGCCAGCGCATGCAATGGGTCAGGCGGGCCGGCCCGAGGCGAACCTGCGTCACCTTCATGCCCCTGCCCTCGCCGCCGAGCACGTTCTCGACGGGGATTTCGAGCCCGTCGAATTCGATCTCGCAATGGCCGCCATGCTCCTCCGGCCCCATGATCTCGATGCGGCGCAGGATGCGCCAGCCCGGCTGGTCGGCATGGAAGAGGAAGGCGGTGAGGCCGTTGCGCGGATCGTCCGAGGTGCGGGCGATGAGGATGAAGTGCTTCGCCTCCTCCGCGCCGGTGATGAACCATTTGCGGCCGCTGACGACGTAATTGTCGCCGCGGCGCTCGGCCCTGGTCAGAATCATCGAGGGGTCCGAGCCGCCCCCCGGATGCGGCTCGGTCATGGCGAAAGCCGAGCGGACCCTGCCCTCCACGATCGGCTTCAGCCAGCGCTCCTTCTGGTCGGGCGTGCCGAGCGCCTCCAGCACCATCATGTTGCCGTCGTCAGGGGCGGCCGAATTGAACACGACGGGGCCGAAGATCGAGCGGTTCATCTCCTCGTAAGCGACCGCCATGCCCATCTTGCCGAGCCCCGCCCCACCGGTCTCAGGCTTGAGCTGCAGGCACCAGAGCCCCTCGGCGCGTGCCTTCCCCCGGAGCGTCTGCAGCAGGGGCAGCGCGATGTTGCCATGAGCATCATAGGAGGCCCGGTCCGCTTCCAGCGGCATGATCTCACGCTCGACGAAGGAGGCGATGCGGACGCGGTAATCTTCGATGCGCGGGGAAATCTCGAAATCCATGGTCGTTCTCACAGCGACGAAACGAGATGGCCGCCATCGACCTCGATGGTCGCGCCGGTGATGTAGCTGCCCGCGGCCGAGACGAGCAGCAGCAAGGCTCCGTCGAGCTCTTCCGGCCTGCCGAGCCTTCGCTGCGGGATGCGCTTGATCAGTTGCATGCCGGGTTCGGTCGCGAAGAAATCCCGGTTGATGTCGGTCTCGACATAGCCGGGGCAGAGCGCGTTGACGCGGATGCCGTCACGCGCCCATTCGAGCGCCAGCGCCTTGGTCAACTGGATCACGCCCGCCTTCGAGGCGGCATAGGCGCTGACGTTGCCGGCAACGCGATGACCGAGGATCGAAGCAATATTGACGATGCTGCCGCCCCGGCCGCTTTCGCGCATGCCGCGCGCGACGGCCTGGGCAACGAAGAAGACGCCCTTCAGATTGGTGTCGAGCACGGCATCCCAATCACCTTCGGAGAGATCCGCCGCCATGCCCACCCCGCTCACGCCGGCATTGTTGATCAGGATGTCGAAATGCCGACCGGCGAGAGCTTCCACGATCGACGGAGCGCTGGCCACGTCCAGCACCATGCTTTTCGAGATGCCGCCTGCTTCGGCAATCTCCCCGCTCGCCTGATCCAGCGCCGATTGCCGGCGCGCGGCCAGCGTGACCTCGACACCGTGGCGCGCGAGCAGCTTGGCGAAATGCAGCCCCAGCCCACCGGAGGCCCCCGTCACCAGGGCGCTTTTTCCTGAGAGATCCTCGAACATCCGGCATCCCATCTCGAATCCGGCCCAGTCTCGGCCGGCCGCGCGCTGCGATCAAGGCGCCCAAACGTCGAAGCCCGGCGCGATGCGCCGGGCTTCCTCGGTTCATTCATGGCCGGCCGACGGCCGTCGCTCACTGCCAGGTCTGGCGGCCGTACCAGGCGTCGACATCGCTGCGGGCCTTGTCCTTGGCGATCCCGTAGCGCTCCTGGATCTTGCCCTCGAGCTGGTCGCGCTTACCGGCGATGACGTCGAGATCGTCATCGGTCAGCTGTCCCCACTGCTCCTTCACCTTGCCCTTGAGCTGCTTCCAGTTTCCTTCGACGCGGTTCCAGTCCATCGGGACCTCCTTAGGCGAGTGTGGATTCCCGGAAAGAACGCCTCAACGGCGCGATTGTTCACCTGGAATGCCACGGCGGTATAAATACCCGGATAAAATATTGCCTTATTAAAATCCGGGTATTATTTGTGTGCCATCAAACAGGACGGACTGCACCGATGCAGATGGCGGATAGGAAAGCGGCGACGGCCGCCTACAAGGAACGGAAGACGGTGGCGGGCATCTTCGCCCTCCGCTGTGAGGCGGCCGGGCTGACATGGGTCGGGCGGGCGCCCGATCTCACGACGATCGAGAACCGCCTGCGCTTCACGCTGCGCCATGGCAGCCACCGCCAGCGCTCCTTACAGGCGGCGTGGAACGCGCATGGCCCCGATGCCTTTCGCTTCGAGGCGCTGGAAAGGCTGGCGGACGAGGATATCGCCTATGTGCGGGATCGCGTGCTGAAGGAGCGTCTCGCCCATTGGCAGGCGAAGCTCGGCGCGGAAGCGCTCTAGCAGGTCAATTGCGGTCGTTGAGCGCTACCCTTGTCATTCCGGGGCGCGCCATGGCGCGAACCCGGAACCCACGACCGGGCGAGCCATCCCGCACCTCGTCATAAACCGTGACCCAGTCATGGCTTCCGGGCTCTTCGCTTCGCGAAGCCCCGGAATGACAGTGGTGGTTGTGACGAGGAACCGCGCGGCTGCGCCGGCTCAATCGTCCATTTTGAGGGCGGCGATGAAGGCTTCCTGCGGGATTTCGACCTTGCCGAACTGCCGCATCTTCTTCTTGCCTTCCTTCTGCTTCTCCAGAAGCTTGCGCTTGCGGGTGGCGTCGCCGCCATAGCATTTGGCGGTCACGTCCTTGCGCAGCGCCCGGATGGTCTCGCGGGCGATGATCTTACCCCCAATGGCAGCCTGCACCGGAATCTGGAACATGTGCGGCGGGATCAGCTCCTTGAGCTTCTCGCACATGGCGCGGCCGCGCGCATCGGCGCGCGAGCGGTGGACCAGCATCGAGAGCGCATCGACCGGCTCGGCATTGACCAGGATCGACATGCGCACGAGGTCGCCCTCGCGATAGTCGGTGATCTGGTAGTCGAAGGAGGCATAGCCCTTCGAGATCGACTTCAGCCGGTCGTAGAAGTCGAACACCACCTCGTTCAGCGGCAGGTCGTAGACGACCTTGGCCCGCGAGCCGACATAGTTGAGGTCGATCTGCAGGCCACGCCGGTCCTGGCACAGCTTCAGCACCGAGCCGAGATACTCGTCAGGCGTGAAGATCGTCGCCCTGATCCAGGGCTCCTCGATGAATTCGATCTTCATCACATCCGGCATGTCGGCCGGATTGTGCAGCTCCAGCGTCGTGCCGTCGCGCAGCTTGAGATGATAGACCACCGAGGGCGCGGTCGAGATCAGGTTGAGGTTGAACTCGCKCTCCAGCCGCTCCTGGATGATCTCCAGATGCAAAAGGCCGAGGAAGCCGCAGCGGAAGCCGAAGCCGAGCGCGGCCGAAGTCTCCATCTCGTAGGAGAACGAGGCATCGTTCAGCCGCAGCCGGCTCATCGCGGCGCGCAGCAATTCGAAATCGGCGGCGTCGACCGGGAAGATGCCGCAGAACACCACCGGCTGCACCGGCTTGAAGCCCGGCAGCGGCTCGGCGATCGGCTTCCTGTCGTCGGTAATGGTGTCGCCGACGGCGGTGTCCGCGACCTCCTTGATCGAGGCGGTGAAGAAGCCGACCTCGCCGGGGCCGAGTTCCTTGACCTCCTGCATCTTGGGCTTGAACACGCCGACGCGGTCGACGCCATAGGACGCCTTCGCCCGCATCATCCGGATGGTCATGTTCTTCTTGAGCACGCCGTCGATGACGCGCACGAGAACGACGACGCCGAGATAGGCATCGTACCAGCTATCGACCAGCAGGCATTTCAGCGGCGCGTCGGGATCGCCCTTGGGCGCCGGCAGTTTCTGGACGATGGCCTCGAGCACGCCCTCGATATTGAGTCCGGTCTTGGCCGAAATCGGCACGGCCTCGGAGGCATCGAGCCCGATCACATCCTCGATCTGCTGCTTGATCCGCTCGGGGTCGGCGGCGGGCAGGTCGATCTTGTTGAGGACGGTGACGATCTCGTGGTTGGCGTCGAGCGCCTGATAGACGTTGGCGAGCGTCTGCGCCTCGACACCCTGCGAGGCGTCGACGACCAGCAGCGAACCCTCGCAGGCCGCCAGCGAACGCGAGACCTCATAGGCGAAATCGACGTGGCCGGGGGTGTCCATCAGATTGAGGACGTAATCCTTGCCGTCCTGCGCACGGTAGTCGAGCCGCACCGTCTGGGCCTTGATGGTGATGCCGCGCTCCTTCTCGATATCCATCGAGTCGAGGATCTGCTCGCTCATGTCGCGGGCGGCGACGGTGCCGGTCTGCTGGATCAGACGATCGGCCAGCGTCGACTTGCCGTGGTCGATATGCGCGACGATCGAGAAGTTGCGGATATTGTCGATGGTGCGGGTGCTCATGCGCGCGCCATAGCAGTGAAGCCGCCTCGCGCCAAGCGGTTGGCCTGTCCGAAGGTCGCTCCGGGGCGCTTTTCCCGGAGCCGCCTCGTCATCCCGCACGAAGCGAAAGCGGAGATCCGGGATCCATCTTAGCGCGACAGAACCCTCCAGTAGGCCCCGGGTCAAGCCGCCGGATGGCGGAGGCTCCGTCGCGGACCCGTCCGAACGCACCCCCTTGCCAATTCCAATATATCAGAATTATTCTCCTAATATGGAATTTGAAAACGACATCGAGATCGACCGCCTGCTCGGGCAGCGGCTGAAAGCGGCTCGCCAGCGCCATGGCCTGACGCTCGACGCCCTCGCCGAGCGTAGCGGCGTCAGCCGTGCCATGATCTCGCGCGTCGAGCGCGGAGAATCGAGTCCGACGGCGGCGCTCCTGGTCCGGCTCGGCTCCGGGCTCGGCCTCTCGCTTTCGGCGTTGCTGGAAGAGCAAGCAGGAACCGGCCCGCTCGCACGCCGCGACGCCCAGCCGGTCTGGCGCGATCCTGCGAGCGGCTATCTGCGCCGCAATGTCTCGCCGCGCGGCACGGGCTCGGGCTTCGAGATCGTCGAGGTCGAATTACCCGCAGGCGCGGAAGTGCGGCTCGACAGCGCGACCGGCGCTCCGGCGCTCGATCAGCAGGTCTGGGTGCTCCGGGGCCGGCTCGACCTGACGGTCGAAGGCGCCCGCCACGAGCTCGCCGAGGGCGACTGCCTGCAGATGCATCTGCGCGGCGCGATCATCTACCGCAATCCGGGCAGCGCGCCCGCTCGTTACACCGTCATCCTCGCCGCCAGAAGCGGCGCCTTTCCGGGACATACCGCATGAACGCGACCACGCTCACCGTCGCCGTCGAAACGCTCGATGCCGGCGCTATCGAGGCAGCCATTCCCGCGCTTACCGAAATCCTGCGCGACTGCGTCGCCAATGGCGCCTCCGTCGGCTTCATGGATCGGAACACTCTGGCGGATTATGAGCGCTTCTGGCGCGATGTCGCAGCCGGCGTCGCAAGCCGGCAGGTCACCCTGTTCGTTGCACGAACTGCCGGGGGCCTCGTCGGCACGGCGCAATTGCATCTGATCGGCAAGCCGAACCAGCCGCACCGGGCGGAGATCGCCAAGGTGCTGGTGCATTCACGCGCGCGCCGACAAGGCATCGGCGAAGCGCTGATGCGGCATGCCGAGGCGGCGGCGCGGGACATGGGCCGCAATCTGCTCGTGCTCGACACCGACGAACATGGTGCCGCGCGCCGGCTCTACAACCGCCTCGGCTGGACGGAGGTCGGCACCATCCCGCGCTTTGCGCTGATGCCCGGCGGGGCCGATTGCGGATCGACCTTCTTCTACAAGGATTTGCGCTGAGGGGCTCTTGCGAGGTCAGCTCTTGCGGATCCTCCGCAGCACGACGGTCGGACCGGCCTGCTTGCCGGTGCTGCAGGAAACCTCGGCGATGTCAGCGAACTGGCCGGCTTTGAACGTGCAATCCCGCGGGTGGCCGAACATGCGTCTGCCGCTGCAGTGAACAACGAAGGCGTTGACCTTGGCGCTTGCGGTGCCGCCTATCTGGACGCCGCTGCCTGTCAGCATGCATTCGGCATAGCCAACGCGGATCGTTTCCCGCAGCATCACCTCTTGGCCGACGACATCGATCGCCAGGCCGAGATGGCCTTCGCGCTCAACGACGAGAACCCAGTCGCCTTTGAGATCGGAAAGGGCGGGCGCCGCGGCGAGGGGCTCGATCACGGCGAAAACAGCACCGCAGACGGCGATGCCGCGACATGCCACATGCATCGATCTGCCTAGCATCATCCCCTCCAGTGCTCGACCGGCGCAAAGACCGCACGTGACGGTGAGTTCCTCTCGAAGCCCTTGCGGCGGTCGGCGACGCGCTCCTCTGCAATTCCCGCGATACTGCGAAACAGAAACAATCCCGCCCCGACGGCCGCCGCCGGAACGAGGCCAGCGGACCCGAGATATGGCAGGGCGCCGACAGCGAGGTCGCCGAGAGATTTCGCAACATCGCCAGTTCCGGCCCCCGGCATGAAAATGGCTTTGAAAATGCCTTCGACCGACTGACCGATGCCGGGGATCGCTCCCAGCCCGCCGACGACACCGGCTGCGCCGACACCGATCGCGGCCTTGCGGTTGTTGTCGGCGGCCACGATGGCAGGCACGCCATCCTCATACAGATCTCCCGGCGTCGCCTGCGCTCGCGCCCGCGCGATCGGCATCGGCAACCCGCCCGCGAGAGCCAGCAAGGTCGCATCGTCGGGCTGTCCCGTCGCCGACAGGCCATTCTGCATCTGGAAGGCGAAGAGGGCGCCGGAGGTGATTGGACCGAAGAGACCGTCGATCTTGCCCACCGAATAGCCCAGACGGGCAAGGTGCTCCTGCACGCGTTCCATCTCGGTCCGCCCGCGCGTGACCGAAGGGGACAGGACCGTGGCGGCAGCACCGGGCATGCGCAACCGCGCCGCCCAGGCCCCGTAGGCTGTTTCCAGCCGCGTGTCGTAGCGGTTCGCGGCGTAGCCCTTGCCATTATAGCGATACGCGAAACCGGCCCAGTCGCGGCTCCGCAAGGCCCGCGTCATCGCGGGGTTCATCGCGATGAAGCGCAGCATCGCCTCGATCTGCGCGGTCACGCCCGTTGCCATGCTCGCGACCATATCGGTGGCCGAGGCGTAGCCCAGCGCGACCGCGTTGAAGCCCATGATCTGGCCGAGGCCCCAAGACGCCGAGCGATTGGCGAGCTCCTCGTGAATCGCCCGGGCGCGCTGCAGCACACTCAGACGGCCCGCACGCCCCTGATCGGCGTATTGAGAGGCGCGTTGCCAGCTCGGGATGGCGAGACCCTCCGCTTCCGCCCGCGCCAGCAGCGATGGCGCAGCCTCGCGCAGCAGCCGATGGAAGACATGCTTCTCGAACAGGAAGACGGGAGTGGCGCCGTCGGCCTCGAAGGCGCGACCATTGCTCTCGACCTCGACGACGGCGAGAGCTACGGCCGGCTCCAGCCCCTGTGTCTGGGCCAGCCGCGTGATCTCGTTGACGATGTCCTGCGTGAAATCGACCATAGGCTCCCCCCTCGATCAGTAACGCAGATTCGCGCCCGTCCGGTGTTCGTCGACACGCTGGGCGGTGGTCGCCTGAGCATTGCGCCAGAGCATGACGGCAAGCGCGATCAATATGATCCAGACTCCGCCCCTGGCACCCAGAAGGACCGGCAGGATCGTGGGCAGGGAGCTCCCCGCCTCGTCGGCAAGGGCCGCAGGCATGACCCAGTCCGTCACCGAAGAGGATTGCACGACCTGCGTTGCGGCTGCTTCGGCCTTGGTGGCCAACTGACCGGTCTTCTCGAAGAGGCCGGTTCGCGCATCCGTCAGCCCCAATACGCCGAACAGCGCGGTCGCGAGCGCGAGCCAGCGCCCGCGGTCGGTCAGCGCGATCGTCTGCGAGCCCTCCCGCTTCAGCTCCCGCGCCGTCTCGTTGCGCCGCTCCGGCCAGAGCGGCATCGGCTCCCCGTTCTGGAGCTGGAACCAGGTCCAGGCATCGACGATGCCCGTCGGCGGGATGCCGTTGGCCTGCTGGAAGGAGAAGACGGCCGTCATTGTCCGCAGCCCGTAATCGCCATCTTCGGTCCCGGGCGGATAGCCTTGCTTGTTCAGCAGCTTCTGGACGGCCTCGACCTTGTCGATGAAATCTGGATTGACGCCAGGACCGAGGGGCAGAAACTCGGGGAGGCCTTGCCCTCCATCGATCGCGCCGAGCACCCCGCGTTGCTCGTTCTCCAAAGCCTCCGTCGTGATCTGCTCGTCGGGTACGCCGAGCTGCAGAATGTTCGGCAGGAGGCCGCTGGCCGCAACCGGCACCCGCTCGGTTGGCCACCGAAAACCAAGCAGCCTGGACTTCGAATAGCTGGAGACCGTGACGCTGTCCCTCTGATTGCCGCCGAGCACGAACAAGTGCTCGTCATCCTCGCGCAGGAAAAAGCCGACATGCCCGTAAGAGCTGTTCGCCTCGTTGCGCGAGAGCACCACGATGCAGCCTTCGCGTGGCTCTTCGAGCTTCGCACCGAGGTTGAGATAGCTGCGGGCCATCAGCGAGCGGCTCGACGCGTAGCCGGAAAGCACGAGGCAGGCACCGACGAAAGCCGCACACCACGCCTGTTCGTCGCTGCGGACCTGACCGTGCCCCGACAGGCGGAACATCTCCAAGATCCGCGGTTCCGCGGCTGGGCCCTTGTATTCGGAGATGCCTCGGAGGGTGTTCGCAATCAGCAACCAAGGAGACAGCATCATCGCCTCACGCAACCATTGGTTGCATGATCAATGCATATACGCCGCCTCAACGCAATGCCGTAGCGGCAACTGCGTTAATGCGAGAGGCTCCCGAGAGCGCCGGCCACTGCCCGGCGCCTCGTCTCCTCAGCCGTAGGGGAACCTTCCGTCAGCCCTCGGCCTGAGCCGCGCCGCGGATATAGGGCTCGACAGCGCCCTTGAGCGTGATCGTCATCGGGCGGCCGAAGCGGTCCTTGGCGGCGCCGGCCGCGACCTTCACCCAGCCTTCGGAGACGCAATATTCCTCGACATTGGTCTTCTCGACGCCCTTGAAGCGGATCCCGATGTCGCGCGCCAGCACCTCGGCGTCGTAAAACGGGCTGTCCGGGTTGACGGAGAGGCGGTCGGGAAGCTGGTCTGACATGGCTCTGGCCTTGGATGTTCGGGCGCGAACGGGTCGCTTTCGCGCGCAGAGGTAGCCTCATCCGCGCCGGAAGCCAAATCCGTCTTCAAAAGTCAGAGCAGGATCGCGAAAAAACGGTTCTCACTATTTTTGCACCCTGCTCTCGCCTCAACGCTCGCCGTCGAGCAGGCTGCCGACCACCTTGGCGGTGTAGTCGACCATCGGGACGATGCGGGCATAGTTCAGGCGCGTCGGGCCGATGATGCCGACGACGCCGACGATGCGCTGCTCGGCATCGCGGAAGGGCGCCGCCACCATCGAGGAGCCCGACATCGAGAACAGCTTGTTCTCCGAGCCGATGAAGATGCGCACGCCATCGCCGTCCTCCGCCCGCGACAGAAGATCGATCATGTCGGTCTGGGTCTCGAGATCGCCGAAGAGCAGGCGGATGCGCTCGAGATCCTCCTGCGCCTTCAGATCCTCGAGCAGGTTAGCCTGGCCACGGACGATCAGATGGCGGTCGCTGCTCGGGCCCGACGAGGTGGCGATGCCGTTCTCGACGAGGCGCGCAGTCAGCGCATCGAGCTCGCGCTCCATCTGCGAGCGCTGGGTCGCGATCTCGCCCCGCAGCTCGGCGAGCGTCTTGCCGATGATGCGGGCGTTGAGGAAGTTCGCCGCCTCGCTCAGCGCCGAGGCCGGCAGGCCGGGCGGCAACGCCAGCAGGCGGTTCTCGACGGTGCCATCGTCCGCGACCAGAACGACCAGCGCACGGGCGGGATCGAGCCGGACGAACTCGATGTGCTTGAGCCTTGGGTCGGCCTTGGTGGTGACGACGACGCCGGCGCCGCGCGACAGGCCGGAGAGGAGCGCCGAGGCTTCGGTCAGCGTCTGGTCGAGGCTGCGGTTGGTTGCGGCAGCCCTGATCTGCGCCTCGATGCGCTTGCGCTCGTCGGAGGTGAGATTGCCGACCTCCATCATCGCATCGACGAAGAAGCGCAGGCCTCTTTCTGTCGGAAGTCGCCCCGCAGAGGTATGCGGCGCGTAGATCAGCCCGGCCAGCTCCAGATCGGTCATGACGTTGCGCACCGTCGCGGGCGAGAGCGACATCGGCAGCAGGCGGGCAATGTTGCGCGAGCCGACCGGCTCGCCGGTCGCCAGGAAGCCGTCGACGATCTGGCGGAAGATCTCGCGCGAGCGCTGATCGGTCTCGACCAGGCTGCTGATCGTCTCGGGGCGGGGGGTATGGGCGCTCATGAACCTTTACGGGCGAACCGTTCCTCCATCCTATTGTCGTCATACGATGCGCATGGATCAAGGGGCGGAAAGGCTCCTGCCTTGCCGTACCGGGCGGGAGAGCCTAAAAGCCGCCACTTCTCCGCAAGACAGGATCATTTCATGCGACCCTCCAAACGCGCCGCCGACGAGATGCGCAAGGTCACGCTCGAACGCGGCGTGGTGCGCTATGCCGAGGGCTCCTGCATGGTGACGTTCGGCGAGACCAAGGTGCTGTGCGCCGCGACTGTCGAGGAAAAGGGGCCGCCGTGGCTGCGCGGGACCGGCAAGGGTTGGGTCACCGCCGAATATTCGATGCTGCCGCGCGCCACGCATGAGCGCACGCGCCGCGAGGTCACCTCCGGCAAGCCCTCCGGCCGCACGCAGGAGATCCAGCGACTGGTCGGGCGCTCGCTTCGCGCCGTCGTCGACCTGACTGCGATCGGCGAGCGCCAGATCGTCGTCGACTGCGACGTGCTGCAGGCCGATGGCGGCACACGCACTGCCTCGATCACAGGCGCCTGGGTCGCCCTGCACGATGCGCTGAAGTGGATGGAAGGCCGCGGGCTCCTCAAGGGTACCCACCCGCTGAAGGACCATGTCGCCGCCGTCTCCTGCGGCATCGTCGCCGGCAACCCGGTGATCGATCTCGACTATGTCGAGGATTCCGGCGCGCAGACCGATGCGAATTTCGTCATCACCGGCGCAGGCGGCCTCGTCGAGGTGCAGGGCACGGCAGAAGGCGCGCCCTTCTCGGAGGACGAGCTGCTCGCGCTGCTCAAGCTCGCCAAGGGCGGCGTTTCCAAGCTCGTCGCGCTGCAGAAGGCGGCGGTAGCCTGATCGATTGATCGCATAGACAACGAAACAACGCCGTCATTCCGGACTTGGCGAAGCGGAGATCCGGAATCCATCGTAGAGCTTCGGCGCCTTTCGATGGATCCCAGCTCAAGCCCGGGATGACGAGGCGGATACGAGAAAACCGATGTCGAACCACCGCCTCCTCACCGGCAAGGTCGTGATCGCGACCCACAACCAGGGCAAGCTGCGCGAGATGCGCCAGCTATTGGCTCCCTACGGCATTGAGCTCGTCTCGGCCGGAGAGCTCGGCCTGCCCGAGCCGGTCGAGGACGGCACCATGTTCTCGGAGAATGCGGCGATCAAGGCGGTGGCCGCCACCAAAGCGAGCGGGCTACCGGCGCTCTCCGACGACTCGGGCGTTTGCATCGATGCGCTCGACGGTGCGCCCGGCCTGTTCTCGGCCAACTGGGCCGGGCCGGGCAAGGATTTCGCCCCGGCGATCGCACGCGTGCAGATGGAGCTGGCCAAGCGCGGTGCCGCCACGCCCGACAAACGCAGGGCGCATTTCGTCTCGGCGCTGGTCATCGCCTGGCCGGACGGCCATCAGGAATTGTTCGAGGGGCGCGTCTTCGGCACGGTCACTCATGAGGCCCGTGGCGCGGGCGGCTTCGGCTACGACCCGATCTTCCTCCCCGATGGCCAGGGCAAGACTTTCGGCGAGATGACGGCGGACGAGAAGCACGGCATCCCGGCCGATGGCTCGCCCGGCCTGTCGCATCGGGCGCGCGCGTTCCATGTGCTTGCCGCCGCCTGCCTGAGGAAATCGGCGTGAGTGCCGCGGCCGCCCTGTCGGAGCGGCCCACCGCCTCGCATCCGACTGCGGATGCGGGCTTTGCCGTCTATGTGCATTGGCCATTCTGCCTGGCCAAATGCCCCTATTGCGACTTCAACTCGCATGTACGCCTGCAGCCGCCGGATCAGGCCCGGTACATCGCCGCCTTCCACCGCGAGATCGCGCATCGCGCCGCGCTGGCGCCGGGCCGCACGGTCTCCTCGATTTTCTTCGGCGGCGGCACGCCCTCGCTGATGGAGGGCCGCACGGTCGGGGCGATCCTCGACGCGATCGGCGAGCACTGGACGGTCGATCCGAATTGCGAGGTGACGCTGGAGGCGAACCCGACCAGCGTCGAGGCCGGCCGCTTCCGTGACTTCCGGGCGGCAGGCGTCAACCGTGTCTCGCTCGGGGTGCAGGCGCTGAACGATGCCGATCTCAAGGCGCTCGGCCGAATGCATTCGGCCGAGGAAGCGCTCGCGGCCGTCGCTATCGCACGCAAGTATTTCGAGCGCTATTCCTTCGATCTGATCTATGCCCGCTCGCCGGCGCAGACGCCGGCGCTCTGGCGCGCGGAGCTGGAGCTGGCGATCAGCCACGCGGCCGAGCACCTCTCGCTCTACCAGCTCACCATCGAGCCCGGCACCGCCTTCGAGCGGCTGTTCCGGGCCGGCAAGCTCGCCATCCCCGACCATGATGCGGGTGCGGCGCTCTACGAGACAACGCAGGAGATCACGGCCAAGCACGGCCTGCCGGTCTACGAGATCTCCAACCACGCCCGGCCGGGCGCGGAATGCCGCCACAATCTTGTCTACTGGCACTATGGCGAATATGCCGGCGTCGGCCCCGGCGCCCATGGCAGGCTGGTGACGGCGCAAGGGCGGATGGCGCATTCGACCGAGAAGCGGCCGGAAATCTGGCTGGAACGGGTCGAGGCCGAGGGTCAGGCCCTGGTCGAGGACGAGCGCCTGAGCGAGGAATCGCAGGGCGACGAATATCTGCTGATGGGCCTACGTCTGGTCGAAGGTATCGATCCCGCAGTGTTCAAGGCGCTCGCAGGCCGCGAGCTCAATGCCAAGCGCATTGCCAGCCTGATCGAGGAGAAGCTGCTGTTGCACCGGCAAGGCGGCCGGCTCGCGGCGACGCCGGACGGCGCGCTGCTGCTCGACGCGCTGGTGGCCGATCTGGCGGCTTGAGGTTCGCCGTCATTCGCGGGCGTCACCGCCGTCATGCTCGCCCTTGTGGCGAGCATCCAGGTCCTGAGCACGAGCCTCGACCAGCGAAGACGTGGATGGTCGGGACAAGCCCGACCATGACGGGGTACAAGCGCCTGCGGCTTCCGCAGCGCCCCGCTCAGTCCTTCCCCAGCCGCGCGCCCGTCTTCGGGTCGAAGACATGGACCTTGCCGGGATCGACCGTGATCCAGAGCCGGCCCTCCTGAGCAGGAACGTCGCCGGTCGCCGCCTGCATCACGAAGGGCTGGCCGGAGAGCTTGCCGTGGAAGAGCTGGGTCGCGCCGAGTTCCTCGATGAACTCGACATCGAAAGGCAGCGAGCCGGCATCGTCATCGGAGACGATCTCGACATCCTCCGGCCTCAGGCCGACCTCGACCGGCATCTGGGGCGGCAGATCCTCGCGCAGGTCGTGCGCCTGCAACACGGTGTCGCCGAGCGCGACGATGCCGTGGCCGTCGACCACGCCCGGCAGGATGTTCATCGGTGGCGAGCCGATGAAGGTCGCAACGAATTTGCTCGCCGGCTTGCGGTAGACCTCGGCGGGCAGGCCGATCTGCTCGACCTGCCCGGCATTCATCACCACGAGCTTGTCGGAGAGCGTCATCGCCTCGACCTGATCATGCGTGACGTAGATCGCGGTGACGCCGAGTGCCCGCTGCAGCTTCTTGATCTCGACGCGCATCTGGACGCGCAGCTTGGCGTCGAGGTTCGAGAGCGGCTCGTCGAACAGGAAGACCTGCGGCTTGCGCACGATGGCGCGGCCCATGGCGACGCGCTGGCGCTGGCCGCCGGAGAGCTGGCGCGGCCGGCGTTCCAGGAAGGGCTCGATCGCGAGGATGCGGGCCGCCTCCTTCACGCGCTTGTCGATCTCGTCCTTCGGCGTGCCGCGGTTGCGCAGCCCATAGGCCATGTTGTCGTAGATGTTCATATGCGGGTAAAGCGCATAGTTCTGGAACACCATGGCGATGTCGCGGTCGGCCGGCTCGATCTGGTTGACGACGCGCTCGCCGATCGCGACCTCGCCGGACGAGATGGTCTCGAGACCGGCGACCATGCGCAGCAGCGTGGACTTGCCGCAGCCGGAGGGGCCGACGAGCACGCAGAAGCCGCCGTCGGGAATGTCGAAGGAGACGCCCTTCACGGCCTCGACGCCGCCGGCATAGACCTTCTTGACGCTGTTGAGAGTGACCTGGGCCATTCGCGGATTACTTCTCGGTTTCGACCAGGCCCTTCACGAAGAGCCTCTGCATGGCGATGACGACGAGGACGGGCGGCAGCATCGCGAGCATGGCCGTGGCCATGGCGAGCTGCCATTCGGTCAGCGCGTCGGCGGTGACGATCATCTTCTTGATGGCGATGACGATGGTCTGCATCGAGTCCTTGGTCGTCACCAGAAGCGGCCAGAGATACTGGTTCCAGCCATAGATGAACTGGATCACGAACAGCGCCGCGATCGTTGTTATCGAGAGCGGCAGCAGCGTGTCCTTGAAGAACTTGAAGGGGCCGGCACCGTCGATCTTGGAGGCTTCGAGCAGCTCATCCGGGATCGTCATGAAGAACTGGCGGAAGAGCAACGTGCCCGTCGCGGAGGCAATGAGCGGGACGGCGAGACCCTGATAGGTGTCGAGCATCCGCAGGTCCGAGACGATCTTGAACGTCGGGAAGATACGGACCTCGACCGGGAGCATCAGCGTGATGAAGATGATCCAGAAGGCGGCCATGCGGAACGGAAAGCGGTAATAGACAACCGCATAGGCCGAGAGCACGGAGATGAAGATCTTACCCAGCGCGATCGCCATCGCCATGATGAAGGAGTTCAGCATCATGTGGATCACCGGCTCGCGCGTCGTGCTCGACGTGCCGATGAAGAGGATGCGGTTGTAGTTCTCCAGGAAATACGGGCCGGGATAGAGCGGCATCTGGCCGTTGATCACGGTCGAGGCATCCCAGGTCGAGGCGACGAAGGTCAGCCAGACCGGGAAGGCGACGATCAGCACGCCGATCGTCAGGATGACATAGGCGATGATGTCGCCCAGGCGGCGGTCCTCGACCATCAGATCCCCTTCCCCATCTCGCGCAGCAGGCCGGCCAGCGCTTCCGCGCAGGCATCGAGACAGGCTTGACCTTTTTCAGCCGTCGCGCGGCGTGCATCGCCGATCACGCCGGTTTCGGTCATGTCCCGGAAGGAACGGTGGCGAGAAACCTCCGGGCGTCCAGACGACCCACCCCGCGCACCGAACGCTTCCGACAGGCGCGGCTCGCGAACGCAGCCCGGCGCCAGCACCATCATCATCGAGGTCTCGACCTCGCAAGCGTGCTGCACACCCTTCTGGTCCTCGAGCAGCGCCGGGAGCGCGGCCTCGGCCAGCAGGAAATAGGTGGTCGCCTCGACATGCAGCCGCGTCTCACGGGCGAAGTCGGGCAGAAAGGCGGTCAGCGCGGCGATGTTGCCGCCATGGCCGTTGACGATCAGCACGCGGTGGAAACCGTGGCGCTCGATGCTCTTCAGGAGCGAGAGCAGCACTGCCCGATAGGTCGGGATATCGAAGGTGAAGGTTCCGCCGAAGGCCATGTGATGCTCGGCCATGCCGCACCACAGCGTCGGCGCGACGACGACGTCGACATCATCAGCACGCTCAGCCGCGGCCTTGCAGACGCCGCTGCAAAGGATGGTGTCGACGCCGACGGGAAGATGCGGCCCGTGCTGCTCGATCGAGGCGACGGGAAGAACGACGATCGCGTCCTTCGCCGCCTTGGCGCGCAGCTCCTCGGCGGTTAGGTCCATCCAGAGCACGGACGCCATCAGTAGCTCACCTTGCGCTCGATGAAGCGGAACTGGATCGCGGTCATTCCGATGACCATGATCAGCAGGATCACCGACTGCGCCGCCGAGCCGCCGAGATTGGAGCCGCCCTTGCCGTCGGAGAAAACCTTGTAGACCAGCGTCTCGGTCGCGCCCGAGGGACCGCCGCCGGTGACGGTGTCGATGATGCCGAAGGTGTCGAAGAAGACGTAGACGATGTTGACGACGAGCAGGAAGAAGGTCGTCGGCGAGAGCAACGGGAAGACGATGGTCCAGAAGCGACGCATCGGCCGGGCACCGTCGATGACGGCAGCCTCGATCACGCTCTTCGGGATCGACTGCAGGCCGGCGAGAAAGAACAGGAAATTATAGCTGATCTGCTTCCAGGTCGCCGCGAGGATGACGAGCAGCATGGCGTGATTGCCGTTGAGCCGCGGGTTCCAGGGAATGCCGAGCGATTGCAGACCCCGTGCGAGCATGCCCAGCGAGGGATCGAACATGAAGATCCAGAGCACGCCGGCAATGGCGGGCGCCACCGCATAGGGCCAAATCAGCAGGGTCTTGTAGATTTCAGCGCCGCGGATCTGCCGGTCTGCCATCACCGCGAAGAGCAGCGCGATCGACAGCGAGAACACGCAGACGAAGGTCGAGAAGATGACGGTGTTGATGAAGGCCTTGAGATAGCCGGGATCGGCGAACAGCAGCTGGTAGTTCTCGAACCAGACGAACTCGGTCGAAGTGCCGAAGGCGTCTTCAAGCAGGAAGCTCTGCCAGACCGCCTGGCTCGCCGGCCAATAGAAGAACACGACGGTGATCGCGAGCTGCGGCATCAGCAGCAGGAAGGGGATGGTCAGCCCCCGGAAGTACGCGTTCTTCTGCATCGGCTTCCTTGAACAAGACGGCCATCCCGGACGGATTTGTCCGGGATGGCCTGAAGATGCAAGGGCTATCCGCTCAGCGCGAGGCTGTCCGCTCGAACTGGCGCAGCATCTGGTTGCCGCGCTCGGCCGCCGCGTCCAGCGCCGCCTGCGGCGACTTCTGGCCGTTCAGCGCCGCTTCCAGCTCCTCCGACCAGATGTCACGGATCTGGACGAGGCTGCCGTAACGCAGGCCCTTCGAGTTGTCGGTCGGGGTCTTGTTGGTCAGCTCGAGGATCGGGGTCTCGAGATAGGGCTTGTCCTTGTAGAAGCCCGACGCCTTGACCTTCTCATAGGCGGCCTTGGTGATCGGCAGATAGCCGGACTCGGTGTGCAGCTTCACCTGACGATCGACATCCGAGAGGAAGGTGAAGAACTTGGCGACGCCCTTGTATTCGTCAGCCTTCTTGCCACCCATCACCCACAGCGAGGCGCCGCCGATGATCGAGTTCTGCGGCGCGCCCTGCACATCGGGATAATACGGCATCGGCGCGTTGCCCCAGTCGAACTTGGCGTTCGCCTTGACGTTGCCGAAGAAGCCCGAGGAGGTCAGGAAGATCGGGCATTCGCCCGAGGTGAAGCGGCCTTCGCCATTGTTGGTGCGGCCGGAGTAGTCGTAGGTCTTGTCCTTCTGCAGCTCGACCAGATTGGTCCAGTGCTTGAGGAAGGCCGGGCTCTTGTTAAAGTTCAGCACGGCGTCGAAGCCGGCCATGCCGTTGACCTTGGTCGAGAGCGGGATGTTATGCCAGGCGCCGAACTGCTCGATATTGGCCCAGGTCGCCCAGGCGTTCGAGACGGCGCACTTGTCGTAGCCGGCGGCCTTCAGCTTCTTGGCGGCCTCGAAGGTCTCGGGCCAGGTCTTCGGCGGCTTCGCCGGGTCGAGGCCCGCCTTCTTGAAGGCGTCCTTGTTGTACCACATCACCATCGAGGACGAGTTGAACGGCATCGAGAGCATGTCGCCCTTAGCCGTCGAATAATAGCCGGTGATGGCGGGGAGATAGGCGTTCGGATCGAACTTCTCGCCGGCTTCCTTCATCACCTCATGAACCGGCTTGATCGCGCCCTTGGCCGACATCATCGTGCCGGTGCCGACCTCGAAGACCTGCAGGATGTGCGGCGCCTGGCCAGCGCGGAAAGCGGCGATGCCGGCGTTCAGCGTGTCGGGATAGGAGCCCTTGTAGACGGGAACGACCTTGTAGTCCTTCTGCGAGGCGTTGAAGTCCTCGGCGAGCTTGACGACCACGTCGTTGTTGGCGCCCGTCAGGGCATGCCACCACTGGATCTCGGTCTGCGCCAGAGCCGGCGAAGCGCCAGCGAGCGCAAAGGCGGCGACCGACATCAGGATGCGCGATTTGATGCTCATGGAGTGTCTCCCTTCCGCGGGCGGGCGCCGCCGCGGTTCTTGTCGTTGGTGCGCAAGCTAGCATGAAGCGCAGGCGACAGTTCAATGACAAAACGACGACAGTTTTTGCAAGGCACTTATGGCCGCGGCCGGCTTGCGCATTCACGCATAAACGGCTGATCTGCGCGTCCTGCCTCGCCTTTTCCGGACCGCATCATGACGAGCCTCGTCCTTTCCGCCTCGACAACCCTGCCGCAGGATGCCGGCGCCGCCGCGCTGGCCGGCCGCGTCTGGCGGCCCAATCTCGGCGGCCCGGCAGTGGTCACGCTGCGCGATGGACAGCTCGTCGACATCACAGCCGAATTCCCGACCAGCCGCGACCTCTGCGAGAGCGCTGATCCGGCGGCCGCGCTGCGCACCGCGAAAGGCGAAGCTCTGGGCTCGCTCGTCGACATCCTGGCCAATACGCCCGTCGACGGCCGCGATCCGAAGCGCCCCTGGCTGCTCTCGCCGCTCGACCTGCAGGCGGTGAAGGCGGCCGGCGTCACCTTCGCCGTCTCGATGCTGGAACGCGTCATCGAGGAGAAGGCGCGCGGCAACCCGGCCGCCGCCGCGACGATCCGCACGGAGATCGGAAAACTGATCGGCGACGACCTTTCCAAGCTGAAGCCCGGCTCGCCCGAGGCGATGCATCTCAAGGAGGTGCTGATCAAGCAGGGGGCATGGAGCCAGTATCTCGAAGTCGGCATCGGGCCGGACGCCGAGATCTTCACCAAGGCGCCGGCGATGTCGACGGTCGGCACAGGTGCCGATGCCGGCCTGCATCCGGCGTCGAGCTGGAACAACCCGGAGCCCGAAATCGTCCTGATCGTCGCCTCGGACGGGCGGATCGTCGGCGCCACGCTCGGCAACGACGTCAATCTGCGCGATGTCGAGGGCCGCTCGGCCCTGCTGCTCGGCAAGGCCAAGGACAACAACGCGGCGGCAGCCGTCGGCCCCTTCATCCGCTTCTTCGACGCCGGCTTCACGCTCGATCACATCCGCAAGACGACCGTGACCCTGACGGTGGAGGGCGAGGACGGCTTCACGCTGGATGGCTCGTCCTCGATCGCCAAGATCAGCCGCGACCCGGCCGACCTCGCTGCACAGATGATCGGCCCACATCACCAGTATCCGGACGGGGCGGCGCTCTATCTCGGCACCATGTTCGCGCCGATCAAGGACCGCGACGCACCGGGCAGCGGTTTCACCCATAAATACGGGGACATCGTCACCATCGCCGCGCCCGAGCTCGGCAGCCTCGTCAACCGGATGAAGCGCACCGACGCCTGCGAGCCCTGGACCTTCGGCGCCTCGCATCTGATGCGCCACCTCGCGAAGCGCGGGCTGCTTTAGGCGGAGCAGGCAAAGGGCGCGGGCGGATCGCGCTCGCGCTCTTCTGGGACATGTATCTCCGATGTAGGCAGCAAGCTCAGCCAGTGATCGCCTGACCCGCCTCCCAGCCGAGGATGGCGCGCTTGCGCGTCAGACCCCAGTGATAGCCGGTGAGGGCGCCTGACTTGCCGATGACGCGGTGGCAGGGCACCACGAAGGAGATCGGGTTCTTGCCCACCGCCATGCCGACGGCGCGCGCGGCACTGGGCTTGCCGATATGGCTGGCGACGTCGCCATAGGTCGTGGCGCAGCCGACCGGGATCCGGAGCAGAGTCTCCCAGACCCGGACCTCGAAATCCGTGCCGATCAGCACGACGCGCAAGGGCGTCTCGGCCGTCCAGGCCTTGGGTTCGAAGATGCGGGCGGCATAGGGTGCCGTCAGCACCGGATCGTAGTGATAACCGGCATGCGGCCAGCGACGCATCATGTCGGCCAGAGCCTCGGCGCGCCCACCGACGACCTTGCCGCCGTCGACGCTGTTGGAGACCCAGCCCAGCCCCGCGAGCCCGCGATCCGTGACCACGATCAGCGCCTCACCGAAGGGAGAGGCATGGAAGCCGTAGGAGAGCTTCAGCCCCTCTCCGCCGAGCTTCCATTCGCCGGGCGACATCGCCTCATGCGTGACGAAGAGGTCGTGCAGCCGGCCGGGGCCGGAAAGCCCGACTTCAAGCGCAGTGTCGAGGATGCTGGCCGAGGAGGCCAGCAGGCCCTTGGCGTGGTCGAGCGTGATCGCCTGCAGGAAGGCCTTGGGCGTCAGGCCGCACCAGCGCCGGAAGAGATGATGGACATCGGTCGGCGTTGCGCCGGCCGCATCCGCGATCGCCTCGATGGTCGGCTGCTCGCGCCAGTTATGCGTGATGAAGGCCAGGATGCGGCGGACCGTATCGTAGTCCGAGCCCGGCGCCACGGCAGGGAAATCGGCCTCGCTCGGCATGGCTTCGGCAGCGCGCGCCAGCACCGCATCGGAAAAACGCGTCGGGGTCATCGCCGTTTTCATCGGAGCATGAGCGTTCATGGCTTGAAACCTCGCATCATTCGTCATGATGCGAATCTAGGGCGCCGACCATGCCGTTCCCACCCGAAAGCTGACAAGGGCCGGCTTGCAGCCGCTATAGTTTCCGAGCCCGAGAGACCCTCTATTTTGGATGGACAATGGCGACCGCCTCCAGCGCTATCATCGATCTCTACGAGCGACACGCCGCTGCCTTCGACCGGCTGCGCGGCAAGACGTTGTTCGAAGGCGCATGGCTCGACCGTTTCCTCGCGCTTGTTCCGGAGCATGCCGCCATCCTCGATATCGGCTGCGGTTCGGGCGAGCCGATCGCCCGCTACTTCCTCGGCAGGAACCGCGCCATCACCGGCATCGACTCTGCCGCCGCGCTGGTCGAACTGTGCCGTCAGCGTTTCCCGCAGGCCGAATGGCATGTGCAGGACATGCGCCGACTTGCGCTCGGCCGCCGCTTCGACGGGCTGGTCGCCTGGGACAGCTTCTTCCACCTGACGCCGGAGGACCAGCGGGCGATGTTCCCGGTCTTTGCCGATCACGCCACCGCGACCGCAGCGCTGATGTTCACCAGCGGACCTTCGCATGGCGAAGCGATCGGCTCCTTCGAAGGCGAGCCGCTCTATCACGGCAGCCTGGCGCCGGAGGAGTATCGCGCGCTTCTGGCGGAGAACGGCTTCTCCGTGGTCGCGCATGTCGTCGAGGATGCAAGCTGCGGCGGCCGCACGATCTGGCTCGCCCGCAGGGGCTGATCGTCTCAGGATGCGCCATAATCGGGGCCGCGCCGGGCGCTCGCCAGCGCCTTTCCCAACGCATCCGCGAAGCCGGCGCGCTCCCGCGGCGAGAGCGCGGTGGCGACCGCGACGCTCCGGCCCCGCGAGACCAGCGTGAGGCCGAGCAGGCCGTAATCCTCATCGGTCTGACGTTCGAGCCGCGTCCAGGCGGGGTTGGAGCGCCAGATCGCCTCGCGGCCGTGATGCGAGACCTTGCGCAGCAAGACCTCCAGCGGCGTCACCACGATGCGCTCGAAGGCACGCGCATGCCGGAAATTGACGTGGAAGGCGACGAATAGCGCGAGCACGTCGAGGCCGAAGAAGCCGGCCACCGGCCAGGCGCCGAGCACGACGAAGGGAATCGAGGAGATCAGGCTCGCCAGGCAGACCAGCGTCATCACGATGCGAAAGCCGTTCTGGCCGAGCGAGCGATGCGGCGTGATCGTCGCGTCGAAGACCGGGCGCCTCATGGCGTCGGTGCTGCCGCTGGCAGGAATCTCGCTGGCAGGGCTCTTGCCGGGGTCCATGGCGGCATTATAACGCCGTCATGGACCCGCAGAACAGGCCCGCCCGCCCCCGCGCCCCCGTCAAGCGCATCACGTTGCCGCGCGCCCGCAAGCCGGCCGAAATCCGCGAGATCTTCGCGCGTTTCCAAGCCGCCAATCCCGAGCCGAAAGGCGAGCTGGAATCCGTGAACGCCTTCACGCTGCTGGTTGCCGTCGTGCTCTCGGCGCAGGCGACCGACGCCGGCGTCAACAAGGCGACGCGCCCGCTCTTCGCCATCGCCGACACGCCGGAGAAGATGCTGGCGCTCGGCGAGGACAAGGTGCGCGACTACATCAAGACGATCGGCCTCTTCCGCACCAAGGCAAGGAACGTGATCGCGCTCTGCGAGAAGCTGATCGCGGAGTTCGGCGGGCAGGTGCCGACCACGCGCGAGGCGCTGGAAAGCCTGCCGGGCGTCGGCCGCAAGACCGCGAATGTCGTGCTCAACATCGCCTTCGGCGAGATCACCCATGCGGTCGACACCCATGTCTTCCGCGTCTCGAACCGGCTCAGGATCGCGCCGGGCAAGAACGTCTTGCAGGTCGAGCTCGGGCTGGAGAAGGCGATCCCGGAGGAGTTCGGCCGCCATGCCCATCACTGGCTGATCCTGCATGGGCGCTACACCTGCAAGGCGCTGAGGCCAGAATGCGGGCGCTGCATCCAGAACGACCTCTGCGACTCTCCCGACAAGCGCGTCGTCTGACGCTGCCCGAGCCGTCCCTTCGCCTGCTTGACAGTCTCCGGCGGCTAGGCTGAGCTTCGTGCGCCGGACGCCTTGGGGGCTCGGAGAAGCCTGAGAGTCTGCGGCAGAGGAAGCTCAGGAGGTCAGTGTGATGAAGCGTTTCGTCCTCGCGGCGAGCATCGCCGTTGCCGCCCTATCCGTTCACGCAAGCGCCTTCGGGCAATCGAAAGGCCCGGTCATCGGGGTCAGCTGGTCGAATTTCCAGGAAGAGCGCTGGAAGACCGACGAGGCCGCGATCAAGGCGGCGGTCGAGAAGGCCGGCGGCACCTATCTTTCCGCCGATGCGCAGTCATCGCCGGCCAAGCAGCTCACCGATGTCGAGAGCCTGATCGCGCGCGGCGCCAAGGCGATCATCGTGCTGGCGCAGGACGCGCAGGCCATTCGTCCCGCCGTCGAGAAGGCGGTCAACGAGGGCATCGGCGTCGTCGGTTATGACCGCCTGATCGAGATCCCGCAGGCCTTCTATCTGACCTTCGACAATGTCGAGGTCGGCCGGATGATGGCGCGCGAGATCCAGAAGGCGAAGCCGGCGGGCAATTACGTCTTCATCAAGGGCTCGAGCTCCGACCCGAACGCCAATTTCCTCTATCAGGGCTCGATCGAGGTGCTGAAGCCGGCGATCGACGGCGGCAAGATCAAGAATGTCGGCGAAGCCTTCACCGATGGCTGGCTGCCGGCCAACGCCCAGCGCAACATGGAGCAGATCCTGACGCGCAACCAGAACAAGGTCGATGCCGTCATCGCCGCCAATGACGGCACCGCGGGCGGTGCCATTGCGGCGATGGATGCACAGGGGCTCTCCGGCTCCGTGCCTGTCTCCGGCCAGGATGCCGACCGCGCGGCGCTCAACCGCGTGGCGCTGGGTACCCAGACCGTGACGATCTGGAAGGATGCGCGCGAACTCGGACGCAACGCCGCCGAGATTGCACTGAAGCTCGCAGGTGGCGCCAAGCTCTCCGAGATTCCGGGTTCGGCTGCCTGGGACCAGGGCCCGTCCAAGCAGAAGATGACGGCGCTCTTCCTCAAGCCCGTGCCGGTGACGAAGGACAACCTCGCCGTCGTGATCGAGGCCGGCTGGGCACCGAAATCGGCGGTTTGCCAGGGCGTCGCGTCCGGCAAGGTCAAGGCCTGTGACTAGAGCAGGCTGCGAAAGAGTGGGAACCGGTTTTCCGCGAGAAGCCTGCTCCAGTTTTTTGGTGAGAGATGGATTCAGATGTCAGATGGGGTCGCTATGCGATCCCATCTGACATCGTCCGGCTCTGACGTGGCACCCGCGCCGGCCAACCCGGCGCAGGATGAGCGCAGCCTTGCCGATCGTCTGCGCGAGATCGAGTTCGATCCGCGCATGATCGGCATGGTCGCCGCGCTCGCGGTGATCTGGCTCGGCTTCAACTGGCTGTCGGACGGCGCCTTCCTGACGCCGCGCAATCTCTGGAATCTGCTGGTCCAGACCGCCTCGATCGCGATTATGGCCTGCGGCATGGTGCTGGTCATCGTCACCCGCAACATCGACCTCTCCGTCGGCTCGATGCTCGGCTTCGTCGGCATGGTGGTCGGGCTCGTGCAGGTCCGGCTCCTGCCCGAGATCTGGGGCTTCGAGCACCCGCTGACCTGGGTCGTCAGCCTGCTGCTCGCGATGGCGCTGGGCGGGTTCGTCGGGCTGCTGCAGGGCGCGCTGATCGCCTATCTCGCCATCCCCTCCTTCATCGTCACGCTCGGCGGCCTCCTGATCTGGCGCGGCGCGGCCTGGTGGGTGACGCAGGGCCAGACCATCGCGCCGATGGATTCGCGCTTCCGCCCGCTCGGCGGCGGCGTCGAGGGCGCGATCGGCACAAGCGCCTCCTGGGCGATCGGCATCGCGCTCTGCGCCGCGATCTCGATCGGCGCGGCGCTGATCCGGCGCCGGCGCAAGCGCTTCGGCTTCCTGCTGCGCCCGCTCTGGGCCGAGATCACGATCGCCGGGCTCGGCTGCGCCACGGTTCTGGCGATGGTGATGGTGGCGAACGCCTATGCGCTGCCCGCCGGCATCGCCCGGCGCGTCACCGAGGCGAAAGGCGGCATATGGCCTGAGGGCGGCCTGACCATCGGCCACGGGCTCGCCGTTCCCGTGCTGATCGCGCTCGCGGTCGGCGTCATCATCACCTTCATCGCCAACCGCCTGCGCTTCGGCCGCTATGTCTTCGCCATCGGCGGCAACCCCGAGGCCGCGCAGCTCTCCGGCGTGAACACGCGCAAGGTGCTGATGCTGGTCTTCGGGTTGATGGGCGTGCTCGTCGGCATCTCCGCCTGCATCTCGACGGCGCGCCTGAACGCCTCGACCAACGCCGCCGGCACGCTCGACGAGCTCTATGTCATCGCTGCCGCTGTCATTGGGGGCACCTCGCTTGCCGGCGGCGTCGGCACCATCGTCGGCGCCATGCTCGGCGCGCTGGTGATGCAGTCGCTGCAGTCCGGCATGGTGCTGATCGGCGTCGACGCGCCGCTACAGAACATCGTCGTCGGCATCGTCCTCGTCCTCGCGGTCTGGCTCGACGGGGTCTACCGCAAGCGGCTGAGCTGAGGAGGAGCGATGAGCATCACGGAATCGGCTGGTCTCGCCGACACCCATCCGGGCCAGGGCACGCCGCTGATCGAGATGCGCGACATCTCGATCGCCTTCGGCGGCATCAAGGCCGTCGATAGTGCGAGCGTCGACCTGATGCCGGGCGAGGTCGTCGGCCTGCTCGGCCATAACGGCGCCGGCAAGTCGACGCTGATCAAGATTCTGTCGGGCGCCTACCGGGCCGATGCCGGCACGATCCGCGTGAATGGCGATGAAGCGGCGATCACGAGCCCGCGTGACGCCAAGCAGCAGGGCATCGAGACGATCTATCAGACGCTCGCGCTTGCCGATAACGTCGATGCCGCCGCCAACATCTTCCTCGGTCGCGAGCTACTCTCCGGCTGGGGCACGCTCGACGATGCGACGATGGAGGCCGAGACTCGCAAGGTGATGGGTCGGCTCAACCCGCATTTCCGTCGCTTCAAGGAGCCGGTGAAGGCGCTCTCGGGCGGCCAGCGCCAGTCGGTCGCGATCGCGCGCGCCATCTATTTCAACGCCCGCGTGCTGATCATGGACGAGCCCACGGCGGCCCTCGGCCCGGCCGAGACGAAGCAGGTGGCGGAGCTGATCCTCCAGCTCAAGAAGCAGGGCATCGGCATCTTCCTGATCAGCCATGACCTGCACGACGTCTTCGATCTCGCCGACCGCGTCACGGTGATGAAGAATGGCAAGGTCGTCGGCACGGCGCGCACTGCCGACGTCACCCAGGACGAGGTGCTGGGCATGATCATCTCGGGCAAATGCCCGCCGGCCGCGGTGGCCGGCCCCGGCGCGCTACGCAGCTAGATCGCGCCGGGTCGATTCTGGAGCGGCGGGGAGCGCGAAGCTCCCTACGCCGTCGCGTGCGGCTCGTGCCGATAATCCCAGACTGCCCAGCCCGAGATCGCCGCAGTCAGCAGGCCGACGATCATGTGAGGCCAGAAGGCGCGGAGGTTACCGGTGAAGCCCAGCATCCAGGGCGAGGCCACCAGCCAGAGTCCGAGCGCGAGATTCAGCCATTCCTCCCATTCGGCGAAAGCCGAAAGCGCAGCGACCGCAATCACGGCGAGAGCCACGCTGACGATCCAGGCATTGCGCGTCGGCACGAAGTCGCCGACGAAGCCCATGTACCATGGGGAGAAGAACAGCAGCCCGGCCAGGATCAGATTACACCAGTCCTGCGGTCGCCTGACGTTTGTATTCGCGGTCAACATGATCACCTCCATCGGTGACGATCATCCAACCACTACGCCTCGCGCATGAGGCGCTTGGTCATTTTTATTATACGCTCAGGTCAGCAATAGCTCAAGAACAGAGTAGGAACGCCCGGCGGCCGATCGAATCCGACCGCCGGGCAAGACGACATGAGCCGCATCGCTGCGCCCAACCGAGCCAGCGATGCGGGCGTTCTCACTTCGCGTCGAGCAGTTCCTTCACCGAGAGCAGGACGAGTTCGTTGTCATCCGCCTTCTTGGGATCACGCGAGGACGAGAACGGCAGGTTGTTGTCGTTGCCGACGACGATGATGCCCTTGGCAAGATCGACGACGTCGACGTTCTCGATGGTGAAGAACGGGAAAGGCAGCACGCCGTCGATGGCGCCCTGCTTCGCCTTCTTGTCGGGGTCGGCGATCTTCATCAGGTCGATGAAGCCGATCCTGCGCACGGGCTTGCCGACATTGGCGTCGGTCATCTCGATCTTCACGATGCGCTTGAATTTGGCGAGGTCGTGGAAGCAGTCCGGGCCCTTCTGTCCGGCGGCACAGGCCTTGTCGGCAGTGCCTTCGCCGTTGTCGCGCTCGATGATCAGCGCCGTCGTCGCGTCGATCATGTTGAAGTCGCCGATGGCGAGGCCCTTCTGCTCCAGCGGGAAGTACCAGGAGCGGCCGGTCCACTTCTCGTTGGCGACATCGAATTCGAGGATGCGCAGCACTTCCTTGCCGTCGACCTCTTCATTGCCCTTGGTCTCGGCGTTCCAGAGCGGCCCCTCCAGCAGCGGGTAGAGGAAGCGCCCGTCGGGAGACTGCGCCATGCCCTCATAGCCCTTGGAGCGGCGGACATTGAATTCGACGGACTGGTTCGGTGCGCCGGGCGTCGTCACGGCGTAATGGTCCGGCGAGCGGGCCGGCTTGCCATCGACCGTGGTCTCGAACACCGCCTCGACCTTGCCGTTGGCATCGACGCGGATGAGGTAGGGGCCGAACTCCTCGCCGATCCAGTACTTGCCGCCGATCGGCTGGATCGACTCGGGATCGAAATCGGCGCCGGTCAGATAGCGCTTCTCGGTGCCCTCATGAACGATGCGAAACGGCACCTTCTTGTCGGGGTCGTGCAGGAAGATGGTCGAGAGACGCTCGATCGCGCCCTTGTCGAAATCGGCCTTGAGACGATGGAAGAACAGCATCGCGTCGGGCGAATTGACCTTGGAGCCGAAGCCGTTGTCGGTCAGGACGAGGAACTCGCCATTGCCGAGCGAGCGGATGCCGGAGAAGCCCTGCACGGGCTGGCCGGCGAATGGCGTGGAAAGACCTGTCGGGCGGCCGCCCGAGGTGCCCATCACCGAACCGACGGTTTCGACACGCTTGCCCGGGGTTACGAACTTGCCGGACACCTTAAGATCGGCCGGCGCATCGGCAGGAGCCGGGATGATCGTGTTCGCCGGCAGCAGGGCGTGACCGACGAGCTTCGACGGAAACTCCTTCTGGGCGTCCTGGGCCCCGGCGAGAATGGTCGAGGACAGGAGCAGGGCAAAGGCGAGCGACAAGCGCATGAAATTCTCCGGGCTGGAAATGACCAACCCGCTTCGCCCGCCCGGATTGCGACCCGACGACAGCGCGGCGACCGTTCGGTGACGGGGCATTTGAACTCGCCAGCCCTCATCCTGGGGAACAGGCGAAGCCTGTGTCTCGAAGGGTGTTCCAGTGTACGCTCGAACCATCCTTCGAGACGCCGCTCTCGCGGCACTCAGCATGAGGACTGGAGCTGAACAGCCACAGAAGCGGCCGATCCTTTAGTACCCCCTGGCCGGATCGACCACATGCTGCAGGGGCTCGCCGGCTTCCAGGCGCCTGATCTGCGCCGTGATCAGCGAAGCGATCGCTTCAGGCTCCGACATCGCCGCGTTATGCGGCGTGATCGTCACGCCCGGATGGGTCCAGAGCGGCGAGGCGGTCGGCAGCGGCTCGGTCTCGAAGACATCGAGCGTCGCGCCTTTCAGCGTGCTGGCTTCGAGCGCCGCCAGGATATCCTCTTCCACCTGCAAGCCACCGCGGCCGGCATTGATCACGAACGGACCTCCGAGGCGACCATCCTGCGCCAGCCCTGCGATCAGCCCGGCGTTGATGATGCCGCGCGTCTCCGGCGTGAGCGGCACGAGGCAGACGAGGATGTCCGTCCGCGCCAGGAACTCCTTCATGCCCTCCTCACCCGAGAAGGTGCGCAGCCCCTCGATGCTCTTCGGCGAGCGGCTCCAGCCGGCGACGTCAAAGCCGATGACCTTGAGCTTGGCGGCGGCATCCAATCCGAGTTCGCCCAGCCCCATGATGCCGACGCGAACCGAGCGGGCCGCTGGCTGGTTGCGATCGTCCTCCCAGAGCCTTTCGCGCTGCTGGCTGAGGTAGCGGTGCTGCTGGCGCAGATACATCAGGCAGTGCAGCACGACGTACTCGCTCATCCGCGTGGTCAGATCGGGATCGACGACGCGGGCGATCGGCACCGCCGGCAGCTTGTCGTCGGCGAAGAGGAAATCGACGCCGGCGCCAAGCGAGAAGATGGCGGCGAGATTGGGCAGACCGGTCAGGCTGCCGGCCGGGTGCTTCCAGCTCGCGACATAATGGACGGCGCGGCGGTCGAAGGGCTCGCCGAGAACCACGATCGGCATCTCCGGCAGCAGCGCCTGGAACCTGGCGCGCCAGTCCTCGACATGCCAGCCCGTCATGGCCAGAAGCAAACTCATGCCGACACCCTCTCCGTGATCCGTTCCGCGACGAGCCGGCCGCGCGCCGCACCCTCACCGATCCAATAGGCCTTGCGCAAGCGCGCACTCGCCGCGGCGAACTGCGCCTCGTCGCGCGCGTGGATGATCCCGAGCGGACGCTCCGCGCCAATCTCGGCTCCAATGCCAGCCAGTTCGACGATGCCGACGGCATGGTCGATCGGGTCCTGCGGGCGGACGCGGCCGCCACCGAGCGTGACGACCGCAAGCCCGACCGCACGCGTGTCGACCGCGACGACCGACCCCGCCGTTTCGGCGAAGACCGGCTTCACGATCGGCGCAAAGGCGAGATGATTTGCCGGCTTTTCCAGCAAGTCCGTCGGTCCTCCGAGCGCCGCCACCATCCGCGCGAAGCGCTCGGCCGCCGCACCCGAGGCGAAGGCATTCTCGATCTTTTCGCGCGCGGCATCGAGATCGGCGGCGAGCCTGCCCAGGAGCAACATCTCGGCGCCCAGCGCGACCGTGACCTCATGGAAGCGCGCCTCGCGGCGGCGGCCGGTCAGATGGTCGAGCGCATAGGCGACCTCGAGCGCATTGCCGGCGACCGAGGCGAGCGGCTCGTCCATATCGGTCAAGAGCGCGTGTGTCGGCAGCCCGGAATCGTTGGCGACGGCGACGAGAGCCTGCGCCAGCGCCTGTGCCTTGGCGTAGTCGGGCAGGAAAGCACCGGAACCGAACTTCACATCCATGGCGAGGCCGTGCAGTCCGGCGGCGAGCTTTTTCGACAGGATCGAGGAGACCAGCAGCGGAATCGTTTCGACCGTCGCCGTCACGTCCCGGATGGCATAGAGCCGCTTGTCAGCCGGGGCGAGATCGGCGGTCTGGCCGATGATGGCGCAGCCGACCTCCCGCACGACCTTGCGGAACAGATTGATGCACGGCTGGGTGACATAGCCCGGCACGGCATCCAGCTTGTCGAGCGTGCCGCCGGTATGGCCGAGGCCGCGACCGGAAATCATAGGGACGTAGCCGCCGCAGGCCGCCACCGCAGCCGCCAAAGGCAGGCTCACCGTATCGCCGACGCCGCCGGTCGAGTGCTTGTCGAGGGCGGGGCCGGGCAGATCATCCCAGCGCAGCACGGTTCCGGAATCGCGCATGGCGAGGGTGAGCGCGACGCGCTCCTTCTCGTTCATGCCGTTGAAATAGACCGCCATGGCGAAGGCGGCCGCCTGTCCTTCGCTCACCGAGCCATCGGTCAAACCGGCGATGATCTGGCGAATATCCGCATCGGGCAGCTCGGCACCGTCGCGCTTGGCGGCGATGATCTCCTGGGTCAGGCGCATTCAGTAGCTCCCACGCGGCGGCACTCCGGGCGCAGCGCCGCCGATTTCCTCGACGAGCGCGGTGTAGAGACCGCTCGCACCGAAACGGAAAGTCGCGGGCGTCGCCCAGTCCGGGCCCATCATCGCGTCGGCGAGAGCAAGGTAGCTCTTGGCATCCGCCAGAGTTCGGATCCCGCCCGAGGGCTTGAGCCCGATCGGGCGTGCTGTCATGCCGATCACGCCGAGCATGGCGCGCGCCGCCGGAATGCTGGCCGAGCGCGCGGTCTTGCCCGTCGAGGTCTTGATGAAATCGGCGCCGCCCGCGATCGCGAGCTCGGACGCGACCCTGACCTTGTCGAGATCGGGATATTCGCCGGATTCGAGGATGACCTTCAGCAGCTTGTCGCCACAGCGCATCTTGACGTTGCGGACCATGGCGGCCGCTGTGGCGAGTTGCCCGGCCAGCACGGCGCGCCAGGGCAGGACGAGGTCGATCTCGTCGGCGCCAGCCTCGAGCGCCTCCTCGGTCTCGCGGATGGCGGGCGCGATCGGGGTGTCGCCCTCCGGGAAGTTCACCACCGTCGCGATGCGCACCGGGCTGTCGCCGAGCGCCTGGCGTGCCACGGCGACGAAGCGCGGCCAGAGGCAGACGGCGGCGACCGGCACGGGGCCGGAGACGGCGCGCCGGCACAGGTCGCGCGCGCCGTCGGCGGTCGCCTCGTCGGCGAGATCGGTCAGATCGAGCAGCGCGAGCGCGCGCCTGGCGATATCCGCGTCCGACATGGCTCAGAGCTCCGAAAGGAAGGCGCGCAGCAGGCGCCGCAGCGCGCCGGCCGCCACAGCCGCGACATCGCGCGTCTCTGCATGGTGCGGCGCGCCGCCCTGCAGGCCGGCGCCCMTATTGGTGACGATGGAGAGCCCGGCGACGCGGATGTCGTGGCGCCGCGCCAGGATGACCTCCGGCACCGTCGACATGCCGACGAGATCGGCGCCGAGCGTCTTCGCCATGCGGATCTCTGCCGGCGTCTCGAAGCTCGGACCGGAGAACCACATGTACACGCCCTCGCCGAGCGGCAGCGCCACCTTCTGCGCAGCCCGCTTCAGCCGGCCGCGCAGATGCGGGTCATAGGCATCGACCATCGGGACGAAACGGCCGTCGCCCTTGTCGCCGACCAGCGGATTGGGCCCATTGAGATTGATATGGTCGGTGATGAGGGCGAGGCTGCCCGGCCGCATGGCGGGGGACAGCGATCCCGCCGCATTGGTCAGGATCAGCGGTGGCGAGCCGAAGGCCGTGAGAACACCGAGCGGAACACGCATGACGGCCGGATCGCCGCCCTCGTAATAGTGGGCGCGGCCCTGGTAGATCAGAACCTTGCGGCCATGCAGCGTGCCGTAGCAAAGCTGGCGGGCGTGACCGGACACCTCGCCGCGCGGAAAGCCGGGCAATTCGGCATAAGGGATCCGCACTGCATCCTGCACATCCTCGGCGATGGAGCCGAGGCCGGTGCCCAGCACAAGCGCGCAATCGATCGTGTCTACGCCACGCTCGGCCAGCACGGATGCCGCCTCATCGAACACCGGATCGGCCGCCATCAGTCCCTCTCCCCGGCCACCGCAGCAGCCGTCGCAAATCACCGCGGCAAATTGGCCGGTCCGAAGGAGGCTGGCAACAGCTCCGCCAGGGTGAAACGCGCGCGGATGCCTTCGGGCCCCGCGATCGCCACCGGCGTTTCGGGCGCGGCGAATTCGCGGATGCGCTGGCGGCAGGCACCGCAAGGCGTCACGAGTTCGGCGCCGTCGCCGAAGACGAGGATTGCGCGGATCGCCTGCCCACCCCCGGCGACCATCGCGGAGATGGCGCCGGCCTCTGCGCAGGTGCCGACCGGATAGGCGGCATTCTCGACATTGCAGCCGGCATACACGGCGCCGTCATCGCCGAGGAGCGCGGAACCCACCTTGAAGCGCGAATAGGGCGCATAGGCGCGCGGCTGGATCGCCGCGGCCGCGGCAAAGAGCGTGTCGAAATCGGGCGCGGCCGGCAAATCAGCGTTCCTTGACATAGGGCAGGCCGGAGGCCTTGGGCGGCGTCGCCTTGCCGATGAAGCCCGCGAGCAGGACGATGGTCATCAGATAGGGCAATGCCTGGATCGCTTCCACCGGCACGAGGCCGATACCCGGCAATGTCACGCCCTGAAGCCTTATCGCGACCGCGTCGAGCACGCCGAAGAGCAAGCAGGCGCCAAGCGCCGGCCAGGGCCGCCAATTCGCGAAGATGACGGCGGCAAGCGCGATGAAGCCGCGCCCGGCCGTCATATGCGGCAGGAAGCCGGCCGATTGCGCGACGGCGAGATAGGTGCCGCCGATGCCGCAGAGTACGCCGCAGATCGCGACCGCGCCATAGCGCAGACCGGCAACGGAGATACCGGCGGTATCGACCGCAGCCGGATTCTCGCCGACGGCACGGATGCGCAGGCCAAAGCGCGTCCGGCCCAGCACGAAGGCCGTCACGAGAACGCAGGCGAAGGCAAGATAGGCCGGCGCGGCATGGCCCGAGACGACCTCGTCATAGAGCTGGCCGAGAATCGGGACGTGCTCCCGCGCCCAGGGCGCGAAGGGCAGCGTCAGCTCGCCGAAGCGTGCGGCCCCCTCCAGCGAGGGCGTGCGCCCGCCCTGCCCGTACCAGGCATTGCCGAGGACAACCGTGAGACCCGCAGCCAGCATGTTGATGGCGACGCCGGAGACGATCTGGTTGCCGCGCCAGGTGATGGCGGCGAAGCCGTGGACCAGCGCCAGCGCCACTGCCGCGAGGATGCCGGCGCCAAGACCTATCCAGGCCGAGCCGGTGACGAAGGCCGCGACGGCCGAGGCGAAGGCCCCGATCAGCATCTTGCCCTCGAGGCCGATATCGACGACGCCGGCCCGCTCCGACCACAGACCAGCCATCGCCGCGCAGATCAGCGGGATCGACAACCGGATCGTCGAATCGAGCACGACGGCGAGCGTCTGGAGCCAATCCATCAGACGGCACCCCGGCAGATGCGCAGCACACCCGCAACCAGCCGGCGAAAGAGCCCGTCGAGCGCTCCCGCGAAGAGGATGAGCACGCCGCCGATCACCACCACCATGTCGCGGGTGATGGCCGGCTTGTCGAAGGAGAGTTCCGCCCCGCCCTGGTAGAGGACGCCGAAGAGCAGGGCCGCGAGCGCGACGCCCACGGGGTGGCCGCGCCCCATCAAGGCGACGGCGATGCCGACGAAGCCGTAGCCGGCGGTGAAATCAAGCACCAGCCGATGCTGCACGCCGAGCGCCTCATTGACCGCGAGGCCGCCGGCGAGCGCGCCCGAGATCGCCATCGCGACCATCGTGACGGCAGCCGGCGAGATGCCGGCATAGGCAGCGGCGCGCGGATTGGCTCCGACGGTGCGGATCGCGTAGCCGAGCCGCGAGCGGTAGATCAGCAGCCAGACGGCGAAGAGCGCCATCAACGCCAGCAGGAAGGCGCTGTTGAGCGGGGTCGAAGGGAGGCTCAGCCCGAGCGGAGCGAGAAGCTGGTGCATCGGCGTCAGCACGGCCTGGGCCGGAAAATCCGGCGTCTCCGGCTGCATCGAGCCGGGTTTCCCGATCACCTCGCGCAGGAGGTAGACGATCAGCGTCGCCGCGACGAAATTCAGCATGATCGTGGTGATCACGACATGGCTGCCGCGCTTCGCCTGGAGCCAGCCCGGGATGAAGGCCCAGAACGCGCCGCCCGCCGCCGCAGCCAGGACAGCGAGCGGGACCGCGAGGATGCCCGGCGCCCAGGAGAGGCCGAGGCAAGCAACGGCCATCGCGACGCCGGCTATTGTCGCCTGCCCCTCGCCGCCGATGTTGAACAGCCCGGCATGGAAGGCGACCGCAACGGCAAGCCCCGTAAAAATGAAATTCGTCGTGTAATACAGCGTGAAGCCGATGCCCTCAGCGCTGCCCAGCGCGCCGCGCAACAGCAGCGTCGTCGCCTCCAGCGGGTTCTCGCCGATGCCGAGCACGACGAGCCCGGCCACGAGCAGCGCGGCAGCGACCGATACCAGCGGCACCAGCGCGACATCGGCCCAGCGCGGCAGGTCGAGCGGGGCCGCGGTCATCCAGCGAGCGTCACGTTGCCAGCGGAGTCGAGCGGAAAGAAGGGATTGTGGGCGAGTTCCCAGAGATGGCCGTCGGGATCGGCGACATATCCGGAATAGCCGCCCCAGAACACTTTCCGGGGCGTCTTCACTGCCGTAGCTCCCGCCGCAACCATTTCCGCGAACAGCGCATCGACCTCGTGCTCGCTGCGCAAGTTGTGGGCAAGGGTGATGCCGGAGAAGCCGGTCGGTCCGTCGGCCACCTGCGCGTCATTCGCCAACTCGGCCCGCGGAAACAGCGACAGGCCGATGCCATTCAGCTGGAAGAAGGCGACGCTGCCCTGCCGCGGCTCGATCTCGCGCCAACCCAGGGAGCCATAGAATCGCCGCGAGCGCTCCAGATCGGCGACGCCGAGCGTCACCAATGTCAGCCTCTGTTCCATCATGCGGCCTCCTCGACGCCAGCCATCAGCAGGCCCAGTTCGCGCTCATCAGCACCGGACCCGGCCCGCTCGCCGGTGATCCGGCCGCCGCACATGGCGATGATTCGGTCGGAAAGCGCCATCACCTCCTCGAGTTCGACCGATACCAGCAGGATCGCGACGCCCCGATCGCGCAGTTCGATCAGACGACGATGGATGAACTCGATCGCGCCGATATCCACGCCCCGCGTCGGCTGCCCGACCAGCAGAACCTTGGGATGCCGCTCAATCTCGCGAGCGAGGACGATCTTCTGCTGGTTGCCGCCGGAGAACTTCGACGTCTTCAGCGCCGGATCGGGCGGGCGCACGTCATAAGCGGTGAATGCATCGCGGGCATGGGCCTCGATCCGGGCGGGCGACAGGAGCGGGCCGGGACCGAAGGCGGGATCATGCTGATAGCCGAGGATCGCGTTCTCGGCAGCCGAGAAGGCGGTGACGAGCCCGCTGCGATGGCGATCCTCGGGGATATGCATCAGCCCGAGTTCACGCAGCCGCGCCGGATGGCGATCGGTGCCCGACAGGATCTCGCCGCCGAGGCGGATGACACCGCGCGTCGGCTGGATCAGCCCGGCCAGCACTTCAAGGAGTTCGCTCTGGCCGTTTCCGGCGACACCGGCGATGCCGACGATCTCGCCGGCATGGAGGGTCAAGCCAACGTCCCGAAGCGTGTCAGCCCCGCGCGCATCACGGCAGGACAGGCCGACCGCCTCCAGGACGGGCGCACCGCGCTCGCGCGGCGGCTTCTCCACCCGCAGCAGCACGCGCCGGCCGACCATCGCCTCGGCGAGTTGCGGCGGCGAGGTCTCGGCAGTGGCGACATGAGCAACCATCTCGCCACGGCGCATCACCGAAACCCTGTCGGTGACATCCATGATCTCGCGCAGCTTGTGGGTGATCAGGATGACGGTCTTGCCCTGCGCCTTCAGGGCCCGGAGCAGGGCGAAGAGCTGATCGGCTTCGGCGGGCGTCAGGACCGCCGTCGGCTCGTCGAGGATGAGGATCTCCGCACCGCGATAGAGAGCTTTCAAAATCTCGACGCGTTGCTGCAGGCCGACCGAAAGCTCGCCGACGATCGCATCGGGATCGATGACGAGGCCATAGTCCTGCGAGAGCCTGGCCAGCGCCGTCCGCGCCTGCGAGAGTCCGCCCGTGAGGAAGGTGCCGCCTTCGGCGCCGAGCACCACGTTTTCGACCACGCTCAGCGTCTCAACCAGCATGAAGTGCTGGTGGACCATGCCGATCCCGGCCGCGATCGCATCCGCCGAGGAACGGATGCGGCGCGGCGTGCCGGCGATCCTGATTTCGCCGTCATCGGCCTCGTAGAAGCCGTAGAGAATCGACATCAGCGTCGATTTGCCGGCGCCGTTCTCGCCGACGATGCCGTGGATCGAGCTGGCCGCGACCGAGAGGGACACGTCCCTGTTGGCAGCGACCGGGCCGAAGCGCTTGGAGATCCCGACGAGCTCGATGGCGGGTGGAGAGACGGCCTCCATCATCACACGGGAACCACGACGCAGAACCCCTCTCCCGGATGGGAGAGGGGCAGGGGTGAGGGACCGCCGCTGATTGTTGGGGCGAGGCAACCGCCGCTGCACCTTCTACGGATAGGGCGGGCCCTCATCCCTGCCCTTCTCCCACACGGGAGAAGGGTTCTCCGCGCATCATTCGGTCCCGTCGGCACGATCCCTCGCTCACATCGTGCATTTCTGGTCGGACATGTAGTCGTGGACCTTCACTGTACCGGCGATAATGTCGGCCTTTGCCTTGTCGGCCGCGGCCTTCATCTCGGGCGTGATCAGCGCCTTGTTGGCGTCGTCCAGCGCCCAGTCGATACCGCCTTCCTTGAGGCCGAGCACGGAGATGCCCGGCTTCCACGAGCCGTCCTGCGCAGCTTTGAAGGAGTTGTAGGCGGCGACGTCGACGCGCTTGAGCATCGAGGTCAGGATCTTGCCGGGATGGAGCGCGTTCTGGTTGGAATCGACGCCGATACCGAGCTTGCCGGCATCGGCCGCGGCCCTGAGCACGCCGATGCCGGTGCCCCCGGCGGCGTGGTAGATCACATCGGCGCCGCGATCGATCTGCGACTTGGCGAGTTCGCCGCCCTTGACCGGATCGGCCCAGGCCGAGGGCGTCGAGCCGGTCATGTTCTGGTAGATCTCGGCATCGGCCTTGCCCGCCTTGACGCCCTGGACATAGCCGCAGGCGAATTTGCGGATCAGCGGAATATCCATGCCGCCGACGAAACCGACCTTGCCCGTCTTCGAGGCCATCGCAGCGAGCAGGCCGACGAGATAGGAGCCTTCATGCTCCTTGAAGACGATCGACTGCACGTTCGGCAGGTCGACCACCATGTCGATGATGGTGAATTTCAGGTTGGGGAATTCGGCCGCGACCTTCTGCAGCGCAGTCGCCTGCGAGAAGCCGACCGCGATGATCGGCGAATGGCCGTCGCGGGCGAAGCGGCGCAGTGCCTGCTCGATCTGGGCATCGTTCGTCGGCTCGAAATCGCGGAAATCGACGCCGGTCTCCTTCTTGAACCTGTCGGCGCCGATGAAGACGCCCTCGTTGAATGATTTGTCGAATTTCCCGCCCTTGTCATAGACCACGGCCGGCTTGATCGCCTGCTGCGCCAGCGCCGCCACAGCCGAAAGCGCAACACCGGCCAGTGCCGCCGCAAAAGAACCCAGACGCATGAACCGATCCCCTTTGAAGCCGGGCGCCGTTGTCCGGCCCTCGATGGCGACACGATGGCATGGCTCGGCGGCGCGGCCAAGCCAGCCAAAGTTCATGCTCGGCGATGCCGCAATCGACCATGCCGATTGCCGAAGTTCGGCAGTGGTCTTACGCTGCCACGATGATGATGGGCGACGACGAGATCGAGCGCTATGCGCGCCATATCGTGCTGCCGGAGATCGGCGGCCCGGGGCAGCAGAAGCTGAAGAATGCGCGCGTGCTCGTCATCGGCGCCGGCGGACTGGGCGCACCGCTGATCCAGTACCTCGCCGCAGCCGGCGTCGGGAAGATCGGCATCGTCGACGACGACATCGTCTCGCTCTCGAACCTGCAGCGCCAGACCATCTTCACGACCGAGGATATCGGCGCCCACAAAGCTGTCGCAGCCGCCCGCTTCGTGCGCAATCTCAACCCGAACGTCGTGGTCGAGGAGCATGTCACCCGCATCGACCCGCACAATGCCCGCGCGCTGATCGCCTTCTACGACGTGGTGGCCGAGGGTTCCGACAATTTCGCGACGCGTTATGCCGTCTCCGACGCCTGCTTCCACGAGCACCGGCCGGTCGTGATGGGGGCGCTGGGGCGCTTCGACGGTTCGCTGACCACGATCCGCGCCCATGAAACCGGCCCGGACGGCGTGCCGAATCCAACTTGGCGCTGCCTCTTCCCCGAGGCCCCGCCTCCCGGCTCGATCCCGACCTGTGCGGAAGCCGGCGTGCTCGGCGCCCTGCCGGGTGTCCTCGGCTCGCTGATGGCGCTGGAGGTGATCCGCGCCATCACCGGCTTCGGCGAGCCACTGGTCGGCAAGCTCTTGCTGCTCGACGCGCTGACGATGCGCTTCGAGACGCTGCGCTATGGCTGGGACGAGATGAACCCGCTGAGCGGCGGCAGCGTCGCGGCTTAGTCTAATCCAACCCTCCGAGCCCTCATCCTGAGGAGCCATTCCCAAGGAATAGCGTCTCGAAGGATGCAGGAAGCTCCGGAGCAAGTTAGATCATCCTTCGAGACGCAGCCTGAGGCTGCCCTCAGGATGAGGGCTCACTCCCTCAGAAGCCAGGCGTGGCTCAGCGCTTCGACTCGATCACGTCCCAGAGCTGCGCCGCCAGATCCGGCCCGCCGAGCTTCTTGATCGCGCGAACGCCGGTCGGCGCAGTGACGTTGATCTCGGTGAGCTTGCCGTGGATGACGTCGATGCCGACGAGCAAAAGGCCGCGTTCGCGCAGCGCCGGGCCGATCGCCTCGCAGATTTCAAGCTCCTTCTTCGACAGGTCGGTCGGCCGGGCAGCGCCGCCGCGGACCATGTTGGCGCGCAGGTCGCCCACCGCCGGGACGCGGTTGACCGCGCCCGCCGCCTTGCCGTCGATCAGGATGATGCGCTTGTCGCCCTCGGTGATCTCCTTGATGAAGCCCTGCACCACCCAGGGTTCCCGGAAGAGATTGCTGAACAGGTCGAAGAGCGAGCCGAAATTGGGGTCGGTCCTGCTGGTCTTGAACACCGTCGCGCCGCCATGGCCGTAGAGCGGCTTCATGACGATCTCGCCATGCTCGTCGCGGAAGGCCTCGATCTCGGCCTTGTCGCGGGTGATCAGCGTCGGCGGCATCAGCTCCGGGAAATGGGTGACGAATATCTTCTCCGGCGCGTTGCGGACTTCCGCCGGGTTGTTGACCACCAGCGTCTTCGGGTGGATGCGCTCCAGCATATGCGTCGTGGTGACATAGGCCATGTCGAAAGGCGGGTCCTGCCTAAGCAGGACGAAATCGAGCGTCGAGAGATCGATCTTCTCCTCGGCTCCCGCCGTGAAATGATCGCCCTCGGCATCCCGCACCGTGACCGGGCGCATCGGCGCCGTGACCTTGCCGTCGCGCATCGAGAGCTTGTCGGGAGTGTAGGTGTAGAGCGTGTGGCCGCGCGCCTGCGCTTCCAGCATCAGGGAGAAGCCGGTGTCCCCGGCGATCCGGATGCGCTCGATCGGGTCCATCTGGATAGCGACGGAGAGAGTCATGGCAGGCCTTCCTGTTGCGGCCGGTTCTTATCGGGCCGCGGGCGGGGTTCCTGCAAGTGGGTGGCATCGATCACGTCGCATTCTGACGGAATCGTCAAAATTCGAAAAACGTGATCGATCTTAAAATCTTAGAGCATTTCTGCAGCAAAAACCGGTACCCACTTTTTTGCGCAATGCTCTTGCGTCACAGGACGAGCGCAAAGGCGGCCGGCACATGGCGCGGCCGTCGCCAGGGCGCCAGGAACACCGCATCGGCGCGCAGATGATGATCGTTCGCCCAGGGGTTGCGCGAGAGCCAGTGCCGGATGCGCCGCTCGACGAGACGGCGCTTTTCCGGGGTCACCGAAGTCAGCGCATCCTCCAGCCGGCCACGTGCCTTGACCTCGACGAAGGCCACGGTGCGGCCACGCTTCATCACGAGATCGATCTCGCCGCCCTTGCCGCCGAAGCGCCGTTCGAGCAGCCGATAGCCCTTCGCGGTCAACCAGAGGATGGCGAGCCATTCGGCGCGGTGGCCGGTAAGCCCGGAGCGTCTTGCCTTGCGGCTGCGCTTGCCCGGATCGGCCGCCGCTCCGCTCACGGATGGTCGCGGGTGAGTTCGAGGGCGCGCGCGTAGACTTTCCGGCGCGGCTGGCCGGTCTCGGCTGCGACCTGCGCGACGGCCTCCTTCAGCGAGACCCTGGCCAGCGCCACGCGCAGCCGTTCGTCGATCACATCATCGGTCGGGACGAGCTCGGTGGCGCCGGGCGGGCCGATGATCACGACGATCTCGCCGCGCGCCTCCTCCTCGCCATCATAATGGGCGGCCAGCTCTGGAAGGGTGCCGCGCCTGACCGTCTCGTAGAACTTGGTGAGTTCGCGCGCGACAGCCCCCGGCCTCGCGCCCAGCACGGCGGCTGCATCGGCCAGCATCTCGGCGAGGCGGCGGGGCGATTCGAAGAAGACCAGCGTTCCGGGAATGGCGGCAAGTTCGGTCAGCCGCGTGCGACGTCCTCCCGATTTCGGCGGCAGGAACCCTTCGAAGAAGAAACGGTCGGTCGGCAGCCCCGCCAGCACCAGCGCCGCCAGCACCGCGGAAGGGCCGGGAATGCCGGTGACCGGCAGGCCTTCAGCCACCAGCTCGGCCACGAGCTTGTAGCCGGGATCGGAGACCAGCGGCGTGCCGGCGTCCGAGATCAGGGCGAGCTTGCCGCCCTCGCGCAGTTTCGCCAGCACCTTCGGCCGCATCTGCGCGGCATTGTGCTCGTGATAGGGCAGGAGCGGCGTCGAGATACCGTAATGCGCCAGCAGCGTCTTCGACGTGCGGGTATCCTCGGCGAGGATCGCATCGGCGGCGGCGAGCGTCGCCAGCGCCCGGAACGAGATGTCGCGCAGGTTGCCGATCGGGGTCGCGACGATGTGCAGCCCTGGCGCCAGCGGCTCGGCCTCGGCGCGCAGGCCGAAGGCGGTGTAACTGGGAGGGCGGGCTGCGGCATCGTTCGACATCGCGCCACGCTGCCACAGCGGCAGCCACCACGCCATGGCACAACGTCGCGCTGCGTGTGCAACTCATAGTTAACAACTTGAAAATAAGATTCCGCACTGGCACGTGTCCGGCGGGGAGATTCTTCCGCTGGAACTCATCGCCGGGCGAGCGCCTGCCTGCCCGGCCACGACTGGAGATCGCCCGTGTTGCATCATCGGTATGTCGCGCCGGTCCTGCGGTTCAAGGCACGGGCTCTCGCGGTCCTTCTACCGCTCACGCTGGCCGCCTGCGGCGGCGGCACCTCGGGCCTGCCGGGCTTCGATTCCGCGCCGGGCGCGGCACCGACCGGGCAGACCATCGGCAACGGCAAGGTCAAGGTCGGCCTCGTGCTGCCGCTGACGGCGGAAGGGCAGGGCGCGGTCGTCGGCAATTCGCTGAAGAACGCCGCCGAGATGGCGCTGGCCGAGTTTCCGAACGCAGATCTCACGCTCCTGGTGAAGGACGACCGCGGCACGCCGGAAGGCGCGCGTGCGGCAGCGCAGGAAGCGCTGTCGGAAGGGGCCGAACTGATCATCGGCCCGCTCTTCGCCCCCTCGGTGCAAGCGGCGGCGCAGGTGGCGCGCGGTGCGAATCGTCCGATCATCGCCTTCTCGAGCGACACCAGCGTCGCCTCGCGCGGCGTCTATCTGCTTTCCTTCCCGCCCGAGAACGACGTCAACCGCGTCATCGCCTATGCCAGCCAGCAGGGCCGGAAATCCTTTGCCGCACTCCTCCCCGATACCGCCTATGGCAAGGTCGTCGAGGCGGCTTTCCAGCAAGCCGTCGCCAGCAGAGGCGGCCGTGTCGCCGCGATCGAGCATTTCGGCGCCGATCCCGCGGCGATGCGCAGCGCGGTCCAGCGGCTGATGCCCTCGCTGCAGCAGGCGGATGCGCTGTTCGTGCCCGCCGCCGCCGATACCATGCCGACGCTCGGCCAGCTCCTGCAGGAAGCCGGCTACAATCCCGCGAAGGTGAAGCCGCTCGGCACCGGCGTCTGGAACGATGCCGGGATCGCACGCGTGCCGGCGATCCAGGGCGGCTGGTTCGCCTCGCCCGACACTGCCGGCTTCAACGCCTTCGCCGGGCGCTACCAGCAGCGCTTCAACAGCGCACCGACCCGCACCGCGACGCTCGCCTATGACGCGGTTTCGCTGTCAGCAGCGCTGGCCCGCACGCAGGGCTCGCAGCGCTTTTCCGAGAGCGTTCTGACCAATGCCTCCGGCTTTGCCGGCGCCGACGGCGTCTTCCGCTTCCGGCCGGACGGGCAGGTGGAACGCGGGCTTGCCGTGCTGGAGCTGCGCAACGGGCAGATCGTGACGATCAACGCCGCCCCGCGCGATCTCGGCCCGCGCTCGCAATAACCACGCGACAGCAGGCCGTCATGCCCGGGCCTGACCCGAGCAACTCTTACCGGAGATTCTCGGGCCTGCGCTACGCTCTGCCCGAAAATGACTGCTTTGAGCCTCAGCTCAGCGGCGCGTATTTCACGACGCAGCCATAAGCCTTGGTGCTCGCCTCAGAAACAGGCTTGCCGGCCTTCAGCTCGGCGATCGCCTGGCGGACATAGCTCTTGGCGCCTTTGAGGCTCGAGGCTGCGGAAGACGGCCTGTCGTCGATCGCGCCCATATAGGCAAGCGTGCCCTTGGGATCGATGATGTACATATGCGGCGTGGTCTGCGCGCCATAGGCCCGCGCCACCTGGCTCTTCGGATCGAGCAGAATGCCGGCCGGCGCGGCGTCACGCTGAACCGTCAGCTCCTTGGCCCTGGCACCGTCGACATAGCCCTGCTCGCCCGGCGGCGAGGAGATGACCGAGAGCCAGACGACGCCTTCCTTCGCCATGTCTTTCTGCAGCGTCTGCATGGTCGCGCTGCTGTAGTGCTTCCGCACATAGGGGCATTCGTGGTTGGTCCATTCGAGGATCACGGTCTTGCCTGCGAACTCGGAGAGGTTGCGGGTCTTGCCGTCGGCATCCACGGCCTGAAAGGCCGGGGCCGACGCACCGACCTTGGCGGCTCCCTGAGCGGAGGCGACCGCCGGAAAGGCGAGGCCGGCCATAGCGAGGCCAGCGATGAAAATCTGTCTGGTCAGGCTTTTCATGTCTGTCTCCCTCTCTGTTCACCGGAAGATTAAGGCGTTGCCGCCGCGGTCTTCGCCTCCCGGCCCGCCGCGCGCTGGGCGGCCGCGATCACAGCATCGGGCGTCAGGAGCTGCGGCAGGATCTCGGCCTGCCCGTCCTTGCGACCCGGATAGAACAGGTATAGCGGCACGCCGGCACGGCCCTGCTCGGCCAGCGCCTTGGCGATGCGCTGATCGCGATTCGTCCAGTCGGCCTTGAGATAGGCCACGCCGAGCTTGGCGAAAGTATCCTTCACCTCCTGGCGGGAGAGCGCGACGCGCTCGTTCGCGATGCAGGTGATGCACCACGCAGCGGTGAAGTTGACGAAGACCGGCTTTCCCTGCGCCTGCAGCGCCACGACGCGCTCGGGCGACCAGGCCTCGATATCGCCCGCATGCGCTTCGGTCGTCGCGCCGGGAACGGCGTTCTGGACCGTGAACCAGCCGGCGCCGAGCACGACCAGCGCGGCCAGCACCGAGCCGAAAACGCGACGCGGCAGAGAGCCGCGCGTGACGCCGACAAGCCAGACGACGAAGGCCGCCGCCAGAACGGCGACGAGCGCCGCCAGAACGCCCTGCGGGCCGCTCTGCACCGAGGCGACCCAGATCAGCCAGACCGCAGTCGCAAACATCGGGAAGGCGAAGGCCTGCTTCAGCACCAGCATCCAGCGGCCGGGCTTCGGCAACAGGCGCAGCAGGCCGGGCGCGAAGGAGAGTGCCACCACCGGCAGCGCAAAGCCGAGCGCCAACGCCGCGAAGACGGAGAAAGCGACGGCTGGCGGCTGCGCCACCGCATAACCCATCGCCGCCCCCATGAAGGGCGCCGTGCAGGGCGTCGCCACGACCACGGCGAGCACGCCGGTCATGAAGGCGCCGACGCGGCCGCCACGGCTGGCGAGGCCGTCGCCGACGCCGGCGACCGAGGCTCCGATCTCGAAGGCGCCGAGCAGATTCAGGCCGATCAGCACCATCACCACCGCCAGCGCGATGACGAGCGGCGGGGACTGGAGCTGGAAGCCCCAGCCGACGCTGTTGCCGAGCGCTCCCAGCGCAATCACCGCACCGGCCAGCACCGTGAAGGCGATGAGCACACCGCAGAGGAAGAGCAAACCTTGCTCACGCACCGCGTTGCGATGGGCGTGAGCGAGCTGCGCAAAGCCGAGCGCCTTGATGAAAAGCACCGGCAGCACGCAGGGCATCAGGTTGAGGATCAATCCGCCGACGAAGGCCAGTGCCAACGCGGCCCAGATCGTCAGATCGGTGCCTTCGACCGGGACCGGAATCCGCACCACGGCGGGCCGAGCCTCCGGCGTAGCTGTTTCGGCCGCTGTCAGCAGCGCGGGGTCGGCATCGGCGGCGAGCGTCACGGCCCTGGCCTCGCCATTCTCGCTGAAGGTCAGGACGCCTGAAACCTCGGGCTCCCGCAGCTTGAAGGCGCCCGAGCGCACCAGCGTCAGCATCGGCTTCGCGCCGGCGGCGAGCGGCTGGTCGGCCGCATGCTCGATCAGCGTATCGAGAACCGGAAAAAAGCGCAGATCGCTCGCTCCGGACGGAAGCCCCGGCAGATCCAGCACGAGCTTGTCGCCTTCGCCGCGGAGCTTGCCGCGGAACGATGCCGGTTTCGGCAGGGCTGCCAAGGCCGCATCGATGCGCGCCTGCGCCGCCTCGTCGGTGATGCCGGCAGCCGCAATCGGCAGATCGAGGGTGAACGAGCCCTCCTCGGGAATGCAGATCTTCTCGCAGACCAGCCAGGTCGCATCCGCTTTGAGCGTGAAATTGTCACCGGCTCTGGCGTCGGCGGGCACTGTGATCTCGACCGGCAGCAGCACCGTGCCCTCGAAGCCGAAATTGACGAGCGGCTCGACCCGGATCGCCTTCGGCGCCGGCCACTGGATCTCGCCGGCCGTGGCACCGGCGGGCAGCGTCCACTGAATCGCCGTCGGTTCGCCGGAATCGCCGGGGTTCAGCCAATAGGTATGCCAGTGCGGCGCGAGCTTCTGGACCAGCGCGACCTTGAAGCGCTCGCCGGGCGTCACCGCATCGCGACCAGACAGCAGCGTGGCGGTAACGCGCGGCGAGGTCACCGGGGCGGACTCGCCCGCCAGCGTCAGCCCGGGCGCCAACAGCCCCAGCGCCAACATGGCCTTGCCCAGGAAACGCCCATCGAAAATGCGCTGCATGATCTCGTCACTGTCCTCGAATACCCGACCCATGCCTCAATCCAGTCTTCCACACCAATGACAAGGAGGTGAGGCGGATCCCGCCGCATTCTCCGTCATGCGCTTGCGGCGGGCAGCGTGCCATGATGTCGCCGCGGCTCGCGCCTTAGCTCCACCGCCCCAATCCCGGACCGAGAAGATCATGACAAGCCACCCCGCTCTCGCTCCCTCGCATGTCGCGGTCATCACCGGCGGCGCGTCAGGGATCGGCTTCGCCGCTGCCCGCGCCTTCGCCGAGCGCGGCATGAGGATCGCGATCGCAGACAGGGACGCCGAGGCGCTCAAGGCAGCCGGTCAGGTTCTGGCGGCGCTGATCGGCGACGCCAATGTGCTCGCGGTCCAAACCGATGTCTCGCGCCGTGACGAGATCGCCCATCTGCACGAGGCGGTCATCGCCCGCTTCGGCAAGGTCCATGTGCTGATGAACAATGCCGGTACCCAGCCGGGCAGCGCGATCTTCGGACAGCAGGACAATTGGGAACGCACGCTCGCCGTCAATCTCGGCGGCATCATCGCCGGCACGCAGCTCTTCGGGCCGGAGATGATCGCCCATGGCGAGCCGGCGCTGATCATCAACACCGGCTCGAAACAGGGCATCACCACCCCGCCGGGCGACCCGGCCTACAATGTCTCAAAGGCCGGGGTGAAGGCCTTCACCGAGGCGCTGCAGCACGAACTGCGCAGCACCAAAGGCTGCAAGGTGACCGCCCATCTGCTGATCCCCGGCTTCGTCTTCACGCCGCTGACGGCGCGCGGACGCGTCGAGAAGCCGGACGGTGCCTGGACGCCGGAGCAGACTGTAGACTTCATGCTGGAGCGTCTCGGTGCCGGGGACTTCTACATCCTGTGCCCCGATGGCGAGACGACCCGCACTCTCGACGAAAAGCGGATGGCCTGGGCAATGGGCGACATCATCGAGAACCGCCCGCCGCTCTCGCGCTGGCACAAGGACTACAGCGAGGCATTCAAGGCTTTTCTCGGCAAGGACTGAGCGGCGCGTTCGATCAGATCGCCGCGCCGTCCATGACGATGTCGGCGCCGAGCCCCTGGCGAACGGCCCGCACGATCTCTGTCTCCGCTGCGGCACCGCGCCGGCGGGGGCGGGCCGCTTCGGTGCGATGCTCGGCGATGATCTGGCCGGGCGCGCCGGAGAGGATCACGACCCGGTCGGCGAGATAGGCGGCCTCGTCGATGTCGTGGGTGACGAAGAGCACGGTCTTGCCGGTGCGCTGCCAGACGCGGATGAGTTCGTCCTGCAGGGTTTCGCGGGTCAGCGCGTCGAGTGCGGAGAAGGGCTCGTCCATCAACAGGATCTCGGGCTCGACGGCGAGCGCGCGGGCGAGCGAGACGCGCTGGCGCTGGCCGCCGGAGAGCTGATGCGGCCAGCGCTGCGCCAGTGGGCTCAAGCCCACGAGATCGAGCATCTCGGCCGCCTTCGCCAGGCGCTCGGCACGCGAGGCCCGGCCTTCGAGGCCGAAGCCGACATTCGACACCACCTTGCGCCAGGGCAGCAGGCGCGAATCCTGGAAGACGAGGGCAACCGGCCTTCGCGTCGTATCTTTCGCGTGGATGACGACCTCGCCGCCGCTCGGCTGCGCAAGACCGGCTATCACGCGCAGCAGCGTCGACTTGCCGACGCCCGATGGCCCGACGATGGCCAGAAACTCGCCGCGCCCGACGCTGAGGTCGAGCTTGTGCAGCACTTCGGTCTGTTCGCCGTCGCGGGTGAAGGTCAGCGACAGACCCTTGATCTCGATCACGCTTTCCAACGCAGCACCCATTTCTGGAAGGCGACGAAGCCGGTGTCGAGCAGGCCGTAAAGCGCCGCCATGGTCAGCATGTAGACGACGACGATGTCGGTCGCGAGCAGACTTGAGGCCTGCATCATGCGTTGGCCGACGCCGGCGACGCCGAAGATCTCGGCCGCGACCACCGCCATCCAGGCCTGGCCCAGCGCCGTGCGGAAGCCGACGAGGATCCCCGGCATCGCCGCCGGCAGGAGGATCTTGAAGAGGCGCTGCCAGGGCGAGCGGAAGCCGAAGGCGTCGGCGACCTCGACGAGATCGCGATCGACGCCGCGGATCGCCCCCTGCGCCGCGAAGAAGGCGATCCAGAACACGCCGATGGCGATGATGAAGACCGCCGCGCCCGGCGTGACGCCGAACCAGATGATGGCGAAGGGCACCCAGGCGAGGCCGGGGATCGGCCGGAGCACGCGCACGACCCAGGCCGTCGCCTCCTCGGCGATCCGCGACATGCCGACGAGGACGCCGGCCGCGATGCCGAGCCCCGCGCCAACGAAGAGCCCGACGAAGTAATGCCAGAGGGAGCCCAGTATGGCCGTCAACCAGGCGCCGGACGAGACCTCACGCATGAAAGCCTTCGGCAGCGCACTGGGCGGCGGCAGGAAGGCCGGATTCACCAACCCGAACCAAGGCATCGCCTCCCACAGCAGCAGAAAGGCGAGGAGGCCCACAAGGGCGAGGGCCGGAGCCCGAAGCCGTGCCACCGTGTCAGCCGTTCGTCTTGACCGCGCGCTCGTAATACTGCGTCTCGAACAGGCCGTCGAAGGGCAGCTCCTTCTCGAGCGAGCCGAGCTTGACCTGATAGGCCTGCATGGCGCGCGAGGGCTCGATGATCTTGCGCGGATCGATCTCGAACCGGCTCGCGGGCGAGACCAGCGCCTTCTGGATCAGCTCGGGGTCGACAATGCCTTTGCCCAGGGCGGCGCCGACATGCGGTGCGGCCTTGGCGGGGTTCGCCTTGATCAGCGCTGCGGCCTTGACGAGGCCGTCGACGAGCGCCTGCACGGCTTGCGGGTTCTTGGTGGCGAAGGCGCCGGAGACGGCGACGACCGTGCCGGGCTGGCCGGGGAAGACCTCCTCGCCGCCGGCGATCAGCTTGATCTGCGGGTTGCGGCTCTGGATGATCGTCAGCGCCGGCTCGCGGACGCTGCCGCCATCGACGGCGCCGGCGAGAATCGCCTGCTGGGTGGCGTCGATGCCCATCGGCACGATCTCGACGTCCGCCCTGTCGACCTTCGCGACCTCCCAGAGCCAATATTGCAGCGTCGTATTCGGCACCGAGCCAGCCGGCTGGGTTGCGAGGCGGGCGGCTTTTCCATTGGCGGCTCGGAAGGCCTTGAAGGCGGCTGCGGCACCGGTACTCGGCGTGAAGAACTTCGTCAGCGACGGCGCGCTGACGACCACGTTCTCGCCGATCGCCGTCGAGGCGACCACGCGGATATCGACGCCGCGCGAGCGGGCGACGGCCAGCGGGGCTACGCCGGCGACATAGACGTCGATGGTGCCGGAGGCGAGCGCCTGGATCATGTTCGGGCCGGATTCGAAGACGGTGACGGCGACGTCGATGCCGCCCTGCTTCAGCCAGCCCTCGCCATTGGCGACGAAGAACGGCGCCGTACCGACGATCGGGATATAGCCGACGCGGGCCGTGACGCTCTGCTGCGCGCGAGCAACGCCGGCGAAAGTTGAAGCTGCCGCCAGGCTCGAACCGGCGATGAGAAACTGGCGGCGATCCATCGTCGAAACCCTTCAGAACGGTGCCGGAAAGGCACCCCATTGACAGATTGAGAAAAGGATTTTCTATCTGAATGCAATAGATTAGCCTCAAAAAGATATTTTATCTCTATGATGGCGGTATTGAAGCATAAAACACTCCAGAGAGCGAGTTTGAGAGAATGGACGCCATCGACCGGAAAATTCTCACTGTCCTGCAGGCCGACGCGAATATTTCCATTGCCGAGCTCGCCGACCGGGTCGGGCTGTCGCAGACGCCATGCTGGAAGCGCATCCAGAAGCTCGAACAGGCCGGGGTGATCCTGAAGCGCGTCGCGCTGGTCGCGCCGGAGAAGATCGGGCTCGGCCTCACCGTCTTCGTCCAGATCGAGACGGCTGATCATTCCGGCCCCTGGCTGGAGAAATTCGCGCAGATGGTCGCGGCGATGCCGGAGGTGATGGAATTCTACCGGATGGCGGGGGATGTCGACTACATGCTGCGCGTCGTCGTCGCCGACATGGCGGCCTATGACGGCTTCTACAAGAAGCTGATCGAGACGATCCCGCTCAAGAACGTCACCTCGCGCTTCGCCATGGAGCGGATCAAGGCGACGACGGCCTACAAGGTGCCGGACCTGCCGCGCGACTGACGAAGGCGGCAGCTTGCGCGGCGCATGACAGCGCCGCACCACGGGTGCTAGGAAGCGGTCAGTTCGCCGCAAGCCTTTGCCCGAGGAGCCGCCTTGTCCGCTTCCCGCTCCGTTCTCCTGATCATCGGCGGCGGCATCGCCGCCTACAAGGTGCTCGAAGTCATCCGCCGGCTGAAGGATCGCGGCATCGCCTCGCGCTGCATCCTGACCAGGGCCGGCGAGCAATTCGTCACGCCGCTCACCGTCTCCTCGCTTGCCGGCGAGCGCTGCTTCACCGACCTGTTCTCGCTGACCGACGAGGCGGATATCGGCCATATCCAGCTGTCGCGCTCGACCGATCTCATCGTCGTGGCGCCGGCGACTGCAGATCTCATCGCCAAGATGGCGCACGGCCTCGCCGACGATCTCGCCTCGACCGCCCTGCTCGCCACCGACAAGCGCATCCTGATCGCGCCAGCGATGAATCCGCGGATGTGGCAGCACCAGGCGACGCGCCGGAACATGGCGCAACTCGAAAAGGACGGCGTCCTCGTCGTCGGCCCGAATGTCGGGGCGATGGCCGAGCGCGGCGAAAGCGGGCCGGGCCGTATGGCGGAGCCGCCCGAGCTGCTGGCCGCGATCGAGGCCGCGCTGGCCGGCGAAAAACCCGCGGCCACCCGTGCCATCGGCTTCCTCGGCCGGCTGCCCGGCGGCGACCACACCAAGCCGGGCCCGCTCGCTGGCCGGCATGTTCTGATCACCTCGGGGCCGACGCATGAGGCGATCGACCCCGTCCGCTACATCGCCAACCGCTCCTCGGGGAAGCAGGGCCACGCCATCGCGGCGGCGGCGGCGGCGGCGGGCGCACGGGTGACGCTGGTCAGCGGCCCGGTGAATCTGCCCGATCCCGACGGAGTCGAGACCGTCCATGTCGAATCCGCCCGCCAGATGCTGGCCGCAGTCGAAACCGCCTTGCCGGCCGATATCGCGATCTTCGCCGCCGCCGTCGCCGACTGGCGCGTCGCCGATGCCGCGCCCGAAAAGATGAAGAAGGACGGCAAGGCGCTCGCGCCGCTCGCGCTGGTCGAGAACCCCGACATTCTGGCCACCGTGGCGCATCGCAAGAGCGGGCGCCCGCCGCTGGTCGTCGGCTTTGCCGCCGAGACCCAGAGCGTCATCGACTACGCCAAGGCCAAGCTCGCGAAGAAGGGCTGCGACCTGATCGTCGCCAACGACGTCGGCGGCACGGGCGTGATGGGCGGCGATGCCAATACGGTCCATCTCGTCACGGCCGCGGGAGTCGAAACCTGGCCGACGCTACCGAAGGATGAGGTTGCGAGCCGGCTGATCGCCCATATCGCGGGCCTTGCCCCGACCGACCGGGCGGGCTGATCGCGATGGTGACGGTTGCGCTGCAACGACTGCCGCATGGCGCAGATCTGCCCTTGCCGGCCTATGAGACGGCCGGCGCGGCCGGCCTCGATCTGCGCGCCGCCATCGGCGAGCCGCTCGTGCTGGCTCCCGGCGAGAGGACGCTGGTTCCGACGGGGCTCGCGATGCAGCTGCCTGATGGATTCGAGGGGCAGGTTCGCCCGCGCTCGGGCCTTGCCGTCAAGCACGGCGTCACCGTGCTGAACGCGCCGGGAACCGTGGACAGCGATTATCGCGGCGAGGTCAAGGTGCCGCTGATCAATCTCGGGCAGGAGGCCTTCGCCATTGCGCGCGGCGACCGGATCGCGCAGCTGGTGATCGCGCCCGCGACGCATGCCACGCTGACGGAGGTCGCAAGCCTCGATGCCACCGCGCGCGGCGCGGGCGGCTTCGGCTCCACCGGCGTCGGCGGCGGCAAAAACCGGGAGAAGCGGCCATGATGCTGCTCTCGCGCCGCAGCCTGCTTGCCATCGCAGCCGTGGTCGACATCGCGCTGCACGCCCGGCCTTCGCCGGTCGCCGCAAAGCTTCTGGCCGCGCGCCATGCCCTGCCGCCGCGCCATCTGGAGACGCTGCTTCAGACGCTTGTCCGCGTCGGCATTCTCAAGGGCGTGCGCGGCCCGCGCGGCGGCTATGAACTCGCCCGCGAAAGGCGCAAGATCACCGCCGGCGACATCGCCCGCGCCGCGATGCAGGAATCCGGCGAAGAAGGGCTCGGCCCCCTGCCGCAATCGCGGCTGGTCGACGAGGTCGTCGGGCCGGAGGTTGAGGCCGCGTCGGCCGCCTTCCTGGCAATGCTCGACAAGGTGACCGTGGAAGAGCTCTGCCAGCGGGCGCAGGCTAAATCCGTCTTCGGCAGAGGTAGTTCCGGAGCAGATTTCACTATTTAAGATTGTGATTTGTTTCTTTAATCGACACAATCTGTGAATTGACCTAGCTTCACCGCCGGCAGGCCCTCCAGGAGGATTCATCCATGGCTGAAGCGACAAAGGCCCCCGGACGCGGGCGCATCTACAACTCGATCACCGACACGATCGGCGACACCCCTCTCGTCAGGTTGAACCGCCTGCCGGCCGACCGCGGCGTCAAGGCGACGATCCTCGCCAAGCTCGAATTCTTCAACCCGATCTCCAGCGTGAAGGACCGCATCGGGGTCAACATGATCGATGCGCTGGAAGCCTCGGGCGCGCTGAAGCCGGGCGGCACGCTGATCGAGCCGACATCAGGCAACACCGGCATCGCGCTCGCCTTCGTCGCGGCAGCACGCGGCTATCGCCTGATCCTGGTCATGCCCGAGACGATGTCTCTGGAACGGCGCAAGATGCTCGCCTTGCTCGGCGCCGAGCTCGTCCTGACGCCCGGCCCCGGCGGCATGCGCGGCGCCGTCGCCAAGGCCGAGGAGCTCAAGAGCGAGATTCCCGACGCGATCATCCCGCAGCAGTTCGAGAACCCGCACAATCCGGAGATTCACCGCAAGACGACGGCCGAGGAGATCTGGAACGACACCAGCGGCCAGGTCGACATCATCATCTCCGGCGTCGGCACCGGCGGCACCATCACCGGCGTGGGCCAGGTGCTGAAGGCACGCAAGCCCAGCGTGAAGATGGTCGCGGTCGAGCCCGAGGATTCGCCGGTCCTCTCGGGGGGACAGCCCGGCCCGCACAAGATCCAGGGCATCGGCGCCGGCTTCGTGCCGGGCGTGCTCGATCGCAGCGTGATCGACGAGGTCGTCACCGTCGGCAACCAGACCGCTTTCGAAACGGCGCGCGCGCTCGCCAGAAGCGAGGGCATTCCGGCCGGCATCTCCTCGGGAGCCGCCGTTGCAGCGGCGCTCGAAGTCGGCGCGCGGCCGGAAAACGCCGGCAAGACCATCGTGGTGATCATCCCCTCCTTCGCCGAGCGCTACATCTCCAGCGCCCTGTTCGAGGGTCTGTGAACCCGCCAGCCATTCAGATCGTCCGGCTGGCCGAAAGCCTGCCGGACGATTTCGAGGCCTTGCGCCACGAGGCGAGCGCGGAAAGCTATCGTTTCGTCGAAGGCCTGCGCGAGGAATGGCTGGCAGGGCATTATGCCGGCAGCGACGACCGCTTCGCTGCCTTCGCGGCCTTTCAGCAAGGGGAACTCGCCGGCATCGGCGCCCTCACGCCCGATCCCTACGATCCCGAGCCGGACCTCCTGCGGGTCAGACATGTCTATGTCAGGCCGCTGCATCGCGGCAGCGGTGTCGGCCGCGCGCTCGCCGCGGCGCTCATTCAGCAGGGGCTGGCACTGGCGCCGCGCTTATCGCTGCGCGCTGGCGATCTACATGCCGCAGCGTTCTGGGAGGCGAACGGTTTCAAGCACGATGCGGGCGGAAGTCGTCGGTCCCACCTGCTGACGCGCTGAGCTTTCTCAGCGGGCCAGGACCAGCCTGTTGCCCCAGGGGTCGGCAATCGTCGGCGCCCCTTCGGCCTCGCTGCCGCCGCCGGCAAGGATGCGCTCGCGCATCGCCGCGAAATCTACCTCGCCCCGCGCCACGACCTCGAAGCGATCGAGCCCGGCCTCCCCGGGCCGGCGCGGCCCGGCGCCGCGGCTGCCCCAGATATTGCCGGCGATATGGTGGTGGTAACCGCCGCTGGCGAGGAAGCTCGCGCCGGGATAATGGACCATCAGATCGAAGCCGAGCAGGTCGCGATAGAAGGCCTCGGCCGCCACCGTGTCGCCGACGCGCAGATGAATATGGCCCATGCCGGTGCCTTCGGGCATGCCCGCATAGGGGGCGCTCTCGGCCTCGGCGAGCAGCTTGTCCAGGTCGAGCCGCTCGGTCGCCATGGCAATGCCGCCATCGGGACGGCGCGGCCATTCCGCCCGTTTGCGGTCGCGGTAGATCTCGATGCCGTTGCCCTCGGGGTCCGAAAGGTAGAGTGCCTCGCTGACAAGGTGATCGGAGGCGCCTTCGAGCGGGATGCGCGTCTCGGCGGCGTGCTTCAGCCAGTTGGCGAGATCGCGCCGCGACGGCAGCAGGATGGCGAGATGGAAAAGGCCGGCCGCCGAACTCGGCTGCGCCGCCCCGGCCTGAAGCCGGACCAGCACCTGCCCGCCGATGCCGAGCTCCGCGCTGTCACGGTCTTGCCGGCTCAGCCGCAGCCCGATCGCATCGCGATAATAGGCAACCAGCTTGGGGAGATCGCGCACGCGCAAGGTGACAGCCCCGACATGATAGGGAGCGTCATGCGCCTCCAGAATGGCGAGAGGCGCGGTCTTCTCTGCGGTCGCGGACATGGCGGGATCCTTTCACGGCAGCCGTACTGGCCGCCGTCATCAAACATGGCGCTTCCCACCCCGCTTGTCGCCACCTTCGCCGGCAAAGGCGAGATTGCAACGCTGCAATGCGATCGTTCACCCAGGCCGCGAGCGGTCGATCGCGAAATGCCCGAACCAGCCTTCCTCCCGGCCACGGACGAGCGAGCCGATCAGGCGGGACGCGAGGAAACTGAAGGTGATGCCATTGCCGCCATAGCCGTAGGCGGCGAGGAGACGCGGATGACCCGGCACGCGCCCGATCAGCGGCAAGCCGTCCTCCGTCTGGCCGAAAGCACCGGACCACGCATGGTCGACATCGAGGCGCGCCTGGGGGATCAATGCCTGAAGCCGGTGCAGCAGGGCTTGCGTCTTCAGTATTCCCAGCGCCTCGCGCCGCTCCGGGTCCGCGAAATCCTCGTCCTCGCCGCCGAAGACGATGCGGCCGCCGGCCGTGGTCCGGCAGTAGCAATAATCCTCGGAAGCTTCCCAGACGAGAGCCGGACCCGGCCAAAAAACGCCAGGCGGCTGCGGGGCAGTGGCGATCGCCCAGCTCGACGCGACGCGGTGCAGGTCGTCGCGCACGATCTCCGGCATGACATAGCCGGTTGCGAGCACGACATGCCCGGCTTCGACGACATGGCCCCCTGACAGGCCGACGGCCGCGCCACGGGCGGCTCCATCGAAACCGATCGCCTCGTCGCGAATCAGGCGCGCGCCGCGCCGGGCGGCGACCGCGATCAGGCCGTGACAGAGGCTCACGGGGTCGGCCTCGGCAGAGCCGGGGGAGACGATCGCCACTTTGCGGTCGAAGCCGAAGCTGCCGAGCAGGGCTGCGTGCTCGACGAATTCGCCCTGCAATCCCGCGCGGCCGCGCAATTCGGCCTCATCGCGCAACTCGCGCGGCCCAATCTCCCCGGCGGCCAGATAGATCGTGTGGCGCGGCGAGAAACTGCAGGAAAGCTCGAGCTCGCCGACAAGCCGGCTAAGCCCGGCAACCGCTCCGGCGCTGAGCCGATAGATCTCGGCCGCCCGGTCGAAACCATAAAGCGCCGCCAGTTCGCGCAGCGGCAGATCGATCTCCCATTGCAGCATGGCCGTCGAGGCCGCCGTGCTGCCGAACCCTTCGCGCTCGCGATCGATCAAGACGGTGTCGAGCCCCATCGCCGTCAGATGCTCGGCCAAGAGCGCGCCGGTGATACCCGCGCCCACGATGGCCACGTCGCAACGCGTATCGGCTTCAAGCGGCTGCCCGGCCGGCCGGTCGATGCCGGCCCGCCAGGGACCGGTCCCACTGCGCAGATCGTCCTGGCGTGTGGTTTCGGGATCGAGCATCACTCCGCCTTCGCCGGGCCGACCCGGTCGGCGAGAGTGGCGCCGCGCTGGCCGAGAGGCTTCGGCTTGCCCGTCGTGGTGTCGTGCGCGGTCTGGTGTTCCAGCTCCGCGTTCAGCTCGGCCCCCGCGAGCACGATGGTCGCCGAGAGCCAGAGCCAGGTCATGAACACCACGACGGTCGCGAGCGAGCCATAAGCGGCGGTGTAGTTGCCGAGCGTGCTGACATACCAGGAGAAGGCATAGGAGGCCGCGCCCCATAGAAGGGCCACAGCGATGGCGCCGGGCATGACCCAGACGAAGCGCATGCGCTGGCGGCTCGGGCCGATCCAGTAGAGAACCGCTATCGAGAGCGTTGCCATGACGAAGAAGGCGGGCCAGCGCACCAGCCGGATCAGCCGTTCCAGCTCGAAATGGAAGGGAAATAGCGCGGTCACGACCGGCAAGCTGGCGATTGCGACCAGCGCCGCGACCAGCAGCACGACGCCGCTCACCGTGGTTAACAGCGAGATCGCGTTGAGCTTGAGGAAGCTCCGCTTCTCCTGTTCGCGATAGATGATGTTGAGCGCGTCGAAGATCGCCTTCACCGCCGCGTTGGCGGACCAGGCCGCGACGAGGAGGCTGATGTAGAAGGTCAGGGACAGGCTGACTCCCGACTGGGTCGAGAGCCGCATCGCCTGCTCGTGGATGAGCTCCCGCGCGGCCTGCGGGAACATGGTCGTCACCGCGTCGAGCTGCCCGGCGATGGTCGCCGGATCGGTGAAATAGCGGTAGATCGTCACCAGCAGCGACAGCGCCGGGACCAGCGAGAGCAGGGTGAAGAAGGCGACCGCGCCGGCAAGGGAGGTCAGCCGGTTGTCGGCGACATTGCCGACGAAGCGCAGCAGCACGTCCTTCCAGCCAAGCCACGTCATCTGAAGCGGCGTACGCGCTTGCCGTCCGCGAGCCTCCTCTTGCCGGCGCCGGCCGCGGCGATTGGCAAGTACCCCGGACAGATAGCCGAGCGCGACGCCGATGCCGGCCGCACCGGTGATCCGCTTCAGGAATGCCATCTCGGATTTCGCGCTCCGCCCTGCCTCGCCGCAGCTTGCGGTGAACCGCGCTCGGCCGCAATCGTTCCCGCGCTTTCCTCCCCCGGCACCAATTTAGCCGATTGTTAACCTTAATGCTTCGTTATGTCCGGGCGCGTTCGACCATTCGGGCGCATCACATGTCCTCGGAAAGCCCGATGTCGAAGCTGAGATATGCCCTGGCAGGATGCGTGGCGCTGCTGTCCGGCGCGTCCGCCGCGGCCGATCTGCGCGGCGTCGCCCTGCCGCCCGCGCCTGAACTGCCGGCGCTCTATTCCTGGACCGGTGTCTATGCCGGTCTCCAGGGCGGCTACTCCTGGGGCAGCAACCGCGTGCGGATCGGCGCGCCGATCGGCCCCTTCGCGCCGATGAGCTTCCGCATCGACGACGATTCCGCCTTCGGCGGCGCCCATGCCGGCTTCAACTATCAGTTCGGCAGCGTGGTGCTCGGCCTCGAGGGCGATATCGAAGCCGTCAACAGCCGCAGCCGCTTCGCCGGCATCGGCGTCAACGGCCGCGTCTCGCAGGACTGGCAGGGCGCGGCGCGCATCCGCATCGGCTATGCCTTCGACCGCATGATGATCTATGCCGCAGGCGGCGCCTCCTTTACCGAATATGAGCGGCGCGTTTTCGATCCGGCCGGCTTCGGCGAAAGGCTGACCAGCGCACGCACCGGCTGGAACCTCGGCGCCGGCGTCAACTTCGCCTTCACCGACAACCTGATCCTGGGCGCCGAGTACCGCTACACCGATTTCGGGCGGAACCGTTTCGCGAGCTCCGGCGCCTTTCCGGGCCTGACAGGCGATCAGGAATTCACGGCGCACAGCGCCCGCGCCAGCATCGCCTACAAGTTCTGAGGACGCTTCCGCTTGGCCGTCATGCTCGGGCTTGACCCGAGCATCCCGTGACAAAAACGCTCGCGCGCCTCGTCCGGCCAGCGATTCTCGGGTCTGCGCGTCGCTGTGCCCGAGAATGACGCGCGACGTCTCAAAACCCCGTGCGCTGGCGTATCGCGGCGGCCAGCGTGCCGTCGTCGAGATAGTCGAGCTCGCCGCCGACCGGAACGCCATGGGCGAGCTTCGTCACCTTGACCGGCAGATGCGCGAGCAGGTCGGTGATGAAATGCGCCGTGGTCTGGCCGTCGACCGTGGCGCTGAGCGCGAGGATGATCTCCTTCACCGCCGGATCGGAAGCGCGCGCCACCAGGGCATCGAGCGAGAGATGCTCGGGCCTGACGCCATCGAGCGCCGAGAGCACGCCGCCGAGCACGTGATAGCGGCCAGAGACCGCGCCGGAGCGCTCCAGCGCCCAGAGGTCCGAGATATCGGCGACGACGACGATCAGCCCGTCGTCACGGCGCGGATCGGAGCAGAGTCCGCAGGGGTCGCTGGTGTCGACATTGCCGCAGCGCGAGCAGACGACGATGCGCTCGCGCGCCACCGCCATCGCCTCGGAGAGCGGCCCGAGCAATTGCTCGCGCTTCTTGACCAGATGCAGCGCCGCGCGCCGGGCCGAGCGCGGCCCGAGCCCCGGCAGCTTGGCCAGGAGCTGGATCAGCCTTTCGATCTCGGGACCGGCAATGGCGCGGGACATGATGACTCGTCGATGGATACGTCATGGTCGGGCTTGACCCGACCATCTCAGGACGGGAGCCCTTCTGCACGAGATGCCCGGGTCAAGCCCGGGCATGGCGGCCTGTCTCAGAACAGCTTCATGCCCGGCGGGATCGGCAGGCCCTTGGTGATCTCGGCCATGCGCTCCTGCATGACGCGCTCGCCACGGGTCCGGGCATCGTTCGCGGCGGCGACGATCAGGTCCTCGAGGATCTCGCGCTCGTCCGGCACCATCAGGCTCGGGTCGATCTTCACGCCCTTGAGCGCGCCCTTCGCCGTCATCGTGACCGTGACCATGCCGCCGCCCGCCGTGCCCTCGACCTCGATGGCGTCGAGCTCGGCCTGCATGTCGGCCATCTTCTGCTGCATCTGCTGAGCCTGCTTCATCAGACCCATCATGTCGCGCATGGGAAATCCTCCTTAAAAAACTCAGAAATCGATGCCGTCGAAATCCGGCTCGGAATCATCGAAAAGCGGCTCGGCATCAGGCAGGTACTCGTCCTCGGCCGGCGCCGAGGCTGCATTCTCGGCCGCGGCGATGGCGCGCGGATCACGGACGTCGACGATGCGCGCACCGGGAAAGCGCTCCAGCACGGCCTTGACCGAGGGATGAGCCGCAGCGTCGCTCTCGCGCCGGTCCTTGGCCGCCACCGCCTGTTCGCGCAGGGTCGCGCCGCCCTCCTCGTTGACGACGGCGACCATCCAGGTCTGGTTCGTCCACTCCTTGAGGCGGCGCGAGAGATCCTGCGCGAGGGTACGCGAGGCGCCCTCGGCAAGCGAGAACTCGATGCGGCCGGGCTCGAAACGCACCGGCCGGATATCGCGCTCCAGGGCGATCTTCAGCGTGATGTCGCGGTTCTGCGACGCCAACGCGACGACATCCTCGATCGAGGCGACGATCGCGGCGGGGGCGGCGGCAATGCGCGCTACCGGCACAGGGGCCGGATTGGCGCTGGCGAGGATCGGCCGGGCGGCGAGCGCGGTGTTGCCGCCGCCGGAAGGCGGGCGCGGCGCGCCGCCACCATTGCCGTTTCCGGCTGGGATCGACCCCATACCGTCGCGCAGCAGCTTCAACGCCTCGTCAGGCGTCGGCAGGTCGGCGGCATGGGCGAGGCGCACGAGCACCATCTCGGCAGCCATCACCGGGCGGTCGGCCTGCTTCACCTCGCTGATGCCCTTGAGCAGCATCTGCCAGGTGCGGGCGAGCACGCGGATCGAGAGGCGCTGGGCGAAATCGCCGCCGCGCACGCGTTCGGCTTGGGCGAGGCTGTTGTCCTTCACCGCCTCGGGCACGAGCTTGAGGCGGGTCACGAGATGCGTGAACTCGGCGAGGTCGTTGAGCACCACCGCCGGATCGGCGCCGGCATCGTACTGCGCCCGCAACTCGCCCAGCGCCGCGGCGATGTCGCCCTTCATCACTGATTCGAAGAGGTCGATGACGCGCGCCCGGTCGGCGAGGCCGAGCATGGAACGGATGTCGTCGAGCGTGATCCGCCCGGCCGCATGGGCGATCGCCTGGTCGAGGATCGAGAGCGAATCGCGCACCGAGCCCTCGGCTGCGCGGGCTACGGCGGCGAGCGCCTCCTGCTCGGCATCGACGCCCTCGGCCTTGCAGATGCCGGCGAGGTGATCGACCAGCACATCGGCCTCGACTCGGCGCAGATCGAAGCGCTGGCAGCGCGACAGCACCGTGATCGGCACCTTGCGAATCTCGGTGGTCGCGAAGATGAACTTCGCGTGCGGCGGCGGCTCTTCCAGCGTCTTCAGGAATGCGTTGAAGGCGCCGGTCGAGAGCATGTGCACCTCGTCGACGATATAGACCTTGTAGCGCGCCGAGACCGGGGCATAGCGCACGGCGTCGTTGATCTGGCGGATGTTGTCGACGCTGTTGTTCGAAGCAGCGTCGATCTCCATCACGTCGATATGGCGGCCCTCGATGATCTCGCGGCAATGCACGCCGAATTCGCGCAGATCGGTGGTCGGGCCGCCCTGTCCGTCGGGCTTTTGGAAGTTGAGCGCACGCGCCAGGATGCGGGCGGTGGTCGTCTTGCCGACGCCGCGCACGCCGGTCAGCATCCAGGCCTGCGGAATGCGGCCGGCGGCGAAGGCGTTGGTGAGCGTGCGCACCATCGCTTCCTGGCCGATCAGATCGCCGAAATGCGCCGGCCGGTACTTGCGAGCCAGCACGCGATAGGGCGCGGGCGCCGCACCGGACGCCGCCTGCGGCGCAGGCGCCGGATCGAAACCGGCGAAACCCGGTTCGTCAGCAGAGGCGGCGTCGATCTGGTCGGTCATGAAAACTGGTTTCGCCAATCGGGAGGCGAGGGTCAATGGCGCTATGGCAACTTGCGCGCCGCGCCGTTTGACCTCGGCCCAGGCTTGGCGCGGGTGCACGGCGCTTTCACGCGGCGCATGAGGTGGGAGGCTGGACGAAGACCCGTTCGGTCTCGTTAGGGCTGCTTCCTTCCGGACCTGACCCGGTTGGCGAGTGAGACGTCCCTCGCCAACCTCCCGGGCGCTATATCGGGGATGTCAGCGCGAAGCGCAAGCCTGCCGGCACCAGATCCACCAGCGCGGTCACGGTCGCTTCGGCGCCTCGGGAGCGCGATTCTCCTCCTGCGCCGCGAAAACATTATGCGCATAGGCGTCGAGGATCGCTTCCGAACGCTGCAGGCGCTCGGCCGCCTCGCCGGCGCGGGGCGCGCCGTAGAAATCCAGCTTGCGGATCTTTTCGATCCAGTTGCGGAATTTCATCAGCTCCTGCTCGTTCTCCTCGAGCTCGGCAAAGGTGAAATGCGAGACCCGCGTTTCCTCGTCGATCTCGGCCTCGAAGGCGAGACACTTCTCGATGAATTCCTTGTACTCGTCGTCGCGATCGGCATTGAAGCGCGCGACGACCTTCTCCTGCTGTTTCTGGTCGAGGCCGACCGTCGCCAGCAGCAGCGCCTCGCCCTCCGCCTCGGCGATCTCGTTCTCGAGCATCTTGAGACGCCGCAGATGGTCGTCGGTCTTCGGCAGCAGGCAGACGCCGCCCTGCAGATAGACCGCGCCCATCCCCTTGAGCTTGCGCCAGATGGAGACCCGCTTGCGCGCCGGTTCGGCCGGAACCTTGTAGGTCAGCAACAACCACTCTAGCGACGCCATGGAACCTCTTGAATGTTACCACTGTTACAAATAGCATTTTACCCCAGCCATTCAAGACCGAAGCGGCAGTGACAGCAGAAGCCGCCATTGTCACCTACCGGCGAGACCATTCACAAGAGGTCGCTCATGACGTGGACCATGGCCGCTCCAGCGCTTTCCGCCGCCTTCCTCGCCTCGCTGGTCGAGGTCGTCGAAGCCTTCACCATCGTCCTCGCAGTCGGGACCGTCCGCGGCTGGCGGCCGGCGCTCATCGGCACGGGCTGCGCGCTGGCCGTGCTCGCATTGCTGGTGCTGCTGCTCGGCTCGGCCCTGACACGGGTGCCACTGCAAGCCCTGCAGCTTACCATCGGCATTCTGCTCCTGATGTTCGGCCTGCGCTGGCTCCGAAAAGCCATCCTCCGGGCCGCGGGCTTCATCGCTCTCCATGACGAGGAGGCAGCCTTCATCAAGGAAACCGGGGCCTTGCAGGCCGGCGATGCCGGAACGGCAGGTCATCACGACTGGATAGCGGGGCTCACCGCCTTCAAAGCCGTGATGCTCGAAGGCATCGAGGTCGTCTTCATCGTGCTCGCCGTCGGCGCCGGCCGGGGCCTGCTCTGGCCCGCCAGCCTCGGGGCGCTCGCAGCCTGCGCGCTCGTGCTGGCGCTCGGCCTCGTCCTGCGCAAGCCACTCGCCAGCGTTCCCGAGAACACCCTGAAATTCGCCGTCGGCGTGATGATATCGGCCTTCGGCATCTACTGGACGGGCGAAGGGCTGGGCGTCGATTGGCCCGGCGGCGACTTCGCAATCCCGGCGCTGGCGGCACTCCTGCTGGCGAGCGGACTCACCCTCGCCGCAACCTTTCGCCGGAACTCCATGGAGACTGCAGCATGAAGACGATCGGCATGATCCTGCGCGAAATTGCCGCTCTGTTCATCGATGACGAACGGCTCGCCCTCGCCATCCTTGTACTGGTCGGGCTATGCGCCTGCCTCGCTTTCGGCCTGCACGCCAGCCCGGCCGGCGTGGCCGCGGCTCTGACGGGCGGCTCCATCCTGGTTCTGGCCTTCAACGTCCGCCAGGGCACGAAGCGCCGGCCGCGCTGAATGCTGCGCAGAGCTTCCCCGCCGATGGCGGCTTCGCGGATCATTCGGCATTGACTCGGTGTCGTCCATCCGTCATAAGCCCGCCACCTGCGCAGCCGAAAGGCCGCGCCGACCCTTATCGCATGACAGGCTCGGTTGGCCATGCTTTCCCCGGAAAGCCGCGGCCGTCGTGCTCATAAAGGCCCCGGAGACGGACCGTGAAGAGAACCTATCAACCCAGCAAGCTGGTTCGCAAGCGCCGCCACGGCTATCGCGCCCGCATGGCGACCAAGGGTGGCCGCAAGGTCATCGCTGCTCGCCGCGCGCACGGCCGCAAGCGCCTGTCGGCCTGACAAGCACTGGCGCGTGACCATAGCGCGCCCGTTCCGGAAGACTGGCCAACCGCCATGCGCCTCGCCCGTCTGACGCAACGCAAAGAATTCCTGGCGGCGGCCGACCACGGCCGCCGTTTTCGTTCGCCTGCCTTCATGGCACAGGTGCGCGACTGCATGCCCGAGGAAGAGCGGGACGGGCTCAGGCTCGGGCTCACCGCCTCGCGCAAGACCGGCAATGCCGTGAAGCGCAACCGCATCCGCCGCCGCCTGCGCGCAGCCGCCGCCAAGGCGCTGCGTGACCAGACCGCGAAGCCCTGCGACATCGTGGTCGTTGCCCGCTCCGAAGTGCTGAAGGCAGATTTTCACGCACTCGTGGCCGATCTGTCCATTGCCATCGACCGGGCGAAGCCTCAAAAGCCGCATGCTGACCGGCACCGCTCGCGCATGAAGCGCGATGTGGCGCCGCGAGGCTGACCAGACACGCCGCCCCCTGCCGGACCAAGCGAGATTCGTTTCCGATCATGATGAAAGAAGACAACCGCAATCTGCTTCTCGCGATCGTCATGTCCGTAGTCATCCTGCTCGGCTGGCAATTCTTCTATGCCAAGCCGCAGATGGAGAAGCAGCAGGAGGCCGCGCGGCAGAACCAGCAGGCCCAGAGCCAGCAGGCGCCCGCAGCTTCCGGCTCGACCCCGACGCCCGCCACGCCGGGCCAGCCCGGCGGCTCCGCCGCGCCCGGCGCTCCCGCGACGCAGGCCGTCGGCACGCGCGAGCAGGCACTGGCCGCCAGCCCGCGCGTCAAGATCGACACGCCCCGGATCGCTGGCTCGATCTCGCTCACTGGCGCTCGCGTGGACGACGTCTCGCTCAAGGCATTCCGCGAGACGGTAGATCCCAACAGCCCGATCATCGTCCTGCTTTCGCCCGCCGGCGGCCCCAACGCCTATTATTCGGATTTCGGTTGGGTCGCAGCGCCCGGCAGCTCGGTAGCGGTGCCCAACGCAAAAACCGTTTGGACTGCGGATAACCAGACCCTGACGCAGACCACGCCGGTCACGCTGAGCTGGGACAACGGCCAGGGCCTGATTTTCAAGCGCATTATCAGCGTCGACAACAACGCTATGTTCACGATCCAAGACGAGGTCGAGAACAAGGGCGCCACCGCGGTCACGCTCTTCCCGTACGGCCAGGTCGTCCGTCAGGGCCGACCGCACACGCTGGGCTATTACGTTCTCCACGAAGGCCTCGTCGGCTATGTTGGCGACCACGGCCTGCAGGAATGGACCTACGATAAGCTCGATAAAGAGCCGGCGCTGTCGCCCGGAACCGTCGGCCGGAACTGGAAGGATGCTGTCGGCGGCTGGGTCGGTATCACCGACAAATATTGGGCGGCGACCGTCATCCCCGACCAGAAGCGCAAGTTCGAAGGCCGTTTTTCTTCGGTCCAGACCGGTTCGGAGCGCACCTACCAGGCCGACTTCCTCGGCGAAGCCGTGGCGGTGGCGCCGGGCGCGAGTGCTGCGTCGCAGTCGAAGCTTTTCGCCGGTGCAAAGGAAGTCGCGGCGATCAATGGCTATGAGCGCGATCTTCAGATCACGCGCTTCGACCTGCTGATCGACTGGGGCTGGTTCTATTTCATTACCAAGCCGATGTTCCTGCTGCTCGACTGGATCTACAAGCATGTCGGCAATTTCGGCGTCGCGATCCTGATCGTCACGGTGCTGCTCAAGGCGCTGTTCTTCCCGCTCGCCAACAAGTCCTACGCCTCGATGGCGAAGATGAAGGCGCTGCAGCCGGAAATGACGGCGATCCGCGAGCGCTACGCCGACGACAAGATGAAGCAGCAGCAAGCGCTGATGGAGCTTTACAAGACGCAGAAGATCAACCCGGTGGCCGGCTGCTGGCCGGTGCTGCTGCAGATCCCGGTGTTCTTCGCGCTCTACAAGATCCTGTTCATCACCATCGAGATGCGGCACGCGCCGTTCTTCGGCTGGATCCACGATCTCGCCGCGCCCGATCCGACGAACATCTTCTTCTTCCTGCCCGCGGCCATGACGAGCTATCTGCATCTCGGCATCTGGCCGATCATCATGGGCATCACGATGTTCATCCAGATGAAGATGAACCCGGAGCCGCCGGACCCGGTGCAGAAGATGATGTTCACCTGGATGCCGGTGTTCTTCACCTTCCTGCTCGGCTCGTTCCCGGCTGGCCTGGTGATCTACTGGAGCTGGAACAACCTGCTCTCGGTGACCCAGCAGGGCTTCATCATGCGCAAGAACGGGGTGAAGATCGAATTGTTCGACAACATCAAGGGCATGTTCGGCAAGAAGCCGGCTGCAGCGCCCGCCGCACCGGCGCCGCCAAAGCCGGCCAACACCAACAAGAAGTGAGTGATCGAAGGGCGGGTCTTCCCGCCCTTCGCCTTTTCAGGCCAAGGCCTTCCCGCGATGCCGCTTCCCGATCCGCAGACGCGCCATCCCATCCCCGGCTGGAAGGGCACCGCCTTCCTGAAGGCGGTCGTCGATCATCCGCTGATCGAGGTCGGCGACTACAGCTATTACGACGACTCGCGCGGGCCCGAGCATTTCGTCGCCCGCTGCGTGCGCTATCATTTCGACTTCATCGGCGACCGGCTGATCATCGGAAAATTCGTCGCCATCGCGCAGGCGGCGCAGTTCATCATGAACGGCGCCAATCATCCGATCGGCGGCTTCTCGACCTTCCCCTTCCAGATGTTCGGCCTCGGCGATCCCGAGGCGCTCAAGCGCCCCGGCCCGAACAATCGCGGCGATATGGTCATCGGAAACGATGTCTGGATCGGGCGCGAGGCGGTGATCATGCCCGGCGTCAGGATCGGCGACGGCGCGATCATCGGCACGCGGGCGCAGGTCACGAAGGACGTGCCGCCCTATGCGGTCGTCGCCGGCAATCCTGGCCGGGTCGTGAAGATGCGCTTTGCGCCCGAGATCGTGGCGGAACTGCTGGCGACCCGCTGGTGGGACTGGGAGGCGGACAGGATCGCGCGCCATATCGACGCGATCCAGGGCGCCGACATCGACGCGCTGCGCGCAGCCGTGTAAGAGCGAGCCATCCTCAGCCCTCATCCTGAGGAGCAGCCCTCAGGCTGCGTCTCGAAGGATGTTCCGGTACGCGCGGGAGCATCCTTCGGGACGCTGCTTGCGCGGCTCCTCAGGATGAGGGCTTCTGATTTCGAAAGAGCGGAAGCCATGACCACCTCCACGACCAAGCCCTATGACGCCGAAGAGATCGAAGCCGCCCGCAAACTCTTCGAGGGGCCGTGGGATTTCGTCTGGGCCTCGACCAAGATCGACGATCTGCCGCCGATGGTCGGGCAGGAGATTGCCTTCGCCGGCCGCTCCAATGTCGGCAAGTCCAGCCTGATCAACGCGCTGACGCGGCGCAACGCCCTGGCACGGACGTCGCATACGCCGGGCCGGACGCAGCAGCTCAACTTCTTCCGCCAGGTCGACCATGACGAGCGGCTGACCATCGTCGACATGCCCGGCTATGGCTATGCCGCCGTCGGCAAGGAGAAGGTCGCGGCCTGGACCAGGCTGATCCACGATTATCTGCGCGGCCGCTCGAACCTTATGCGCGTCTACGTGCTGATCGACGCGCGCCATGGCATCAAGGATGTCGACGGCGCCGTGCTGGAGACGCTCGACAAGGCCGCCGTGTCCTATCAGGTGGTGCTCACCAAGGGCGATGCGTTGAAGCCGGGCGACCAGCAGTTCATGTGCGAGGCGACCTATGACGAGATCAAGCGCCGGCCGGCGGCCTTCCCCGAGGTGCTGCTGACCTCCAGCGAAAAGGGAGTGGGCATTCCCGAATTGCGCGCCGCGATCGGCCGGGTTCTCGCCGAGCGGTTGTGATAATCGCATGAACGCGACAAAGACCCATCTCACCTTCGCCGCCCTGATGGGCCTGGCGGGCGTCGCGCTGCTAGCGGCTGCCGCCCACGTAACGGGCACGGCCAATGTCCAGACTGCCGGGCAGATGCTGCTGTTCCACGCTTCCGTCGTCATTGGCGCCACCGCCGCCCGCAAGGGCGGGCATCTGCAGGATGCGCTGGCCCGTTTCGCGCTCTCGGCCATCATCTTCGGTGCGGTGCTGTTCGCGGCCGATCTGGCCCGCCGCGGCTTCGCCAACGAGGCGCTGTTCCCGCGCGCGGCGCCGATCGGCGGCTGGTTCATGCTCGGCGGCTGGCTCGGCCTCGCCGTCGCGGCCGTGACAGCCAGGCGGAGTTGACGACCGGGCGCGCCTGACCGGCGCCGGACGTCCTTCCGCCGCCGCGCAAGTTCGGGTAGAAGCGCGCCCGGACCCTTCCTGCGGCCGCGCGGAGCCTGCCCGAATGACCGACCATCCCCTTCTGACGCCGTCGCAATCCGCCGAGCTGCTCGTCCAGGCGCTGCCTCACATGCAGCGCTACGACCAGGAAATCATCGTCATCAAGTATGGCGGCAACGCCATGGGCGATGCCGCCACCGCCGAGGACTTCGCCGAGGATATCGTGCTGCTCGAGCAGTCCGGCCTGAAGCCGGTGGTCTGCCATGGCGGCGGCCCGCAGATCGCGGCGATGCTGAAGAAGCTCGGCATCCAGTCCGAGTTCAAGCAGGGCCTGCGCGTCACCGACGAAGCGACCGTCGAGGTCGTCGAAATGGTTCTCGCCGGCTCGGTCAACAAGGAGATCGTCGGCTACATCACCCGCGAGGGCGGCCGCGCCATCGGGCTCTGCGGCAAGGACGGCAACATGGTCACCGCGCGCAAGGTGACCCGCACGATCGTCGACCCCGATTCCAAGATCGAGGAGGTTCTCGATCTCGGCTTCGTCGGCGAACCCGAGGCTGTCAACACCACGGTGCTCGACGCTGTGCTTAAGGCCGAGCTCATCCCGGTGCTGGCGCCGGTCTGCGCCGCAGCCGACGGCCAGACCTACAACGTCAACGCCGACACCTTCGCCGGCGCCATTGCGGGCGCGCTGAATGCCAAGCGCCTGCTGCTGCTGACCGACGTGCCGGGCGTGCTCAACAAGGACAAGCAGCTGATTCCGGAACTCACAGTCGAGGAATGCCGCCGCCTGATCGCCGACGGCACGATCTCGGGCGGCATGATCCCGAAGATCGAGACCTGCATCTACGCCCTGGAGAAGGGCGTCGAGGCCGTCGTCATCCTCGACGGCAAGGTGCCGCATGCGGCGCTGATCGAGCTGTTCACCGACACCGGCGCCGGCACGATCATCCGGCGCTGATTTCGCCCGTCATTCTCGGGCGGCGCAAAGCGCCGACCCGGGAAATCGCGTGGCCAGAAAGCACTGGTTTCGGAGATGGTCGGGTCAAGCTCGACCATGACGGTGGGAAGCGCTATGGCGATTAAGCCTTGGCCAAGGACTTGCGGCGCAGACTCCGGATCGCCACATCACGGAGTCCTATGAAAATACTCGCTGACATACCTGCCGCGGCACCGCCCTTTCCGACAGAGGGCTTCGCGCATGTCGATCACTGGATCTTCGATCTCGACAACACCCTCTACTCGCATGAGGCCAAGGTCTGGCCGCAGGTCGACGAGCGCATCACCCTGTTCCTCGCAGAGCTGTTCGGGCTTGATGGGCTCTCTTCGCGCGCGCTGCAGAAATATTACTACCAGCACTATGGCACGACGCTGAAGGGGCTGATGGAAGAGCACGGCGTCGATCCCGGCGATTTCCTCGACTTTGCCCACCAGATCGACCTGACCCTGCTCGACCCGAATCCCGATCTCGGCGAGGCGATCGCGGCCCTGCCCGGCCGCAAGCTGATCCTGACCAACGGTTCGCGCGGGCACGCCGAGAACGTCGCCAGCAAGCTCGGCATCCTCCATCACTTCGAGGATATCTTCGACATCGTGCAGGCCGGCTTCACGCCCAAGCCCGAGCGTTCGACCTATGAGACCTTCCTCGCCAAGCATTCCGTCGATCCGGGCCGGGCGGCGATGTTCGAGGATATCGAGAAGAACCTGGTCGTGCCGAGCGCGCTCGGCATGAAGACCGTGCTGATCGTGCCGAAGACGCCTGATCCCTTCCGCGAGACCTGGGAACAGGTCGCAGTCGAGGCTGGACATGTCCATCATGTCACGGCCGACCTCACCGGCTTCCTGAAGCCGCTCGGGCGCCCAACCGAACGCTGCACCTGAAGCCGCAGAAGGTTTGTCGCGAGAGCGGTTTTCAAAAAAGGAAATTCTGTTCTTCTTTACGAACAGAAGGGGAAGTGCTAGTGGCGTTGTCCGTTATAAAGAACGGACTGAGGTTCCCCATGTCGGCATCGGACAACGCCGCAGCCAAGCTGCATCCTGAAACCCGCCTCGTCCACGCCGGCACCATGCGCTCGCAGTTCGGCGAGACCTCCGAGGCGCTGTTCCTGACGCAGGGCCATGTCTACGACAGCGCCGAGCAATGCGAGGCCCGCTTCCTGAACAAGGATCCGGGTTTCCAGTACGCCCGCTTCTCCAACCCGACGGTGTCGATGCTCGAAGGCCGCATGGCCGCCTTCGAAGGCGCCGAGGCCTGCCGCGCCACGGCGACCGGCATGGCTGCCGTCACCGCGGCCGTGATGGCGCCCTTGCGTGCAGGCGACCATGTCGTGGCGGCCCGGGCGCTGTTCGGCTCCTGTCGCTACATCGTCGAGGACCATCTGCCGCGCTACGGCGTCGAGTCGACGCTGGTCGACGGCACCGATATCGAGGCCTGGCGCAAGGCGGTCCGGCCGAACACCAAAACCTTCTTCCTCGAAACGCCGTCGAACCCGACGCTCGAGGTGATCGACATCGCGGCCGTCGCGAAGATCGCCAAGGCAGCCGGCGCCCGGCTCGTCGTCGACAACGTCTTCGCGACCCCGCTCTTCCAGCGCCCGCTCGAGCTCGGCGCCGATCTCGTCGTCTACTCGGCGACCAAGCATATCGACGGGCAGGGCCGCTGCCTCGGCGGCCTCGTCGTCGGCTCGAAGGAGCTGATCGAAGGCGATATCCAGACCTTCCTGCGCCAGACCGGCCCGGCGATTTCCCCCTTCAACGCCTGGGTGATGCTCAAGGCGCTGGAGACGCTGCCGCTGCGCGTGCGCCAGCAGGCTGAGAACGCCACCAAGGTCGCGGATTGGCTCGCCGCTCATGCCAAGCCGTCCAAGGTCATCTTCTGCGGCCACAAGAGCCACCCCCAGGCCGAGATCATCGCCCGCCAGATGAGCGGCCCCTCGACGCTGATCGCCTTCGAGGTGCCGGGCGGCAAGGACGCCGCCTACCGCCTGCTCAACGCCTGCAAGCTGATCCGCATCTCCAACAATCTCGGCGACGCCAAGAGCCTCATCGTCCATCCGGCGACGACCACGCACCAGCGTTTCACGCCGGAGGTCCGTGCCGATATGGGCGTCACCGACGGCATGATCCGCCTTTCGATCGGGCTCGAGCACGCCGACGACCTGATCGCCGATCTGGAGCAGGCGCTGGCGAGGGTTTGACTCTGGCCGTCATTCTCGGGCGTAGCGAAGCAACGACCCGAGAATCGCGAGCAGGATAAGGTTTCGGAACCTCTCCTGACGTGAGATGCTCGGGCCAAGCCCGAGCATGACGGCTGTTGGAGCGGCCAGTGGCCATCTCCGCCCGCCCCTGCTAAAGCGGGGCCGGTTCCCGCCAAGGCTTGAGAGGCCAGCATGCGTTCGGGCGAAGTGATGCGCCGCACCAACGAGACCGATATCGCGGTCTCGCTTCTGATCGACGGCACCGGCAAGGCCGAGATCGCCACCGGCGTCGGCTTCTTCGACCATATGCTCGACCTCTTCGCCCGCCATTCTCTGATCGATCTCAAGGTCGCGGTGAAAGGCGACACCCATATCGACGACCACCATTCGGTCGAGGATGCCGGCATCGCCATGGGCGAGGCTTTGAAGCAAGCTCTCGGCACCAAGAAGGGCATCCGCCGCTATGCCGATGTCCACCTGCCGATGGACGAAACGCTGACGCGCGTTGCGATCGACGTCTCCGGCCGGCCGTTCCTGGTGTTCCGCACGGAGTTCAAGGCGCAGAAGATCGGCAGTTTCGATACGGAGCTGGTGCGCGAATTCTTCCAGGCCTTCGCCATCAACGCCGGCATCACGCTGCATGTCGAGACGCTCTACGGCGACAACGCCCACCATATCGCGGAAAGCTGCTTCAAGGGGCTGGCACGCGCGCTTCGCCAGGCACTGGAAGTCGATGCGCGCGAGGGCGACCGCATCCCCTCGACCAAGGGCGCTCTCTGATTCTTCGTCTACGCATTTTCTTCACGCGAACCTGTAGCCACTTCGCTCGAAAATGCTCTAGGAGGCGGCCATGGCATTCTACACCGTCCTGACACCGCCGCCGGCCGCAGGCGGCCGCGGCGAGGAAATCGAGCAGGCGCGCCTCATTCCCGAGAGCTTCTCCTGGGGCGCCTTCCTACTCACCGGCCTCTGGCTCCTCGGCAAGAGGCTGTGGCTGATGACCCTGCTGTTCGCGCTGGCCGTGGCCGGGCTCATCTATCTGCGCAGCCGCTTCGGCCTGCATCCGAGCGCGCTGTCGCTGATCTATTGGTCGAGCGCGCTGTTCCTCGGCGTCGAGGGCAACGACCTCGTCGTCCGAAAGCTGCTCCGCAAGGGCTGGCGCGTCGCCGACGTGGTCGAGGCCCGCAGCCTGCCCGAGGCCGAGCGCCGCTATTTCGAGCGGGGCCTGGCCGGCAAGGCCGCGCCGCCGCGTGCAGAGCCTGCCGCTCCTGCCCCGATGGTCCGCCCGAGCGGACCGCTGCCGATCATCGGCCTGTTCCCGGAGGCCCGCGGGCGATGAGTCAGAGCGTCGCCATCATCGATTACGGCTCGGGCAATCTGCACTCCGCCGCCAAGGCCTTCGAGCGGGCGGCGCAGGAAAGCGGCATCGCCTCGACCATCCACGTCACCAGCGACACCGGCATCGTGCGCGCGGCCGACCGTATCGTGCTGCCGGGCGTCGGCGCCTTCGCCGATTGCCGGCGCGGGCTCGATGCCGTGCCGGGCATGGTCGAGGCGCTGGAAGAGGTCGTGCGCGCCAAGGGCCGCCCCTTCCTCGGCATCTGCGTCGGCATGCAATTGCTGGCGTCGCGCGGGCTGGAATACACCGTCACCCAGGGGCTCGGCTGGATCCCCGGCGACGTCACGCTGATCGAGCCGGACGACGACAGCCTCAAGATCCCGCATATGGGCTGGAACGTCCTGCACAAGCAGGATGAGCACAAGCTGCTCGATGGCATCGAGACCGGGCCGCAGGGGCTGCACGCCTATTTCGTCCACTCCTACGCGCTGGCGGCGGAGCGCCCGCAGGACGTGCTGGCCCTGACCGACCATGGCGGGCCGGTTACCGCGATGGTGGCGCATGGCAATGTCGCCGGCACGCAGTTCCACCCCGAGAAGAGCCAGAAGCTGGGGCTGAAGCTCATCGCCAATTTCCTGAGCTGGAAGCCATGATCCTCTTTCCCGCGATCGACCTGAAGGAAGGCCGCTGCGTGCGGCTGAAGCAGGGCGACATGGCCCAGGCCACCGTCTTCAACGACGATCCGGCCGCGCAAGCTGCCGCCTTCGAGGCCCAGGGCTTCCAGTGGCTGCATGTCGTCGATCTCGACGGCGCCTTTGCCGGCAAGCCGATGAACGCGGCGGCGGTCGAGGCCATCCTGAAGCGTGTCGCCTTTCCGGTGCAGCTCGGCGGCGGCATCCGCGACATGAAGACGGTCGCCGGCTGGCTCGATAAGGGCATCGCCAGAGTCATTATCGGCACGGCGGCGGTGCGCGATCCCGGCTTCGTACGCGAGGCGGCCAAGGCGTTTCCGGGACAGGTCGCGGTCGGCATCGATGCGCGCGACGGCTTCGTCGCCGTGGAAGGCTGGGCTGAAACCTCGACATTGGCGGCGGCCGATCTCGGCCGGCGCTTCGAGGATGCCGGCGTAGCCGCGATCATCTACACTGACATCGCCCGCGACGGCATGCTCCAGGGCATCAACTGGGAAGGCACGATCGCGCTGGCGAAGGCGGTCTCGATCCCGGTCATCGCCTCGGGCGGACTTGCCTCGATGGCCGATATCGAGCGCCTCTGCGCCGATGATGCCGCCATCCTCGAAGGCGCGATCACCGGCCGTGCCCTCTATGACGGGCGGATCGACCCGGCGGCGGCGCTGGCGCGGCTTCGGAGCGCGACGAAGGGAGCCGCGGCATGACCCTGAAGACCCGCATCATCCCCTGCCTCGACGTCAAGGAAGGCCGTGTGGTCAAGGGCGTCAAGTTCCTCGACCTCGTCGATGCCGGCGATCCGGTCGAAGCCGCCAAGGCCTATGACGCGGCCGGCGCCGACGAGCTCTGCTTCCTCGACATCACCGCGAGCCATGAGGATCGCGGCATCCTGCTGGACGTGGTGACGCGCACGGCGGAAGCCTGCTTCATGCCGCTCACCGTCGGCGGCGGCGTGCGCAAGGTCGAGGATATCCGCGCGCTGCTGCTCGCCGGCGCCGACAAGGTCTCGATCAACACGGCCGCCGTCACCAACCGCCAGTTCGTCAAGGAAGCGGCGGAGAAGTTCGGCGCCCAGTGCATCACGGTCGCGATCGACGCCAAGCAGGTCTCGCCCGGCCGCTGGGAGATCTTCACCCATGGCGGGCGCAACGCCACCGGCATCGAGGCCGTCGCCTTTGCGCGCGAAGTCGTTTCGCTGGGAGCGGGCGAGCTCCTCGTCACCTCGATGGACAGGGACGGCACCAAGTCGGGTTACGATCTCGGGTTGACCTGTGCGATTGCCGACGCAGTCTCGGTCCCTGTCATCGCCTCGGGCGGCGTTGGGAATCTCGACGATCTCGTCGCCGGAGTCAGCAGGGGCCATGCCTCGGCTGTGCTGGCAGCCTCGATCTTCCATTTCGGCACCTATACGATCCAGCAGGCCAAGGCGCATATGGCGGAAGCCGGGCTTCGGATGAGGCTGGACTGATGGCCAACTTCACGCTCTCCGATCTCGAAACCCGCATCGCCGAGCGCGCCAGCGCCTCGCCCGAGGAATCCTGGACCGCCAAGCTGCTTGCGGCGGGGCCGGAACGGGCCGCCAAGAAGTTCGGCGAGGAGGCGGTCGAGGCCGTGATCGCCGCCGTGAAGGGCGATCGCGACGAGCTGATCGCCGAGAGCGCGGACGTGTTGTATCATCTTTTGGTGGTGCTCAAGGCGCGCAATGTTGCATTGCGGGACGTCTTGAGCCAGCTTGAGGCCCGCACCGCCCGCTCCGGACTGGCGGAAAAGGCGGCCCGGCCCCGTTGAGTACCGCGAGGATGGACCCGCGTTGAATCTCGAATCCTGGATTGCGGGCCGCGTCATGGACCAGCGTCTCGTCACGCCTGCGCCCGAGCGCGAACTGGTCTCGCCCTACCGCCTGTTCTCGCGCGACGAATGGGCGCATCTGCGCGCCGATGCTCCGCTGACGCTCTCGGTCGACGACCTGACCAAGCTGCAATCGATCAACGATCCGATCTCGCTCGACGAGATCGTCGCGATCTATCTGCCGCTGTCGCGCCTGCTCTCGCTCTATGTCGCGGCGACGCAGGGGCTGTTCAAGGCGACGCAGCGCTTCCTGATCGCCGAGTCCGAGGTCAAGGTGCCCTATGTCATCGGGGTCGCCGGCTCGGTCGCGGTCGGCAAGTCGACGACCGCACGCGTGCTGAAGGCCCTGCTCTCGCGCTGGCCGAACACGCCGAAGGTCGAGCTCGTCACCACCGATGGCTTCCTTTTGCCAAATGCCGAGCTCGAACGGCGCGGTCTGATGCAGCGCAAGGGTTTCCCCGAGAGCTATGACGGGGCGGCGATCCTGCGCTTCCTGTCGGATGTGAAGGCCGGCAAGCCGCAGGTAGCTGCGCCGGTCTATTCGCACCTCGTCTACGACGTCGTGCCGGGCGAGACGGTGACGGTCGAGCGGCCGGACATCCTGATCCTCGAAGGGCTCAACGTGCTGCAGCCGAGCCGGATGCCGAAGGATGGCACGGCCATCCCCTTCGTCTCGGATTATTTCGATTTTTCGGTCTATCTCGACGCCGATGAGAACGACCTGCATCGCTGGTACGTCAACCGCTTCATGACGCTGCGCCAGACCGCCTTCCGCGATCCCCGCTCCTTCTTCCGCAAATATGCGGAGATCGGCGAGGAAGAGGCGCTCGCGATCGCTGAGAAGCTCTGGACCGGCATCAATCTACCGAACCTGCAAGAGAACATCCTGCCCACGCGTCAGCGCGCCAGCCTGATCCTGACCAAGGGCGCGAGCCACCGCATCCAGCAGGTCGCCCTGCGGCGGCTTTAAGCATTTCAAGCCACCGAGCGCTCCTTGCCGTAGCAGCCTCTCCGAGAGCCCCATGGAACCGCTCGCATCCCTCGCCGCCATGGCGGGCGCGGCCTTCGTCGCTGCAACCTTGCTGCCGGCCCAGTCCGAGGCCGTCTTCGTCGGGCTTCTCGCGGCAAAGAGCGTCGACCCGCTCGCGCTGTTCCTGACCGCGAGCCTGGCGAACACGGCCGGCTCGATCCTCAACTGGTGGCTCGGACGGCTGATCGCGCGCCATGGCGTCGACCGGCTGCCGGTCCGCCTGCGGCCCGATCCGAAGCGTTTCACTCAGGCACAGGGCCTCTTCGCCCGCTTCGGCTGGCCATCGCTGCTGCTGGCCTGGCTGCCGATCGTCGGCGACCCCCTGACCTTCGCTGCCGGCACGCTGAACTATCCCTTTGGCCGCTTCGTCGCACTCGTGCTCGTCGGCAAGGCCGGGCGCTACGCGGCGCTCTGGGCGGGCTGGGCGAGCTTCGCCTGACCCCCCTGCCGCGGCAGGGGGATTTGACGACATCTTCCCTAAGGTCAGGCGCATATCATTTGCGAAACCGACCGGGCCGGGCTACCAGCGAAGCGTCCGTTCAAGGAGATCAGATTATGACCATTCAACGTATCGGCGTCGGCCCGCGCATGTCCAAGGCCGTCGTGCACGGCAACACCGTCTATCTGGCCGGCCAGGTTGCGGACAAGGCCGCCGGCAAGAGCGTGGGCGAGCAGACCGCCGACATCCTCGGCATCATCGACGGGCTCCTGGCCGAGGCCGGCACCGACAAGTCGAAGCTGCTGATGGTCAACATCTGGCTCTCCGACATGTCGACCTTCGCCGAGATGAATGCCGTCTGGGACAAATGGGTCGTTGCCGGCCAGACCCCGGGCCGCGCCACCGTCGAGGCCAAGCTCGCCGCGCCGCAGTTCACGGTCGAGATCGCGGTCATCGCCGCGAAATAAGCATTTGGAGCATTCCGTGTTCTTCGACGCGCGGAATGCTCTATCTCTTTGTGCTGTCGCATTTTCTTCACGCGAACCGGTATCCACTTCGCGCGAAAATGCTTGAGGCCGAGCCGGAGCGGGAGGCAAACATCAGTCAACCCGACGAGATCGTCCCGCTTCTGGCGCGCGTCGCCGGACGCCACGGCCTGCCGCCGGTGGCGCTGGCGGCGATGATCGCGGATTGGCTGCGCCGCCCCGGTTCGACACCTCCCACTGAGGCCCTGCTCGATCGCAAGGCGGGGGATTTCCAGGCCCTGGTCCAGCGCCTGGCGATGGAACACGGCGACGGCGAGATCCAGCGCCTGCGCCGTGAGGCCGCCGGCGCCCTGGCCACCGGGCGTCTTGCCGAAGCGGACAGGGCTCTGGCGCAGGCCGAGTTGCATGCCATCGGCGGATCGACCGACCTTTCGACATTGCCGATCGAACGCCGGCTGCTGATCGGCGAGAACCGGGCGGACCGGGCGGCGCTCAGCTTCCTGCGCACGACCGCCGAGAGCTATCAGGAGGCTTCAACCCGCTACGGCGAGGCCTCCACCCTGATCGGCCTCGCCGATGTCGAGCGCAGCCGTGCGGCGGCGCTGGAACAGGCCAAGGCTCTGGCACGCATCAGCGACGATTTCGGCGGGCGTGAGGGCTATGACGGGGCCGTCGCAACATTGCGCCGCTTGCTCGAAGGTCTCGACCGTCTGGCGGATACCGTGGCTTTTGCCGGCGCCCAGGACGCGTTGGCTGCTGCTCTCGAGGGCCTTGCGGGGCTCACCGGAGAGGCGAAACTCCTTACGACCGCGCTCGCCCATTGCCGTTCGGGCGCCGAATATCTCAGCCGCGACGAGGATCCACCGCTGTGGCGAGCGCTCAAGCTGCGCATCGGCCGCATCGCGGTCAAGCTCGGGGTCGCGCAGAAGGATGACGAGCTTCTCGAGGAAGCCATAGCCACCTACGCCAGCGTCCTCAGCGCCTGGAACCGCGCCGATGACGAACCGCGCTGGCTCGAAGCCGAGCATATGATCTCGCGCGCCCGGGCGACGCTCGGCCGGCGCCGGAGCGATCTTTCGCTGCTGGAGCGCGCCTTCAACGGCCTCAACCGCGTATCCATGGCGACGGAGCGCAGCCGCGAGCCGCTGCGCTGGGCTGAGCTGCAGGATCAGATGGGCAGCGTGCTCGCCGCCATGGGCGAACGCTACAGCGAACCAGTCGTCGTCGAGGAGGCGATCGCAGCCTTTGCCGCCGCCCTGCAGGAACGACGGCAGGACAAGGTGCCGTTGCTCTGGGCACGCAGCTTCGCCAACCAGGCCGAAGCCATGCTTCAGCTGGCGCGGCGCAACAAGGACAAGGAGCTGGCGCAGAAGGCGCTGGCCCAGCTGATGGCGGCGACGGAGACGGCGCGGCGCACGCCAGGCGGGGATTCGCTCGCTGCCGACCTCCAGAAGCGGCTCGTCGCCGCCGGCGCCGTCGCGACCAAGCTGATCGGCGGCTGACGAACATACATCCGCCTCAACGCGGACGGCGGGTCGCAAGCCTCTCCAGCGCCGCATCGAGCGTCGCGTCGCGCTTGGCGAAGCAGAAGCGGACGACGTTCTTGACCGCTCCTTCGGCGTAGAAGGCGCTGACCGGGATCGCAGCGACGCCGCTTTCGGTGACGAGGCGGCGGCAGAAATCGGCGTCGTCGCTCTCGCCGAGCGGGGCGATATCGACGTTCAGGAAATAGGTGCCGGCGCTGGGCAGCACCGCGAAGCCGAGATCGCGCAAGCCGGCGGCGAAGCGGTCGCGCGAGCGCTGGAAATCGGCACGCATACCCTCGAAATAGTCATCGCCCTTGCCCAGCCCATAGGCGACGGCCGCCTGCAGGTTCGGCGGGGTGGTGAAGGTGATGTATTGGTGCGCCTTGGCAAGGACCCGCATGATCGCCGGAGCGGCCATGACGAGCCCGACCTTCCAGCCCGTGAGCGAGAAGATCTTGCCCGCAGAGGAGATCTTGACGGTACGTTCGCGCATATCCGGCCGGCCCAGCACCGAGGCATGGCGGTGCCCGTCGAAGACGACATGTTCCCAGACCTCGTCGCAGATCGCGATGGCGTCGTGCCGGACGCAGAAATCGGCGAGGAGATCGAGGTCTGTCTTGCCGAAGATCGTCGCCGTCGGGTTGAGCGGGTTGTTGAACAGCACGACCTTCGTCTTGGGGGAGAAGGCCTTGGCCAGCGCCTCCTCCGTCAGACCGAAATGCGGCGGCGTCAGCGTCACGAATTTCGGGATGCCGCCAGCGCGCCGCACGAGCGGCAGATAGGCGTCGTACATCGGCTCGAACAGCACGACCTCGTCGCCGGGCGTGACAAGAGCCATCAGCGCCCCGGCGATCGCCTCGGTCGCGCCGGACGTCACCATCACCTCGGTGTTCGGATCGAGATCGAGCCCCTGCCAGTGCTTGTAATGCGTGGCTGCGGCCTGACGCAGCTCCGGCAGGCCCATCATCGGCGGGTATTGGTTCCAGCCGTCCAAGACGGCGTCCGCGGCCTTGCGCCGCACATCCTCCGGACCGGGATCGTCCGGAAAGCCCTGGCCGAGATTGACCGCGCCGGTTTCGCGCGCGAGCTGCGACATCGTCTCGAAGACGGTGGTCGGAAGGGCGGAGAAGATCGGATTCATCGCAGAGGCCGGCAGAAAAGAGGACGAAGCCGGCTTTAACATGCCGGATGGCGGCGCGCATCCCGATGCTTGTGCCGAGCCGGAGCGCCCGCATCAAGTGCCGAGTGATGAATGTTGACATTCATCATCGGTCAGTGTCTATTGAGTCTCAGCCGGTCCTCGGCGGGATCCTGTTACGACTTCGCCCCTTTGGCGTAGCAAGGTGCCGCAGTGGACCGGCGAACCTTGTCAGCATGGTGATCCTTCCGGGGCGTATTCCGCCTGGGCACGCCCGATGCAGACGGCACCAAAGTTCAACACCTTCCTTGCGTGACGATTGCCCCGGCTGGCGGCTTTCCGCACCCCGTGAAACCGGGCTAAGCAGGGCGATGTCCCGCGCGTCCACGCCCGCCATCATGATCCTCGGCACCGGCTCCAATGTCGGAAAGTCGCTGGTGGTCGCCGGCCTTTGCCGGCTCTTTGCGAATCGCGGTCTCGCCGTAGCCCCCTTCAAGCCGCAGAACATGTCGAACAATGCCGCCGCCACGGCAGCGGGCGAGATCGGGCGCGCGCAGGCGCTGCAGGCGCGCGCCGCGCGCATCGCGCCGCATCCCGACATGAACCCGGTGCTGCTGAAACCCGAGGGCGAGCAAGGCAGCCAGGTCATCCTGCAAGGCCGCGTCGCCGGGCGGCTCACTTCCCGCGATTTCGCTCGGCGCGGCGATTTTCTGCCCCGCGTTCTGGAAAGCTTCGAGCGCCTCGGCGAGCAGGCCGATCTGATCCTCGTCGAAGGAGCGGGCTCGCCGGCCGAGACCAATCTGCGCGCGCGCGACATCGCGAATCTCGGCTTTGCGCGAGCCGCCGGCGTTCCTGCGGTGCTGGTCGGCGATATCGACCGGGGCGGGGTGATCGCCAGCCTCGTCGGCACCCATGCAGTGCTGGATCAGGCCGACCGGGCGATGATCCGCGCTTTCGCGATCAACCGCTTCCGCGGGGATGTGGGGCTTTTCGGCCCCGGCCTGGACACCATAGCGGCGGCCACGGGATGGCCCTCGCTCGGCGTCATCCCCTGGTTCGCAGATGCGGCGCGCCTGCCTGCGGAAGACGGCCTCGATATCCGTTCAGGACGCAAGCCCGGTGCGCGCATCAAGATCGCGGTGCCCGTGCTGCCGGGCATCGCCAATTTCGACGACCTCGATCCGCTCAAGCTGGAGGACTGCGTCGACCTCGCGATGATCGGCCCGGGCCAGGCGCTCCCGGGGGATGCCGATCTCGTCATCCTGCCGGGCTCCAAGACGACCTTGCGGGACCTTGCGGCACTGCGACGGGAGGGCTGGGACATCGACATCCTCGCCCATCGCCGACGTGGAGGGCATATCCTCGGCCTCTGCGGCGGCTATCAGATGCTCGGACGCGTGGTGCGCGACCCGCTCCGCCTGGAAGGCCCTGCCGGCGAGGCGACCGGCCTCGGCCTTCTCGATGTCGAAACCAGCCTTGATGCCGAGAAGACCGTTCGCGAGGTCGGCTTCTGCCACATTGCCAGCGCCACCAACGGGGAGGCCTATGAAATCCATCTCGGCCGAACCGTGGGCGGCGACACCGCCCGCGCGCCATTCCAGGTCGATGATCGGGCCGAGGGTGCGGCCAGCGCCGACGGACGGGTTGCCGGCAGCTATCTGCATGGCATCTTTGCCTCGGATGCAGTGCGCAGCGCCTGGCTCGCCCGTATCGCAGGGGCCAAACTGCCTTCGGCGCTGGGCTATGGCGACACCGTCGACAGCACGCTCGACGCGCTTGCAGGCCATATAGAGCGCCATCTCGACATCGATGCGCTGCTCGACATCGCAAAATCGCGATCTCCGACCGCATAGGGCAGCGCCCGCGGATCGCGGCCCATCGGCCATTGCAGCGGCTTGTCAGGATTTCACTTCAGCCAAAATTGATGCAGGTCAACGCAAAAGTCTTTATCTGCCATAACGTTGACGAATGACGAAATTCGTCATAAGGATCAATTCTTCACCGCATTCGTTGAAATACAAACAAGCCGGCGACGCCGTGAGTCATTCCGAACGCGATACCAAGCAGATCATCGTCGACACCGCCGAGCGCTTTTTTCGGGACATCGGCTATCAGAAGACGACCGTGGCGGACATCGCGAAGTCCCTACGGATGAGCCCCGCCAATGTCTACCGCTTCTTCGATTCCAAGAAGTCGATCAATGAAGCCGTGCTGGAGCGCTACAAGCGCGAGCAGGAAGAAGCGATCGCCACCATCGCCGCCGAGGATCGGCCTGCGGCCGACCGGCTTCGCGATATCCTCGCGACCTCCTACCGGCTTAACGCCGCCCGCTTCGCCGGGCATGCCCGCATGCAGGAAATGGTCTGCGCGGCCATGGAGGAAAGCTGGGATGCGATCATCGCCCATATCGAGCGCTTCGACGTTGTCCTGCGCCGTGTCGTGGCCGACGGCATCTCCCGAGGCGAGTTTCGGCCTGTTGAGCCTGCCCATGCGACGGGCTGCATCCGCACGGCGATGATTCGCTTCATGCACCCGCTGCTGATCACGCAATGCGAGTGTATTCCCGGCCCATCGCCCGACGAAATGATCGCCTTCGTCCTCAGCGCGCTGGAAGCCAGGCCGCCCGCTAACTGAGCAAGCGCCCATCGCGCGTTGACAAGCCATCGAGGGAGCGGGATACCCCGCCTGACATGGCCATCCTGCCCAAACAGAATCTGAAGAAGACGGCGGTCGTCGTCCACGACCTCGTGATGACGGCGCTGGCGATCTGGCTCGTCTTCGTCGTCCGCTTCGAAGGCGCGCTGCTCGACGAGCATCTGCGCTATCTGCCGCGATTCCTGCCGTTCTTCGTGGCTTATGCCGGGCTGGTCTACTGGTTCTTCTCGCTCTATCGCTCGAAGTGGCGCTTCGCCTCGCTGCCGGACCTATCGAATATCGTCAAGGCCGTCTCGGTTCTCACCGTCTCGCTGCTGGCTGTCGACTATGTGCTCGTCGCGCCCAACTTCTATGGCAATTTCTATTTTGGCAAAATCACCATCGCTCTCTACTGGCTCGTCCAGAATTCGCTACTGGGCGGACCGCGCCTTGCCTATCGCTATCTGAAATATGCCCGCTCGCGCTCCAGCGGACGCGAGGCGACCCTGCCGACGCTGATCCTCGGGCGCGGCGTCGAAGTCGAAATGGTGATCCGCGCCATCGAGACGGGAACGATGAAGCGACTACGCCCTGCCGGTATTCTGTCGCCCCGCCCCGACGATCTCGGCCAGTCGATCCGCGGCGTCCCGGTGCTCGGCCTGCTGTCCGACATCGAAGGAATCGCGTCCGAGGCCGCCGAACGTGGCGAGGCCTTCCGCCGCATCGTCGCCACGCCCTCGGCGCTGTTGCCGGAGGCGCAGCCGGAGAAATGGCTCGCCAGGACCCGTAAACTCGCCCTGCCGATCTCGCGCATCGAGGCGCTCGGCGAGGGCGCGCGCGACACCGAGGTTGCACCGCTGGAAATCGAAGACCTGCTGGTCCGCTCGACGGTCGCTATCGACCGCGAACGGCTGGGCGGGTTCCTCAAAGACAAGCGGGTGATCGTAACGGGCGGGGGCGGCTCGATCGGCTCGGAGATCTGCCTGCGCTGCGCCGCCTTCGGCGCCGCCGAACTGCTGATCGTCGAGAGCTCCGAGCCCGCCCTGTTCCAGATTACCGAGCAGCTGGCCGTCCAGGCCCCGGACACGGCTGTCTCGGGCGTCCTGGCCGATGTGCGAGACCGCGAGCGCATCGTCCCCCTCTTCGTTGCCTTCCGGCCGGATATCGTGATCCACGCCGCCGCGCTGAAGCACGTCCCCTATCTCGAGGCGGATTGGAGCGAGGGCATCAAGACCAACATCTTCGGCTCGGCGAACGTGACCGACGCCGCCGTTGCGGCGCAGGCGAAGACCTTCGTGATGATCTCGACCGACAAGGCGATCGAGCCGGTCTCCATGCTCGGCGCGACCAAGCGCTTTGCCGAGATGTATGCGCAGTCGCGCGATGCCGAGTTTGTGGCCGCCGCCTCCGACATGCGGCTCGTGGCCGTGCGCTTCGGCAATGTGCTCGGCTCGGTCGGTTCCGTAGTGCCGAAATTCAAGGCGCAGATCGCGCGCGGCGGCCCCGTCACCGTCACCAGCCCCGACATGATCCGCTACTTCATGACGATCCGCGAGGCCTGCGACCTCGTGCTGACCGCGGCGTCGCACGCCACCGTCGGCGGGCAGGATGCCGAGCGGGCGGCGGTCTATGTGCTCAAGATGGGCCAGCCCATGCGGATCATGGATCTGGCCGAGCGGATGATCCGCCTTGCCGGCTTCGAGCCGGGCGAGGATATCGAGATCATCGTGTCAGGCGTCAGGCCCGGCGAACGCCTGAACGAAATCCTGTTTGCCCGGGACGAGCCGATGGCCGAAACGGGGCTTGACGGCGTCATGGCCGCCAAGCCGATCTTCGCCGGCCGCGCCCGCCTGCAAGGCTGGCTGACCCGGCTTGAAGCGGCGATCAAGGCCGACGACCGTGGCGCGGCCAATGCAGTGCTCGAAGAGGCGATCCCCGATTTCAGCCAGCGCGAGGCGCAGCAGCAAGGCGCGCCAGAGCCGCGCCCGTCTCTACAGGCGGCCGCCAGCCGGCCTTGAGCAGGCGCTCGGGCCGCGCGACGAGGCTCCCTGCCAGCTTGAGAAAGGTTTCCTCGCGCCCGGCGAGACGCGCCAGCCGCCTGAGAAGCGATTCCGGCACCGAAATCAGCCCCGGCGAACGACCGAGGCCGGAGCGCAACGCCGCCAGCATGTCGGCGACGCTCATCGGCTCGGGGTCGGCGACCGCATAGGCCTGCCTTGCCGGGCAATCGGGCGTCAACGCGAAACGGACGGCATCGGCCATGTTCTCGACGGCGAGCAAGGAGCGTGGCGCGTTTAGGGCACCAAGCGGGAGGGGCAGCGGCAGGCTTGCCAGCCTGAGCAATGCCGCCATGTTGGCCTTGACGCCTGGGCCATAGATCAGCACCGGCCGCAGCGCCACCCAATCGAGAGAGAGCTGATCGAGCCCTCGTTCGGCCGCGAGCTTGGAACGGCCATAGGCATCGCCGGGCACAGGCTCCGCTGTTTCTGACAGGGGAGGCCCGTCGAAAGCGCCGGACAATGCCTTGATCGAGGAAAGGTAGACGAAGCGCCGCACGCCGGCCACCGCGGCCGCCTGTGCCAGTTCCAGCGTCGCTTCGGTGTTGATGCGGGCGTAGAGCGCTTCGTCCAAGCCAGGCCCGGCGTGGGCCAAGCCCGCCATATGGACCACGTGATCGACGCCTTCGAGCGCCGGCGTCCAATCGATCGGCCCCGCCAGGTCGCCCGTCAGGATGGTTTCGACGCCGGGTGGCACATCATGGGGCCGGCGCTGGGCGAGACGCAGGCGATAGCCGGCCTGCGTCAGAGCTGCAACGACATGCGGGCCGACGAAGCCACTGGCGCCGGTCACGAGGATCAATGGGCTAGCCATGGCGCGGACCTGCCGCAAAGCGGCGCAGCAGCAAACCCGTCAGCAGGCCGGCGGCAACGAGGCAACCTAGCTGGACCCCGGTCTGCGGCCAGGCGATCGAGATGCCAGCCAACACGACGAGAGCGACATTCAAGAGCGCGACGCGGCGGACCACAGCAATCACGCTGAAGCCGTTCGTCGTCGCCTGCTGGTAGAAATGCGAGCGATGCGCCTCCCAGACCTTCTCGCCGCGCGCCAGCCGGCGCAGCAGCGTGATGGTGGCATCGGCGATGTGGTAGAGCGGCAGGATCACCGCCGCGGCAAAGGCGCCGGTCCCGGCGAGCCGGTAGAGCAGATAGGCCGTGACGAGGCCGATCGGGAGCGAGCCGACATCTCCGAGAAACAGCCGCGCTACCGGTTTGTTGAAGGGGGCGAAGCCGATCAACCCGCCACAGAGCGCGGCGGCCAGCCAACCGGTAACCGGATCGATCGCGCCCAGGCTTCCCGCCAGCGCGAGAGCCCCGGCAAGCGGCACGATACCCGCGACGGTTATCCAGTCGAGCCCATCCATGAAATTGACGAGGTTGACGAACCAGACTCCGGCCAGAAGGGCCAGCGCCCGTTCGACCGCCAGCGGCACGATCTCCGGAAACAGGCGCAATCCAGGCGCGGCGCCAAACAGCACATAGCCGACGCAGGCGGCCTGCAGCACCAGACGGAGGCTGGCCGGCAGAGGCCGTATATCGTCCCAGGCTCCGACCACGGCCAGCGCCACGACTGCCGAGCCGAGGATCAGCACCGTCCGCCACGCTTCGCTTTCCGCCCGGCCGAGCCAGAGCGCCACGGCCAAGGCCAGGAGGGTTCCGATCAGCACAGCGATGCCCCCGCCCTGCGGCGTCGGCACTTTGTGGCTTGAGCGCGCATTCGGCCGAGCCAGCGCATAGCGCAACAGAAGCGGGCGCAGCCGAACGCATAGCAACGCCGCCAGGAAGGCGGCGGCGAAGAGAGCGACAAACGGGATCAACAGCATCGACAAGGCGGGCCGCACCATAGCCGAGGCTGCGCAAAAGCCTAGTGGCTAATGCGCGAGATGACCTTCGCCGACCCGTGCCAGCCCGCGATGGAGGCTATTGCTTGAAGGCGACCAACACGCCGTCGGCGCCAAACGAAAGCTGAAGCCCCTCCCGACGCGTCGCGAGCCGCAGGGTCACGCCCTTGTCGTTGCGCAGCCAGACATTGCCGCTTCCCTTATTGCCCACGGCCCAGCCTTCCTTCAACTGGACATAAGCGCCGGGGAAGTCGGAGACATTGCGCAGCCCATAGACCGTCCCCGTCGCGACGGTCCGGGAGGCGCCGACCGTACCGATTCCGAGACCGCCGACAGTGATCGGATAGGAGCGGCCACGGAAGCGCAAGGTTCCGCCGCCTCCCTCGCCCGAGGCGATAAAGCCCGCCTGAAGCTGCTCGATGCGAACGGAACCCGTGGAAGGCCCGAGCGAGCGCGCCGACTGCGCCATGGCTGGCGGAGCCAACATCATGAAGGCCGCGAGGGAAACGGCGGTGTGCCTGATCGTGATCATGTCCTACTCCTTGCGCCCGGTTGGCAGCGCGAGGAATGAACCCGCGAAACGCGATTTCGATCCCGACAGAGGGCGAAGCCAACAAATCTCGCGTTGCCGGGGTGCCTCCGGGAGGGGGCGAAAGCCAAAACATCAGCCTCAAAGGCCGGAACCATGCAAATCGACGCAATTTTACCTGTCGAATTGATCGCGATTTCAGAGCTTGCCGGCATCGTCCCGCGCAACGTTCCATCCGCCGCAGGTCACCATGTCTCCCGTTCGCTTCGTCAGCTTCGCTTTCCTGCTGGCGCTCGCCGTCTTTTTCTTCTCGGCGGCGCAATCGGCACCGGTGTGAACCGGCTTTTGGCGCTCCCAAATCGTCGTTTCGGCTGCTGGCTCCGTTGCCCTGGCCCGCCGAGCTATGCCCCCGTTTCAGCGATCTGAACGATGTAGCGGCCGTAATCGCTCTTAGCGATTTCCTCGCCGAGAACTCTTAACTTGACGCTTGAAATCCATCCCTGGCGATAGGCGATCTCCTCGGGGCAGGCGATGCGCAGGCCTTGGCGTGCTTCCAGCGTGCGGACGAACTCGCCGGCCTCGAGCATGCTGTCGGGGGTGCCGGTGTCGAGCCAGGCGAAGCCGCGGCCCATGGATTCCACAGAAAGCTCGCCGCGCTCCAGATAGATGCGGTTGATGTCGGTAATCTCCAGCTCGCCACGCCGCGAGGGCTTCAGGGATCTTGCGATGTCGACGACCTGGCCGTCGTAGAAATAGAGGCCCGTTACAGCCCAGTTCGACTTCGGTACGGGAGGCTTTTCCTCGATCGAGATCGCCTTGCCGGAAGCATCGAACGCGACGACGCCGTAACGCTCGGGATCGCGCACGTGATAGGCGAAGACCGTCGCGCCCTTGGTCCGCGCCGCCGCCCGCGCCATCATCTCGGGCAGGGAGTGACCATAGAACAGATTATCGCCGAGGATGAGCACGGAGGGTTCGCCGGCGACGAAATCGGCCCCGATCAGATAGGCCTGGGCCAGCCCGCCTGGATGGGGCTGTTCCGCATAGCTGAGGCTCATGCCCCAGTCCGAACCATCGCCGAGGAGGCGCTTGAAGTTCGGCAGATCGTGCGGGGTCGAGATGATCAGAACCTCGCGGATGCCGGCGAGCATCAGCGTCGAGAGCGGATAATAGATCATCGGCTTGTCGTAGACCGGCAGAAGCTGCTTCGACATCGCCAGAGTCATCGGATGCAGCCGCGTGCCGGAGCCGCCGGCGAGGATGATGCCCTTCATCGTCTAGTCCTGATCCTTGAGAAGCCGCTCGACACAAGTCCGAAGCGAGCCTTGCCACTCCGGCAGGCCGACGCCATGTGTCACTGCCAGTTTCGTCGAGTCGAGCCGCGAATTCGCCGGCCGGCGCGCCGGCGTCGGGTAATCGACTGTGGCAATGCGCTTCACCGCGACCGGCTTGCCGCCCAGGCGCACCTGTTCGGCGAAGATCGCCTCGGCAACATCCGCCCAGACGGCCTCGCCCCGGGCTGCCATATGGAAGATGCCGCGCAGGGACGCCTCGCCCGGCCGCTCGATGAGATTGCGCGCCACGGCGAAGATCGCGTCGGCAATGTCGAGCGCACTGGTCGGGCAGCCCAGCTGATCGGCGACGACGCCGACCTCGTCGCGCGTCTCGGCCAGGCGCAGCATGGTCTTGACGAAATTCTTGCCGAAGGGGCTGTAGATCCAGGCTGTGCGCAGGATCGCGTGGTTGTCGGTCGCCGCAGCGACAGCCTGCTCGCCGGCGAGCTTGCTGGCGCCATAGGCCGAGATCGGCCCGGTCGGGTCGTTCTCGCGATAGGGGCGGTCGAGCGCGCCGTCGAAGACATAGTCGGTCGAGAGCTGGATCACGGGAATGCCGAGAGCCGAGGCGGCCCGGGCCGCCTCGCCAGCCGCTTCGCCGTTGACGCGCATGGCAAGCTCCGGCTCGCTCTCGGCCTGGTCCACGGCCGTATAGGCCGCGGTGTTGACGATGACGTCAGGCCGGGCTGCGCGCAGGGCCGGCGCGACCGTTCTGGGGATGGCGAGGTCGAGGTCCGGCCGGCGCAGCGCGATGACCTCGGCGCCGACGGGCACGCGCTCCAGCATGGCGCGGACGACCTGGCCGGTCCAGCCGGTGACGGCGATGCGGAGTGTCATCAGTCGAAATAACGCAGCATCTCGGCGAGGCGCGGATGCTTGCGGTCCTTGTCGGAGAGGGTGAGCGAGGCCAGCGGCGCGCCCCAGTCGATGCCGAGCGCCGGGTCGTCGAAGGCGAGCCCGTGATCGTTCTCGGGCGCATAGGGCGCCGTAACCTTGTAGAGCACCTCGGTATCCGGCTCGAGCGTGACGAAGCCGTGGGCGAAGCCGACCGGGACCAGGATCTGCTTCCAGTTCTCGGCCGAGAGCTCGACTGCGACATGCCTGCCGAAGCTCGGCGACGAGGCCCGGATGTCGACCGTGACGTCGAGAATACGGCCGCGCGTCACCCGCACCAGCTTGTCCTGCGCGAAGGGCGGCGACTGGAAATGCAGCCCGCGCAGCGTGCCCACCGGTGCCGACAGCGACTGGTTGTCCTGCACGAAATCGAGATCGAGCCCAGCCTCGGCGAAGGCTTTCCGGCTCCAGGTTTCCGAGAAGAAGCCGCGATGATCGCCGAACTTCTTCGGCGTGATGACCTTGACGGCAGGGATCGCCGTTTCCTCGACGCTCAGCATCGCTTCCGTTCCCTTTTCAGGCCGCGCCGAGGCGCTCGCCGCGATAGATGCCGGAACGGATGTCGCCCCACCATTTCGGATTGGCGAGATACCATTCGACGGTGCGGCGCAAGCCCGTCTCGAAAGTCTGCTTCGGCGTCCAGCCGAGCTCGCGGCCGATCTTGCCGGCATCGATCGCATAGCGCGCGTCGTGGCCCGGCCGGTCGGTGACATAGGAGATCAGGCGCTCGCGCGCACCCTTCGGATCGGGCCTGAGCTCGTCGAGGATGGCGCAGATCGCCTTCACCACCTCGATATTGGTCTTCTCGTTATGGCCGCCGATATTGTAGCTCTCGCCGAGCTTGCCGGCGGTCGCAACCGTGAGCAGGGCGTCGGCATGGTCGTCGACATAGAGCCAGTCGCGCACATTGAGCCCGTTGCCATAGACCGGCAGAGGCTTGCCCTCGAGCGCGTTGATAATGATCAGCGGGATCAGCTTCTCGGGGAAGTGATAGGGCCCGTAATTGTTCGAGCAATTGGTCATCACCACCGGCAGGCCGTAAGTGTGGTGCCAGGCCCGCACGAGATGGTCCGACGCCGCCTTCGAGGCCGAATAGGGCGAGTTCGGCTGATAGGCGGTATCTTCCCGAAAGAACCCTTCTGCACCAAGCGAGCCGAAGACCTCGTCGGTCGAGATATGGTGGAAGCGGAAGCGCGCCTTATCCTCGCCCGGCAGCGTCCGGTAGTGGCGCAGCGCCTCCTGCAGCAGCGTGAAAGTTCCGACGACATTCGTCTCGATGAAGGCGGCCGGTCCGTCGATCGAGCGGTCGACATGGCTCTCGGCCGCCAGATGCATCACCACGTCGGGAGCGAAATCGGCAAAGATCGCCTTCATCCGCAGGGCGTCGCCGATATCCGCCTGCTCGAAGCGGTAGCGGTTGCTGCCTGCAACAGGATCCAGCGATGCCAGATTGCCGGCATAGGTCAGCTTGTCGACCACGCAGACCTGATGCTCGGTCTCCCCGATCAGCTTCCGAACAACCGCCGAACCGATGAAGCCGGCACCGCCGGTGACGAGAAAACGCGAGGGCATTCTTGCGCGCCTCCGAGCAAGCCAGTGTCTTCAGCCGTGAAGCTCAGGGCAAGGACCAGCCTTGAGACGACGTGTCAAGCATCGCGCGTTCGCCGCCCCAGTCCCGGTCAGGCCTTGAAATGCTTGGAGAGCTTGAGGGCCTGGCCCTGATAGTTCGATTTCAGCCCGGCGCCGTAGAGCGCCTCCGGCCGTGCCGCCATGGTCTCGTAGACGAGCCGCCCGACGATCTGGCCGTCCTCGATGATGAAGGGCACGTCGCGGGAGCGAACCTCGAGCACGGCGCGCGCGCCTTGGCCACCGGCAGCGCTGTGGCCGAAGCCGGGGTCGAAGAAGCCGGCATAGTGCACCCGGAATTCGCCGACGAGCGCATCGAAAGGCGTCATCTCCGCGGCATAGTCCGGCGGGACGTGCACAGCCTCCTTGGAGGCCAGGATGTAGAACTGGCCGGGGTCGAGGATCATGCTGCGCGAGCCGTCGGCGGCGATCGGCTCCCAGAAATCGGCGGCGCGATAGGCGCCGACGCGATCGACATCGATCAGCGCGGTATGATGCTTGCCGCGATAGCCGAGCAACCCGTCGAAACCCGAGAGGTCGACGCTGACGGCGACGCCGCCTTGGAAGGAGGGTTCGGCGGCCGTGACTAGCGTCTCGCGGGCATGAACCCCTTCGAGTGCACGGTCACCGAGCCGGGTCTCACCGGAGCGGAAGCGGATCTGCGAGAGCCGCGAGCCGGAACGTACCAGCACCGGGAAGGTGCGCGGCGAGATCTCGATGAAGAGCGGCCCCTCATAGCCGTCCTCGACCAGATCGAATTCACGAGCCCGGTCGGTGATGACGCGGGTGAAGACGTCGAGACGGCCGGTCGAGCTCTTCGGATTGGCGGCGGCGCGCAGGCCCTTGGGCAGCTTCAGACCTTCCATCAGCTCGGCGATATAGACGCAGTCCGTTTCCAGTACCGCGCCGCGCGTCAGATCGATCTCATGCAGCGAGAGATCCTCGATCCGGCTGCGCACCGTGCGCTCGGGGCCGGGTAGGAAGCTGGCACGGACACGATAGGCACGATCGCCCAGCCGCAGATCGAGGCTCGCGGGTTGAATCTGCCCTTCCGCCGGCGGCCGGGCAAGCCTGATCGCGCCCTGCTCGATGAAGGCGCGGATGGAGCTATCTGGCTGGATGCCGGGCTTGAAGGGCAACATGCGAGGTCCGCAGGGGTAATCGATCATAGCTAGCGAAGCACTCCGGAAAGGCCAAGTACGGTGGACCGCATGCCGGGCAATAGCCACAGGGTTGTCCACGCCAGAATCACGGCACGGACGCATTGACGCTGCCGCTGGCAGGCCGATAACTGAACCGTGGCGGCAGACGTCGTCACAGGCTGCAGCCGGAGCCTCGACCATGTATCAGGCACAGACGCGCGGCGTGCGTGTGACCGTGGCGCCATCCTTCCTGGAAGCGGAATCCTCGCATGCGCAGGGCCGCTATTTCTGGGCCTACGCGATCGAGATCGTGAATCTCTCGACGCAGACGGTGCAATTGATGACCCGCCACTGGTTCATCACCGACGGGCGCGGCGAGATGCACGAGGTGCGCGGTGAGGGCGTCGTCGGCAGGCAGCCGGTGCTTAGACCGGGCGAGAGCTTCAACTATACCTCAGGCTGCCCGCTGACGACGCCGGACGGCTCGATGCACGGTTTCTACGCCATGCAGGATGAGAGCGGCACGATCTTCGACGTGGAAGTGCCGCTCTTCCCGCTCGACTCCCCTTATGTGAAGAAGGTTCTGCATTGACCGCCTCCGCTCAAACCGGGCAGCGCTACACGCCGCTCGAGATGCTCGCCCGCCTCGTCGCCTTCGACACGGTCAGCGACAAATCCAACCTGCCCCTGATCGATTTCGTCGAGGCCTATCTCGCCGGCTGGGGAGTGCCGTCCGTGCGCTTTCCGAATGCAGCGGGCGACAAGACGGCGCTATTCGCGACCATCGGCCCGCAGGATCGCGGCGGCGTCGTGCTGTCCGGGCATACCGACGTCGTGCCGGTGACCGGCCAGGCATGGAGCCGTGATCCGTTCACGCTGCATGTCGAGGACGGCCGCGCCTATGGCCGCGGCGCCGTCGACATGAAGGGCTTTCTGGCGCTGGGGCTGGCGCTGGTGCCGGATTTCCTCGCCGCCGACCTCAAGACACCGATCCACCTCTTCCTGTCCTATGACGAGGAAGTGACCTGCCTCGGCGTCGTCGACGGCATTGCCGCGATGAGCAAGACGCTGCCGCGGCCGCGCGCGGTCATCGTCGGGGAGCCGACCTCGCTCGACATCTGCGACGCGCATAAGGGCGTCAGGACGTTCCAGACCGTGATCAAGGGCTTCGCCGCGCATTCCTCCAAGCCGCAGCTCGGCGCCAGCGCCGTCCATGCCGGAGCGCTGCTCGCAGCCGAGCTCGACCACATGGCCGAGGACGCCAAGCAGAAGCTGGATGCAAGCGGCCGCTTCGACCCGCCCTACGACACCGTCCATATCGGCTCGTTCCATGGCGGCATCGCCCGCAACATCCTGGCCGATCACAGCGAGATCCTCTGGGAGATCCGCACGCTACCGACCTCCGATCCCGAGGCGGGTCCCGCACGCTTTGCCGGCGTGTCGGACAAGGTTCAGGCGCGCATGCGCTCGACCGCACCGAGCGCGGCGATCTTGACGGAAATGACCTCGGATGTGCCGGGGCTCGCGCCCGAGCCGGGCTCAGAGGCCGAGCGGCTCGCCATGCGCCTGTCCGGGCGCAACCACACCATCGCGGTCGCCTATGCGACAGAGGCAGGGCATTTCCAGCATGCGGGGCTGGCGACCGTGGTCTGCGGGCCCGGTTCGATCGACCAGGCGCATCAGCCCGACGAATACATCACGCTGGAGCAGCTCCAGGCCGGCGAGGCGTTCATGCGAAAGCTGATGGCGGAGTGTCAGAACGGCTGAAGCTGACGTCATTCTCGGGCCGCGCCCGGCGCGGACCCGAGAATCTTCCACCGGAGAGGTTCGGGAAACGCAGCCTTCTCGTCATGCGATGCTCGGGTCAAGCCCGAGCATGACGTCAAAGCCCCGCCGACAACCCGTCCTCGACCTCGGCCGGGTCGAAACTGTAGCGCCGCGAGCAGAACTCGCAGGTGACGCCGAGCTTCCCGTCATCGGCGATCATCGCGCGACGGTCCTCGGGCGAAAAGCCGCGCAACATCGCCAGCACGCGCTCACGCGAACAGCGGCAGGCCTCGCGGACGAGGACCGGCTCGAAGACGCGGGCGCCACGCTCGTGGAAGAGCCGGTAGAGCAAGCGCTCGCTCTCCAGCATCGGGTCAAGCAGCTCATGGTCCTCAACCGTCTCCACCAGCGAGCGCGCCTCCATCCAGGCGTCGTCGCTGATGCCGTCGGGATCACCGCTCAGGATCTCATGCCCCTCCGGCGCATCGCCGGGATGGATGTCGGCGGCCCGCAGGCGATCGGGCGAATGCGGCATGAACTGGACGAGGATGCCGCCGGCGCGCCATTGCGGCCGGCCGCCGGTCGTGACCGTGCCGACGCCGAGCCGCACGCGGGTCGGGATCTGCTCGGACTGGCGGAAATACTGATGCGCCGCCTCTTCGAGCCCCTGCCGCTTCAGCGCGACGATGCCCTGGTAGCGGGTCGTGGTCGTCCCTTGGTCGACCGTCATGGCGAGGTGGCCCTCGCCCAGCAGCTCGCCGGTGGAAAGCTTCTCGAGCGCGATCGCCTGGGCAAGCTTCGCCTCGTCGATATGGGCGACGGCGCGGAAATTGTCGGGCGCGTTGAAGTCGACCACCATCATCGAGATCGCGCCGTCGCTCTTGGTCTGGAGCTGGAAGCGCCCCTCGAACTTCAGCGCCGTGCCCAGCAGCACGGTGAGCGCCGCCGCCTCGCCCAGCACGCGCGAGACCGGCGCGGGATAGTTGTGTCGCTCGAGAATCGTGTCGATCGACGGGCCCAGCCGCGCCACGCGGCCGCGCACATCGAGATCGGGCACGGCGAAGGGCACGACCCGGTCGTCGAGCCCCGCGGTGACGCCTGTGTCGTCGGCGGCCATCAGGCCGCCACTCCGCCGAAGCACCAGGCGAGGATGCCCTTCTGCGCATGCAGCCGGTTCTCAGCCTCATCGAACACCGCCGATTGCGGACCGTCCATGATCTGGTCGGTGACCTCCTCGCCGCGCGAGGCCGGCAGGCAGTGCATGAAGATCGCGTCCTTCTCGGCGCGCTCCATCAGCCTCTCATCGACCTGATAGGGCCGCAGCAGATTGTGGCGCGTGCCCTCCTCGTCACCCATGGACACCCAGCAATCGGTGATGACGCAGTCGGCGCCCTCCACCGCTTCCTCGGGCCGGCTGGTCAGCGAGAGCTTCGCACCCTGCTTCTTGGCCCAGGAGATCAGGGCCGGAGGCGGGGCGAGTTCCTCGGGTGTCGCTATCGCGAGCTCGAAATCGAGGCGTCCGGCGGCGTGGACCCAGGAGGTCAGCACGTTGTTGGTGTCGCCGGTCCAAGCGATGCGCTTGCCCTGGATCGAGCCCTTGCGCTCCTGGAAGGTCATGACATCGGCCATGACCTGGCAGGGATGCTGGCGCTTGGTCAGCCCGTTGATCACCGGCACCGTGGCGTATTTCGCCATCTCCACCAGCGAGTCGTGATCGAGGATACGGATCATGATCGCATCGACATAGCGCGAGAGGACGCGGGCGGTATCGGCAATGGTCTCGCGCTCACCAAGCTCGATCTCATGGCCGGCGACCATCATCGGCGAACCGCCGAGCTCACGGATGCCGACATCGAAGGAAACGCGCGTGCGCAGCGAGGGCTGCTCGAAGATCATGGCGATGACCTTGCCTTCGAGCAGGCGATCCCCCGCGGCGGCCGGTGTGCGACGTCGCGATTTCATCTCCTCGCCCGCGCGCAGGATCGCACGCAGCTCACTGCCGGAGAAATCGGAGAGATCGAGGAAATGGCGCGTCACGGGCGCTTCCTTCGCTTCGCGGGGTGGGTGGGTTGAACTTATTCGGCGGCCGGGCGCTTCAGCGTCGCCTCGACGGCGCCGGCGGCCCTGTCGAGCCGCGACACGGCTTCAGCGACATCCGCCTCGGTGATGATCAGCGGCGGCAGCAGGCGCACGACGTTGTCGCCGGCACCGACGACCAAGAGGCCCTGTGCCCGGGCTTCATTGACGAAGTCGGTGTTGGGCGTGTGGAGCTTGAGGCCGAGCATCAGCCCCTCGCCGCGGATATCGGCGATGACATCGGGATGCCTGTCCTTGAGCTCGGCCAGCGACTGCTTCAGCCGCAGGGCGATCTTGCCGACGTTCTCGATGAAGCCCGGTGCCAGCACCACATCGAGCACGGCGTTGCCGACCGCCATGGCGAGCGGGTTGCCACCGAAGGTGGTGCCGTGGGTGCCGAGCGTCATGCCGGAGGCGGCTTCCTCCGTCGCGAGGCAGGCACCCATCGGGAAGCCGCCGCCGATGCCCTTGGCGATCGACATGATGTCGGGCGCGACGCCGTACATCTCATGAGCGAAGAATTTGCCGGTGCGGCCGACGCCGGTCTGGATCTCGTCGAAGATCAGCAGCAGGCCATTCTCGTCGCAGAGCTCGCGCAGCAGCTTGAGGAAGCGGGGCGGCACGGAGCGCAGCCCGCCCTCGCCCTGAATCGGCTCGATCATCAGGGCGGCGGTCTCCGGCGTGATCGCGGCGCGCAGCGCCTTCTCGTCGTCGAACGGCACCTGGTCGAAGCCCTCGACCTTCGGGCCGAAGCCGTCGATGTATTTCTGCTGGCCGCCGGCAGCGATGGTCGCCAGCGTCCGGCCGTGGAAGGCGCCTTCGAAGGTGATGATGTGATAGCGCTCGGGATGGCCCTTCGCGGCATGGTATTTCCGCGCCATCTTGATGGCGCACTCGTTCGCCTCGGCGCCCGAATTGGTGAAGAAGACACGCTCGGCGAAGGTCGCCTCGCAGAGCCGGCGGGCCAGCCGCTCGCCCTCGGGTGCGCCATAGAGGTTCGAGGTGTGCCAGATCTTGCCGGCCTGCTCGGTCAATGTCTTGACCAGATGCGGATGGGCATGGCCGAGCGCGTTGACGGCGATACCGGCGCCGAAATCGAGATAGCGGGTGCCGTCAGCCGTGATCGCCCAGGGGCCTTCGCCGCGCTCGAAGGCGACGGGGGCGCGGGCATAGGTCGGCACGAGCACGGATTGGCTGGCGGAAGCAGGGGCGGGGGCCATGGGGCGAAGATCCTCGCGAAGGGGACGGGGTGAGAACGGATTGGCGCTGAACTGAGAACGACGATCCGGGATGGATGCTGCAGGCGCGCAGCCACGGTAAGACCCGGTTACGACGTTATCGTCGCACCCAACTCCTGAACTCTCGTCGCGCCGTCATCCGCATCGTTCGGGCCTTGATTCCGCAAACATAAGCGCCGCCCGAACGGGGCGCGTCACCTTGTGGATAAATATGCTTAAGGCGGCCCGGACTGTCAATTCAAAGCGGCGGCTACGGTGTTGCCGAAAGGATTCGCTTGACGGCGCAATCGCGAATCGTCTGGGGAAAAGCTGTTTTCGGATTCGCCGACTCTTGTTCGCGAGTCACCGCAGCTTGTATGGTCGGTCTTGTCAGATACGACATTTCGTGCGGCGTCCCCTGTACCGTCTGTTGCGGCAGCAACGGCATTGCCCCTGTGGCAAGGTCGTTGATCCCGGATTCCGTCACGAAGCGCCCTTAAAGGCTGGCCCCGCAAGGGCTGGCCGGACAAGACAGGTGATGCGGATGAACGAAGCCGGAGCATGGACTGACGAACGCGTCGAATTGCTCAAGAAGCTCTGGAGCGATGGGCTGAGCGCCAGCCAGATCGCCGCCGAGCTGGGCAATGTCACACGCAATGCGGTGATCGGAAAGGTTCACCGTCTCGGCCTTTCGGGCCGTGCCAAGAGTGCGGCCCAGCCGGCCACACCGCGCAATGCCGCCCCCCGCAAGACGCCGCCGCGCTCGCCCAGCCACCCGATGGCGACCCCGGCGACCCATGCCACGCGCGGCGCCCACGCCCTGGCGCCGGTATTCGCGCCCGAGGCCGCGATCGAGGCAGAGGCTGCGCCTTTGCCTTCCGAGGATGTGGTGATCCCGTTCTCCGAGCGCGTCACCATCATGGAGCTGCGCGAGTATATGTGCCGCTGGCCGATGGGCGACCCGACGAGCCCGGATTTCCGTTTCTGCGGCGGGCGCTCGCAGACCGGCATGCCCTATTGCAGCTACCACTCGCGCATCGCCTACCAGCCTGCGGCCGACCGCCGGCGCGACCGGAGCAAGGTGCGGGCCTGATCCAGGAGAACGATCTCCGAGAAAAAGAAAACCGGCCTTCGGGCCGGTTTTTTGTTGCGTGGTCCAGAAAGCCCCATCAGAGCCGTCGCTTGTTCTCCAGCGAACGGCTCCAGCGCGACAGCGCGAAGCAGATCAGCCAGTAGATCGCACCCGAAAAGGCGTAGGCCTCCATGTTCATGCCGACCCAGTTGGGATCGGCGAGCGAGGCCTGGGCGATGCCGAGCAGGTCGAGGATCGAGACCACCAGCACCAGCGTGGTGTTCTTGATCAGCGCGATGAATTCATTGGTCATCGCCGGCAGTGAGATGCGCAGCGCCTGCGGCAGGACGATCAGGCCGGTCGCCTTCCAGTAGTTGAGACCGAGCGCCGTTGCGGCCTCGCGCTGGCCCTTCGGCAGCGCCTGCAGGCCTCCGCGCACCGCCTCCGCCATATAGGCCGCGATGACGAAGCCGAGCCCGATCACGGCGCGCGCCAGCCGATCGATGCCGATGCCCCCGGGCAGGATCAGCGGCAACAGCAGCGAGGCGAGGAAGATCACCGCGATGATCGGAACGCCGCGCCAGAACTCGATGAACAAGATGCTGATCAGGCGGATGACGCGCAGTTGCGACTGGCGCCCAAGCGCGAAGAGGATACCCAGCGGGATCGCGATCAGGCTCGAATAGATCGAGATGAACAGGGTGAGCATCAGCCCGCCCCATTCGCGCGTCTCGATGTAGCGCAGCCCGAAACCGCCGGAGAGCAGCCAGATGCCGAGCGGCGGCAGCAGCACGAGCATGGCGACGCCGAGCTTGAGCTTCAGCCGCTGCGGCGCCAAGACGATCGAGGCGATGCCGAGCACGAAGGCGATGCCGGCTATATCGACGCGCCAGCGCTGGTCGACGGGATAGAGCCCGTACATGAACTGGCCGAAGCGGGCGCGGATGAAGACCCAGCAGGCACCGCCGGGCGCGCAATCGGCCCGCGTCGTGCCGACCCAGGTCGCATCGATCAGCGCCCAGCGGATGATGGGCACCGCGACCCAGGCGATCGCGAGCGCCAGCACCACGCTGACGAAGCCGGTAAAGGGCGTGCCGAACAGGCGCTCGCGCCAGAGGGAAAGGGACGAGGCGCGGTTCATCGCGTCACCAGGGCGATGCGGGCGTTGTACCAGTTCATGATCGCCGACACCGCAAGGCCGATGACGAGATAGACTGCGAGCGTCATGGCGATGATCTCGATCGCCTGGCCGGTATTGTTCAGGGCCGAGCCCATGAACAGGCTGACCACGTCGGGATAGGCGATGGCCGCGCCGAAGGATGAGTTCTTCAGCACGTTGAGATACTGGTTGGTCAATGGCGGGATCATCACGCGCAGCGCCTGCGGGATGGTGACGAGGCGCAGGATCTGGCCGGGGCGTAGCCCCAGCGCCGACCCGGCCTCGGTCTGGCCATGCGAAACCGACTGGATGCCGCCGCGGACGATCTCGGCGATGAACCCGGCGGTATAGGTGACGAGCGCGGCGAGCAGCGCGACGAATTCGGGGATGACGGCAAAGCCGCCGCGATAGTTGAAGCCGCGCAGCGCCGGCACGTCCCAACGCGTCGCGAGCGTGGCCCAAACCAGCATCAGGAGCGGCACGGCGAGCAGCAGGGCGAGGCCAACGGCCAATGTCGGCGCCTGCCGGCCCGTGCGCTCCCGCCGCCGGCGCGCCCAGACGGAAAAGGCCCCGTAGACGAGGAGGCAAGCGAGGATGACCAGCCCGGCGATACGGAAGTTTTCCATCCCGTCGGGCAGCGGGATCGTCACGCCGCGATTATTGAGGAAGGCGACGCCGAACAGGCTGATGCTCTGGCGCGGCGCAGGCAGCGCAGCGATGACGCCGAAATACCAGAACAGCACGAAGAACAGCAGCGGGATGTTGCGGACGAACTCGATATAGGCGCCTGCGATGGTCGAAATCAGCCAATGCGATGAGAGACGGGCAATGCCGACGACGAAGCCCAGCAGCGTCGCCAGCACGATCGCGATCACCGTCACCAGCATGGTGTTGGCAACGCCGACCCAGAACAGGCCGAGGATGTTGTCGGCCTGGGTATAGCCGGTCAGGACGAAGGGCACCTCGATGCCGGATGTCCGCCAGAGGAAGTCGAAGCCCGAGGCGATGCCGGCCTTGACCATGTTCTCCGAGGCATTGCGCACGAAGAAGATGGAGATGCCGACGAGGAAGACGACGACGGCGATCTGATAGATCCAGTCGCGGACGCGCTTGTCGTTGATGAGGGACAAGAAGCTGCTCAAGCCGGCCTCGATCGGGAGTCGCGGGCGTCATTCCCGGGCGAAGCGAAGCGCCGACCCGGGAATCTCGTGACGCTCGGGCTGGTTTCCGAGATGGTCGGGCCAAAGTCCGACCATGACGTGCTTCAAGACGCTCTCACTGGAAGGGCGGGGTGAAGAGCAGGCCGCCCTTGGTCCAGAGCTGGTTCTGGCCGCGCTCGAGCTTGAGCGGGGAGCCCATGCCCACGGTGCGCTCATAGCTTTCGCCGTAGTTCCCGACCTGCTTGATCGCGTTGTACATCCAGTCGTTCGACAGGCCCATCATCGCGCCGAAACCACCTTCGGCACCGAGCAGGCGGCGTACTTCCGTATTCTTGGAGTTCGCCTTCATCTCATCGACGTTCTTTGAGGTGACGCCGAGCGCCTCGGCCGCGATCGTGCCGTTGAGCACCCAGCGGACGATGAGCTGCCAGCGCTCGTCGCCCCAGCGGGTCACGGGTCCCTGCGGATCGTTCGAGATCGGCTGGGTCAGGATGATGTGTTCGTCGGGATTCTTGAGTTTGGCGCGCTGGCCGGCAAGGGCGCCGACGCCGGCCGTGTAGGCATCGCAACGGCCCGAATCATACGCGGTGATGGCGTCGTCGTTCTTCTGAAAATTGGTGATGGTGACCTTGAGGTTGCGCTCGCGGAACCAGTCGGCGGCGTTCTTCTCCTCGGTCGAGCCGGCGGCGACGCAGACCGAGGCGCCGTCGAGACCGGCGGCTTCCTTCACGCCCGTCGATTTGCGGACGACGAAGGTCTGGCCCTCGTAGAAGTTGATGCCCTGGAAGTTCAGGCCGAGCGTAGCATTGCGCGAGAAGGTGATGGTCGAGTTCCGGGAGAGCACGTCGACCTGGCCCGATTGCAGGATCGGCCAGCGCTGCTGCACCGAGGTCGGCGTGTACTTGACCTTGGTGGCATCGCCGAGCACCGCGGCGGCAAGCGCCCTGCAGTAGTCAACGTCGAGACCGGTCCACTCGCCCTTGTCATTGGCGAAGGAGAATCCGGGCAGGCCGAGATGCACGCCGCATTCGAGATTGCCGCGTGCCTTGACCGCATCCAGCGTCGGGCTCGGGGCGAGCTGCTGCGCCTGCGCAAGCGAGATTCCGGCGGCAAGCACGCCCGCCACGCTCAAAATTCTGATGGTCATATCCGTCTCCCCGAAGCCATTGGCGGCCTTCTGTGATGGAAGCGGGACTATGCAACAGCCGCACCGAAAGCGATAGCACCCGGCACGAGCTCGCTTCGGCGCGGCGCCTGAACCCTGTCGAAGGCTGTCAGGAGGCCCGCGCGTGATGGGTCTCTCCATCGGCTGATCTCCGCCGGCCGTTCGGTCGGCGCGGCGGCCGGCGCCGTGGGCGGCAATCTCGTCGATGTCAGCGCGCGCTACGACTGGGTCTGGCTCAGCGCCGTCGGCCTTGCGCTGATGGCGGGCGCGATGGTGTTCTTGATGCGCGAACAGCGGGCGCAGGCGGTGCCGGCCTGAGCCGCCACCGATGCGGGCTGGCTCAGTTGCCGAACACCGTGTTGAGCTGGGCACCGACCATGATGAAGGTGGTGCGCTTCGACATCTCCTTCAGGCGGACGGCGCCGATATAGGTCATCGCCGAACGCACGCCACCCATCAATTCCTGCATCGTACCCTCGACCGGGCCGCGATAGGGCACCTCGACCGTCTTGCCCTCGGATGCCCGGTACTTGGCGACGCCTCCGGAGTACTTGTTCATCGCGGTGTCGGAGGACATGCCGTAGAAGGTCATGGCGACCGGCACCTTCTCGCCGCCGCGCTCCTCGTAGCGGATCTCGCCCTCGCATTCGTCATGGCCCGCGAGCATGCCGCCCATCATCACGAAATCGGAGYCGCCGCCGAAGGCCTTGGCGACATCACCCGGCACGGTCAGCCCGCCATCGCCGCAGACCAGGCCTTTCAGCCCATGCGCGGCATCCGAGCATTCGATGATCGCCGAGAGCTGGGGATAGCCGACGCCGGTCATTTTGCGGGTGGTACAGACCGAGCCGGGGCCGATGCCGACCTTGACGATGTCGGCGCCGGCCAGGATCAGCGCCTCGGTCATATCGCCGGTGACGACGTTGCCCGCCATGATCGCGGCGCCCGGGAAGGCGGCGCGCGTCGCCTTGACCGTGTCGACGAACTTCTCGGTGTAGCCATTGGCGACGTCGAGGCAGATCTTGCCGATCGGCGACTGGGCGTGGACCGCCTTGAGCTTGTCATGGTCGGCGTCGGTCGTGCCCAGCGAGTAGAAGGCGTTGGCCGATCCGGGCTCGCGGAAGAAGGCGATCAGCTCTTCGGCGCTGTAGTGCTTGTGCAGCGCGACCATGGCGCCGTGCTTCAGCAGCGCCCGCGCCATGCTCATCGTACCGACCACGTCCATATTGGCGGCGATCAGCGGGAAGCCCTTCCACTCCTTGCCCGTATGGGCAAGGTGGAAGCTGCGCTCGACATCGACCTCGGCGCGGCTGCCGAGCGTCGAGCGCTTCGGACGGATCAGTACGTCACGGAAGTCGAGCTTCGGGTCGTTCTCGATGCGCATCGGATTGGCCTCTGGTGGCGTTCTGGCCGGCTCGAGCCGGGAATCCCGAGGGCTTGTGCCCGGGCGACGCACGCGAAGGAGGCGTGCGCTGACATTTAGCGCCGGGTCCCCGGTGATGCAATCCCGAGCCGCCCGGCCGGCGCTCAGGCCGAGGCGGGCGAGACCGGCGGGCGCGCGTTCTTGCGGATGGTATAGAGCGTCGCCCCGATCACGATGACGGCGCCGATCCAGGTGGTGAGCGCCGGAATCTCGGCAAAGAAGACGAAACCGGTGAAGCTCGCCAGCAGCAGGCGGCTGAAATCGAGCGGTGCCAGCGCCGCCGCCTCGCCGACTTGATAGGCGCGGGTGATGAGCCACTGCCCGGCAGTGCCGAACACGCTGAGGACGACCAGCCAGAACCACTGGTTCGGCGTCGGCGGCTGCCACCAGAGCCAGCAGGGCACCGCAAGCAGGGCGATCAGCACGATGCCCTGATAGAGCAGGATGGTGTCGGTGCGCTCGCTCGCCGCCAACTTGCGGACGCTGACGGTGATGCCGGCGCCGAACACCGCCCCGCCGACCGAGAGCAGGGCGTAGACATCGAGCCCGTCGCTGCTCGGTCGCAGCATGATCAGCACGCCGATGAAGCCGATGATCGTCGCAGCCCAGCGCCGGCCATCGACCGCCTCCTTCAGCACGAGGACCGCGGCGATGGTGACGAAGAGAACCTGGCTGAAGCCGATCGCCGTCGCCTGGGCGAGCGGAATCTTGACCACGGCGGTAAAGCCGCAAAGCATCGAGAGCAGCGTGATCACGCTGCGGAAAATCTGCAGGCCGAGACGCTCCGTATGCAGCGCCCGGCGCAGGCTGCCGGCCGCGAAGGCAAGCAGGATCGCGGTCATGATCACCTGCCGGATCAGCAGGATCTGCACCAGCGGGATCGCCTGGCCGACATGCTTGATGCCGGCGACCATCACCGCATAGACCAACAAGGCCGAAATCATGAAGACCGAGCCCCGCAGATTGGGGCTGGCGCCGCGCCACCAATGCCGCAGCCGACGCAGGGCCCGCCTCCGACCTCCCGGCACCTCGGAGAGGACGATCGGACCGGGCGCGTCGGGTGCGACCAACTCGCCGGAGAGCGGCGGCGCAGCCGGCTCCTGCCAGGCAGGCGCCTCGCCTTCCACATCCGCCCGGCTTAGCCGGCCGGCCTGCCGATCCTCGCTCATCGCCCCTCGACCCGGCCGGCCTTGAGGCCGACTCCGCGTTTGTCTCTGTGCAAATCATTGATGAAGCGCGGCAATCCGGCCAATGACAATGTCACATGACCGGGTTGTGCCGGCGGCGCGGCCGGAGCGGACCCGGCATTCCCTACCAGGGGGTGGGCAACCGCACCAACAGTCTCTAGGAGGGCTCCTGTTTCTGTGCCGCGGAGCACGCTCTTGAAAGTTCTGCTCGAAGATTTCGCGAACGGAGTTCGGGGCCTGGCGCCGAGCCGCTTTCCCTATCGCCGCTTCGCCCTGGCGCTGGCGCTCGGCGGGCTCGGCGGCTGGCTGTTCGTGCAGGCGCGACTGCCCCTGCCCTGGATGCTGGGCTCGATGGTGTTCTGCACCGCAGCCGCACTGATCAAGCTTCCGGTCGCAGCCCCGCCGGTGATCCGGCCGCCGATGACCGCGGTGATCGGCGTGATGCTCGGCGCCTCCTTCAAGCCGGATGTCGTGGCGCAGCTGCCGAACTGGCTGCCGACGCTGGCCGGGCTCGTGCTGTTCATGGTCGCCTGCGGCCTGTGCTGCGTCGGCTATTTCCGCCGCGTTGCCGGCTTCGACCCGGTCACGGCCTTCTTTTCCGGGATGCCGGGCGGGCTCATCGAGATGGTGACGGTCGGCGAGGAGAAGGGGGGCGACGCCCGCATCATCGCCCTGATCCATTCCGCCCGCATCCTGCTGGTGGTGATGACCTTGCCCTTCATCGTGCAATGGATCGGCGGCGTCTCCCTCGGCGGCGGCCGTGTCGCCGGCCCTTCCTTCACGCAGACGCCGCTCGGCTCCGAGCTCTGGCTGATCGGCTGCGGCATCCTCGGCGTGATCGCCGGCCATTGGCTGAGATTGCCGGCTAAATACCTACTCGGCCCGATGCTGATCAGCGCGATCGTCCATGTCATCGGCCTCAGCGCAGCGGTGCCGCCGGCCGAGATCGTCAATGCCGCGCAGCTCGTGCTCGGCGTCACCATCGGCTGCCGCTTCGTCGGCACGCCGCCGCGCATCATCCTGCGCGTGCTGCTGCTCTCCGTGGGCTCGACCGTGATCCTGCTCGGGCTGACGCTGAGCTTTGCCTGGCTGGTGGCGCTGGTCTCGGTGCACGGCCACGTGCCGCTGATCCTCGCCTATTCACCGGGCGGCCTCGCCGAGATGAGCCTGATCGCGCTCGCACTGCACACCGAGGTGGCCTTCGTCGCCGCGCATCACATCATCCGCGTCTTCCTGGTGATGGTCTCGGCCGGGCCGATCTTCGGACTGATCGGCCACCGCCGCGAGAAGACCGCGCCGGCGGAATAGCGCCGGTTCTGCCGGCGTAGCGGCCAAACTGCGCGCCCGCTCCGATGACTCTGCCGTTGCCCTCATCGTTTCGCATGCCCGGTCTGCGCCAATCACCGAAACGGAGGCATGCTCTGGCCGGTGCCAATCAGCGAAGCTAGGGTGACCGCAACAACATCGGGGAGGCTGACGGACATGAACCAAATCGATTTAAAGAACCGCGTCGCTATCGTTACCGGCGGGGCCCAGGGAATTGGCCGGGCCGTCGCCGAGCGCTTCGCCGCGAGTGGCGCGACGGTCGCGATCTGGGATGTCGACGGCGCCCTGGCGGAGAAGGCCGCCGCCGAGATCGGCCATGGCGCCGTCGGCGTCGCCGTGGACGTGACGGACGCAACCGCCGTGCAGAAGGCGAGCGACACGCTGGAGGCGAAGCACGGCAGCATCGACATCCTCGTCACCAGCGCCGGTATCGCCGGCCCCAACCACAAGACCTGGGAATACCCGCTGGAGGACTGGGCCCGCGTCATGAAGCTCAACGTCGACGGCACGCTGCATTGCTGCCGATCGGTGATCCCCGGCATGGTCAAGCGCAATTACGGTCGCATCGTCCTCGTCGCCTCGATCGCCGGCAAGGAAGGCAACCCCAACGCCTCGGCCTATTCGGCCTCGAAGGCGGCGGTGATCGCGCTGACGAAGTCCCTCGGCAAGGAGCTCGCCGACAAGGACATCGCCGTGAACTGCATCACGCCGGCGGCCGCGCGCACCCGCATCTTCGACCAGATGAGCGAGGAGCATATCGGCTACATGCTGGCCAAGATCCCGCGTGGGCGCTTCCTGCTGCCGGAGGAGGTCGCATCGATGGTCGCCTTCCTGGCCTCGGCCGAGAACAGCTTCACCACCGCCGGGGTCTTCGATCTCTCGGGCGGGCGGGCGACCTACTAGGCGCAGCGGCGTCGGCAGCCCGGCGTGGAGCCGGCCGCGGGGCTTCTGGCTGCCGCGCCCGGCTGTGGAAAACACCCCTCAAACGGCCGGCGTCGCCTCCAGAAGGGCGCCGAAACGCGCCCCGGACGGCCCCGCGCCAGATCGACGCACAAATATCTTGATCATGTTTACGCCTCGGTAAGGCTCTCTTTTCACCCTGAAGGGGCAAAAGGAGATAAAGCGATGATCAAGATGGCGCTCTCAACGGCCGCCCTCGTCCTTCTGACGGCCTCGGCAGCTCAGGCCGTCACAGCCAAATCGCTCGGGCAGTTCAGCGACTGGAACGCTGCGACCTATGAGCAGAGCGATAACCAGCGTTGCTTCATCATGGGCAGGCCATCGACCGAGGAACCTTCCAGCCTGCGCCATGGCGAGGTGTTCTTCTTCGTCCAGACGGGCAGCCGCGAGAGCGATACCGAATCAAGTTTCCAGACCGGCTACGACTTCGCCAAGAACTCGGTCGTCACCGTGACCATCGGCGACGACAGCTTCCGCATGCTGACGGAGGGCAACAACGCCTGGCTCGAACGGCTGGAACGCGAGCCGGCGCTGCTCGCCGCGATGCGGGCCGGGAGCAGCATGGTGCTGGAGGCGCGCTCCGCCCGGGGCAACGTCACGAGCTACACCTTCTCGCTCACGGGCGTCACGGCCGCCTCGCGCATGATGCAACGCTGCGATACGGGGGCGACGCAGAGCTAGAACAGGACCTTTGCGAAAAATCGGTTCCCGTTTCTTCGTATCCTGCACTAACGTCGGGGCATGACGCAGACGCTTCCCTCCGCCGCCGTGCTCGGTGCCCGCGCCTTCGCCGCGCTTGCGGGCCTCAACCGCTTCAGCGACGAGCCGGGCAAGCTGACTCGGCTCTACCTTTCACCGGCGCATCGGCAGGCGGCGGAGTGGGTCAAGGGCGCCATGGAGGTGGCGGGGCTTACCGCCTTTATCGATGCCGCCGGCTCGGTGCAGGGGCGGCGCGACGGCACGGTGCCCGGCGCACCGGCCGTGCTGATCGGTTCGCATATCGATACGGTCAAGGATGGCGGTCGCTTCGACGGCAATCTCGGCGTCGTCGCCGGCATTCTCGCGGCCCAGGCGTTGCGCGATGCAGGGATCAGCCTGCCCTTCCCGCTCGAGATCGTCGCTTTCGGCGACGAGGAGAACGTGCGCTTCCCGACGCATCTGTCCACTTCGGAAGCATTGGCGGGCGCCTACGACCCGGCCTGGCTGGAAGCGCGCGACAGCGAGGGCGTGAGGCTTGGCGATGCGCTCGTCGCCTTCGGCGGAAACCCAGGCGGCATCGCCGCGCTCGCGCGCAAGCCCGGCTCGATCCAGGCCTATCTCGAAGTCCATATCGAGCAGGGCCCGGTGCTGGAGGCGGAGAACGAGCCGGTCGGCATCGTCACCGCGATCAACGCCCAGAGCCGGGCCCGCGTGCGCGTCACCGGCGAGGCCGGCCATGCCGGAACCGTGCCGATGGCACTGCGCAAGGACGCGCTGACGGCAGCCGCCGAGATGGCGCTTGCGCTGGAACAGATCGCGGCCGGCCATGAGCTCTCCGTCGGGACTGTCGGCGTGCTCAGGCCCGAGCCCGGCGCGACCAATGTCGTCCCCGGCGCGGCCGAATTCACCATCGATTTCCGTGCGCCGAAAAACGAGACGCTCGCAGCGATGGAAGCCGAGATCCGCAGCCGCTTCGCCGAGATCGCGTCGCGCCGCGGCGTCGGTCTCGAGATCGTGCCCTATGCGAAGGCCGATGCCGTCCCGATGGAGCCCCGCCTGCAGGACGCCTTGGCAGCCGGCATCGCCAGATCCGGAAGCAACATCGCCGGCCGCAAGCTCCCGTCGGGAGCGGGGCATGACGCCATGACCATGGCGGCGATCGCGCCCGCGGCCATGCTGTTCGTGCGCAACGAAAAGGGCATCAGCCATTCGCCGCTGGAGAACATGAGCGAGGCAGACGCCGGCATCGCCATCAAAATCTTGATCGAAACGCTTCTGGAACTGGCCGAAAGGTCAAAGTAGAAGAATTCCAGCCGCGACACCGCGCACCATTCCGCAAGAGGCCGGAAGGGCCTAGGAGGGGCGCGCCGCAGGAGGCTGGCCATGGATTTCGAGAGTTTCTTCCGTAGCGAACTGGACGGGCTGCACCGCGAGGGCCGCTATCGCGTCTTCGCCGATCTGGCGCGCCAGGCCGGCCGCTTCCCGATCGCGACCTATCACGGCGAGGGCGGCCTGCGCGAAGTCACCGTCTGGTGCTCGAACGACTATCTCGGCATGGGGCAGCATCCGAAGGTTCTGGCCGCGATGCATGAGGCGCTCGACGGCTGCGGCGCCGGCGCCGGCGGAACCCGAAACATCGGCGGCACCAATCACTACCACGTCCTGTTGGAGCGCGAGCTCGCCGATCTGCACGGCAAGGAAGCGGCGCTGCTGTTCAACTCCGGCTATATGTCGAACTGGGCCTCGCTCTCGACGCTCGCGGCCAAGCTCCCCGGCTGCGTCATCCTGACCGACGCGCTCAACCATGCCTCGATGATCGAGGGCATCCGCCATTCCCGCGTCGAGAAGCATATCTTCGCGCATAACGACCCGGATGATCTGCGCCGCAAGCTCGCCGCGCTCGATCCGGCCCGGCCCAAGCTGATCGCCTTCGAGTCGGTCTATTCGATGGATGGCGACATCGCGCCGATCAAGGAATTCTGCGACATCGCCGACGAATTCGGTGCGATGACCTATCTCGACGAAGTCCATGCCGTCGGGCTCTACGGGCCGCGCGGCGGCGGCATCTCCGAGCGCGACGGCCTGACCGACCGGATCACCCTGATCCAGGGCACGCTGGCGAAGTCCTTCGGCGTGATCGGCGGCTACATCACCGGTTCGGCCGCGCTCTGCGACTTCATCCGCAGCTTCGCCTCCGGCTTCATCTTTTCCAGCTCGCTGCCCCCCGCGGTGGCGGCCGGCGCCATCGCAGCGATCCGGCATCTCAAGGAGAGCTCGGCCGAGCGCGAACGCCAGCAGGACCGCGTCGCGGCACTGCGCGGCAAGCTCGATGCGGCCGGCATCCCGCATCTGGCCAATCCCAGCCATATCGTCCCGGTGATGGTCGGCGAGGCGAAGGCCTGCAAGTCGATCAGCGACGAATTGCTGGCGCGCTTCGACATCTATGTCCAGCCGATCAACTATCCGACCGTGCCGCGCGGCACGGAGCGGCTCAGGATCACCCCCTCGCCCTTCCATTCCGATGCCGATATCGACAACCTGGTCGCCGCGCTCGGCGCGATCTGGGCGCGGGACGGGCTGAAGCGCGCGGCCTGAGGGCTGCCAGAGGCGTCATTCTCGGGCGGAGCGAAGCGCAGGCCCGAGAAGCTCCGGACAAGAAGGGCGCCCGGAGTTTCCTCCGGGGTGAGATGCTTGGGTCAGGCCCGAGCATGACGCTTCGTGATGTCAGAGATTGAAGACGCGATGCGGCACGAATTCGCCGTTCTCGACCGAACCGGTCGCGATCAGCGTGCCGGCGCAGGTGGCATAAGCGGCCTGCAGCTCGATCGGCGCTCCGGCACCGCGCAGCAGGGCGCTCTGGCCGCGTTTGATGCGGGCAGCGGCATCGCGGTGGATCACGATCTCAGGGATCAGCGTCAGCGCCGACTTGACGGGTTGCAGGGTCGCAAGCGCGCTCTCCGGACTCTCGCGCAATGTCTCGACGCTCGCTGCCTCAGCGACCGTGAAGGGGCCGACGCGGGTGCGGCGCAGATGCGCGACATGGCCGAGGCAGCCGAGCGCGAGGCCGAGATCGCGCGCGATGGCTCGGACATAGGTGCCCTTGCCGCATTCGGCCTCGAAGGTCGTGGTCGCGCCGTCATGGCTGACGATCGAGAGCGAGTCGATCTCGACCGGGCGTGCCTGGAGCTCGACCTCCTCGCCGTCGCGGGCGAGATCATAGGCGCGCTCGCCCGCGATCTTGATGGCCGAGAACTTGGGCGGCGTCTGCAGGATCGTGCCGGTGAAGCGCGGCAGCAGGGCCGCGATCGCGGCCTCGTCCGGGCGCTGCTCCGAGGTCGCGATCACCCGGCCCTCGGTGTCGTCCGTATCGGTCTGCGAGCCCCATGAGACGGTGAACTGATAGGCCTTGCGGCCATCCATGACGAAGGGAACGGTCTTGGTCGCCTCGCCGAGCGCGATCGGCAGCAGGCCGGAGGCCAGCGGATCGAGCGTGCCGGCATGGCCCGCCTTCTTGGCGGAAAAAGCCCGCTTCACGACGCTGACCGCATGGGTCGAGGTCATGCCGATCGGCTTGTCGAGCACGACCCAACCATGGACGTCGCGCTTCTTCGGACGCGGCGCCGGAGTGGCGCCCTCCTGGCTCTCCGCAGCTTCGGGATTGCTCTCAGTGGTCATGGTCAAGGTCGTCGTCTTCTTGGTCTTGGTCGATCTTCAGGCGCTGGCGTTGGGTGTCGCGGCGAACCTCTTCGGTATCGAGCAACGCATCGATGCGCTCGGCTTCCGCGAAGCTCTCATCGGCGCGGAAGCGGATATCCGGGGCGTATTTGAGGTTCACCCGATGGGCCATTTCGCCGCGGATATAGCGCTTGTTGGCCTCCAGGGCCTTGAGCACCGGCTTAACGTCCTGCCCGCCGAGCGGCATGATGTAGGCGGTCGCGAGCTTAAGGTCCGGCGAGAGACGCACCTCGGGCACGGTGACGACGTGCTTCGCCAGCACATCGTCATGGATGTCTCCGCGCGAAAGCATATCCGCCAGCGCATGACGGATGAGTTCGCCGACGCGCAGCTGCCGTTGGGACGGACCGGAAGGTTTTGCAGGTTTCGCCATGGTTCTCGTGTTCCGGGATCGGACCGGATGGACGGGCCAACGTCATTGGCCGGGCCCGAGGCCCGGCCATCTCTATGGGAGCGCGGATAAACAGGGATAGGCTGCCCGGGTCAAGCCCGGACAAGCCATCCCATTCTCAGAGGCTGCGCTTGATCTCTTCGACGCGATAGCACTCGATCACGTCGCCGGCACGCATGTCCTGGTAGTTCTCGAAGGACATACCGCATTCCTGGCCGGCCACGACTTCCTTGGCGTCGTCCTTGAAACGCTTGAGCTGGCCGAGCTTGCCCTCGTGAACCACGACGTTGTCGCGGATCAGGCGGACATTGGCGCCGCGCTCGATCGTACCGTCGGTGACGCGGCAGCCGGCGATCTTGCCGACCTTCGAGACGTTGAAGATCTCGAGGATCGTCGCGTTGCCGAGCATGGTCTCGCGCAGGGTCGGCGCCAGCAGGCCCGACATCGCATCCTTCACATCATCCATGAGGTTATAGATGATGTTGTAGTAGCGGATCTCGACGCCGGCCCGATCGGCCGCCTCGCGCGCTTCCTTGTGGGCGCGCACGTTGAAGCCGACCACGACCGCGCCCGAAGCCTGGGCGAGCGTAACGTCCGACTCCGTGATGGCGCCGACGCCCGAGGACAGCACGCGGGCGCGCACCTCGTCGTTGCCGACTTTTTCGAGCGCTCCGACGATCGCCTCGACGGAACCCTGCACGTCGCCCTTGACGACGAGCGGGAACTCCTTGCGGCCGGCGCCTTCCTTCAGATCGCGCATCATGTCGGCGAGCGAACGGCCGGCGCCGGAGGCGGCGCCACGAGCCGCCTGACGATCGCGGCGCTGACGCTCGCGGTACTCGGTGATCTCGCGGGCACGGGCTTCGGACTCGACCACCGCGACGCGGTCGCCGGCCTCGGGCGTGCCGTTGAAGCCGAGAACCTCGACCGGCATGGAGGGCGGGGCCTCCTTCACCTGAGCGCCGGTATCGGCGATCAAGGCGCGGACGCGGCCCCATTCGGCGCCGGCAACGACGATATCGCCGGTACGCAGCGTGCCGCGCTGGACGAGAACGGTCGCAACCGGGCCGCGGCCGCGATCGAGCTTGGCCTCGATGACCGTGCCTTCGGCGGGACGATCGGGATTGGCCTTGAGATCGAGCAGTTCGGCCTGCAGGGCGATCGCTTCCAGCAGCTTGTCGAGGTTGTGACCGGTCTTGGCGGACACCTCGACCTCGAGCGTCTCACCGCCGAGCGTCTCGACCTGGATCTCGTACTGCAGCAGCTCGGCGCGCACCCGGTCCGGGTTGGCGTCGGACTTGTCGACCTTGTTGATCGCGACGATCAGCGGGACGCCGGCAGCCTTGGCGTGGTGGATCGCCTCGGCCGTCTGCGGCATGACGCCGTCATCGGCCGCCACGACGAGCACGACGACGTCCGTCACCTTGGCGCCGCGGGCGCGCATCGCCGTGAAGGCGGCGTGGCCGGGGGTGTCGATGAAGGTGACCTGGCTGCCCAGCGGGGTCGTCACCTGATAGGCGCCGATGTGCTGGGTGATGCCGCCGGCCTCGCCGGTGACGACCTTGGTCTTGCGGATCGCGTCGAGCAGCGAGGTCTTGCCGTGGTCGACATGGCCCATGATGGTCACGACGGCCGGGCGGGAAGCCAGGGTCTCATCGGTGTCCGGCGTATCGAACAGGCCTTCCTCGACGTCGGATTCGGCGACGCGCTTGACGGTGTGGCCCATTTCCTCGGCGATGAGCTGGGCGGTGTCGGCGTCGATCACGTCGGTGATCTTGTGCATCGCGCCCTGCTTCATCAGCAGGCGGATGACGTCGACGCCGCGCTCCGTCATGCGGTTCGCGAGTTCCTGGATGGTGATCGTCTCGGGGATGATCACCTCGCGCATCACGCGCTCTTTCTGCGCGTCCGATGCACGGTGGCCGGTCATGCGCTGCACGCGGCGGCGGAAGGACGCGACCGAGCGTGTCCGCTCGTCCTCGCTCCCGGTCGCCGTCGACAGCGTCAAGCGGCCGCGCGGCTTGTCGTTGCTGGTCTTGGGCGTCTTGGGCGCAGCCGGAGCGGGACCACGGCCAGGACCGGCGCCCAGGCCGGGACGGCGGAACGCGGCCTTGACGTCGACATCGTCAGAGCGATTGCGCGTGGTGTTGGCCGACGGAGCCTGACGCACCGGCCGGGCGACCGCGGGCTCGGCCGGAGCCGAGGAATCCATGCGCGGCGGACGTGGCGAGTCGGAACGCGGCGGGCGCGAATCCAGGCGCGGCGGGCGCGCGCCGGTGTCGCGCATCGGCGGACGCGACGTGAACTCACGCGGGCCGGACGGAGCCGGGCGGCCGTAATACTGGGTCGGCTGCGGCGCAGGCGCCTGGGCCGGGGGGGCTGCCTCACGCGGAGCAGCCGGGGGAGCGGGCGGGCGGGGAGCATGCTCCTCGCGCTGGCGCACGACGCTCTCGGCGCGGCGCTTCTGCTCGTCCTCCTGACGGCGGCGGTCCTCTTCCTGGCGCTGGCGCGCAGCGGCGGCTTCGCGCTCCTGGCGTTCGCGCTCGATGGCGGCTGCGCGCTGGCGCGCATCCTCTTCAGCGACGCGGCGCGCTTCGGCCTCGGTGCTGCGGGCTTCGGCAAGCGCGCGCTGGCGAGCGTCCTTCTCCTCGTCGGAGAGGGTGCGCAGCAGCATGCTGCCGGCCGGGCGCTGCGGCGCCTGCTGGCTCGGGGCGGGGCGCGGCGGAGCAGCCTGCGGGGCAGGAGCCTGCGGAGCGCGCGGCGCAACCGGTTCCTTCACCTCGTGACCGGCGGCGCGGCGCTTGACCTCGACGACGACCTGCTTCGAACGCCCATGCGAGAAGCTCTGTCGAACAGTGCTCTGCTCGACAGGCCGCTTCAGCGACAGGGTCTTGGGCGGGTTGACGGAGAGTGTCTTGTCGCCCGGGTTTTTGGTATCGGTCATTCCGCGTTCGGTCCTGCCGGTTCGGTCGTGTCTTCAATATCGTTCTGGTCGGGTGCGGCGGTATCGTCCGTCCGGTACCGGACGAGCCGACGCCAGCGCGAGAGGACGCCCTCGGCCGCTGGACCCGGAGCAAGCGCGGCATGTATCACATGTGCGCGCCCCAACGCCAATTCCAAATCCGCCGCCGCGAAAATCGCGACGATGGGCAGTTCGCGGGCCTTGAGCCCGTCGGCCTCGCGCGCCGCCGCCAACCGGCGGACAGCCTGGCCAATCTTGCGCTTGCCGTCCTCGGCGCCATCGCTCGCGGCGATCACCGCGAGACATCGGCCGCTTTCGATCAGCGCCTCAACCTTGGCGAAGCCGGCGGTAACCAGCCCGGCCTTATTGGCCATCGACAGCGCCTGCAGCGTGTCGCGGTACATCAGCCCGTCGACGATATCCGGCAAATCCGCCGGAACCGCGACCTTCGCCTTGAGCGAACGCTCGAAGGCTTTCCGCTTGATCGCCTCGGCAACAGTCTTGCGGCTGAGGCTCACCCAGACGCCGCGCCCAGGCAGCTTGCGTCGCAGATCCGGGACAAGCACGCCGTCCGGCCCCGCAACAAAGCGGATCAGGTCGTCAGGCGCCTTGACGGCCCGTGTGACGACGCAGCTCCGCTCCGGTCCTTCCTTCTGCGCCGCCGCTTTCACTGCGAGGGCTCCGCTCAGGCCTCGGCCTCCTCGCCGGCTTCCGCCTCAGGCTCCTCGGCCGGCGCCTCGATCCAGCCGGCGTGAATGCGTGCAGCCATGATAATGGCTTCGGCATCCTGGCGCGAGAGATCGAAGCCGTCGAGATAGCCGGCGTGACGAGTCGACTCGCCGTCCTTGCGCTCGGTCCAGCCGACCAGATCATCAGTGGCGCAGCCGGCGAGATCCTCGACGGTCTTCACATCGTTCTCGCCGAGCGCGACCATCATGGACGTGGTGACGCCCTCGACTTCGCGCAAGGCGTCCTCGACTCCGAGAGCCCGACGTTTCTCGTCGAATTCAGCCTCGATAGCGGCGAGGTGTTCCTGCGCGCGGGTCTGGATCTCGCCTGCGGTGTCCTCGTCGAAGCCCTCGATCGAGGCGAGCTCTCCGAGTTCGACATAGGCGAGCTCCTCGACATTGCGGAAGCCCTCCGAGGCCAGCAGCTGGCCGACCGTCTCGTCGACGTTCAGCGCGTTCATGAACAGCTCGGTGCGCTGCACGAACTCCTTCTGGCGACGCTCCGACTCTTCCTGCTCGGTCAAGATATCGATGTCCCAGCCGGTGAGCTGCGATGCCAGGCGCACATTCTGGCCGCGGCGGCCGATGGCGAGCGAGAGCTGCTCGTCCGGCACGACGACCTCGATCTTGTCGGCCTCCTCGTCGAGCACCACCTTCGCGACCTCGGCCGGCTGCAGCGCATTGACGACGAAGGTCGCGACATCCGGCGACCACGGGATGATGTCGATCTTCTCGCCCTGCAGCTCGCCGACGACGGCCTGCACGCGCGAACCGCGCATACCAACGCAGGCGCCGACGGGATCGATCGAGGAATCGCGGCTGATGACCGCGATCTTGGCGCGCGAGCCCGGATCACGGGCGACCGCCTTCACCTCGACGATGCCGTCATAGATTTCCGGCACTTCCTGGCCGAAGAGCTTGGCCATGAACTGCGGATGGGTGCGCGAGAGGAAGATCTGGGGGCCGCGCGGCTCGCGGCGCACATCGTAGACATAGGCGCGGGCGCGGTCGCCGACCTTGAAGGTCTCGCGCGGGATCATCTCGTCGCGGCGGATGATGGCTTCGCCACGGCCGAGATCGACGAAGACGTTGCCGTATTCGACGCGCTTGACCGCGCCGTTGACGATCTCGCCGATGCGATCCTTGTACTCGTCGTACTGGCGGTCGCGCTCGGCCTCGCGCACCTTCTGGACAATGACCTGCTTGGCCGACTGGGCGGCGATGCGGCCGAAATCGAAGGGCGGCAGCGGATCGGCGATGACGTCGCCAACCTGGGCGGCCGGGTTGTGACGCTTGGCCTCGTCGACGGTGATTTCGACCGCCGGGTTCTCGACGGTATCGACCACCTGGAGGTGGCGGGCCAGACGCAGCTCGCCGGTCTTGGTGCTGATCTCGGCATGGACGTCGGTCTCGGCGCCGTAGCGCGAGCGGGCGGCCTTGGCGATGGCGTCCTGCATGGCATCGACGACGATCTGGCGATCGATCGACTTCTCGCGCGCGACCGCGTCGGCGATCTGCAGCAGTTCGAGCCTGTTGGCGCTGACGACCATGACGCTCACTCCTCTTCAGTGTCGTTGTTCTGCGGGGCCGTCTTGCCGGTCTTGCCCGGCCGCGGTCCCAGCGATTTCCCTCGGCCCTTCTTCGGGCCTGCTATCTCATCGGCGGCCGGCATCGCCGGCGGCAGGCCGGACTTGCCGCGACGCAGCGATTCGGTGACGAGCGCATCGGTCAGCACCAGCCGCGCCTCGGCGATCAGCCGCATCGGAATGGCGACGTCGCGCTCTTCCTCGCTCTTGGCGTCGTCCCGCGTCAGCAGAGCGTCCTGACCGGAAGCGCCGCGCAGGATGCCGCGGAAACGCTTGCGGCCCGCGACCGGCTCGCTTGTGTCGATCTTGGTGAGGTGGCCGGCCCAGCGCTCGAAATCGCTCGCGCGTACCAGCGGCCGGTCGATACCCGGCGACGAGATCTCGAGATGATAGGCCGCCTGAATGGGATCGTCGACGTCCAGCGCCGGCGAGATCGCCTGACTGATCTCCTCGCAGCCCTCGACGGTCATCGAGCCGTCCGGCAGCTCGGCCATGATCTGCACGGTGCAGCCGTTCTGAGCAGTGACGCGCACGCGCACCAGCCGATAGCCGAGATCGGCGATCGCCGGCTCGACGATCGCGGCGACGCGCGCAGCCACGCCGTTCTCGACGACGAGGCGCGCTTCCTGATCGGGCGCTGCTGTCGGTTCGCTTGGTTCGTTCATGGTCCGGGCCGTCCCGTCTGCCTCCGGCGGGTTGCGGCCAATAAAAAAGAGCGGGCCGGCCGGCCCGCTCTTGATCATCGGCGTTAACCGATACCAGAGCTGTTGGCCGCTATTTAGTCCGCATCGCCCCGATATGCAAGCTCCGAGCGTCGGCGATAACCCAATGGTCATCCTTGCCTGCCAGTCTGGCTGACGGGATAGCGGTCGAGGACAGAGTATGAGTACGGTCGCAACGCTGCTGCGGGATCTCGAGACGACGATGGCGCGCGGCTCGGGTGACGAGCGCGCCGTCATCCTGTCACGTCTGACGGATCTCTTCCTCGCCACCGCGATCGACATGGACGAACAGCAGGTCGGCGTCTTCGACGCGGTCATCGGGCGGCTGTCGCGGGCCATCGAGCTGCGCGCCCGGATCGAGCTCTCGGAGCGGATCGCGCCCGTGCCGAACGCGCCGAGCGGGGTCGTGCGCCAGCTTGCCCTCGACGAAATCGCCGTGGCGCGTTCCGTCCTGGTGCAGTCGCCGCGGCTGACCGACCAGGATCTCGTCGCGGTGTCGGCGGCCAAGGGCCGCGACCACATGCTCGCCATCACGGAGCGGCCCGATCTCGGGGAACCCGTCACCGATTTCCTGATCCTGCGCGGCGGACGGGTCGTCACCCATGCGGTCGCGGCCAATCAGACGGCGCGGTTCTCGCGGCATGGCATGGGCGTTCTGGTGATGCGCGCGGCCCAAGACGACGCGCTTCAGGCGACGCTCGGCTTACGCCGGGACATCCCAACGGAGCTGGTCGGGCAACTTATGACCGCCGCCAAGAATTCCGCCCGCCGGCGCCTGAATGAGAGCCTGGAGCCGACGCTGGCCGGCGACGTCGACGGTGCGGTCGAACGCGGTGCCGACGCCGTCGCGGCCGGCGGCCAGATGCCCGGCGAACTGGGCGCCATCAGCGCCGCGCTCGTCGAGATCCGTGAGCTCAACGAAGCCGGGCTGCTCGACGAGGCCAAGGTGCGCGACTTCGCGCGGCAGGGCGCAACCGAGCACGCCATCTGCGCCGTCGCGGTACTGGCACAGCTCAGCCTGCCGGCGAGCGAGCAGATCATCCTCGGCAGCGACCGCGAAGCGATCCTGATCGTCGCGCGCGGCCTCGGCTGGTCGTGGGAGACGACGGCAGCCCTGATCTCGCTGCGGAAGGATTTCGGAAAGTCGCAGGCGGCCCTCGACCGTGCCCGCGAGAGCTTCCGCAACCTCGCGCAGAGCACCGCCCAGCGCGTGCTCGGCTTCCTCAGGATGCGCGACGCAAAGCCGTGAGATAGCTGGAGATGCGGCCCTCCCGGACCGCCTTCGCCTCGTAACGCGTGCGAATCCAGCCCGGATAGGGCGTGCGCCAGTCGCCAGGCCGCTCGTCCGTCCAGTCGAAATCCGGCGAGGCCAGCAGCCGCGACAGCGTCCAGCCGACATAATCGTCGATGTCGCTGGCGAAGCGGAAGCGGCCGCCGGGACGAAGCGTGCGCGCGAACAGGGCGAGAGTATGCTCGGAGACAAAGCGGCGCTTGCGCTGCCGGCGCTTCGGCCAGGGGTCGGGATAGAGCAGGTCGATGGCATCGAGGCCGCCTGCAGCCAAACGCGGCAGCAGCAGCGCGGCATCGTCGTCCCAGACGCGGATATTGGTCAGCCCCTCGCGTTCGGCGACGGCGAGGAACTTGGCCATGCCGTTGATGAAGGGCTCGACGCCGATGAAGCCGATCTGCGGGCTCTCCCGCATCCGCATCAGGAGATGCTCGCCGCCACCAAAACCGATCTCAAGCCTGACCGCCTCGACAGGCCCGGGAAAGAGCGCCTTCAGATCGGCAATCTCGCCCTCGGGCAGCCGCAGTCGCGGCAGGGTGTGCTCGATCAGATGGCTCTGGCCATCGCGCAGCGCCTTGCCCTTGCGGCGGCCGTAGAAAGCCCTTTCGTCGTGGTCGGGTTCGTGGGTCATGATCCGTGTTCGTACCGCATTATCCGATGGAGCGCCGTCATTCCGGACGCAGCGACGCGGAGATCCGGAATCCATCACAGAGCTCCGGAGTGCTCCGACAGATCCCGCGTCAAGCCCGGAATGACGGCGGTGTTTCAGCGACCTCATCCATCAAGTCAAAGAAAAAGGCCGGGTTGACCCCGGCCTCCTTGCTCATGACCCGGCGAGGTCGTTTCAGTTGACGGCCTTCTTCAGCGCGTCGACGAGATCGGTCTTCTCCCAGGAGAAGGAACCGTCGCGGCCGGCCTTGCGGCCGAAATGGCCATAGGCCGAGGTCTTGGCATAGATCGGCTTGTTAAGGCCGAGATGGTTGCGGATGCCGTTCGGCGAGAGATCGACGAGCTTGCCGAGGATGTCCTCGAGCTTGGCCTCGTCGACCTTGCCGGTGCCATGCAGGTCGACATAGATCGACAGCGGCTTGGCGACGCCGATCGCATAGGAAAGCTGGATCGTGGCGCGGTCGGCGAGCTTGGCCGCGACGACGTTCTTGGCGAGGTAGCGCGCCGCATAGGCCGCCGAACGGTCGACCTTGGTCGGGTCCTTGCCCGAAAAGGCACCGCCGCCATGAGGAGCCGCGCCGCCATAGGTGTCGACGATGATCTTCCGGCCGGTGAGGCCGGCATCGCCGTCCGGGCCGCCGATCACGAACTTGCCGGTCGGGTTGATGTGCCAGACGGTGTCCTTCGAGATCCAGCCTTCCGGCAGGGCCTCGCGGATATACGGCTCGACGATCTTGCGGACGTCGGCCGAGGACAACGTCTCGTCGAGATGCTGGGTCGAGAGCACGATCTGCGTCACGCCGACCGGCTTGCCGTTCTCGTATTTGACGGTGACCTGGCTCTTGGCGTCGGGGCCGAGCTTGGCGGCGTCGCCCTCGCCCTTCTTGCGGGCGAGCGTCAGGGTCTCGAGGATCTTGTGAGCGTAGTAGATCGGGGCGGGCAGCAGCTCGGGCGTCTCGCGGCTGGCGTAGCCGAACATGATGCCCTGGTCGCCGGCGCCGACATCCTTGTTGCCGGCCTCGTCGACGCCCTGCGCGATATCGGCCGACTGCGGATGCAGCAGCACGTCGATCTTGCAGGTCTTCCAGTGGAAGCCGGACTGCTCGTAGCCGATGTTGCGGATCGCCTTGCGGGCAGCTGACTTCACCTTCGACTTGATCTGCTTCTCGTCGAGATGGGTGCGGACCTCGCCGGCGATGACGACCCTGTTGGTCGTCGCCAGCGTTTCGGCCGCGACGCGGACCTTGGACGGCTCATAGCCAGCCTTGACCGCCTCCTTGAAGAACAGATCGACGATCTCGTCGGAGATGCGGTCACAGACCTTGTCGGGATGTCCCTCGGAGACGGACTCGCTGGTAAACAGATAATTCTGGCGTGACACGGTCGGAGGATCCCTGAAACAGCACATGGAAAAGGCTGGTGCTCGACACCAGCCTCAACAAACGCGCCGTCATCGCAGCGGACGCGTTCGTCGTCAAGTGGGGAAATCCGTTAATCGAAAAGCGCGTTCGTCAAAACGAACGAAAACATCCCGGAATCACGCATTTTCAGTGTCTTGCTCGGCCAGCGCTTCGACGAGATCGATGATCCGCCTGCGGACGCGGCCGTTCTTGATGCGGGTGAAGGCCTTGGTGAGCTGCACGCCCTCGCTGGTCGCGAGGAAGTCCGAAATATACGCCGTCGCCGCGGAATCGGCGAAACCGCCAGCCGGCATGTCGCCCGTGGGGGCACCATCAAAGAAAAAGGAAACCGGCACGTCGAGCATCTTGGCAATCTGCTGCAGACGACTCGCACTGATGCGATTAGAACCCTTCTCGTATTTCTGAACCTGCTGAAAGGTCAGCCCCAGTGCGTCACCCAGCTTTTCCTGGCTAATACCGGCAAGCATTCGACGCATGCGGACGCGGCTACCGACATGCTTGTCGACCGGGTTGGGGACTTTCTTGATCATGATTAACCTGCTCTTACGTCAGTCGTCATGACCAGGAGCCGCCATCCTGGTCGGCGCGGAAACGTTGGTGTATTATAGCCGTCACGGACGGTCCACTCTTTCTCGCAAAATTTGTTCCAAATGGGATGATCAGCTTTTTTTGAAGCGAGAAAGCATCAAAAAAACGAGCAGCATACCGGCAAAAATGGCATCGCCACCCCGGGAATAGGGCGTCACCGGCCCGCTGCGCGGGAGCGGGGCATCCAATACGCCCTCCACGCCCAGAGGCAGGCTCGCGACGACCCGGCCATAGGCATCGACCACCCCGGAAATACCGGTGTTGGCGACCCGGACGAGCGGCAGGCCTTCCTCGACGCTGCGAAGCCGCGCCTGGGCGAAGTGCTGATAGGGGCCGCTGGTCTGGCCGAACCAGCCATCATTGGTCACATTCAGGAAAAACCCTGCCCGAGGGCCGCGCGGAGCCACCTCGCCCGGAAAGACAACCTCATAGCAGATAAGCGGCGCTGCGACGGGAAGTCCCTTGACCGCAAGAGGCATCCGGCTGGTTCCGGATGAAAACCCGCCGGGCACGGACACGAATTCAGAGAGGCCGACGCGGCGGATCAGCGCCTCGAGAAAAGGCGGAAGATACTCGCCGAAGGGGACCAGATGGAGCTTGTCGTAGCTCGCGACGATGACGCCTTCGTCGTTGACGACCTGAATGGCATTGTAGATCGGCGGCCTGCCCTCTCCCGGCAGCATCTCGCCAGCCCTGGCCGCGCCCGTGATCAGGGTCACGTCGGGCGGCAGGACCGCCGCGATACGGGACAGCGCACCCGGCGTGCGGCCTAGTAAGAAGGGAAAGGCGGATTCGGGCCAGATCAGATGCGTGACCGATTGCAGGCCGGGCGTCGTCGGGCTCGTCGCGCGGTCGCTCAGCGCGAGGTACTGGTTGAGGATGGCTTCGCCGTTGCGTCCGTTGAACTTCGCGTCCTGCGGCAGGTTGGGCTGCATGAGCCTGAGCTTCACGCCCGCCACGACCGGTGAGGGACCCGGCGGAATGCGCCAGAAGCCAAAACCGAATAACACCGAGACGCCTGCCAGCGCGGTCAGCGGAGCCGCCCAACGGCCGGCCGGAGTCTTGGCCGTGGCAATCACCGCCGGCGCCCCGCCAATCGCGACAGCCAGCAGCGTGAGGCCGTAGAGCCCCGCGAGCGAAGCGAACTGGGCGAGATGAATCTCACCCGCCAGCATCATGCCGTAGACGTTCCACGGAAAGCCGGTCAGCACATGGCCACGAAGCCACTCGCTCATCGCCAGCGCCGCGGCGAGGACGAGAATGCGCCGGGCTCCCTCGGGCCAATACAAGCGCGCCGCGCCAAAGGCCAAGGCCGGAAAGATCGCCAGAAAGGCCGGCAGCGCGACGACCCCCAGCGGCATCGCCCAGGCGAATTTGTCGGCCTCGACGAGAAAGGCGGCGCCGAGCCACCACAATCCGGCGAGGAAAAAGCCGAAACCCCACCACCAGCCGGCAGCGAAGCCTGCACGGAAGCGACCTGTCGCAGTGGTGCCAACCGCACCGTCAAGGAGCCAGACCGCCACCGTCATCGGGACGATGACCAGCGGCCAGAGATCCAGGGGCGGCAGGGCGAGCGCACCGCTCGCTCCCGCGAAAAGCGCGATGAGCCGCCTGCGCCATCCCCAAGCGAGAATGACCGCTTCCGCAAGCCGCGCCACGCGCATCAGCCAGGCTCCATCGCCGTTTCTTCGGGCGCCGTCTGGCTGCGGCGATGGATCGTCAGGCGCTTCACGCGGCGCTGATCGGAATCGAGGATCTCGAAGGTCAGCCCTTCCGGACCCTCGACGATCTCGCCCTGCGCCGGGACACGGCCGGCCAGGGTCACGATCAGCCCGCCGAGCGTGTCGATGTCATCCGCCACCTCGTTCCGAGAGAGATCGACGCCGGTTGCACGCTTAAGCTCCTCCAGCGTCGCGCGCGCATCGGCGGCGAAGCTGTCCTCGCCGGTGGGTGCGATCGGTGTCTCCTCGAGATCGTGCTCGTCCTCGATGTTGCCGACCACGATCTCGATCAGGTCCTCGATCGAGACGAGCCCGTCGGTGCCGCCATATTCGTCGATGACGAGCGCGATATGGGTGCGCGTCGCCTGCATGCGGACCAGAAGGTCGACCGCAGGCATCGAAGGCGGAACATAGAGCACTGGGCGCAACAGCTTCGTCGCCGAGAGCGGCGTGTTCAGGTCGACCGCCGCAAGGTCATGCGGGATGGCAAGCTTGCTTCCGTCTTCGGAAGGCACGTCCCCTTCAGGGCGAGCCTTCTCCGCGAGATATTCCAGAAAGTCGCGGATGTGGACCATTCCGCGTGGGTCATCGAGCGTGTCGTCGAAGACCGGCAGGCGCGAATGGCCGGCAGTCCGGAAATGGGCCAGCAGTTCGTCCAGCGTCGCATCCGCCGGCACGGCCACGATGTCGGCGCGGGGGATCATGACGTCGCTCACACGACGCTCGCGCAGGCTCAGCACATTGCTGAGCATCGCGCGCTCCTGGGCGGAAATGTCGGCGAGCTCGCCGTTCTCTTCGGCCAGCGCCTCGACGATCTCTTCACGCGCCGTGCCGCCGGCACGCAGGCCGAGACGTTCGAGGAACTGGGCGAGCCAATGGCCGAAGCCGCGGCCATTGGTTTCAGACTGGGATTGTCGACTGTCGTCGGTCATGGCTGCGGGGACTGTGCGGAAGAAGGGGCCGCCGCGGCGATGAGCTCGCCATCGGCATAGGGGTCGGCAATGCCGAGGCTGGCGAGCGCCTCGACTTCGAGGGCTTCCATGCGGCGCGCCTCGTCGTCGGTCTCATGATCCTCGCCGAGCAGATGCAGCAGGCCATGAATGACCAGATGGCGCAGATGGTCGGCGATGTCCTTAGCCTCCGCCCGGGCTTCGCGCTCCACCGTCTCGAAGGCGATGACGATGTCGCCGAGCAGCGGGCTCGCCGCAATGCGCTCCGGCGGGGCTGCCGGGAAGGAGAGCACGTTCGTCGCCTTGTCGAAGCCGCGCCAGTCGCGGTTGACGATGCGGATGCGCTTGTCGTCGGTCAGCAACAGGCTGAGCTCGGCGCCCGCCATGGGCTTGCGCGGCGCCACGGCAAGACCCGCGGCCAGCGCCTCATTGATCAATGCCCGCAGGCTCGCGAGATTGCCCACCGCCTGCCACTGGCGCGACTGGGCCCTCAGATCGAGATCAAGCGACATCTTCTCGGGTGGCGGCGCCGAGCGCCGCCCGCGAGGTCGATCGTTCATCGCGGCCGCTCCCGCGCCAACATTCGCTTCAGCCCTTCGCTGTCGCCCTCGCGGTGGGAATCCGCGGGCATATCGGGATTGCGCAAGCGCTCCTCCCGTTCGGCGCGCTCATGGCGCGACGCGGTCTCATAAGCCATCACGATGCGCCGCACCAGCTCATGCCGGACAACATCGCCTTCCTCGAAGCGGGCATAGCCGACGCCCTCGACGTCCTTGAGCAGCTTGACCGCCTCGACGAGGCCGGAGCGCTGGCCCGGCGGCAGGTCGATCTGGGATGGATCGCCGGTGATGATCATGCGCGACCCCTCGCCCAGACGGGTGAGGAACATCTTCATCTGCATCGAGGTGGCGTTCTGGGCCTCGTCGAGCAGCACGACCGCGTTGCTCAAGGTGCGGCCGCGCATGAAGGCCAGCGGCGCGATCTCGATCATGCCAGTCTGGAGCCCGCGTTCGACATGGCGGGCCTCCATGAAATCGTTGAGCGCGTCGTAGATCGGCCGGAGATAGGGGTCGACCTTCTCGCGCATGTCGCCGGGCAGGAAGCCGAGCCTTTCGCCTGCCTCCACCGCCGGACGCGACAGGATCATCCGCTCGACCACGCCCTGCTCGATGAGCGAGACGGCGTGCCCGACCGCGAGCCAGGTCTTGCCGGTGCCTGCCGGTCCTTCCGCGAGCACCAGTTCATGCCGTTTGAGCTGGCGCAGATAGGCGTCCTGCGCGGCGTTGCGGGCCCTGACCGGCCCACGCTTGCGAGTGACCACGGCATCGAAGGAAGCCTTGCCGACATCCGCGGCCGGAAAGAGCGAGCGCTGGACATTGCTCTCCTCGATCGCGCCGTCGACCTCACCGAGGGTAACGGAGGCACCGGCCTTGGCACGGGCGTAGAGCGTCTTCAGCACGCGGCCTGCCTGCTCGGCGGTCTCGCGCGGGCCCTTCACGGTGGCGTGGTTGCCGTTAGGATTGACCACGACGCCGAGCCTGCGCTCGAGATGCGCGAGATTCTGGTCGTACTGACCGAAAACAAGGCTGGCGAGGCGGTTGTCATCGAAGGACAGCACGACCTCGGTGGCCGGCAAACCGTCGCGGCCCGCGCCCTCGGGGCGGGCTGGCGACACGTCTCGCCGCGGGGTCCGGTCGGGTCTTTGCGTCGTCGAATCAGCCTGTGCCAAATGCGTCATCTCCGTAGAGAGGGCTTTTGCGCCCGTTCCCGTCGGGCAGGAGCGCCCGGCCGGGTCGTCTCGCAGCATATCCGAACGCAACAATCTCAGCCTGATGACAGGCCAGAGCCTTCCAGCAGGAGATGGGCACGAACCGCAGCGCGCTCAAGCGGCCATGTCCTTTCCATCCGTCCGCCCCGCCTCCGCCAGCCGGCCGAAGAGCGAATTGGAACCGGCCCGCTCGATCGTCACCTGGACGATGTCGCCGATCTGATTCGTCTCGCTCTCGATCTGCACAGCCTGCAGATAGGGTGACTTTCCGGCAAGCTGGCCGGGGTGGCGTCCGGCCCGCTCCAGCAGGACATCCACAGTCCGTCCGACCATCGCGGCGTTGAATGCCTGGCGGTGATGTTCGATCCGCTCCTGCAGCCGGTAGAGGCGCTCATCCATCACCGCGCGTGGAATCTGCGCGTCAAGCTCGGCCGCGGGCGTGCCCGGGCGCGACGAATACTTGAAGGAATAGCTCGAAGCGAAGCCGATCTCGTCGACGAGACGGATCGTATCCTCAAAATCGGCATCGGTTTCACCGGGGAAGCCGACGATGAAGTCCGACGAGAGCGCGATATCGGGACGCGCTTCGCGGATGTGCTCGATCAGACGGCGATACTCGTCGCCGGTATGCTTCCGGTTCATCGCGGCGAGGATGCGATCCGAGCCGGCCTGAACCGGCAGATGCAGGAAAGGCATCGCCTGCGGCAGGTCACGATGGGCGGCGATGAGATCGTCGTCCATGTCGCGCGGATGGCTCGTCGTGTAGCGGATGCGGACGATACCCGGCACATCGGCGACACGGCGCATCAACCGCGCCAAGCCCCAGACCGCCCCATCCGGCCCCTCGCCATGGTAGGCGTTGACGTTCTGGCCGATCAGGGTGACGTCGCGCACGCCGGCCTCGGCCAGACGTTCGACTTCGGCGAGAACCTGAGCGACAGGGCGCGAGAACTCGGCGCCGCGCGTGTAGGGAACGACGCAGAAGGCGCAGAACTTGTCGCAACCCTCCTGGACCGTGACGAAGGCGGAAACGCCGCGTGCGCGGATGATCTGCGGCTTCGGCGCCGGCAGGAAGCCGAACTTGTCCTCGATCGGCAGGTCGGTATCGACGACGCGCTTCCGCGCGGCCTCGGCCAGCAATTCCGGGAGGCGATGATAGGCCTGAGGCCCGACCACGAGATCGACGGCAGGCTGGCGATGCTGGATCTCGGCACCCTCGGCCTGGGCGACGCAGCCGGCGACGACGATCTTCGTCTCTTGCCCCCCGGCCAACTGGGCATTCTTGATGTCGCGCAGCTTGCCGAGCTCGGAGTAGACCTTCTGCACGGCCCGATCCCGGATATGGCAGGTGTTCAGCAGGATCAGATCCGCCCCCTCCGGCGTCGCCGTTTCCTCATAGCCCTGATGGCTCAGGATGTCGGCCATGCGCTGCCCGTCATAGACGTTCATCTGGCAGCCGAAGGACTTGATGTGGACTTTCTTCATCGCCGCGGATCGGGTCTCCAAAAGGTTTTCTTTACTGCGGATCGGGCGCCTTGGAAACGGCCCGGCTTCACTGACCTCGCAGCAGGCAAGCCGTGCGCCAACCCGTCTCAGATGGCCGGCCGGCCTGTGACGGCCTCGTTCCGCGCCGCGCGTACCGCATCCTCCGCCCGCCGCGTCGCCGCCTTGCGCGACATGGCGCGGCCCATCGCGATCGGTTCACCCCAGACCAGCTCGACATCGATCGCGCCGCATTCCAACACCAGCTTCAGATGCGGCCAGAGCTCGGTATCGCCGTACCAGGCCAGCGCGGCGCGCTCGAGGCGCCCTCCCGGCAGCCCCTGCCAGCCGGTATAGGTGATGGTCAGCGGATAGACCGTGACATCCGTCTCTGCGTCGCCCATGGCATGATGGACCGCGCCGAGCAGGGAGGAGCGGAAGGGCAGGATGCGCGTGCCGTCTCCGGTCGTGCCCTCGGCGAAGAGCACCACTTCCTCTCCGGCCGCGATGCGGGCGCCCATCGTGGCAGCGGTACCCGCGGTCGCGCCGCGTCGTTGCCGGTCGATATAGACCGTGCGCTGGAGGTTGGCGAGGAAGCCGACCACCGGCCATTTGCCGACCTCGCTCTTTGCAACGAAGGCCAGCTCGCGCTCGGCGCCGAGGACGCCGATATCGAGCCAGGAGACATGATTTGCGACGATCAGCGCCCCTGCGCCAGCCGGCGGCGGCAGCCCCCTGACGCGGCGGCGCACGCCCAGGCACCAGCAGGTCAGACGATGGAAATGCAACGGCAGGACACCCCGGTATTTCGGGGCGAACCGCATCACGCCGAGCTGGAACGGCACCAGCCCGAACGTGCCGCCGATCAGCAAGGCAAGGCGGACAAGCGCGCCGACGCGGAGGTCCTTCATGCGCGGACGGGCCCGCTGATCGTCAGGGAGACCATCTCGCTGCTCGAAGCGCCGTCAATGGCGCGATTGTTCCGCAGAGTCATGTGAGATCGAGGCGCATCGCGATTGCAGTGGCGCGGCTGCCATCGGGCTTGGGGTAGTATCCCTTGCGGCGCCCGACCTCGCGGAAGCCGAAATGCCGATAGAGCCGCTCCGCCGCGAGATTGCCTTCCTCGACTTCGAGAAAGACATGAGCGACGCCGTCCTCCGCGAGGCGGGCAAGATGAGCCGAGAGCAAGACCCGGCCGAGGCCTTCGCGCCGGCTGGCCGGGGCGACCACGATGCTGAGGATCTCAGCCTCGTCGGCGGCCTTGCGCGACATCACGAAGCCGGCCGGATCGTTGTTCTTGCCGAAGACACCGTCGGTGGCGACGCCGGCATCGGCGATCAGAGCGGCGCATTCGGCCGGCTGCCAGCCACGGGCGAAGCCGCCCTGATGATGCAGCATCGCGACCTGGCGGGCGTAGCCGGCATCGAGCCGCATCGTGCGCGCGGGCGCCGAATCAGGGTGCAGGAGCTTGCGCAGCCAATCCATCCCGCTTGTTCGCATGGATTGATGTTTCGGCAACCACCATTTGGAGGAGGCGTTCACCGGCGCGGCAGGCGGGCTTTGTCCTGCGGCGTCGTCTCGGGCGCCTTCAGGTAGAGCGGACGCGGCGGGGCGGTCTCCGGATCGGCGATTAGGCCGAGCCGCGCGACCCAGGCGATATCCGGTGCCTTCGTATCGTCGACGACCACGGCATCGAGGCCGATCGCCCAGGCCTCGTTGGCGACGGCCAGCGCCGAAGATCCGACGAGGCTGACGGGGCCGGCGCCGATGGCGCGTGCCGCATCGCGATAACTCACCTGCCGGAGCGAGACGAGCGGCTTGCCTTCCGAGGTCAGCGCCTGGAACCAGACCTGGCCGTGCTTGGCATCGAGCGCAGCCGCGATGACGCGACCGGACTCGCGGCCGATCAGCGGGGCGGCGCAGGCGACGACCGTGGTGACGCCGACGGCCGGGATCCCGGCCGCGAAAGCGATGGCGCGGGCCGCGCTGACCCCGACCCGCAAGCCGGTATAGCTGCCGGGACCGACCGTGACAGCGACGCGGCCCAGCGAGGAAAAGCCGCCGTCGACAGCTTTCATCACCCGCTCGACCAGCGGCATCAGCGCCTCCGCATGGCCGCGGTCCATGGCGAGCTGCTCCTGCGCCAGCGGCTCGGCTTCACCGGCTTCGAGGACACAGGCCGAGCAGGCCCCCAGCGCGGTGTCGATCGCGAGAATGCGCATCAGATCTTCATTCCGCGAAAGCCAGGCCCGTCACGCGCTCATCCCTTGGCCAGCTCAAACCGACTCGACTTCGCGCACTTCCGGCAGGAAATGGCGCAGCAGGTTCTGGATGCCGTGCTTCAGCGTCGCGGTCGAGGAGGGGCAGCCCGAGCAGGCGCCCTTCATGACGAGATAGACCGTGCCGTCGCGATAGCCGCGGAAAGTGATGTCGCCGCCGTCGCCGGCCACTGCCGGGCGGATGCGGGTCTCGAGCAGATCCTTGATCGTATCGACCGTCTCGGCATCTTCCGGAGCGAAGAACTCGCCTTCCTCCTCGATGTCGGCAGCGGAATTCTCGGCCAGCACCGGCGCGCCGGACATGAAGTGCTCCATGATCGCGCCGAGGATCGCCGGCTTCAGATGGGGCCACTCGCCTTCCGACTTGGTGACGGTGATGAAGTCCGAGCCGAGGAAGACGCCGGAAACGCCGGAAACGCCGAAGAGGCGCTGGGCCAGCGGCGATCGGGCGGCGTCATCGGCGTCGCGCAGGTCGAGCGTGCCGCTGCCCATGACGATACGGCCGGGCAGAAACTTCAAGGTCGCCGGATTTGGCGTCGATTCGGTCTGGATGAACATGAATACCTCCGGTACCGGCGGTTCAAGGTCGCCGTTCCTGGTCTCGATATAGGCGCGTCGCTGGAATCATTCCAGCGCGAAGGAAGGCGCCGGCCTCAAGCCAGAGCGTCGATTTCCTCGTCTTCCAGATGGCCCGGGACGATGGCGACGGGAATCGGGAAGCTGGCCGAGGATTTGCCGGCCAGCGCGCTGACCAGCGGGCCTGGGCCTTCACGTCCGGTGCCGGCGGCGAGCACCAGGAGCGAAATATCCTCGTCCTCCTCGATCAGCTTGACCAGCTCTCCGGCCTTGTCGCCGATACGCACGACGCGCTCGGGCTCGAGGCCGGCCAGCATCCGGACGGCGATGGCAGCCGCGTCGAGCCGCTTCTCGGCCTCAGCCTCGGCTTCCGCCCGCATCACGTCGCCGACGCCGAGCCAGGTCTCGTGCTCGGGCGGCGGTGCGACTGCGAGCAGCACGATCGCAGCGCCGAGACGGGCGCAGCGGCGCGCCGCAAAGCGAAGCGCCTTGGCGCACTCCTYGGTATCGTCGACCACCGCGAGAAATTTCGGCCGATGGCCCGTCTCGTAGGACCGCCGTTTCTTGACCATGAAACTGTCCTGCCGCCGCTTGAAGGGACGACCATGGTGGCCTGCGCCGGCCCTCCGGCGCAAGCCCGTCGCGCCCAAGGGGGTCCGTGTCAGCTGCGCACGAAGCCGACGATGTCCTTGACCTCGCGCATGATCGGCGCGGCGATGGCATCGGCCCTGGCCGCGCCTTCGCCGAGGATCGCGTCGATATGCTTCGGTTCAGCCAGCAGGCGGCGCATCTCCACGGCGATGGGCGCGAGCTTCTCGACCGCGAGATCGACCAGCGCCGCCTTGAAGCCCGAGAACTGGCCGCCGCCGAATTGCTGCAGCACATCGCCCTTCGCCATGCCCGACAAGCCGGCATAGATGCCGACGAGGTTCTCGGCCTCGGGGCGGCCCTCGAGTCCCTTCGCCTCGGAGGGCAACGCCTCCGGGTCGGTCTTGGCCTTGCGGATCTTCTGGGCGATGGCGTCGGCGTCGTCGGTCAGGTTGATGCGCGAATAGTCGGAGGCGTCAGATTTCGACATCTTCTTGGTGCCGTCGCGCAGGCTCATCACGCGCTGGGCCGGCCCCATGATCATGGGCTCAGGCAGCGGGAAGAAGCCGAGCTCGCCCGTGCCCAGACCCAGCTCGGCGATCTGCGGCGCGAAGTCGTTGTTGAACTTCTGGGCGATGTCGCGGGTGAGCTCCAGATGCTGCTTCTGGTCTTCGCCAACCGGCACATGCGTCGCCTTGTAGAGCAGGATGTCGGCCGCCATCAGGCTCGGATAGGCGTAGAGGCCGAGCGAGGCATTCTCGCGATCCTTGCCCGCCTTCTCCTTGAACTGGGTCATGCGGTTCATCCAGCCCAGCCGCGCGACGCAGTTGCAGATCCAGGCGAGCTCGGCATGGGCCGAGACCTGGCTCTGGTTGAAGATGATGCTCTTCTGCGGATCGATGCCGGCCGCGATATAGGCGGCCGTGACCTCGCGGATGGCGCGCTTCAGGTCGGCCGGATCCTGCCACATCGTGATCGCATGCATGTCGACGACGCAGAACACGCAATCATGGGTCTTCTGCATCGCGACCCAATTGGTCAGCGCGCCCAAATAATTGCCGAGATGCAGCGTCGAGGTCGGCTGCATGCCTGAGAAAACGCGCTGATGAAAACCCGACATGGGGCACTCCGTCGTCACGATGGAGGAGGGAAGCGGCGCTTCTGGCTCAAGCCCGCCGCTTGCGCAAGGGGAGAGCGCCGAAGGCGCCGAGCGCCCAACCCGCTGCACAATAGCTGGCGAGCCCCGCTAGGCAGAGCAGGCCGAGCGCGCCGATGCGGTGGAATGCCGGTTGTTCCGGCATCAGCGGCTCCGCCAAAAGCCGCAGCAGGAGGACCAGCACGACGAGCATGAGCGCGCTGGCGGCGAGGCTGGAAGCGATGGGCCGCAGATTGCCGAGACTCGGCCGCCAGATGCCGTCGCGCAGCAGGGCGATGCCGAGCATGAACGCCTGAACGACAAAGGCGAGCGTCGCCGCCAAGGCCGCCATCTGCGCGGCGTTGCGACCGCCGGGCAGCAGAAGCCCGGCGAGCAGCGCGACGAGCACCGCCAGGCCGCCCGAGATCAGTGGCAGCCGCGGCCGGCCGCGCGCGAAATAGACTTGGCCGAAGACCTTCGCCACGACGGCAAAAGGCAGGCCGCAGCCGAAGGCTGCCAGCGCTGCAGCCGTGCGCTCGCGATCGCCGACATCGAAGCGCCCGTACTCGAACAGCCCCGACACGATCGGCCCGGCGAGCGCGACGAGCGCGGTCGCCGCCGGCAAAGCGAGCGCGAGGCCGAGCGCCAGCGACTGTCCGAGCATGGCATCCGGGCCGCCGCGTGTCGCCGCCAGTGCCATGTCGGACAGCACGACCGTGCCCATCGCCACGCCGACGAAGCCGAGCGGAAGCTGGAAGACGCGGTCGGCATAGTAGAGCGCCGCCACTGCACCCGACTCGGAGGAGGCGATCTGCGTCGCGACGAGCAGCACAAGCTGGGCCGCGGAGGCCGCCAGCAGCGTCGCGCCGCCGGTGCGGATCAGCCGGGTCATTTCCGGCGACCAGCGCAGGCTCGGACGCGGCAGGCCGGGGCCGCGCAGGCTGGCCAGAATCATCGCCAGGTGAGCGAGCCCGGTCAGGCTGACGCAGAGCGCGAGCCAACGCGCCCCGGCTTCCGGCGCTGCACCCATCACATGCAGAACGAGCAGGACGCCGAGCAGGATCGCATTCATCAGCGCCGGCGCGAGGGCTGCGACGGCAAAGCGGCGCTCGGCGTTGAGCAGGGCCGCCAGCAGCGCCGCAAGCGTGGTCAGCAGCAGGAAAGGCAGCATCAGCCGCGTATAGGAGGCCGCCAAGGCGAGGGTTTCGGGCTCATCGGCGAAGCCACCGGCAAGGCCGAGCACGAGCCAGGGCGCAAAGAGCTCACCGAGCGTGACGAGCACCAGCAGCAGCAGGCCGAGTTGGCCAGCCGCCTCACCGGCGAAGCGCCGCGCAGCTTTCTCACCCTTGTCCGCCTTGACGGCCAGATAGAGCGGCACGAAGGGCGCGTTCAGCCCGCCCTCGCCGAGCACGCGCCGCACGAGATTGGGCAGGCGCAAAGCCGCGAGGAAGGCGTCGGCCGCCGGGCCGCCGCCGAGCAGGCGCGCGATCAGCACGTCACGCGCGAAACCGAGCAGGCGCGAGGCGACGGTGGCTGCCCCGACGACGGCAGAGTCACGGGCGAGGCGAGAGGCTTCCGGCGCGGACGCGGCCGGCTCTTCCATCAGAGGATGAACCGGCTCAGATCGGCGTTCTTGGCCAGATCTCCGATGCGGGCCTCGACATAGGCCGCATCGATGACGACGGTCTCGCCCGCGCGGTCCGGCGCGGTGAAGGAGATGTCGTCGAGGATGCGCTCGATGACGGTCTGGAGCCGGCGGGCGCCGATGTTCTCGACCGTGGAGTTCACGTCGACGGCGATGCGGGCGATGGCATCGATCGCGTCGGGCCTGAATTCGACCGCAACCTCCTCGGTCGCCATCAGCGCGACCGACTGCTTGATCAGGCTCGCCTCGGTCTCGGTGAGGATGCGTTTGAAATCCTCGATGTCGAGCGGGTAGAGCTCGACACGGATCGGCAGGCGGCCCTGCAGTTCCGGCAGAAGATCGGAGGGGCGGGAGACATGGAACGCTCCGGAGGCGATGAACAGGATATGGTCGCTCTTGACCGCGCCGTGCTTGGTCGCGACGGTCGTGCCCTCGATCAGCGGCAGCAGATCGCGCTGCACGCCTTCGCGCGAGACATCGGCGCCGCCCTTGCCTTCGCGGGAGCAGATCTTGTCGATCTCGTCGAGGAAGACGATGCCGTTGTTCTCGACCTCGCGGATCGCGGCCTGCACGATCGCTTCCTGGTCGATCAGCTTGTCGCTCTCCTCGGCGAGCAGCGGCTGGTATGCGTCCTTGACCAGCATGCGCTTCGGCTTGCCCTTCTGGCCGAAGGCCTTGCCGAACATGTCGGAGAGGTTGATTGCGCCGATCGAGGCGCCCGGCATGCCGGGAAGCTCGAACATCGGCGTGGCCGCACCGGAGCCTGCCGCCACCTCGACCTCGATCTCCTTGTCGTCGAGCTCGTTGTCGCGCAGCTTGCGGCGGAAGGAATCGCGCGTCGCCTGGCTGGAATTCGCGCCGACCAGCGCGTCGAGCACGCGTTCCTCGGCCGCGAGATGGGCCTTGGCCTGGACGTCCTTGCGGCGGCTCTCGCGCACCAGCGCGATAGCAATCTCGACAAGGTCACGCACGATCGATTCAACGTCGCGGCCAACATAGCCGACCTCGGTGAACTTGGTCGCCTCGACCTTGAGGAACGGTGCGTTGGCGAGCTTGGCGAGGCGGCGCGCGATCTCGGTCTTGCCGCAACCGGTCGGCCCGATCATCAGGATGTTCTTCGGCGAGACCTCCTCGCGCAGCGGCCCTTGGAGCTGCTGGCGGCGCCAGCGGTTGCGCAGCGCGATGGCGACGGCGCGCTTGGCATCCTTCTGGCCGACGATGAAACGGTCGAGCTCGGAGACGATCTCGCGGGGGGAAAAGCTGGTCATTACGATACGATATCCGGGTGAAATACCTTGGGAAGCGCCTTGGCTGCGGCGATCACGCCGCCTCCAGCGTCTCGATGACGAGGCTGTGGTTGGTGTAGACGCAGATGTCGCCGGCGATCTTCATCGCCTTGCGCACGATCGTCTCGGCATCGGGTTCGATATCGATCAGGGCGCGGGCTGCCGAAAGCGCGTAGTTGCCGCCCGAGCCGATCGCCATCACGGCCCCGTGCTCGCTCGCCTCCGGCTCCAGCACGTCGCCGGTGCCGGAGATCAGCAGCGAAACTTCCTTGTCGGCGACGAGCAGCATCGCCTCCAGCCGGCGCAGATAGCGATCTGTGCGCCAGTCCTTGGCGAGTTCGACACAGGCGCGCAGCAATTGCGTGGGATATTGCTCGAGCTTGCTCTCCAACCGCTCGAACAGGGTGAAGGCATCCGCAGTCGCCCCGGCAAAGCCGGCAATCACCTGCCCCTTGGCGAGACGGCGCACCTTCTTCGCATTGCCCTTCATGATCGTCTGGCCGAGCGAGACCTGGCCATCGCCACCGATGACGACACGGCCTCCCTTGCGGACCATCAGGATGGTGGTCGCGTGCATGACCGGGGCGTTGCTGGATTCGGACATCGGGATCAGGACCGGAAATTGGACTGTGGAAGATGCAACATGTTCAGGCGAGGCCGCTCTATCAAGGGGGGCGGCGCGCAGCATATCTCTAAAGTTGCAATTAATGAATAGATCCCTGATTGATTGCAAAGCGCTCGAGTAAACGATTTCAACCACCGAACGCCATCGAATAGTTTAAGTCTAAATCGTTTACTTGTGCTAATGCACTTGAGCTTCGCCAAAAGGAATATTCCTCATCTGGCTCGCCGAACGGGTTGAATCTTACGTCATCGATCCGGTCAGTTTTTAAGTAGTTTTTTATCGATCGGGGCGAATGGTCACAGGTGGAAACGAACTCCTCGTTCAGGAGGTCGCCTTGGGACCGTCGTCATGAAATCCATCCGCCTGAAGCTTCTCGCCATGCTCGCCATCGTCGCTGGCGGAGCCATTATTTCTGCGATCATCAGCATCTACGGTCTGCACAAGGCGGATGACCTCAATACGCGTTCCGAAATCCAGGGCAATGTCGCGCTGCTGACGCAGCGTATCAACGGCGTCGTCACGGCCGTGGTGATGGAGTCGCGCGGCATCTACATGGCCAAGACGCCGCAGGAAGCCGAGGCCTACGCCAAGGGAATCGACGATCGCATTCCAACTTTGCGCAATTTCGTCGCCGAGCTGCAGAAGGTCGCGCCGGCCGAAGAACGGGAGACGGTCGCGCAAATCGGCAAATCCGTCGCGGAATTCATCGGCTTCCGCACCGAAACCGCCCGGCTCGGGCGCCAGGTTTCGCCGGAAGCCGCCAATGCGCAGGGCAACAACGAAGCGAATCGTGCCAACCGGAAGGCTCTCAACGACCTGCTGATCAGCTTCAGCCAACGCATCGAGAAGGCCGGTATCCTCGTCGGCGAGGAGGCGACGGCCTTTACCCGTCAGGTTCAGTGGCTCTTGCCGCTCGTCCTGCTGGCGACCCTGCTCTTCTCTGTTGGCGTGGCGCTTGTCTTCGCACAGCGTTCGATCACCCGCCCGATCCTCGATCTCAGCGAGGTGATGGAAAAACTCACGGCCGGCGAAACCCGTATCGACGTGCCGCATGCCGACCGTCCGGACGAGATTGGCGCCATGGCGCGCGCAGTCTCGGTGCTGCGCGAGAGCACGGAACAGGTCGCGCTGCTGCAGGAACAGGAGCGTGCTGCCGCCGCCGCCCGGCTGGCACGGGCTCAATCGATGGAAGCGGTGGTGTCCGATGTCGGCGAGGTCGTCGCGGCGGCGGCGGCCGGCGATTTCTCGGCCCGGTTGCAGATCAGCGATGCCGACGAGCAGATGCAGCGGCTGGTAGCGGGCATCAACGAGATCAACCTCGTGGTTGATTCGGCGACGACGGAGTTCGCGCAGGTATTGTCGGCGATCGCTGGCGGGGATCTGACCAACCGGGTCGAGACCGCCTATCGCGGGCGCTTCGCCGATCTGAAGGGCGCGATCAACGAGACGGTCGACCGGCTCTCGGCCACGGTCGCGACGATCCAGACGACCTCGGCCGATGTCGGCCTGGCCGCCCGCGAGATCCATATGGGCTCCGACGACCTGTCCAAGCGCACCGAGGAGCAGGCCTCCTCGCTCGAGGAGACCGCCGCCACCACCGAGGAGCTCGCGGCTTCGGTCAAGGCCTCCGCCCAGGCCTCGAAGGACGCCGCCCGCATCGCCGACGGCGCCATGCAGGCCGCAGAGAACGGCGGCGCCATCGCCGGCCAGGCCGTCGAGGCCATGGCCCGCATCGAGAGCGCCTCGCAGAAGATCTCCGACATCATCCGCGTCATCGACGACATCGCCTTCCAGACCAACCTTTTGGCGCTCAACGCCGCGGTCGAGGCGGCCCGTGCCGGCGAGGCCGGCAAGGGCTTT
>NZ_JBFTJP010000009.1:0-255375 GCF_056395485.1 Allobosea sp. 10L417
CGACCAGGTCGGCCGACTGCGCTTTCAACCAAGCCACCTTGCACCCAGCTGACCCCATCAAGTGCCGATGAGCACGCAGAGAACGCAGGCACCCAACGGCATCAACCGCTCAGGACCAAGCTGCCAGACCTTGACCCGTTAGAGAACGGAACCGGTGCCCCGCCCTGGGGCCCGGCCGACCTGATCGTCGAGAGCGGCCGCATCGTGATCCTGGCCAAGACCGGCAAGGCGAAGCTGCCCGAGGAAGCTCGCGCCGAGGATGTTCTGGACATCGACTGCTCCGGGAAGTTCCTCACGCCGGGCCTCATCGACTGCCATGCGCATATCGGTGCTCCGTTCCATGCGAAGAACGGACCGCAGCCGTCGGCCGATTACATCTACAAGCTCTGGCTCGGCCACGGGGTCACCACCGTCCGCGAGACCGGATGCTTCAACGGACTGTCCTGGACATTGCAGCAGAAGGCGGCGGCCGAGGAGCATCGGATCGACGCGCCGCGGATCATGGCCTACGCGCCGTTCCCGGCGACGACCGACTACGTCAAGAGCTTGCACACGCCGGAACAGGCGGCCGCCTGGGTTCGCGCCGTGAGGGCGGCCGGTGCCGACGGCGTCAAGTTCTTCGGGACGCCGCCCGCACTGATGAAGGCGGCGCTCGAAGAGTGTGCCCGGCACGACCTGCGGAGTTGCTGCCATCACGCACAGCTCGCCGTCGGCCGGATGAACCCGCTCCAGACGGCCGCTTGGGGTCTCAGCAGCACCGAGCACTCCTACGGTATCCCCGAGACGCTGCTCGAAAACCGGACGTTGCAAGCCTTTCCGCCGGACTACGATTACGGCGACGAATATCTGCGCTTTTCGGCGGCGGGCCAGACTTTTATGCAGGCCGCCCGTCCTGGTTCGCCGAAGTGGGAAACGGTGCTCGGGCGCTTCCTCGAAGCGCGTCACAGCTTCGTGCCGACCTTCAACGTCTACGATGCCAACCGCGACCTGATGCGCACGCGGCGGGCGGATTGGCACGAGCGCTTTACCGATCCGACGCTCTGGGCCTATTTCCAGCCCCAGCGCGGCGGGCACGGCGCCTATTGGTATCGCTGGTCGACGACGAACGAGATCGAGTGGCGGGAAACGTTCCGTCTCTGGATGCGCTTCGTCAACGACTACAAGAATCTCGGCGGGCGTATCGCCGTCGGCAGCGATTCCGGCTTCATGTTCCAGACCTACGGCTTCGGCTATGTCCGGGAGCTGGAGCTCTTGCAGGAGGCCGGGTTCACCCCGCTTGAGGTGCTGCGTTCCGCCACCGCCTGCGGCGCCGAGCTTCTGGGCATCGATCAGGATACCGGGACGCTCGAGATCGGCAAGCGCGCCGACATCCTGATCCACCGCAGCAATCCGCTGAACGATTTCAAGCTGCTCTACGGCACCGGCACGATGCGGCTGAACGACGCCACGAAGTCGGTCGATTGGGAGCGCAGCCTCGAGACCGTGATCAAGGGCGGCCTGCTCTATGACCCGGCCGAACTCCTCGTCGATGTCGAGGCGATGGTTGCGGCAGCCCGGCAGGGGGCGTGATGCACCGCCCTGCCCCAACGACGGAGCGGCCGGAGTTCATCGTGCTGACCGGCCCTTTGGGCTCCGGCAAGACGACGCTTCTCTCGGATCACCTCTCCTTCGCGGACACCTCCGACACCGGCGTCCTCGTCAACGATGCCGGCGAGGTCAATATCGACGGGGCGGTGATCAGTGCCGACCATCGAAATCTCGCTCTCGCCACGCTCGATGGCGGTTGCGTCTGCTGTTCCCTCGGCAATGATTTGCAGGAGGGGATCGATGCCTTGCTGCTGGCCTGGGCGGAGCGGCATCTGGCACCTCCGCGGCGGATCATTCTCGAAACGAGCGGCCTCTCCGAACCCGCGCCGATCATCCGCTCCCTGCGCGCGATCCGGCAAGTCGCGTTCGATGTCCGCATCATCGCCACCTTCGACGCCTCGGCCCCATTCGTCGGCGACAACTTCCTTCCGCACTATGCATCGCAGCTCGCGGCCGCGCAGACGATCGTGATGACCAAGCTGGATCGGCTTTCCCAGCGGGAATGGAACCGCTGCGCCACCGAAGCTCAAGGCTTCAATCCCCTGGCGGCGCAGGTCCTGACGGATCAGCCTCGCGAGCGGGCGCTTTTGGCGTTCTCGGCGCAGGGCGATCGATCTGTCCCCGGGACAGCTCGTTTCTCTGCGATCGCTGCCACGGCCTCGCGCATCACGGTAGCCTTCGCGGAATGGAAGCCGGATGCCTCCTGGAGCTCGATCTCCGAATGGATCGAGAATCTGGCCGGATTCTTCGGAACCCGCCTCCTGCGCTTGAAGGGCCTCGTCAGGCCCGAGGGCCATCCGGATCCCATGCTCATCAATGGCGTCGGCGATGCGTTCTCCCCTCCCCGTCGGATGCGGGTGAAGGACGATGTCTGCCTCGGCCTGATGCTGATCCTGCGCGATGTCACAGCCGGCGATCTTATCCAGCCCTTCGGTGGCGAGAACCAGCCGACGGTGAGGGTTCGATGATCGCGCACGACGACATCCGGGCCTTTCTCGCCGTGTTGACGAAAGCGACGAGCGAGAAGGCTATCTTTTCCGCCCTGGAAGAGCATTCCGCAGGACTTCACGCTCATCTGCTCTTCACCTGCCTGCGCTTCGACTACGACGACATGGTCATGTCGCGTCTTTACTCGAACCGGGAGGACGTCAGCCCGACCGGCGGCTCGAAACCGCTGCCGAGCAGCCGATGGGCCGATCGGCTCATCCTGGAAGGCAGAAGCTATGTCGGCCGGAGCCGGCAGGACCTCAAGGACGTCTTCTTCGACCACGAGGCGCTGTGGGCGATCGGTTGCGAGAGCGTGATGAACATCCCGGTGCGCTGGCTGGATCGAACGGTTGGCTCGATCAATATTCTCGGCAGAGCGGCGCAGTTCGAGGAAGAAACGGCATCGCGATTTTCGGTCTACGCGCAATTGGCGGTGCCCCTCTTCCTCAAGACGGTCTGACCGGGATGCGTTCATTTCCAGCCCAAACCCGTTGCGATTACCCCGATGAGGCCGGACCAGCACATCGTGCTGCGTTGCCGCGGCGTCTCGCTCGTCAGTGGGAGAAGCACGCCGCCGGCCGGGCCAAGCAGTTGCAGCGGCTTATAAATTCGAGTTCCGCAGCGCCCTGCCCCGAGTGCACGCGAGCGGCAGATGCCGCTGTTTCACCGGTCGCATTCAGCAAGAGCTGCGGATTGCGCTTGCAGGTTTTCTCGCTGTTGCGGCGGAACACGCGGCACATTGAGGACAGACAGGAGATGCCGACCGGGGCTGCTGGCAAGACTTCATCGATCGCCATGCGGCCGCCCTCAGGCGCCGACCATCGTTTCGTTCCCTCAAAGACAGGACAAGACCTATGAAACTCACAGACTTCAAAGCGCTCACCTTCGACTGCTATGGAACGCTGATCGACTGGGAAACGGGCATGTTCGAGGGACTCAAGCCACTCACCAGCCGGCTCGCGACGCCCCTCACGCGCGATCAGGTGCTGGAAGCGCACGCCCGCCACGAGTCGTCGCAGCAGTTGCAGACGCCGGCGAAGACTTATCGCGACCTCCTGCCGATCGTTTACAAGCGACTGGCCGAGGAATGGGGTGTCGCCGTGACATGGGACGAGTGCGTGGCCTATGGCCAGTCGGTCAAGAACTGGCCGGCATTCACCGACTCCGCCGGCGCCCTCCAATACCTCAAGCGGCACTACAAGCTCGTGATTCTGTCTAACGTCGACAATGAGAGCTTCGCCGCCAGCAACGCGAAGCTCCAGGTCGAATTCGACGCGATCTACACGGCCGAGGATATCGGCTCCTACAAGCCGTCCGATCGCAACTTCGACTACATGCTCAAGAAGCTGGAGACGCTCGGTATCCAGAAGCACGAGGTCCTGCACACTGCCGAAAGCATGTTCCACGACCACGGACCGGCGAACAAGCACGGCCTGGCATCCTGCTGGATCTATCGCCGCTACGACCAGGATGGGTTCGGCGCGACGATGCACCCGGGCGACATGCCCAAGTATGATTTCCGCTTCAACAGCATGGCCGATCTCGCGAAGGCGCATCAGGAAGCGCTTCGCGGCTGATCACGAGGGGAGAGACGCGGGAATGGCGGGCGCACCGAGACTTGATCGCATCGACATCAACATCCTCGCGCAGCTCCAGCAGAACGCCAGGTTGACCAATGTCGACCTGGCGGACGCGGTGGGGCTATCCCCGAGTCCGTGCCTTGCCAGGCTGCGACGTCTGGAGGAAGCGGGCTATGTCGTCAGCTACAATGCCCGCATCCAGCTGTCGAAGCTCGTCGACCACATAACCGTCTTCACCGAAGTGACGCTCAACGATCATCGCCGCGAGGACTTCATCAAGTTCGAGGTCGAGATCAAGCGCTATGAGGCCCTTCAGGAGTGCCATCTGGTGAGCGGTGGGTACGATTATCTTCTGAAATTCGTGACCAAGAATGTAGCCCGTTACCAGGAACTCATGGAGGGCATCCTGGAGCGCAACATCGGCGTGGAGAAGTACTTCAGCTACATCGTGATCAAGACGATCCTCGATAAGGAGCACGTCCCGGTGAAGTACATTCTCGACCAATAGGCCCGCCGGTCCGCTGCGGATCATTTCAGACAGGCTGTCTCGCAGGGACCCCATCGCTTCGGGGAATACAACTCGGTGCCGCCCACGTTGCTCGCTCGTTCCTAGCCTGTCCTTCGAACCGCAACCTCAGGAAGAACGCTGCCCCCATGGATGCCATCGCTCGGGTGCTTTCCAAACTACCGCAAGACATCGTGACCTGCGACCAGGACATCATTGCCGCCTACACGACCGATTTCCGGAAGTTGTATTCCGGCAGTACCCGGGCATTGCTGCGGCCACGGGATACCGCGGAAGTCCAGGCGATCGTCCGGGCCTGCGCGGAGGAGCACGTTCCGCTCGTCCCCCAAGGCGGCAACACGAGCTACTGCACCGCGGCCACGCCAAGTCGCAGCGGCGACGAGCTCGTCGTCAGCCTCGAGCGCATGCACCGGGTGCGCGACCTCGACCCCGGCAACCTTTCCGTCACGGTGGATGCAGGAATCATCCTTAGCGAGCTTCAGCGCGCCGCCGACGATGCTGGCCTGTTGCTCCCACTCTCGCTCGGCTCGCAGCAGTCCTGCCGGATCGGCGGCAACCTGTCGACGAATGCCGGCGGCGTTTCGGTTCTGCGTTATGGCATGGCCCGGGACCTGGTTCTCGGGCTTGAAGTCGTGCTCCCCGATGGCGCGCTCTACAGCGAGCTCAGCCCGCTGCGAAAGAACAACTCGGGTTACGACGTGAAGCAGCTCTTCATCGGCGCGGAGGGCACGCTCGGCATCATCACAGGCGCTTCGCTCAAACTGACGAGGAAACCGCAGCAGACGATAACCGCGTTCCTCGCGATCAAGCATATCGAAGATCTGGCCGGGATTCTCGATGCCGCCCAGCGCGAAACAGGCGAAGCGATCACCTCCTTCGAATATGTCTCGGAGACGTCGTTGCAGCTCCTGCTGGCGTCACGGCCTGACTTTCGTCGCCCGCTCGCGAACCCAGCCGATCACTACGTCCTGATGGAGGCTTCGACGTCGTCGTCGGTGCTCAACCTCGAGGAGGCGAGCACCCAACTGCTCGCAGAATTGATGGAAAGCGGCCTTGTCAGCGATGGAGCCATCGCCGCAAGCGGACAGCAGGCCGCGGACTTCTGGCAATTGCGGGAAAATATCCCGGAGGCCGAAGTCCATCACGGAGGCTCGGTCAAACATGACGTTGCCGTTCGCACGTCCCGTCTCGCGGCGTTTATTCAGGCAGCTTCGAAAATCGTGAACGAGAACCGTCCCGGGGCCATCCTCTCCGTGTACGGCCACGTCGGTGACGGGAACGTCCATTTCAACGTCGTCGCGCCGCAGGGCATTTCCGCGCCTGAATTCAAGGCGCGGTTCGAGGAGCAGGTATCGCCGAAGATCTACGAGCTCGCTTTCGACATGGGCGGGACCTTCAGTGCCGAATACGGAATCGGACGCGTGAAGCTCGACCTGCTCGCCCGTTTCGGGGCTGCGTCGAAGGTCGACATCATGCGCCTCGTCAAGCAGGCACTGGATCCGCAGAAACTGATGAACCCTGGAAAAGTGATACCGAATGTCGACTGAGGCCTGGTGCGGTCTCGCAGACAAGTTCGCGCTCGCACCCAGGCTTGCATCGGAGGCCGGCCGTAGGTGTGGCGTGCTCTCCAGCACAATTTGAGGTGCCACCATCTCAGCGGCCGCGCTCGATATACCTGCCTCAGACCCCCTGTGAAATTCCACGAGGCGCTGAAACGTCTTTTCTGGCCCCCGGTGAACGCGAAGCTCACCGGGGTAGCATGATTGCCTTAAGCCGCCTTGGCCGCCTCCGTGCCAGCCAGCACCTCACCGAGGATGTGCATCGCCTCGTCGAGATCCGCGTCAGAAATGACGATCGGAGCGAGGAAGCGGACGATATTGCGGTGAACGCCGCACTTGATCACCAGCAGGCCCCGTTCGCGTGCGCGTTCCATGACCTGATGGGCCCGGTCCGCGTCCGGCGCCTTGGTCTCGGCGTCGGTCACGAATTCGAGCGCGCGCATGAAGCCGAGGCCACGCACCACGCCGATATCGGGATGCTTCGCCTTGAGCGCATCGAGGGCAGCCGACAGCTTCCCGCCGAGAACCCCGGCGCGCTCGACGAGACCGTCCTGCTCGAAGGCGTCGAGCACAGACAGCGCCGCAGCGCAGGCGACTGCGTTGCCGCCATAGGTTCCGCCGAGGCCTCCCGGAGCCGGCGCATCCATGATCTCCGCCTTGCCGACGACGCCTGAGATCGGGAAGCCGCCGGCCAGACTCTTGGCGACCGTAACGAGATCCGGCTGGATGCCGGAATGCTCGAAGCCGAAGAGCTTCCCGGTCCGGCCGAAGCCCGTCTGGATCTCATCGGAGATCAGCACGATGCCGTGGCGTTGGGTGATCTCCCGAAGCGCCTTCATGAACGCGGCGGGAGCCTCGAGGAATCCGCCATCGCCCTGGACGGGCTCGATGATGATCGCAGCGACGCGATCCGGCGCGATTTCGGTGGCGAACACCTCTTCCAGGGCCGCGATCGCATCCTGCGAGGATACGCCGCGATAGCTGTCCGGGTAGGCCGTATGGTAGATTTCGCCTGCGAAGGGGCCGAAGTTCTGCTTGTATGGCTGGGCAAAGCCGGTGAGCGTCACTCCAAGCAAAGTGCGGCCGTGGAAGCCGCCGCGGAAGGAGATGATGCCCGGACGATTGGTGTAGCCGCGGGCGATCTTCACTGCATTCTCGACCGCCTCCGCGCCGGTGGTGAGGAAGACGCTCTTGTACGGGGCCCCCTTGCCGACGAGCTTGTTGAGACGTTCGGCCAGAGCGATGTAGGGCTCATAGGCCGCAACCTGGAAAGCAGTATGCGTGACGCGCTTGAGCTGCTCCTGGACGGCGGCCACAACGCGCGGATGGTTGTGCCCGACATTGATGACGCCGATGCCGCCGACGAAGTCGAGATAGCGCCGACCGGTCTTGTCCCAGAGATACCCGCCCTCCGCACGATCGATGACGATGGGATGGGCGGTCAGAATGCCGCGCGGAATGTTGTCGGCGCGCGCCGCCAGAAGCTGTTCGGAAGTTCGCTGATCGACAGGCATGGGTTTTCCTTTCCGTTGGAACGAAGCGCGTTTTCGTCAGGCGAAGTCTTCCAGCGTGCCGACGACCGGCACTCCGGCGTCGGGATCAACAACGCAGGCACGCCCCGGCGAGACATTCTCGGCGGTGATGCCAAGCGCCGCGAGGTCGGCTGGAATCGAGGTGTCCAGCGCGAAGCTCGCGGCGAGGCGCGCGGCAGCCGCGCCAGCCATCACGCCATTGCCGCCCTGCCCGGCCAGCCAGATGAAACCGGGCTGCTCCGGGTCTCGCCCGATGACCGGTTCATGATCCGGAGCAAAGGTCCGCAGACCGCCCCATTTGTGGACGACGGTCCTCACCTCCATCGTCGTGCAGCGATGGATCCGGTCGATCGCCACGGCGACTTCCAACTCGTCAGCCTGTGCATCGCAGGGAGCGGACGGTGCCATGTCGACGGGCGACACCATGATCCGGCCCGCTTCGGGCTTGAAATAGAAGGTCTCGGCGACGTCGAAGGTCATCGGCCAGCTTTGGATCGTGCTGCCTGCCGGCGGATCGAAGACAACGGCGGTTCTGCGGAAGGGCACGACGTTCCGGAAGGATAGGCCGGCGAGCTCGGCGATCTCCTGGACCCAGCCGCCGGCGGCATTGACCACCACCGGAGCCTCGAAGCGGCCCCGACGGCTTGAGGCCCGCCATGTCTCCCCCGCGTGCTGAAGCGACTGAACCCTCGCGTCGGGGACGAATGTCCCGCCGTTCTTCCGGAGCGCCCTCAAATAGCCCATGAGGAGAGCGTTGGTGTCGATATCCTTGCAGTCGGGCTCGTAAAGCGCCGATACGAATTCACTGTCTCGGACGACCGGGCAGAACCTCAGAGCCTCCTTGGCCGTGGTCATTTCGATCGTCGCGCCGCGTCGGAGCATTTCGTCGGCCTGGCACTGAAGCTGCGCTTGCTCTCCATCTCGGGCGAGGAAGAGCGCGCCGCGGGGCGTGACCAGCGGAACGTCGGTGAAGCCATCCGGAGGCGTCTCCAGAAAGGCTCGCGACGCCGTCACGAGCCTGCTCCACAAGGCCGGACCGTAATTCTCGGACATCACGGCGGCCGACCGGCCCGTAGAGTGGTAGCCGGCAGAGGCTTCCATCTCCAGCACGACGACCTTGCCGTGGCGGCTCAGCTCGTAGCCGACCGAAGCACCGGCGATGCCTCCGCCAATGACGATGAAATCCGCGGTTTCCATGATTTCGGTCCCTCAGAAGACCTGCTCGCCCAGTCCGACCTCGTTGGTCGGCGACAGCAGCTTCACATTGCCGGCGGCGTCGCGCGCGCCGAGGATCAGGATTTCCGATTGGAAGCCGGCGATGTTCCGAGGCGGCATATTGATGACGCAGGACACCAGGCGGCCCACGAGCTCGTCGGCGGCATAGCTGGTGATCTGGGCGCTCGACCATTTCTTGCCGAACTCTGCGAAATCGACCTCGACCTTGTAGGAGGGATTTCGGGCACGCTCGAACGGCAATACCTGCACGATGCGGCCGATCCGAATGTCGATCTTCGAAAAATCCTCGTAGACGATCTGATCCTTGGTCATTTTCCAGCCCCGCATATTCGCCTTACAGAAAGCACTGCCTGCCTGGCTGGATCGGCAAGAAGTGAAGCCGCATTCGCGCTTTGCGATCGATCTCGATGCTCCTTTCAGCAGATCGTGCCGTGGTTCGCGAAGCATGATGCCGACAACCCGTCGGAGGTCTGGCATGACGATCGCTACCCAGTTGAAAGATCCCTCGCTCTTCAGCGAGCTCTGCTACGTCGATGGAGAATGGGTGGGAGCGAACGACGCCTCGACCTTTGCCGTCGACAATCCCGCGAGCGGGGCGATCATCGGCAACGTTCCTCGGTGCGGAGCATCGGAGACGGAGGCAGCCATCGCGGCCGCAGAGCGCGCCTTCCACTCCTGGAAGACGCGGACCGCCGCCGACAGGGCGCACCTCCTGGAGCGCTGGTACGGCCTCATGATGGAGCACAGCGAAGATCTCGCGCGCATCATGACGCTCGAGCAGGGCAAGCCGCTGGCCGAGGCGCGCGGAGAGATCGTCTACGGCGCCTCCTTCGTGAAGTGGTTCGCCGAAGAGGCGCGTCGCGTTTACGGCGAGACCATTCCTGCCGCGACCACCGACGGCCGCATCATCGTCCAGAAGCATCCGATCGGCGTGGTCGCCGCGATCACGCCCTGGAACTTCCCGAACGCGATGATCACGCGGAAGGCGGCGCCCGCCCTTGCGGCCGGCTGCACCATCGTGATCAAGCCCGCCGAAGCCACGCCCTTCTCGGCACTCGCACTCGGCGTGCTCGCCGAGCGTGCGGGGATTCCGAAGGGGGTGATCAACATCCTGACGGGCCAGCCCGGCGAGATCGGCGGCGCCCTGACGCGCAGCCCGCTCGTGCGGAAGCTGACCTTCACCGGCTCGACCCGCGTGGGCAAGATCCTGATGGAGCAATGCGCTGCCACGGTGAAGCGCGTTGGCCTGGAGCTGGGTGGAAACGCTCCGTTCGTGATCTTCGATGACGCCGATCTCGATGCCGCCATCGCGGGTGTCATGGCCAGCAAGTTCCGCAATGGCGGCCAGACCTGCGTTTGTGCCAACCGCATCTTCGTCCAGGACGGCATCTACGACGCCTTCGCGGAAAAGCTGGCAGCCGCGGCAGCCAATCTCGTCCTCGGCGACGGCCTGGCGGACGGCACCACGATCGGCCCCATGATCAACCGGGTAGCTATCGACAAGATCCAGCAGCACGTCGACGATGCTACCGCGCGCGGAGCCTCGCTCGTCCTCGGTGGCAAGGTCCGTTCCGGGCTGTTCTACGAGCCGACGGTGCTGAAGGGAGCCACCGTGGAGATGAAGATCGCCAGCGAGGAGACCTTCGGCCCGGTGGCTCCGCTGTTCCGCTTCTCCGAGGAAGCCGAGGTCATCACCCAGGCGAACGACACGCCGTTCGGCTTGGCGTCATATCTCTATACCCGGGACATATCCCGAGCATTCCGGGTGGCGGAGGCTTTGGAATTCGGAATGGTCGGCATCAACGCCGGGTCGGTTTCGACAACGACCGCTCCCTTTGGCGGCATCAAGGAGTCCGGTCTCGGTCGCGAAGGGTCTCACCACGGCATCGAAGAGTTCCTGGAAATGAAAACGCTTCATCTCGGTGGCATCTAGGACATCCAACCATGGAGCAGTGCATTCTTCCCCCCGAAATCGAGGATGCGCCGAAGCTGACAGCTAAACGCCAGCCTCGCGGAGGCAGTCGTTCCAGGTTTCAATCCGCAGGAACCAACGGGATCCCGCGAAAGCATGCTAAAGTGCTTGGATCTCAATGACGTCAGGCGCAGGCCGAAATCTCTGCAGTCTGATGCAGGCCACTGGCAGCCCAGCTTCCTCGATCATCAGCCGCCCGAGGCCAACCTTGTCGTCTGGCGCCTGCCGGTACCAGCTTTCCAGCCGATCAACATGCGCCGTGATACCGATCGCCTCAGCCATTTTCTCTGCATCGCGCCTGACTGCCGAGCTGGGCAGAACGACGCGAAGAATGAGCAAATGCCTCGATAGATCAAAAGATCCGTCATCGGAGCTGGGCACACCTTTGAGAACCTCGGAGTAAAGTGCTTCCCAAAACTCCTCGGCGCCCGGGAGAACGAGCTCGAACGGAATCATCGTCAAATGCTCGAGGTCGTTGTCGAGCGCCTCGACCTGATGCCGTTGCCTTACCGGCAACGCTTCGGTGGAAGCGAACTGCCAAACCCGATCGACCAGGTAGCGTTCCAGGTGACGCAATTCATGGGCTTCAATTCGATGGTCGAGGTCGCCACTGACTACGACATGAGCGGTTCGGGAGTTGGGATCGACCTTGGCAAAGGAGCGGTTCCAGAGATCGAAGAACCCCGCTTCGCTGGGCGCGGGGCGACGTATTCTGACGAGGTAGCCTGATTGCTCCTCGATATCTTTTGCGAGAATTCGGGCTTCTTGGCTTACTCTAAGACTGGAATCGATCCGCATCCGCTATCCCTGTCGCGCTCCCCACCGCACCGGAGGCATTGATAGGGCCGAAGCAACAGATGGTCGAGCCGGCCAGCGTGTGCCCTCTATCGCCTCGATCCGAGCCAGCGCCTAATCAGCCACCGATGGGCGTTGGCCACCAGCCCAAGCGATCATTGGAGCGATCGAGATGTCTCCGGGCTCCTCGCGCCAACCCCTGGCATTGGATTATCGCCAGAAAGCGGACACTCATCTCCCGCGGCGTATCGCTACAGAGGCCAGGTCCATGAAGTCGTTCGTTGCGTTATCTCGACGAGTTACCGCCAGTTGGCCGAAAGCAGCATGCGCGGCGCCTGCGTCAGGCGTCGCGCGCCCTCCATTTCCACAACGACGCTTTCGCTGAAGCCCAGCCCGCCCGCAGACACATACATATGGAAGACCATGCCCTCCTCCAGCCGCCAATCGGAGCTCGGCAGGAAAACGCGGGAAAAATCGCTTGGCCGCGGAGTTCGGCCGTAGAGACCCAGCGTATAGCCGCTCACGTTGTCATAGGCTGGCCGCAGGCCCTCGGCGAGAACAGCCTTTCGGAGGATGGCATCGACATCGCGCGCGACAGCGCCTGGCTTCATGGCCGCGAGCTGCCGGTCCTGCAGGGCGACGAGGCGTTCGGCGAGCGACGCAAGCCCGCGGCGATCCTCGCCGATCAGGACCGGCCGCATCAGGCGTGCGCCGTAATTGCGGACCTTCGGGATCAGCTCGACGTGAAGGATGTCGCCATCTCGCAGCGGCTGCGCCGTCATGACGCCATGCAGGAACTCATGGTCGCCGATCCCGGGCACGATGGGGCCGGTTTCGCCGGTGTCGGCCCCGTTCTCGAGGAAACAAGCCGCAGCGATCGCGGCCGCTGCACGCGGCGAGAGCCCCGGCCTCGCCTGAGCGGCAATGGCCGCCATGGCCTTGTCGGCGATGCAGCCGGCGTCTCCGATCAGGCAGATCTCCAGCGGCGATTTCACGGCCCTGAGCAGATCGCTTGCCGCAGGCAGGTCGATGAAGCGCACCTCCGGCAGCAGGGCGCCCAGCTTGTCGCGCGTCGCGGCGGTAAAGCCGTAGGAGCTGTGATCGGCCCCGATACGGGCGCCCGCCAAGCCGCGGCGGCGCAGCTCATCGGCCATGATCGCATGGGGCTCGGCCGTATCGGCATAGCCGACGATGTCGGAGAACCAGCAGGCGGCGCGGCAAGGCCCGGCATCGAGCTCGCGCAGCACGAACCAGGGCTCGCCCTCGCGCGGCAGGAAGGCCGCGCGATACATCGTCTCGGAGACGGTGTAGCCCGTCAGCCATGCCAGGAATTCGGCATGATCGACGAGCATGATGTCCACGCCGGCCTGCGCCATCGCGGCGCGGGCCCTAGCGACCCGTCCCGCGAATTCCTCACGCGGAAAGGGCGGGCTCACGCGACCTCGCAGATATCCAGGATCGTCAGCATGTAGATGCGGATCATGTCGAGGAAATCGCGGATCTCGACGCGCTCGTCGGGCATGGTGTTGTAGCGCCCGCCCGGTCCGCAGACGATGCCTTCCATCCCGGCCTCGGCATAGAGATGGCCGGCATCGGTGCCGAAGAAGCCGGGCGGCTTGATCGCGCCGGTCGGCTGCTTTTCGCCGCGCACGGCCTCGTAAGCCGCGTTGACGGTCTTCACGATGCGGGCATCCTTGGCGACCTCGAAGGCCGGCATCGACTGATGCCCTTCCTTCTTCTCAATGCGGATCGTCGTCTTCAACCCTGGAAAGCGCTGCTCCAGCGCGGCGAGCTCGCGTTTCATGTCGGCGAGCGCGCCTTCCTGGGTCTGGCCGGGCGCATAGCGGCCGGAGCCCTTGAGCTTGCAGTAATCCGCCACCTGCGGCGCGCGCCACTCGTGCAGCTCCTTGCCGAGGGCGCCATGGACGACGCCGACATGGACGCGGTTGATCGATTCATGCTCGGGCGACGGCGCGCCCGAGAAGGTCATCGCATTGAGGCGCGGGACGAGATCGCAGGCCGCCATGATCGCGTCGACCGCCTGCTCGCGCTTGGAGAGGTGGCGGGTGTTGCCGGTGAGTTCGATGACGAAGGAGAAGGCGCAGGCATGCATCGTCACGGCCTGCAGGTCGGTCGGTTCGCTGTTGACGAAATAGTCGGCGCGGATGCCGTTGCGGATCGCCGCGACGGTGCCGACACCGCCCTGCAATTCGCCGACGACGAAGGTCAGGATCACGTCGCCCTTCAGCTTCACTCCGGCATTGATCAGCGTCTTGACCGCGCAGTAATAGGCGGCGTCGCCCGCCTTCATATTGGAGACGCCGATTCCGTAGATGAATTCATCGTCGATGACGCCACCCCACGGGTCGGCCGTCCAGCCTTCGGTCGCCGGGTTGGTATCGAGATGGCCGTTGAACAGCAGGCTTTTGCCCCCGCCCTGCCCCGTCCAGCGGCCGATGGCATTGGCGCGTCGACCCTCGTCGAAGGATTGCGCCTCCGCCTCTATGCCCATCGCCTTCATCTGATCGACGACATGGTAGACGAGCGCCTTCTCGCCTTCGGTCTCGGAATAGCTCTTCTGCTTCACCCAGTCCGAGAGCAGCGCGAGGCAGGCCTTCTCGTCGAGCGAATGGATCAGGTCGCGGGGGTTCATGCGTGTGGCCTCTGATGTCAGGCGGCAGCCGTGGCCGGGGCGGGCACGGCTTCGAGCAGCGATTGGGTGTAGGGATGGAGGGGGCCGGTCGAGAGCGCGGCGATATCGACGAGATCGACGAGGTCGCCGCGATACATCACCGCGATCCGGTGGGCGATCTGGCGCACCAGATTGAGATCATGGGTGATGAAGAGATAGGCGGTGCCGAAGCGCTTCTGCAGATCGACGAGAAGCTCGACCACCGAGGCCTGAACGGAGACGTCGAGCGCTGACGTGATCTCGTCGCAGATCACGAGCTTCGGCTTCGAGGCGAAGGCCCGCGCGATGGCGACGCGCTGCTTCTCGCCGCCGGAAAGCTGGTGCGGGTAGCGCTCGGCATAGGATGCCGGCAGCCTGACCTGTTCCAGCAATTCGCCGATGGCAGCAGTGTCCCTGCGGGCGCCCGGCTCGCCATAGAGCGCGAGCGGCCGGGACAGGATCTCGCGGATGCGCTGCCGCGGATTGAGCGAGGAATCCGGGTGCTGGAAGATGATCTGGACGTCGCGGCGATAGGTCCGGTCCATGTCGGACAGCCCGGTGATCCGTCGCCCGGCGAAGCGGATCTCACCCTCGAAGCGGTTGAGCCCCGTCATCGCCTTCGCCAGCGTCGACTTGCCCGAGCCGGATTCGCCGACGATGCCGAGGATTTCTCCGGGCATCACCGACAGGCTGACCTCGCGATTGCCGGTGAACTGCGTGTTCGCCCGGCCGAGCAGCCCGCCAAGGAAAGGCTTGCGGCCATAGAGCACGCTGACCTTCTCGACCTCGACCAGCGGTTTGCCGGTCTCCGGTCCCTGCGTCTCGACCAGCCTGTGGTCCGGCCGCGGCACTGCGGCCAGAAGCCTCCGGGTGTAGCTGTCCTGCGGCCGGGCGAAGACATCGCCGACAGCGCCCTGCTCGACGATCCTGCCGCGATGGATCACCGCGACCTTGGTCGCGATCTGCGAGACCAGAGCGAGGTCGTGCGAGATATAGAGCGAGGCGACTCCGGTCTCTTCCTGCAGTTCCTTGAAAAGATCGAGGATCTGACGGGCGGTGATGACGTCGAGCGCCGTCGTCGGCTCGTCGAAGATGATGCATTCCGGCTGGCAGGCGAAGGCGGTGGCGATGACGACGCGCTGCTTCTCACCACCCGAGGCCTCATGCGGGTAGCGCCGCATCATCTGCTTGGGCATTTTCAGCCCGACATGAGCGAGGCGCTCCTCGCCCTCGGCCCAGGCCTGCTTCCGGGTCAGGCCGCGATGGCGCACCAACACCTCGGCAAGCTGCTCGCCGAGCGGCAGCGTCGGGTTGAGCGAGGTGCTCGGATCCTGGAAGACCATGCCGATGCGCTTGCCCCGGATCGCGTCGATCTCGGCTTCGGACGCCTTCAGCAGGTCCTGCCCGGTCAATCGGATGCCGCCCGCCTCGCGCGCAGTCGCGGGCAGGTAACGCATGATCGCCCAGGCGAGCGAGGTCTTGCCGGAGCCGGATTCGCCGACGAGGCCCAGCACCTCGCCCTTGGCGACCTGGAGGTTGACATCGTCGAGGGCTCGCATGAAGCCGGTCGGCGTCGCGTAGTCGAGGCTGAAGCCGGCGATGTCGAGGATCGTGCTCATCGCGTCAGGTCCTCGGGTTCAGCGCGTCGCGCAGGCCGTCGCCGAGCAGGTTGAAGCCGATCGCGACCAGCGCGATGGCGAGGCTCGGCCACAGGATCATCCAGGCGCTGAGATGCATGAAGCGGCGGGCCTCGGCGACCATCAGCCCCCATTCGGAAGCCGGCGGCTGCGCGCCCAGCCCGAGGAAGGAGAGCGTCGCGAACAGCATCACCGCGAAGGCGACGCGGATCGTCATCTCGACGATGATCGGCGCCACCACGTTCGGCAGCATCTCGCGCCCGACGATGAAGGCTGCGCTCTCGCCGCGCGCGATCGCAGCGTTGACGTAATCCTGCTTGCGCACGGCGAGCGCGACCGAGCGCGTCACCCGCGCCATGCCCGGCGCGAAGGCGAGCGCGATGGCGAGCAGCGCGTTGAGGCTGCTCTTGCCGAGCAGGTTCACGATCAGGAGCGCCAGCAACAGGCTGGGGATCGACATGATCGCGTCGACGGTGCGCATGATCGCCTCGTCGCTGCGCCCGCCCAAGAAGGCCGAGACCGTGCCGATCACGGCTCCGACCAGCGTTCCGAGCACGGTAGCCAGCACGGCCAGGACGACGGTGGCGCGTGCGCCGTGCAGCAGGCGGCTCAGGATGTCGCGCCCATACTGGTCGGTGCCCAGCCAGAACTGCGCGCTCGGCGGTTTGTAGCGCATCAGCGGCGCCATCTTCTCGGGATCGTAAGGGGCGAACCACGGCCCGACGATCACGACGAGCAGGATCAGCCCGACGATGACGAGGCCGAGAGCGCCTTGCGGCGAGCGCAGCATGCGCTTGAGGATCTCAATCATACTGGATCCTCCGGTCGAGCCAGGCATAGGCGATGTCGGCGAGGAAATTCGCGACGGCATAGGTCGTCGCCATGATCAGCGCGCCCGCCTGGATCGAGGGCAGGTCGCGCGCCTGGATCGCGACGATGAGCTGGCGCCCGATGCCAGGCAGGGCGAAGATCTCCTCGACGACGATGACGCCGCCAAGCAGGTAGCCGACATCGAGCGCGACGATGGTGATGGTCGGCAGCAGCGCGTTGCGCAGCGCATGCTTGAACAGCACCTGCCGCTTCGACAGCCCCTTGAGGCGCGCGGCGCGGATATAGTCGGAGTGCAAGACGTCGACGAGTTCGGAACGCACCATGCGCGAGACATGGGCGATCAGGATCATCGACACCGTCAGCACGGGCAGGACGAGGTGCTTGAGGCCTCGCAGCGGATCTTCCGTCAGCGGGACATAGCCCGTCGCCGGCAGCCATTGCAGCCAGTCGGCCAGGATGAGCACCATCAGCGTCGCCGTGACGAATTCCGGCAAGGAGACGCCGATATAGGAAAGGAAGCTGACGCCGAGATCGGCCGCCCTGCCGCGCCTGACAGCCGCGACGATGCCGAGCGGGATCGCGACCGCCAGCATCAGCAGGATCGAGAACAGCGCGAGCAGCAGCGAGCGGCCAAGCGCCTCGATCATCGCGGGCGCGACCGGCTGACCGGTGCGCATCGAGATGCCGAAATCGCCACGGACCACGCCGCCGAGCCAGTGCAGATACTGCATCCAGATGGGGTCGTTCAGCCCCATCTTGAGGCGCAGCGCCGCCAGCGCATCCGGCGTCGCGTTCTCGCCCAGCATCATGACGGCGGCATCCGCCGGCAGGATCTGGGTGATCGCGAAGACGATCAGCGACACCACCAGAAGCGTGTAGCCGATCAGCAGGATGCGCTTGAGGATATAGGCCGGCGACACGCCGCTGCCCTCGCCTGCGCTCAGCCGCGCTTCGGCGCGTTGGCGCCGAGCGAGACATGGTCGAGCCGGAACACTGCGCCGCGCGGATGGAGCTGATAGCCCTCGACCCAGTCGCGCTGCCCGCCGAGCAGGTCGAAGAAGGCCGGGATGATCGAGGGCACCTCGTCATACATCAGCTTCTGCGCCTCGGCGTAGAGCGCGCGGCGCTTGGCCTCGTCGACGGTCGCGCGCGCCTCGAAGATCAGCTTGTCGAAGGCGGCATTGTTCCAACGCGTCTCGTTCCAGGCGGCGTTGGAGGTGTAGAGCAGCGAGAAGATGGCGTCGGCCGTCGCCTGCATGTTGTAGAAGCCGACATAGAACGAGCCCTTCTTCCAGACCTGGTCGAGATAGGTCGCATGCGGCATGGTCTCGACCTTGATGTCGAAGCCGGCGGGTTTGGCCATCTCGCGCAGGGCCACTGCAAGCTGGGTGCGCTGGCCCGGTCGGTCGGAGGCGATCAGCGTTGCCTCGAGCCCCTTCGGATAGCCGGCCTCGGTGAGCAGCGCCTTGGCCTTGGCGATGTCGGCTTTCTTGGCTGGCAGGTCGGCATAGAAGCGATAGGCCGGGTTGAGCGGCGTGTCGTTGCCGGCCGAGCCGAAGCCCTCGGTGACGAAATCGACCATGGCGGCGCGGTCGACGGTGAGCGCCAGGGCCTGGCGCACGCGCACATCGTTGAAGGGCTTCTGGTCGCAGCCGAAATTGACGTTGCAGAACTGGCCCGAGGGCACGCGCAGCGCCTTGACGCCATTCGCCTTTTGTAGCCGGCCGAACTCGGTCGGTGGGGTCGTGCTGATCAGGTCGGTATCACCCGCGATCAGAGCTGAGGCCTCGGCGCTGACATCCGGGAAGACGACGACCTCGATCTTGTCGAGATAGGGCCTCGCCTTGTCGTAGTAGGCGTCGTTGCGGGTGACGACGATCTGCCGCTCCGGCTCGAAGGAGACGAGCTTGAACGGACCGGTGCCAATCGCCTGACGGTCGAGCTTCTCCAGCCCGCCCTTGATGACGGCCGCCGGCACGATCTTGGCGTTGGTATAGGCCAGCGTCACCGGCAAATCGGCGAAGGGCGCCGAGAGATTGAAGACGACGGTCGCATCGTCCTTCGCCGAAACCTTGGCGATCGGGCCGACATTCTGGCGCGCCGGCGAGGCGGTCTTGGCATCGAGGATCGCCTCGAAGGTCGCGACGACATCGGCCGCCGCGCAGGGCGAGCCGTCATGGAAGGTCAGGCCCTTGCGCAGGACGAAGGTCCATTCGGTCAGGTCGGCGGAGTTGGTCCAGGACTCGGCGAGATCGGGCTCGGCGCTCATATCGACCTTGAGCCGGGTCAGGCCGGAATAGAGCAGTTCGGCGACGAGATATTCCGGGTTCACGCGGGTGACGAGCGGGTTGAGCTTGGCGACCGCCTGGTCGACGCTGACGCGCAGCGTGCCGCCGCGGCGCGGCGTCTGCGCGAAGGCCGGGATGCCGCTCATGGCGAGGCCGCTGAGAGCGGCGGAGGCGGCGAGGAAATCGCGGCGATGGATGCTCGGCATGGGACGCTCCTTCAGCTCTGTGACGTGGGCAGATCGGGGTTGATGTCTGGCCTGAAATCGGCGGCGAGATAGGCGAGCACGGCCTTGGCCAGCGCGACAATGTCGGGCACGGTCGTGTACTCACCGGGCGAATGGATGTTGCGGTCGGGCCGGCCGAGCCCGCCGAGCAGGACCTCGCTTCGGCCGGTAGCTCGCTGGACCCAACCGAAATCGGAGCAACTCGCAGCTCCCCATTTGCGGAACTCTCCCGGCGCATAGCCGAAGCCCTCGCCCATGGCCGTCTGCCAGCGCGGCCAATGCGGCCCGGCGGGGTCCGCAGTCGGCATGAGATGGCCCACCAGAGCCGTCTCGACCGTCAGCTCCGGCACAGCGGCAGCGCAACGGCGGATCACATCCTCGATCTCGGCCAGCGCATCCTCGAAGCGTTCCTCGGGGGCGTAGCGTCGGTTGATGGTCAGTTCGAGCAGCGCGGGAACCTGCCCGCCGGCCGTGCCGCCCCGGATCGCGGCGAGGTTGAGCTGGGCGGCAAGCGGCGGCTTGCCCGGCGGCGGCGGCAAGGCCGAGACGCGGGTCGCGACCCTGGCCTTCAGCGCCGCCAGCGCATTGAGCAGCGGCAACGCGGCCTCGATCGCATTGAGGCCGCCACCCCGACGATTACCCTCGCCAGCATGGACGGTTTGGCCGTGAATGCGGACGAGCAGGTTGAACAGGCCAAAGCAACCGGCCCAGACCCGGGCCTCGGCGCTGCCGTTGAAGTTGAGGATGTGCCCCGGAACCCGGCCCTGCTCGGCGAGATAGCGAATGCCGGGATAGAGGCCACCCTCCTCGTCCGTGCAGAACAGCAGCACTGGATCATAAGCCAGTTCGACCCCGCAGGCTTTGGCCGCCCGCAGAGCCAGCAGGATCGCGGCGATGGAGCCCTTCATATCGGCCGCGCCGAGGCCGATCAGGCGCTCGTCATCGCGTTCCATCCGCAGCGGGTCGGTTTCCCAGCCTGCCGCGGCGGGCACCGTATCGACATGGAAGTAGAGGCCGCAGGCTGGCCGCCCGCTCGCGCGGCTGGCGATCAGGTTCGTGCGTGCTCCGGCGGCGGGGCCGTGCGGGAGATGCCAAAGCGCCTCGGGAACCGCGACGCGCTCGCTCTCAAAGCCGAGCGGAGCGACGAGCTCCTCCAACAGCCCCGCAAAATCGTCATAGCCGAGGCCCGGCGGGAAGGAGGTATCGACTGCGATCATCCGGTCGAGCTCGGCGACCGCGCCGTCGACATGACCGGCAATCCAGCCGCCGGCCTGCGCCAGCACGGTTTCCTGATATCGAGGCGAGGAAGCTTCCGACATCGCTCAGCCCGCAAAGGCCGCGCTTGTCCGGCGCCGGCCCGATCTGCGATGGAGCACTTGAACTGCCGCAACTGGCAACACCATTTGCGGACCTCCTTCTTTCATATAAACTATATAGAAATAGGACAGACTGGCATGCCCCCTGTCAATGCCAAAAAAGCGTCGAGCGCTGCCGCCGGAACAGGCAATGGCGCCGGCGCGTCCGCGCCGGTCCTGCCGAATTTCGGCGCCGGCGAGGCGGCGCCGCTCTATGAGCGCGTGAAGCGGCATATGTCGGAGGCCATCCTGGTCGGCGAGTGGCCGCCCGGCATGGTGCTGCCCAGCGAAACGGCTTTGGCCCAGGGCTTCGGCATCGCCGTCGGCACGGTGCGCCGGGCGATGAGCGATCTCGTCGCGGAGGGCTTGCTCTCGCGCCGCCGCAAGACCGGCACCGTCGTAACCGGGCGGACACCGCATCACAGCTTGCGCTTCTTCTTCCAGTATTTCCGCTTGCACCGTGCCGATGGCAGCCTGGTGAAATCCACCAGCCAGTTCCTGAGCGTCACGGCGCGACCGGCCACGGCGGAAGAGATCGAGCGCCTGCAGATTACCGCGGGTGGCATCGTCGCCATCCATCGCATCAGGCATGCCGACGGCCGCCCCGTCATGCACGACAAGCTGCTGCTCGCCGAGGAAAGGGTGCCGGACCTGCCGCGCGAGCCGGAGGCGCTCCCGGCCTTGCTCTACCTGCATCTCCTGGAGCAATACGGCATTCGTATCTCGGCCGTCCGCGAGCAAATCACGGCCGATCTCGCGAGCGATGAGGACATGGCGCTACTCGACCTGCCTGAGCGTCAGGCCGTCCTCACGATCGACGAGGTCGCGTACGATCAGGCCGGCGTTCCCACAATCCTCGGATGGCACCGTGCGACGACCGCCTCACATGCCTATATGAATGAAGTCCGGTAAGAACGCGCCAGGTGTGGACGGTTCTCCTTTGGCAAGGGCTATTGAGCGTTCTGTAGGGCTGGTCGGTGCGGGCATGTGTCGACGGTCGGCTTCGCGGGGCAGCCGCCCTCTACGGCACGCTACGACGTGGATTTCTAGGCCGAGCGCCTCGCCCGGGCGAAACGGCTCACCTTCGCTCTAGACCGCGGGGACGCATCCATTGAAGCGGCGGCAGGTATCAGCGGCACCGGTTTCGACATCGGAATGACATAGATGCTCGGTACCCGGCGAAGCCAAACCAAGCCGCCAGCACGTTAGGAATTGCTGTGAATGTTCCCGTAACAGGGCGCTTCGTCTTCAGGCGTGCCGAGCTTTGGGCTGACGGCGTGATCCATGCCCTGGGCGTTACCTTAGGGCTGGCTGCCGTCGCAGCTTTGATCGTTCAGGTCGCGAACAGTGCTCCGTTGTTCGATTTGATCCCCGTATCAATCTACAGTGCGGCCCTTCTGACGGTTCTCATCGTCTCGGCAACCTACAACATGTGGCCGATCTCGCCCCGCAAGTGGCTCATCAGGCGCTTCGACCATTCGGCGATCTACGTCCTCATCGCCGGCACCTACACGCCATTCCTGATGAAGCTGAGCGGGAGCATTTTCGCCCAGGCTCTCCTGATAATCGTATGGCTCGCGGCGGCGACCGGCGTCGTCATTAAGGTCGCTTTGCCGGGTCGATTTGATCGCCTGTCGATAGCGCTCTATCTCCTGATCGGGTGGAGCGGTCTTCTGATCTGGGAAAGCGTCAGCCTCCTTCCAGCGACTACCGTATGGCTGATCGTTGCAGGCGGTCTTCTGTATTCGATTGGTGTCGTTTTCCACGTCTGGCATAGCCTGCCGTTCCAGAATGCGATCTGGCACGGCTTCGTTCTTATTGCTTCCGGCTGTTTCTATGGGGCTGTGTTTCGGGCGTATGCGATAGCGCCGACGGCGTGAGCCATGGCCGCCATCGGCAACCGCTCGGCCTCACCTCTCCATTTCCACGATTTGGCTGAGCTCTTCAGGCGTAAGCTCTAGAGGCCCAGCCTCCAGATAGCCGGGTCGCTTAAACTGCGATGCCGTGATTGGCAGACGAGTGGCGCTGCGGGCCAACACCGGGAGTTGGATCGGTGCCGAAAAGCGGTCGTTAGCAGATATCCAGATGGGAGCTCGGCAAGAAGGTCGTGGCGGCTGTCACAGTTGCAGGCCGCCATCCACCGCGATCTCGGCGCCGTTGATATAGCCACCCTCGGGCGAACAGAGCAGCAGGGCGATCCCCGCGCAGTCCTCCGGCTTGCCGAGTCTGCCAAGGGGAATGCGGGCGAGCACCTGCTCCTTCCGCCCGGGCTGGGCGAGGACGGCGCGGTTGCGGTCGGTCAGGATCGCGCCGGGCTTGACGATATTGAAGGTAACGCCCGGCGCCTGCGTCGTGCGGGCGAGGTTCAGGATCATGTTGGTCTGCGCGGCCTTGGTGGCCGCATAATAGAAATGCGTCGGATTGGGGCGCGCCTCCTGCACGGAGCCGATCGCGATCACCCGGCCGAAGCCGCGTGCGAGCATGGCGGGCAGGAAGGCCTGTAGCAGCCGCACCGTGGCGTGGAGATTAATCTCAGTCTGGGCGCTCATCGCCGCTTCCGAGACCGCGTCCCAGGTCTCCAGCATTTCGACGGAGGCACAGAGCACGAGGATATCGGGCTCGGTCCCCCGCGCCTTCAGCTCATTCGCCATGGCTGGCGGGACTGCGGGCCCCGCGAGGTCGGCAATCAGGGGCGAGGCCAGGAGGTTTCGCGCCCGCAGGTCGGCCACCGCAGCGTCGGCGGCGCCGGCATCCCGGTCATGGATGATCGCATGGGCGCCGGCCTCGGCGAGCCGCGTCGCGATCGCAAGGCCGATGCCGCGTGCCGCGCCGGTGACAAGCGCGACGCGGTCTGAAAGCGCTCCAGCCATCAGCCGAGCAACGGCTTCACGCGCGCGGTGGCATCATCCATCGCCTGCTGCGCCGGCTTGCGGCCGAGCACGGCGGCCTGCGTTTCCTCGATGAAGATGTCGTGGGCGCGGGCCTGCTCGTCGAAGGCTGGCAGATGGATGCGCGAGGCCTTGAGCGCGGCGGCCTCGTCGGGGGCATAGGGCATCGCCGCCTTCAGCTTCTCGTCGGCATAGGTCGAGATGCGCACCGGGCCGTTGCCGTTCAGCGCCATGGCGGTCGTGCCGGTTTTCGAGGAGAGCGCGCGGATGAACTCCCAGCTCAATGGCTTCTGCTTGGCGCTCTTCGGGATCACCAGCGACCAGAACTCGACCGTCGGCGCGTATGCGACCTTGCCGGCGAGGTCGGCGGCCATTGGCGGCAGCAGCGACTTGAAGCGGCCGCCATATTTGCCCTTCGACGGGTCGTTATAGGTGACGAGGCGGGCGAAGGGATTGATCGTCATCGCCGCCCTGCCCTGCTGCATCCAGGTGGTGATCTCCTCGTTGTTCACCGTCGCGAAATTCCGCGGCAGCACGCCGGCCTTGTAGAAATCGGCGAGCAGGGTGAGCGCCTTCACCATCGGCGGCTCGGCCGCGACGATCTTGCCGTCTGATGTCATGTAATCGCCGCCGAGGGAGCGGGCGAGCGTCAGGAAGTTCGAAGCGAATACGGCGGTGAAGGCGAGGCCATAGACCTGCGTGCCATCCTCGCGCTTGAAGGTGAGCTTGCGGGCAAGCTCGGTCAGCTCCTCGAATGTCGTCGGCAGCTTGGTGACGCCGCGCTCTTCCAGCAGGGCCTCGTTATAGATCAGGGCATTGGTCGCGTGGCGGACGGGGATGCCGTGCAGGGCTTCGCCGACCTTGAGCGGGGCGAGCAGGCCCGGAGCGAAATCATCGAAAGCCTCGATCGGCGCCTGCTTCATCAAGCTGTCGAGCGGCTCGAAGAGCTGGAGATTGCGCTGCACAGCGCGTCCGTTGACGAGATAGGCGACGTCGATCGAGGTCTCCGACAGCGAGGCCTCGCGCAGCAGCCGCTCATGCACGGCGTTGACGTCGCCGAAGGTGACCCAGTTCACATCGGCTCCAGCAGCCTTGCGGAAGCTTTCGGTCGCGTCGCCGCCGGGCCCGGTCGTCGCGGCGGTCTGGTGGACGCGGTGGCCGAGCGCCGTCAGCGTCTTCGCCTGGGCGAGGACGCCTTTCGGTATAAGGGCGGCGGTCGCGGCGGCACTGGCAAGCGCACCGAATCTGCGGCGCGAGATGCTGGATGTCATCGATTGTCCTCCCGGATATGTCCCCGGCGGCGCTTTGGTCGCGCCGCTTTCTCGACCGTTCAGGCCGGCAGCAGCGGCTGCACGCGCTTGACCAGCGACCCCATCGCCTCCTCCGGCGTCTTCATGCCGAGCACGGCGGCTTCCGCCTCTTCCTTGAACAGGTCGCCGGCACGCGCCGCCTCGTCGAAGGCCGGCATCGGCACGCGCGCGACCTTCAGCACCTTCAATTCCTCGGCGGCGTAGGGCACAGTTCCGGCAAAGCTCTGATCGGCGTAGGTCGAGGCGCGCACCGGTCCATTACCGTTGAGCGCCGCCTTCAGCGTCGCCTCCTTCGAGGCCATCGCCTTGATGAAGCTCCAGGCGAGGTCCTTGCGCCTGGCGTTCTTCGGGATGACCATGCCCCAGAACTCGACCTTGGCCGGCGCGGCGTCGTACTTGCCGGCGAGCGTCTTCGAGGCGGGAACGGCGATCGTCTTGATCTTGCCGGGGAATTTCGACTTCTGCGGGTCGTTGTAGATGCGGTTGCGGCCCATGCTCTGCAGGCTCATCGCAGCGCGGCCCTGCTGCATCCAGACATTGACGTCCTCGGGCGAAAGCGTCGCGAAATTGCGCGGAAAGGCATTGGCCTGGAAGAGCGCGCGCAGCGTATGGATCGCGTTCAGCATCGGCGGCTGGTCGGCGACGCATTTGAAGTCGGGCGTGATGAACTCGCCGTCCCAGGCGCGCGCGAGGTCGATCACGTTGGGATAGGTCACGCCCGGCGTGCACAAGCCCACGACCTGCGTGCCGTCGCTGCGGCGATAGCTACAGGCCTTGGCGATCTCGATCATCTCCTCGATCGTCGCCGGCGGCTTGGAGAAACCCTTCTCGGCCAGGATTTCCTCATTGTAATGCAGGCCGGAAGAGGCGTGGCGGAACGGGATGGCGAGTTGCTTGCCGCCGACCTTCATGCCTTCCATCAGGCCGGGGAAGATGTCGGCGACGTCCTCGACCGGGTCCTTCTTCAGATAGTCGTCGAGCGGCTCGAACAGGGTCGCGGCGCGCGGCACGACCTGGGTGTTGACCACGAAGCCGACATCGACCGAGGTCTCGCCGAGGCTGGCCTCGCGGAACAGTCGTTCCTGCAAGGGGCTGGTGTCGAAGGTCGTCCACTGGACGGTGACGCCGTTCTTCTGCGCCCAGTCCCTGGTGATGTCGCCGGCCTGCGCGCCGGTCGCGACCGTCTGCATGACGCGGTGGGTGAAGACGTTGAACGGGCCGCTCTGTGCCAGCGCGGCCCCGCCGAGCCCGGCGAAGCTCACCCCAAGGATGCCGGCCCCGAACTGTCTACGATCGAGCGTCGTCCTCTGGTTCATGCTGATCCTCCCTGTGGTTCGCGAGTTCCGCGATGGCGGCTTCTGCCGCTTCGAAATGCTTGTTCATGGCGGCAAAGGCCGCAGCCGGATCGCTCGCCCGGATCGCCTCGACGACGCGGACATGCCGTTCGAAGGTGCGCCGCCAGTCCTCAGGCCCCCTCGCCTCGCGCGAGTTGAAGATCTCCATGACCTCGCGGATCACCGGGCGCAGGCCCCGGATCTGGAAATCGAGCAGGCGGTTGCCGGATGAGGCGGCGACGGCCTCGTGGAAATCGAGATCGGCCTCGATCCAGCGCGGCACATTGCCGAGAGCATCTTCCATCCGGGCGAGAATGAGATCGAGCTTCTCGATATCCTCGGCCGAGCGCCGCTCCGCGCTATGGGCCGCGATCGGCGGCTCGAGGATGCGGCGCAGTTCCACCGCCTCGCTCAGGCCGTTGGCGCGGCCGCGCACGGCGAAACGATAGAAGCGGTCGAGCGGGGCGGCATCGAGCGCCTGCACCCGCGTCGGCTTGCCCTGCTGGATATGGACGACGCCCATGGCTGCGAGCTGGCGGATGGCTTCGCGCGCGATCGGCTTGCTGACGCCGAAGGAGGCCGCGATGCGCGCCTCCGATGGCAGGGAGTCCCCGGGCTTCAGGCGCCCCTCATGAATCGCCTGCGTGATGCGCTGGATCACCGCATCGCCAAGGCGCATCGGCACGACATCGCCACCCGCGAACGGGTCGTCTGCATCCAGAACGGAACGGGCGAGATCGCTCATCAATGTCCTCCGGCGGTGATCATTGACAGGTGCCGCGTTCCTTGGCAACTGTTCAACTTATCTGATAAGTAGATGCCGCTCAGCGGCACGTCTCGGGAGGGCCATGCCGCATGTCGGCCAGCCGCATCGCCAGAATTGATGTCCATCCGCTGCGGGCGACCCTGCCCAAGGTCCAGCGGACGTCGCAGGGCGACTATCCGGCGATCGAGATCGTCGTGGTCGAAGTCGAGGCCGAGGATGGCACCGTCGGCTTCGGCGAAGGCTTGTGCCGGCGCGGCGCGGCCGGCTATGCGCGCTTCATCGAGGAGGCGCTGGTGCCACGCCTGATCGGGCGCGATGGTGCCGACCGGCGCGCGCTCTGGAAGGCGATGCGCGCGGCGCTCTCGGGCCGCCCCGGCGGGCAGATCGTCGAGGCGATCGCGGCAATCGATATCGCGCTCTGGGACATCGCCGGGAAGCAGGCGAACCAGCCGATCCACCGCCTGCTCGGCGGCATGGGGCGCAAGGCGGTCGCGGCCTATGCCTCCTCGATCAACTGGCTCGACGATGCGACTGTCGAGGCCGAGGTGGCGGCGGCGCTGAAGGCCGGCTTCCGCGAGATCAAGGTCAAGCTCGGCCATCCGCTCAAGGACGCCATCGCCCGTGCCGGACTGATTCGGCGCCTCGCCGGCGACGATATCGCCCTCTATGTCGACGCGAACTGGGCCTATGACGTCGACGACGCTCTGATCGTCGGCCGCGCGCTTTCCGATCTCGGCTATGGCTTCTTCGAGGAGCCGATCGCGCCTGGTGATCGCGAGGGGTATCGCCGCCTCGCGCAGCACCTGCCGATCCGGCTTGCGGCCGGCGAAAGCGATTTCGTCGCAGGAGAGGCGCTGACCATGCTGCAGGATCGCTCGCTCGGACTGATCCAGCCCGACGTGACGCGCTCCGGCGGCATCACCGAGACCTGGCGCATCGCCGAGCTCGCCGCGACTTTCAACACGGCCTATGCGCCGCATGTCGGCTGGTCCGGTGCGATCTGCGTCGCCGCCAGTTTGCAGCTCGCAGCGGCGGCAGAGAGCTTCCGCACCTTCGAATGCATGGTCTACGAGAACCCGCTGCGCGACGCCTTCACTAAGCCGCTCGTCGGCGAGGGTTCGCAGCTCGTCGACGGCAAGCTCGCGATCCCGCAAGGGCCGGGGCTGGGCATCGAGATCGACCGCGAGGCGCTGAAGCGCTTCGGGATCGCGTGAGGCGGCGATGGATTCGAGCGCTTCCCTTCCATCCAAGCTCCGCCGTCATCCCGGACAAGCGGCGCAGCCGCGCCGATCCGGGATCCATCGAAAGGTGTCGAACTCTACGATGGATCCCGGGTCTGCGCTTCGCTTGCCCGGGATGACGGAGCGGTTTGGAAGAGCGGGATGGGTGAAATCTGAAGCGCGAGTGCTCTCATGACCACCCGCACGCCCATTTCCGCCATCGCACTGGTCACGCCGGTCCAGCTCATGATCGGCGGGATCATTTTCCTGCCGGCGATCTATGTCTTCTGGCTCAGCCTCAACCAGTCCTCCTTCGGTCAGGCGGCGACATTCGTCGGCCTCGCCAACTACGCCAAGGTGCTGGCCGATCCGTATTTCTGGAAGGCGCTGCTCAACACCGTCATCGTCGTCGCCATCGTCGTGCATGTCGAGTTGCTGATCGGGCTTGGCATGGCGCTGTTCTTCGCCTCGGGCGTGCCGTTTCGCCCTCTCCTGCTCGCCATCGTGCTCGCGCCCTATGCGGTGAGCGAGGTCTCGGCGGTGGTGATGTGGCGCTATTTGTTCGAGCCCGACGTCGGGATGATGAGCCGATTGCTGGCCGCGATCGGCCTGCCGCCGATCGAATGGGCGGTCAATCCGAGCCATGGCCTCGCCATGGTCAGCCTGCTCTCGATCTGGTTGCACCTGCCCTTCAGCTTCATCATCCTCTATGCGGCGAGAATGTCGGTTCCCGGCGATCTCTACGAGGCCGCCTCGATCGATGGCGCCTCGGCCTGGACCTCTTTCCGCCGCATCACGCTGCCGCTTTTGATGCCGGCGCTGCTCATCGCCGCGCTGTTCCGCTACATCTTCGCCTTCCGGCTGTTCTCGGAGGTCTGGCTGATGACCGGCGGCGGCCCGGCACGCTCGACCGAGGTGATGGCGGTCTATCTCTATCTCGAGGCCTTCCGCTACAACGCCTTCGGCTCGGCCGCCGCCACCGGCTGGCTCCTGGTACTCGCCTCGCTCCTGCTCGCGCTGTTCTATCTGCGCCGGCTCTACCGGGAGATGTTCGCGCGTGCCTAAGCTCTCCCTGCCCAAGGTTTTGCGCCATCTCCTGAAATTCGTCGGCGTGCTCGCAGTCGTCGCGTGGTCGCTCGTGCCGATCGGGCTGATCGCGATGTCGTCCTTCAAGGCCGACCGCGACATCTTCTCGACCACCGGCACCTTCTCCTTCGCGCCGACGCTGGCGAACTATCAGGCGCTCTGGAGCCGCTGGGGCGATTTCTTCTTCGGCCTGTGGAACAGCTTCCTCGTCACGGTCGGCGCGACTGTGCTGGCAGTCGGAGTCTCGCTGCTTGCCGGCTTCGCCTATTCGCGCTTCGCCTCGCGCGGCCTGCAGGCCTCGGCCTTCTTCCTGATCTTCATCCGGCTGATCCCGCCGATCGTGATCACGCTGCCGCTCTTCCCGGTGGTGAACTGGCTCGGGCTCAACGACACGCATTTCATCCTGATCGTGCTCTACGCCACCTTCTTCGTCTCGCTGGGGACGGTGGTGATGCGCACCTTCGTCGACCAGATCCCGCGCGAACTCGACGAAGCCGCGATGGTCGACGGCGCCTCGCAGATGCAGATCATTGTCCGCGTCATCCTGCCGATGGCGGCACAGGGCATGCTCGCGGTCTCGGTCTTCGTCATCGTCTATGCCTGGAACGAGTTCCTCTTCGCCTTCATCTTCACCACCACCAATGCCAAGACCGCGCCGCTGGTGATCTCCGAGATGATCGGCGCCGTCGAGGGCGTCGAATGGGGCGTGCTCTTTGCCGCCTCGACCGTGCAGCTCGTGCCCGTGCTCGCCTTCGTCATCCTCATGCAGAAACACCTCGTCGCGGGCCTGACCGCCGGCGCGGTGAAGGGGTAACCGCCATGAACCCATCGGATTCCCGGCTAGACGACATGAGGCGCGCGCTCCGCGAGAGTGACCCGCAACTCAGCCGCTTCGACCCGCTGCCACGCATCATCTGCCTCGACGATTTCGACCGCGGCATGTGCGGCTGGACCCAGCTCGTCGGCAACTACGAGGATACGCTCGACGCGATGCTGCCGGGCTATGCCCAGCACAGCCACGCCATGCTCTCGACGCTGCCGAGCTGGGATTTCGGCTCGCATGGCGGCGTCGACGGCTCCTATGCGTTGAAGATCGCGACGCGTCCGAGGAAGGGCGCGCAGAATGTCGCGATCAAGCGCCTGACCTTCCGCAAGGCCGGGCCGATCCGGCTCGAGGCCTACTTCACCTTCAAGCCCGAGGCGACGGAGCTCGCGCTCTCGGAGACCGACATCCGATCTTTCGGCTTCCTCTACGATCTCCAGATCGGCGACACCTCAGGGCCGGGCGATCGCGTCATGCCGCACCTGCGCTTTCTCAACGCGCAGGACGGGCAGCACATCCAGAAATGGCAGTTCAAGCGCCGGACGACGCCGATCAAACCGATCGGCACCGCCGGCAAGACGATCACGCATTACCACCTCGCGCCCGAGGACTGGGAGGATCTGCCGGGCGGAGAGCAGCGGCTCTGCTACAACGAGATTCCGACCAAGGTGAACTGGCACTATCTGCGCTTCGATTTCGACCTCGCCGCGATGCAGGCGACGCGCTTCCAGGTCAATGACCGGGTCTTCGCCATGGACGGCTTCGACTGCATCCGCATCCCCGCGATGAAGAACCTGTGGTGCATGCTGAACCTCGCCTTCTTCGCCGAGACGGATACCAACAAGCGCGCCTTCGCCTATCTCGACTCCGTCTGCCTGTCGGGGGATTTCTGATGCTGCCCGAAAACCTGACCGCCGTCGTCGCCCGCAACGAAACCTGGACGGGGACCAGTGCGACAGAGCCCTACGAGGCGGGCTGGGCGAAGGAGGCGATCGTCTTCGTCAGAGCGCTGAAGGACCCCGAAGGACCTCTGCCGAAGGCGCGGATCGAAATCTCCGCCGACGGCATGCACTGGTGCCATGAAGGCTCGGAGTTCGCGCTGCCAGCGGCGAAGGACGCCGTTACTTTCCAGCGCCTGTCGCATTTCGGCAATTTCCTGCGCGTCGCAGCAACGCTACCCGATGGCGCCACAGTGACCGTCCTGGTTACGCTTCATCTTAAAGCTTGACCGTGCGGGTGCGCCCAGCGCCACTTCCGGACGTTGGGTGTTCGCCCCAAACCCCACATCGCGCGCCAGCCCTCACGAAATTGCATCGCGCGGCCTCGGTCTGTGTCGCGCTAAAGCTCCTGGCGCGGCTCCACGATCTGCCGAACTGCATCGCGTAATTCGGCGCGCGATTTGTCCCGGGAGTAGAACATATGCCCCCCTTCAAACAGCGATAGCTTAACCCGTCTGGGATCGCCGAGAGCGGGAAGTTGGTCGAGCAGGAGCTTGCTTTCGAGGTACGGCGTGACGAGGTCGGCGTAACCATGGGCGACGAGCACGCGGATATGAGGGTCCAGCGCCAGAAGCTTCCGCAGCTCCGAGATCGACTCCCGATCGCCCCGCCCCGGGCCGTAACTCCAACGATTGCTGACTTCGTTGTTGAGCAGCATATAGCGCCCGTCGGGGCTCCATTTCAGATCGTTTGCGTAGTGAATCAGCATCGCGCTCGTCAGCGGTGCGGTCGCCGCCTCCAGGACGGCATCCGGCGCCCGGCTACGAGCGGCATCCGGCTCGGGATCCATCGCGGCAACCGCTCCGTCATAAGGGCTGCCGACGACAAAGTCCTTTCGCCCTGCCTCGCGCAAAAAGGTGCCATTATCGATCTTGCCACCGCGGCGCTCGACAAGATCCCGATCGAGCCCCGTGAATCCCGCCACGCGTTCAACGATGCGAGCGCGAGCCTGGGCGTCGCGCGGCCCCTTCAAAAGATCAATGACGTATTCGCCGGTGGCATAGGCCTCGACCTCCGCGAGCCGCTCGGGCGAGAATTTGCCTCTTGCCTCCAAGTGGGTTGCTGCCAAGGAGGGCAAAGAGACCGCCCATTTCAGCGGCGTGTCGCGCGCGTCCCGCTGGAAGGTGAAGTCCAGAACCGGCGAGATCAGGATCAGGCCGGAAACGCCGATGCCGTCCGAGGTCTGCAATTCGCCGGCGATTTTGGGGGCCCGGAATCCACCGTAGCTCTCGCCGACCAGATAGACGGGCGAGCCAATCCTGTCGTTTGCCCTCAACCAATTGACGATGAAGCGCGAGAGCGAGCGATAGTCCCCCTCGACGGACCAGAGCATGCCCCGCGCGTCGTCCGCGCCAGATGAGAACCGGCTGAACCCTGTTCCAACCGGATCGATGAAGACGAGATCGGCGAAACTGAGCCAGGTCTCTCGATTGTCTACCAGGGTTGGCGGAGCAGATGGCGCATCGCCCGGTCGCCCGAACGCAACGCGTTTGGGTCCGAATGCCCCGACATTGAGAAAGGCTGAAGCGGCGCCCGGTCCGCCATTGAAGGCGAAGATCACCGGACGGCGACGCTGATCGGCCTTTTCGCCGGCGAGCGAGCGCTGATAGGCAATATACGCGATCTCTCCCAGAACTCGGCCGGAGGCTTCGCGCACCGGAAGTGCGCCCGCAATGGCGGTGTATCGCAGAAGGCCTTCATCCAGAGCGAGTTCATGCTGTGTGATCGACGCGGGCGGCAAACTGGACGCCGTGACCACTCGCCGTTCCGCGACCTCGGCCGAGGGCCTGGCTCCAGCGGCCGGACTGTTGGCCGCCCCCTCCTGTGCATAAGCAGTTGCCGCGCTGAACAGGGCGACAAGCAAAGCGATCGTCACCGACCAACCACTCGGACGCCCGGCCGTTTTCCTTGGATGCGTCACTCGACCGACCCCTGCTTCAAGATTGCGGCGAATGTGCTCACCGCCCAATGACCATAGCCCGCCCCAAGATCCGGTCTGCAGGCAAAGGCTTCACAAATCCGGGACCTGCCCCGACCGCCTGCCCCCCGCGTTGCTGAAGCTCGCCGCCCCGCGCCGAGCTCTCGGCTCCGATCGCGATCTCGCTCGGATCCGCCCTACCGAGCATCGAGCGATCGAAAATGCATTGCGCGTGCTTGGCTCGTTGCGCGAGCGAGGCCCCCCGAGAAAGCCGGCTTTGCTGAGCGGTGTGTCCTTCGGCCGATGCAACTGGAGGCTGGCTCCTGCTTGGCAGCGAGCATGCGCGGAGCGCCCGGAGTGTCGTCGATCCAAGCGAACTACCCCGTTTGTGCTCGTTGTGGGCTCGGGCATATCAGCCTAATATCGCGACGGGCGCTGGGGTAACTCAGTGGGAGCATGACCATGTCTCACCGCGTGCCGTTTACCCCGGGTGATCTGACCGATCATCAATTGGGCGCTGATGACACTCTTGCCGGCGATCCGACCAACACTGTTTTGATTGGCGACGCCGGCGGCAACCTGCGCGATCATTCCCGGGGCGGCAACGACACGTTCAGCGGCGGCGCCCCTGCCAGCTACACCTTCTACGGTGACGCGGTCGGCAACGTGCTCGACCATGCTCAGGGCGGCAACGACTCTTTCAGGGGTGCGCTCAGCTCCACCAACACGGCCTACGGTGACGTGGGTGGCGACATGCTCGACCAAGGCAAGGGCGGCAATGACGCCTTCACGGGTGGAGGCCTCTCCACCAACACTTTTTTCGGCGATGCGGGCGGCCGGATGTCCGGTCAGGCTCAGGGCGGCGATGATCGTTTCGTGGGCGCTGCCCTGTCCAACAACATTTTCATCGGAGATGCGGGCGGCGATATGTCCAGCCATGCTCGGGGCGGCAGCGACAACTTCATCGGCGCCAGCAACCAGGCCAACAACACCTTCTATGGCGACACGGTCGGCAGCATGCTCGACCATGCTCGAGGCGGCAATGACAGCTTCACTGGCGGCGGCCAAGATGCCGACAACAGTTTCTACGGTGATGCGCTCCGCGACATGTCGGATTTCGCCCAAGGCGGCAACGACGATTTCACGGGTGGCGGCGCCTTCAGCAACAACGTTTTCGCCGGCGACGCCGGGCGCAGCATGTCCGGTCATGCGCGGGGCGGCGACGACAGTTTCACAAATAATGGCGCCTTTTCCACCAACTTTTTCTACGGTGACGCGTTCGACATGGTCGACTTTGCCAAGGGCGGCAACGACACCTTCACCAGCGGTCCCGGCTCCAGCAACACTTTCTTCGGTGATGCCGGCCACAACATGTTCGGCCGGGCTCAGGGCGGCGATGACGTCGCGTTCTTTGCCGGCAATGAGGGACTATCCGCGCAGTTCACGAATGCGGCCTATGGCGACGCGCAGACGATGTTCGGCGATGCTGCCGGCGGCAATGACCGCCTGTCGGGCGGCGTCGGTTCCGGGGATGTCGTCAACCAGTTCTATGGCGACGCGCAATCCATGCGCGACGCGGCGAGAGGCGGCAACGATACGCTGACCGGTGGCAGCAACAGCGGCGCAGGCACGGTGACGAACAGCCTCTTCGGTGACGCCGCAACCCTGTCAGGCTTCGCCAGGGGCGGCAATGATACCTTGATCGCCGGGACAGCTGCATCCGGATCCGCGGTCAGCAACGACATGTGGGGCGACGGACAACTGAGCGACCAGGCGCGTGGCGGCGCCGATCTGTTCCTGTTCAAGGATTCTGGTTCGATGACGGTCGGGACCAATAACACCATCGAAGATTTCAGTCAGGCCCAGCATGACAAGATCGGGTTCAGCGGTGTGGCTGGCGTACATTCCTTCGCTGATCTGACTATCGCGCAAAGCGGCTCCGACACCGTCATTACCGCCGGGGCGGACCAGGTTACGCTGCACAATTTCACGCACATGCTGACGCATAGTGATTTTTTGTTCGCCTGAAAGCAAAGCGGGGTTTGCCGGTGGCTCGTTCTGCGGAGCGCAGCTGTCGGAAGTTCCGGAAAATCTTGCCTGCCGTTGGCCGAAGGCGGATCTCCGGTGAGATCCGCCGGGGCCATAGGGTGGGCCCTGTCTGACCCGTTCACATCTGCTTAGGGATGGCTGCCTTGCTTCCCAAGCCCTCTTCCGATGCTGCCAGCGAGGCGTTGGCATCCTGCCGCTCCGCCTTCCTGGCGGTCGCGCTGTTCTCTGCCCTGGTCAACGTGCTGATGCTGACCGGGTCGATCTACATGCTGCAGGTCTATGACCGGGTGCTGCCCTCGCGAAGCGTGCCGACGCTGGTCGCGCTCTCGATCATTGTCGCAGCCCTCTACATTCTGCTCGGCCTGTTCGATTGGCTGCGCCAGCGTATCATGATCCGGATCGGGATCGTGCTCGACCGCCAACTCAGCGCGCCGGTGGTCGGCGCAATCCTCGGTACGCACCTGCGCGGCGGGCCGGGCGGCATTCAGCTCTCACGCGACCTCGACAGCGTGCGCGGCTTTTTCTCGGGGCTCGGGCCGACGACGCTGTTCGACCTGCCCTGGATCCCCCTCTATGGCGGCCTGTGCTTCCTGCTGCACCCTTCTCTCGGCTGGACCCTGGTCGCCGGCGCGGCGATCCTCATCTTCATCGCCTTGCTGACCGAAGTGCTGACGCGTGGCCCCGCGCGCGAGTCGTCTCGCGCGGGTGCCGAGCGCTCGGCCCTGCTCGAGGCCGCCAGGCGCAATGCCGAAGTGATCGGCGCGCTCGGCATGGAGCGGCGCGTCGCCACTCTGTTCGACCGCATAAACGACCGTTACGTCGTGACCAATCTTGGCTCGTCCGATCTCGTCAGCACGCTCGGCACGATGTCGAAGACCATCCGCTTCATGCTGCAGTCGGCCATGCTCGGCCTCGGCGCCTGGCTGGTGATGAAGAACGAGGCCTCCTCGGGCGTGATGATCGCCGCCTCGATCCTGAGCGGCCGGGCGCTGGCGCCGATCGAACTCGCCATCGGCAGCTGGCGGCCCTTCATCGGTGCCCGCCAGGCCTGGCAGCGGCTGAAGGCGGCGCTGGCGGAGCCGCGCGCCCATCCCTCCATCGCGCCGGACCGGCCGACGGAGCGGCTGGTGCTGGAACATGTCTTTGTCGCGGCGCCGGGCGCCCAGAGCCCGATCGTGAAGGATGCAGGCTTTGCGCTGAATGCGGGGCAAGGGCTTGCGATCATCGGCCCCTCCGCCTCCGGCAAGTCGACGCTGGCGCGGGCAGTGGTCGGGGTCTGGCCGCTCATGCGCGGCAGCCTGCGTCTCGACGGCGCGACGCTCGACCAATGGGCCCCCGAGCAGCGCGGCGGGATCATCGGCTACATGCCGCAGGACGTGCAGCTCTTCGCCGGCACGGTGGCGGAGAACATCGCCCGCTTCGATCCGGACATCAGCGAGGAGGCCGTTCTCGCCGCAGCCAAGGCGGCCGGCGCCTACGCCATGATCCTCGGCCTGCCCAGGGGCTTCGAGACGCCGATCGGCGAAGCCGGCAGCCTTCTTTCCGGCGGCCAGCGGCAGCATATCGCGCTCGCCCGGGCGCTCTACCGCGACCCGTTCCTGGTTGTGCTCGACGAACCGAACGCTAGCCTCGATGCAGCGGGCGATGCGGCGCTCACCGCCGCCGTCGGCAGCGTGCGCGAGCGCGGCGGCATCGTGATCGTCATTGCCCACCGCCCCTCGGCGCTCGCTGGCACCGACCTCGTCCTGATCCTGGCCGAGGGCCAAGTCCAGGCGTTCGGGCCGAAGGAGGAGATCCTGCGGAAGAGTCTGGCGGCTGCCCCGGCAGCGGCGGGCGCCGGCTTCCAGGCTTCGAAGAGGATCGTGACAACCGATGCGCACGGCTAACGAGAACGTGGTGGGTGGGCACCTGTCAGGTGCGAGCCGGAAGATCGCGCGCCGCCTCGATCCCCGCCGCGATATCCGCCGGGCGGCGATCGCCGGCGTCGCCACCATCGCCGTGCTCTGCGGCACGGTCGGGCTCTGGGCCGCGACGGCACCGCTGGCGGGCGCGGTCATCGCCTCCGGAAAGATCGTTGTCGAGAGCAATGTCCGCCGCATCCAGCATGCAGCCGGCGGCATCGTAGCGGAGATCCGGGTCAAGGACGGCGACCACGTCAAGGCCGGTGACGTCCTGGTCAGGCTCGACGAGACCCATGCCAGGGCAAGCCTGGCACTGATCGAGATCGAACTGCGCAGGTTCCAGGCCCGCAAGGCCCGCCTCGAGGCCGAGCGCGACGGCAAGGCCGAGGTCGTCGTCCCAACGGAGCTGGCGGAGCGGGCGAGAGCGCCGACGGTGATCCAGGCCCTGGACAGCGAGCAGACCCTGTTCCGCACGCGACGCAGCGCGGCCGAGCTGCAGCGCTCGCAGTTCCGCGAGCGCATCGTCCAGTCGCGCGAGGAGATCAGGGGGATCGCGGCCCAGATCGAGGCGAAGCAGGCGCAGGCCGGCTTGATCAAGCAGGAGCTCGACGCCGTACAGAAGCTCTACGACCAGAACCTCGTCGCGCTGTCGCGGCTGACGGCGCTGCAGCGCGAGGCCTCGCGACTCGCCGGCGAGCAGGGCAGCCTCATTGCCGACACGGCCCGGGTGAAGGGGCGCATCGCCGAGATCGAGCTGCAGATCCTGCAGATCGACGAGGACCTGCGTCGCGAGGTCACGACCGAGCTGCGCGATGTCGACGGCAAGATCGCCGATCTCTCCGAGCGGCGCATCRCAGCGGTCGACCAGCTCGACCGGACCGAGATGCGCGCGCCGCAGGACGGCATCGTTCACCAGAGCACGGTGCACACGATCGGCGGCGTCATTTCGCCGGCGGAGCAGATCATGCTGATCGTGCCCGAGACGGACGGGCTCGTCATCGAGACGCGCATCGAGCCGGCCATGATCGACCGGTTGCGCATCGGCCAGGCTGTCGTATTGCGATTTCCTGCTTTCGACAGTCGCACGACCCCCGACCTGGAGGGGCGCCTGATCCGGATCTCGGCCGACGCCTCCACTGACGAGAAGACGGGTGTCTCCTTCTACACCGCCCGCATAAGCCTGGGGCTGAACGAAGTGAAGCGGCTCGATGGCAAGGTGCTGCTTCCGGGCATGCCAGTCGAGGCCTTCATCCAGACCGGCCTGCGCACCGCCTTCGTCTATCTCGTGAAGCCGATCGAGGACCAGATCGCGCGATCGTTCCGATACGATTGATGCCGATCGAGGCACCGCCCGGCGGCGTTCCGCGGCGGCCTGCCCAGCCGGCCGCTCAGAACGGCCGGGCGCGGCGGCGCATGGCGGCGCCGGCAGCGCGGGGCTTTCCCCTGCCGGTGCCGGCACGCATCGCCAGCGGCTTCAGCAGCTCGGCGAGGACGAGATAGAAGGCCGCGATGGCCAGAATGGACAGTAGGATCGGCATCGGCAGCCCTATGAAACCGAGCGGGCGTCCGACCGGCGTCAGCGCCAGGATCAACGCGATCGCCAGCGCGCCCAGCGAGGTTGCGACAAGGAAGCGGTGCGGCCGGCTGCGCCAGCAGGGAGCCGCCGTGCGGATGACGAAGATCACCAGGATCTGTGTCAGGATCGACTCGACGAACCATGCGGTCCTGAACATCTCCACACCGGCGCCGAAAACGCCGAGCAGAACGGCGAATGTCGCGGCGTCGAACAGTGAGGAGAGCGGGCCCATGACGAGCGTGAAACGCAGGACGGCGTTCATGTCCCAGCGTCGCGGTCGCTCGAGGTCGGCGGGATCGGCCTCGTCGAAGGGGATGCCGACCTCGGAGAGGTCGTAGAGGATATTGTTGACCAGGATCTGCAGTGGGTTGAGCGGAAGGAACGGCAGCACCATCGAGGCCAGTGCCATCGAGAGCATGTTGCCGAAATTCGAGCTCGTGCCCATACGGACATACTTCATGATGTTCGCATAGGTGCGCCGCCCCTCGGCGATGCCCTGCGCGAGCACGCCGAGATCGGGCGCGAGGAGGACGATCGCGGCCGCCTCGCGCGCGACTTCCGTGCCGCCCTCGACGGACAGGCCGACATCGGCGGCGTGGATGGCCGGCGCATCGTTGATGCCGTCGCCGATGAAGCCGACCGTGTGCCCTGCCCTGCGCAGCGCCAGGACGATGCGCGCCTTCTGCTCCGGCGCGACCCGGACGAACAAGTCGATGTTGCCGATCCGGGCGGCAAGCGCAGCGTCACCCAATGCCGCGATCTCCTCGCCCGTCATCAGGCCGCGCGACGGGAGCGCCAGCGTTTCCGCCAGATGGCGGACGACGGGAGCCGCATCGCCGGAGATCACCTTGACGCGCACGCCGGCCGCCGCGAGCTGGCGAACGGCTGCGCCTGCCGAGGTCTTCGGCGGATCGATGAAGGCGGCGCAGCCGGCAAAGACGAGCCCGGCCTCGTCTTCGCGGACCAGCGCATCGGTTCCCGGCGCCATGGATCGGCGGGCGATGCCGAGCAGGCGCAGCCCCTGCGCGCCCTTGGCATCGATGAGGGCGAGYAGCCGGCCTCTGGCCGCGTCCTCAAGCCTGACGGCATTGCCATCCGCTGCCTCGAACCGGTCGCATAAGGCGAGCAAGGCCTCGGGAGCGCCTTTGACGATCATCTCCCGTTCGTCGCCTCTCGCTACGAGGACCGAGGAGCGGCGCCGCTCGAAATCGAAAGGCAGATCGGCCAGAGGACGCCAGGAGCCGTCATCGTCTTCTGAGCCGGCGAGCAGGGCGGTGTCGAGGTTGTTGCGCAGCCCGCTGCAGAAGCGGCTGTTCACCCTCGCGAGCGCGGTCACGTCGGCATTTTCGATGCCGTCGCAGCCGAAGCTCCCGACATGGGCGATCCGCGCTTCCGTCAGCGTCCCCGTCTTGTCGGTACACAAGACGTCCATCGCGCCGAGATCGTGTATCGCGGAGAGGCGCTTCACGACGACCTTGCGCGCAGCCATCCGCAGGGCACCGCGCGCGAGCGTCACCGTCATCACCACCGGCAGCAGCTCCGGCGTCAGGCCGACGGCAAGCGCGACGGCGAACAGGAAGCTCTCGATCGACAGACCGTGCCGCACGAGCTGCGTCAGCAGGACGAACAGAACCAGGAAGCCGGTGAGGCGCAGGATCAGCATTCCGAGGCCATGAACGCCCCGTTCGAAGGCCGTCGGCGGCTCGCTCGCCTGCATGGAGCGGGAGATCGAACCTAGCCGCGTATCGGCACCCGTCGCCACCACGAGCATCCTGGCCTCGCCGGCGACGAGGCTCGTTCCGCCGAAGAGCGCGGTATCGGTTCCGTCGTTGCCTCGGTCGGATTCCGCGGCCAGCTTCTCGACGGGAAAGGGCTCGCCCGTGAGCACCGCCTCGTCGGCCATCGCGTCATGGCTCTCGAGGATCAGCCCGTCGGCCGGGATCAGATCGCCGGCACGGAGCGCGACCACGTCGCCTGCCACCACCTCCCTTACCGGAATCTCGACCGGCCGCCCGCTCCGAACGGCCGTGACTTGAACCGCAACGGTGCGCCGCAAGGCATCGACGGCGTTCTCGGCCTGGGTCTCCTGGAAGACATCGAGAGCGATCGAAGCCAGCACGATGAGGACGATGATGATCAGGCTCTGCCAATCGCCCGTAACGCCCGAGATCAACGCGGCGATCAGCAGGATCGCGATCAGAGGCTCGACAAGCCGCTTGGCGATCTTGAACGGCAATCCGCGCCGCAGGCTGGCCACCGCGAGATTGGGTCCGCAGCGGCGCAGACGCTCGGCCGCCTCCGCATCGCTCAAGCCATCCGGAGTCGCCCCGAGGCGCTGCAGCGACGCGCAGCGGCCTTCCCGCCAGAACTCGCCCTCGCCTGCCGCCGCCGCTTTCGCTGGTTCCATGGTCATCCCGGGCTCCCGCTGATGCTCCCATCGATCGCGGTGATGATCCTGTCGCGGCGGCGGGCCAGATCCATGCTGTGGGGCACCATCAAAAAGCCGGTGCCGGAGCGCCCATTCGCCTCGCGCATCAGCCCGAACACGCCATCGGCCGATTTGCTGTCGAGGTTGCCCGTCGGTTCGTCGGCCAGAACGAGAACCGGCTGCTGAACCGGCGATGGCGTGACGCGCTGGTCCATGGCTCTGCCGCTTACGGCGTGATGGCAACCTTGAGCACGCCGTCACGCTGATGGGAGAACAGCTCGTAAGCGTCCTTGATGCGCTCCAGCGGGTATCGGTGCGTGACCAGCGGCTCCAGATCGACGCGGCCGGAAGCGACGACCTCGATCAGGCGCCGCATCCGCTCCTTGCCGCCGGGACAGAGCGTGCTGACGATGCGGTGGTCGCCGAGGCCCGCGGCGAAAGCCCCGAGCGGGATCGTCAGGTCGCTGGAATAGACGCCCAGCGACGAGAGCGTTCCGCCCGGCCGCAGCACGCGCAACGCCGCGGAAAAAGTTTCCTGCCGTCCAAGCGCCTCGATCGCGACGTCGACGCCCCTGCCCTCCGTCAGCCGCATGATCTCGTCGACCGGGTCGCTCTTCGAGAAATCGACGATCTCGTCGGCTCCCAGCCTGCGTGCCACGGCCTGCCGCTCGGGGATGCTCTCCACGGCGATGATCCGGGTCGCCCCCATCAGGCGCGCTCCGGCCGTGGCGCATAGCCCGATCGGTCCCTGCGCGAAGACCGCGACGCAGTCGCCGATCCTCACGCCGCCGCTCTCGGCACCGGAGAAGCCGGTCGACATGATGTCGGGACACATCAGCACCTGCTCGTCGGTCAGACCGGAAGGCACATGGGCGAGATTGACCATGGCGTCCGGCACGAGCAGATATTCGGCCTGCGCCCCGTCGATGGTATTGCCGAAGCGCCAGCCACCCATCGCCTTGAAGCCGTGGCGCTCGCCAGGGCCATCCTGCGAGGCGCAGCCGCAGAGGCAGGCGGCGCTGTGTCCGGACGGCGTGATCGCACCGGCGATCACGCGCTGGCCCTCCCGGAAGCCCCTCACCTCGGATCCCAGCTTCTCGATCACGCCGACTGGCTCATGGCCGATGGTGAGGCCGCGTGCGACCGGATACTCGCCTTTGAGGATATGGATGTCGGTGCCGCAGATCGTCGTGGTCGTGATGCGCAGCAGCGCGTCGAGCGGCCCGACATCCGGAATCGGCTTGTCTTCGAGCTCGATGCGGCCTGGCTCTCGGAAGACGGCGGCGCACATCATCTTGGGGCGGCTCGTCCGCCCGGCCCCCGGACAATGCGCTGGACTGAAGCATTGGCGGCATGTTCGCTCTCCGAAATCGCCGTTGTGGTTTCGTAGCCCCAGCTTGCCGCGAATCCGCGCCGCTGCATTTGATTCAGCGCAAACGCCGGGAACCCCTGTCTCGTTTTGATGAGAATCAATGCGGCCGGCCTGTTTCCGCTGCTCGATAGGCGCCATGAACAGCGCTATCGATGCGGAGGTTGGCATGAAGGACTTCACTCAATCGTCAGGCGCCTCGGCGAAGGCACGAGCCGCCGGCAACGCTGCCTATCGCGACATCGCGGTTCATCTGGACGGTTCGCCGGAAGATGAGGTCCGCCTGGCTCACGCTGAAGCGCTCGCGGCGCGGCACGGTGCCCGCCTCACCGGGGTCTTTACCAATCTCCTGCCCGACCCTGCCATTTTCGTCGGTGAATTCGGCACCTCCGCCATCGGGCAATTGGTCGATGACGTAACCGAGGAAGGAGATGCCAGCGAGAAGCGGCTGCGCCAGCGATTGACGCGCCTCGACCCTGCGCATGAGTTGCGCCGTGTCGATGCTTTCCCCGGTATCCTCGAACAGGCCGTCGCCACGGAAGCCCGCTGGAACGACCTCTTCATCGCGACCTGCCCGCGCGACGATAGTCAGGCACGCTGGCGTCCCCTGCTCGAGCGCGTCATGTTCGATGGCGGAAGAGGGCTCTACCTCGTGCCGCCCAAGGCCCTGCCGCGTTCCGCGATCCAGACCGTCCTTGTCGGATGGACCGACACGCGGCAAAGCGCCCGCGCCGTGGCCGAGGCTTTGCCTCTGATCGTTCAGGCGACGCAGGTCCATGTCGTCACGGTCCGGGAGGAAGCCCACGGACGGATGGGCGGCGCCGAAGTCCTCGCCGACATCTGCGCCCATCTCGTCCGTCACGGCGTCGAGGCGACGGCGACCGTTCTCGACACCGAAACCTCCGCGGGCGACGCCATCCTGGCCGAAGCCCGCAGGATCTCGGCAGACCTGATCGTCGCCGGAGCCTACGGTCATTCGCGCTTCAGGGAGTGGGTGCTGGGCGGCGTGACTGCGGATCTGCTCGACAGCGCTCCCGTGCCGCTTTTCCTCGCGCACTAGCGCAACCGCAGCCGTTGGTCTGCCGGCTTATCCGATCGGCAGCACCTGCGGCTCGGGTGTATGATGGTGCGCAGCCGGAGAGTTATCCATGGCTTCGACCGAACGAGACATGGCTCCGGACAGCGGTGAGGTCGCCATCCGCGTTCGGGACCTTGCAGTCGCGTTCGGCGACAAGACCGTGCTGGACCATCTCGACCTCGACGTCATGCGCGGCGAGGTTCTCGGCGTGATCGGCGCGTCCGGATCCGGCAAGTCGGTCCTGGCACGCACCATTCTGGGCCTTGTGCCCAAGCGAAGCGGCGTCATCGAGCTCTTCGGCAGGAACATCGATGATCTGCGGGAGAACGAGAGGCGATTGCTCGAACAGCGCTGCGGCGTCATGTTCCAGCAAGGCGCCCTGTTCTCATCGTTGACGATCGCCGAGAATATCCAGCTGCCGATGCGCGAGCTCCTGCATCTGTCGCCGAGCCTGCTCGCCGAGATGGCAATCCTCAAGCTCGATCTGGTCGGATTGCCGCCAGATGCAGCGGAAAAATATCCCGCCGAGCTCTCTGGTGGCATGACCAAGCGGGCGGCCCTGGCACGTGCCCTCGCCCTCGATCCCGAGGTCCTGTTTCTCGACGAGCCGACGTCAGGGCTCGATCCGATCGCGGCCGATGCGTTCGATCAGCTTTTGCTGACCCTGAAGGCGAGCTTGAACCTGACGGTGATGATGATCACTCATGACCTGAGCAGCCTTCATACGACCTGCGACAGGGTCGCGGCCATCGCGCACGGCAAAGTCATCGCCCTCGGGTCGCTACAGGATCTGCTCAAGCACAAGGATCCCTGGCTCAGGCAGTATTTTGCCGGGGAGCGCGGTCGTACGATCTTCGCGGACGAGATCACCGCCTGATGCCGCGCAGGCACCACTTGGGACGGAGATGCTATCGACCCATATCGTGCAGGTATTTCAACGCCGGCGCCTCTTCGAACGTGCTTCGAAGCACGCCGTCGATGTTCTCCTCGGCCGCGATCCTCGTCCATTCCGTCGCCGCGCCATGCCGGGCAATCTGGTCGATCACGACGCCGGGCGTGGCGTCGGAGGGATCGCCACAGCGCGCCGAGACCCGTCGCACCAGCGTCTCTTGCGGCGCCTGCAGCCAGAGGCCGCAGAACGGCATGCCTGCATGGCGAGCCACCTCGCCGATCCGTTCCCGGTCCACGCGCCGATCGAAGACGGCATCCGCGACGGCCGCGTGACCTTGCGCCAGCGTCGCTTCTGCAACCTGCATCATCGCGGCATAGGTCCGGGCGGAAACGTCAGCGCTATAGCCATCCGCCGACAGGCGGATCTCTGGGGCGACGCCGCACAGCTTCTTCCGAATGCGGTCGCTCGCGGCGATGCGGGCCCCCGGCGGCGGCCCAAGCGATGGCGCGAGCTTCGCCGCAAGCGTCGATTTCCCGGAGCCGGAATAGCCGCCGACCGCGACCAGCACAGGGGACCGCGCCTTCAGAAGGTTGCGGCAGAGCTGGAGATAGGCGCGTGCCTCGGCCAATCGCGAGGCCTTCGGTCTGCCGCTATCCACTGCGGTCACATGCGCGCGCACGGCGGCCCTCACCGCCATGAAGAACGGTAGCAGGCACAGGCCGGACTCGTCGTCGATGGCATCGAGATAGCGATTGAAGAGGACGTTCGCGAGTGTCTCGAGCTTGCGGTGCCAGAGGTCCATGAGAACGAAGGCGAGATCGTAGAGGATATCCACGGTCGCCAGATCCTCATCGAACTCGAGACAATCGAAGAGCAACGGCTTGCCCTCGAACAGGCAGATGTTGCGCAGATGCAGATCGCCATGCCCGCGCCGAACCATTCCCTGCCGTGCCCGCTGGTTCAGCAAGCTGGCATGGCGCGCGAGCGCTTCGCGGCACCCCGCGATCACCGGTTCGACCTCGCGATGCGGGAGAAGCTCCGCATTGGCGAAAGCTCGCTCATTGACCGACAGCACGCGCTCCATCCGCCTTGCGCCCTCGCCGTCCGGCGAGATGGGCGCCGCGCGATGAAATCGCGCGATCGCACCGGCGAGCGCAGCCATGTCGGGCGCGGTGAGATGCTTTCTCTCTGCCATCCGATCGAACAGGAAATTGTCGTTGAAGCGTTCCATTTCCAGGACGGCATCGACCAATTCGCCCCGGCCGTTCAGCGCAAGATCGCCGTTCTGCTCCCGCGTGATCCGGTGGACCGCGCGATAGAGGTCGGGAGCGGTCCGGCGGTTCAGCAGCAGTTCTTGCTCGCACATCGCCAAGCGTCGTTCCGGCGTCGACAGATCGACATAGGGCAGCTTGACGGGTCGTTTCAGCTTGAGGGCCCGGGAGCCGATCAGCAGGACGATCGAGATGTGGGTGGAGACCATCTCCATCCACTCCGCGCCGCCTCCGAAAGCATCGCACGATCCGAGATAGCAGATCGTTTCATTCTGGCTGGCAACCTGCATGACAAGGCTCCCCTCGGACGAGCCACTATTCTTCAGTCCCCAAAAACGACATTGATGCTTGTCAATATCGACGGCCTGACGCCCCTGCAAAGCGGAACGATTTCAGGATGAGCTGGCCGCCAATCGTCTCGCGTCCTCGATCGGTTTTCGTCCTTGACGCGGATCAAGGACCGGGGGCGGCGCTGCGATTATCTGAGCTGGTTGCACCTTAGGGGGCTGCCATGCCCGAAGCGAGCGCATGTGGCTGGATCGCCAAGGTCGGGCGCTCCTGGCGAAACTGGCGCGACCGTGCCCCGGCAATCGTCAACCAACTGGACGAAAAGCCTGCCTTCTCTTTCTTGCTGCATTTGCGCGCCTTTATCAGCCTCGTTCGCGAGATTATTTCCCGCTGAAGCCGCCCCGGTCATCGCAAGGAGCAACGCCATGAACCTACGGATTCCGCACGACGCATGGGTGATCATCTGCGATGCCCGCAAGGCGATGTTTCTGCGAAACGAAGGCAGCCCGACGCTCCTCAAGCTCGAAGTCGAGCAGATCAAGCAGGCCTCGCCAAACCCGCCGAACGGTCAGCAGGGAGCGGATCGGCCCGGTCGCATGCAAAATGCCGTCGCGCCCACCAGCGCGACCGACGAAACAGACTGGCATGACCTGGCGGAGAAGCAGTTCGCACGCGAAACCGCGGCTGCCCTCAATCTTGCCAGCCAGTCCGGCCGCTCGCGAGGCATCGTATTGGTGGCGCCCCCGCGTATCCTCGCAGTGCTCCGGCAGCACCTCGACGAGCAATCGCGCTCTCGCATCGTCGCAGAGGTCGACAAAGACCTGACCAAGCATCCGATCCACGCGATAGAACGGCTTCTGACCGGCGCCTAGAAGGGAAGCGCGTCTCAATGCGGGTATCGAGGCTGGCCGCCGAGGCGAATTGTCTCGGGACGACGCCGGCTTGCCTTGTTGGCGTTCGAGACGGCCGGTCGCAGGTCTTGTCCGCGAGGACATATGTAGCAGCAAGTTGCGGCAATTTGTTCATACCCTATGTGAGCCATGCGGATCTGCCGCCATCCGTGCGCGGTCATATCCCTGAGCATGCGCAGGATATCGACCGCGCGGCCTTGACGAACGCCGAAACAAGCGCAGCTTCGCGGGGCGAACGCGAATATTGGTGTCGCTTCAGTTGCCCTGTTCATGCGCAGGATGGCGCAACTTCCAATCGCGGACTGCGTCCTTGAGCGCCTCCAACTCCCGGAAACTGGTTCCATCCTGTACGAGGAGCGCTTTGATGCGGTGCCTCGCGAGCGCATAGTCCTGAGCGGTCTCGATCGTGAACCTGGGCGGGTCTGACCTGCAGGATTCCGGCCCGTGCGTGATTGCCGTTTTCATGGGCTACCTCCGCGGACGATGGAGTGCCGATCATACTCCGAACGCAAGAGCCGGCGTTTGCGCCAGATCAAGCCCGGCTCGGCGACCGCTCGGGCCGCACGCCGCTGCATCGCGCCAGCGCACCGCGATCATGACGTCGAGCGGCGGTCAGGCTCGATCGCCTTCGTCGGCCAGCTTCTTCTCGAGGCGATCGAGAAGCTCGGCCTGCGCCTCCAGGATGCGCCGCCGAGCCTCGGGAAGCGAAAACCACGCCGCCCTGTCGATTTCGGGAAAGCGGCGGATATGGCCGCTGCCGCGCGGCCATTCCATCTCGGCCTCGCTGGTGCAGCGACTTTGCTCCGCGGCAAGGTCCCCCCTCAGCGCAAAGGCTTCGACGACCTTCCCCGCCCGTTGCCGAATGCACCCGAGCGGAATGAGAGGGCCGTCGGGCGCCGCCCCCACTTCTTCCGTGAATTCCCGCCGCGCAGTCTCCTGTGCTGTCTCGCCCGGCTGCGCCTCGCCCTTGGGGATAGACCAGGCTCCAAGATCCTTGCGCTGCCAGAACGGGCCGCCCGGATGGACGAGCAGAACCTCTGCGCCCTCTTCCGCCAGGCGATACATCAGGATGCCGGCACTGAAGGAAGCCATCGAAAAACCTCGGCCGCGGTCCGAATTTGCGATGCGTCAAGGACCGGGCGACGCGCCCCGAGGAAACTCCGCACTGCCGCAGCTCAGGCGGCTGAGACAACGCAGGAGGTTCACATGCCTACGATGAAGCCTGTCTCCGACTCCCTTCCCGCCGACCAGAACGGGGCCACCGCCATGATCGATGAAGGCATGCAACTCGTCAAAGCGCAGTTCGGCTCGGCGACCGTGCTGCCGCAGAAGCTCTGGGAAACCCAGTTCGCCATGGTCTCCGAAGTCCTGGCCTTCATGGGGCGCCGAATGCAGGCCCAGGCCGAATTCTGCGCCAAGCTCGGCCGTTGCAAGGAGATCGCTCAGGCGGTCGACGTTCATCAGGATTTTGCCAGGGGTATCGGAGGCGCCTACGCCGACGAAGCCGAGAAGCTGTCGACGCTCGCCCGCCGGAATATGGATGCCTGGACCGGGATCAGCGCCCAAGACACGTCGAACTGGCCGGGCCCCCGGAAGGCCGCGGCCTGAGAGGCTGCCCTTGGAGCCCGTCTGAGCGCCCGCAAGGCAGCTCGGACGGCTCATCCGCCAGCTTTCTGCAGCTGACTGCCGTCAGGCTGCTCCGCCCAGCGCTCTTTGGCAGGATGTGCGCATTCGGGCATGTGCCGGGCACGGCGCCAGGCGGAACGGCCGAGTGGACGGGATTGTCCGCGGCACCGGCGGAAACTCTTCGCCAAGATTCGCCTTGAGAGCCGTATAATCCTTGAGCTTGATCAAGGCCGGCTCGGCATCGCGCCGGCATCCTTCCGTTGCGCGTTGGCCGGAGAAGCCGATGAAAGCGATGGTTCTGAAGGTTCCTGGCCAACCGCTTGTCGAGGAGCGGCGCCCCGATCCGATACCGCGCTCCGGGGAATTGCGGATCAGGGTCGAGGCCTGTGCGATCTGCCGCACGGACCTGCATGTCGTCGACGGCGAGTTGCGGGGCCTGCAATGCCCGCGCGTGCCCGGTCACGAGATCGTCGGCCGGGTCGATTTGCTCGGGCCGGGCACCGCCGACGCACTTCTGGGAAGGCGTGTCGGTGTCGGCTGGCTCGGGCACACCTGCGGACACTGCCCCTATTGCCGCAGCCTCCGGGAAAACCTCTGCGACGCTCCGGAGTTCACCGGCTATACGCGCGACGGCGGCTTCGCCACTCATGTCGTCGCCGACGCGGCCTACGTCTTCCCGCTGGACGATTTTCCCGATCCCGTCGCCGCCGCGCCGCTGATGTGCGCGGGACTGATCGGATGGAGGAGCCTGCGCAGCGCGGGGGCAGCGCGGCGGATCGGCCTCTACGGCTTCGGGGCGGCCGCTCATATCCTGGCGCAGATTTGCCGTTGGCAGGGCCGCGAGGTCTACGCGTTCACGCGCCCGGGCGACGAGGCGGCGCAGGCCCATGCGCGCTCGCTCGGCGCTCGCTGGGCCGGCAGCTCCGAGGAAAAGCCTCCCGAGCCCCTCGACGCCGCACTGATCTTCGCGCCTGTCGGAGCGCTCGTGCCGCTGGCGCTGAGTGCTGTGGTCAAGGGTGGGCGCGTCGTCTGCGGCGGCATCCACATGAGCGACATCCCGAGCTTCAGCTACGACTTGCTGTGGCAGGAGCGCGAGCTGGTCTCCGTCGCCAATCTCACGCGGGCCGATGGCCGCGAATTTCTGTCTGTTGCGCGGCAGGCCGGCATTGCAACCAAAACGACGATCTACCCGCTGAACCAGGCAAATGAGGCGCTGTCCGCACTGCGCAGCGGGAAGTTGCAAGGTGCGGCGGTGCTCATTCCATGAAGTTCTCGCACTTTATCGCGGCGATAGCCGAGCCCCCGCCCCCGCATGCGCAGGGCTTCGCCCTGCCCTCCTCGTTCCTGCGCTTCGTCCTCTGCTCGGGCGGCTGGCATCAGGCGGCGGTCTGTGCGCTGTCCGTCGCCGTCTTCCTTCTCAATGCCGCTCCGATCGAAACGCAGCGGCGCATCATCGACGCGGCCGTCCATGCCGGCAGCCTCTCCGCGATCCTGACTCTCGTCGCGCTGCAATTCGCCCTCCTGCTGACGTTCGGGCTGGCGAAGCTGGCCATGAACATCTACCGCGCCTGGCTTGGCGAATGCGCGACGCGGGATCTGCGCCTCGTGGTGACCCGCAGGCTGGAGGGCCAGGACGCCGAGGACTCCGCCCTCACCAATGGAACCGGCCTCGCCATGATCCTTGGGGAAGCCGACGACATCGGCGCGTTCGTCGGCTCTAGCCTCAGCCTTCCCATCGTCGAGATCGGCTTTCTGGCGAGCGTCTTCATCTATCTCGCCGTGCTCGACCTCAAGATGATGGTCGTCAGCCTTCTAATCCTGATGCCGCAATTCGTGTTCGTGCCGCTGATGCAACGGGCGATCAACCGACGCGTCGCGCAGCGAACCCGCATTCTGCGGCGCTTCGGCGAGGAGATCCTGTCTCCGTCGAGAGCGGAATCGAGCGCGCGTCGACTGGACGAGGTCTTCACGATCAACCTCGGCATGTTCGAGATCAAATTCTCTCTCAACTTCCTGATGAACCTGACCTATTCCCTGGGCAACCTGCTGGTGCTCGGGATCGGCTGCATTCTGGTCATCCAGGGACAGACCGAGATCGCGACCGTCGTCACCTTTCTGTCCGCGACCGCACGGATCGTCGACCCGTGGAATGACGTGGTCGACTGGGCGCGAGGTCTGGCGCTGACGACCGTGAAGTACCGGCTTGTCACCCAGGCGATCGAGGCATCGCCCGGCGGCGTTCCGGCCTTGTCCGCGGCGGCGCATGGCGGCGCCGACGTTCGTTTGGTGCCGGCTGACGGCTGGACATCCTCGTCAGCATCCGGGCGCGCGAACGGACCGACGCGCGACCAGCCATCCTGACTTGCGATTTGCAGGTATCGCGTGTCCGCCCGCAGGCGGATACGCTCCGCCCCGTCAGCCCGCCATCATCTTCGGCAAGGCGGTCACGATCTGCGGGAACAAAGTGATGAGCACGAGCAGCAGCATCAGCACGCAGAAATAGGGGATCGCCGCCTTCGTCACCGCCAGGATGTTCTTGCCGGTGATGCTCTGCAGCACGAACAGGTTGAACCCGACCGGCGGGGTGATCTGCGCCGCCTCGATCAGGATCACCACGAAGATGCCGAACCAGAGCAGGTCGATGCCGGCCGCCTGCACCATTGGCAGCATCACCGAGGAGGTCAGCACGATGATCGAGATGCCCTCGAGGAAGCAGCCGAGGATCAACATGAACACGGCCAACACCGCCAGCAGCGCATAGGGCGAGAGGTGCATGGCCTCGACCCAGCTCGCCAGAGACCGGGGGATGTCGACGAAGGCGACGGCGATCGTCAGACAGGCGGCGCAGGCGATGATGAAGGAGATCATGCAGGAGGTCCGCATGGCCGCCATCAGCCCTTCCATGAAGTTCTGCCGGGTGAGCCCGCCACCGACCGCTGCGAGGATGAGCGCTCCGATCACGCCGATGGTCGCGGCCTCGGTCGGGGTGGCGATGCCGCCATAGATCGAGCCGACGACCGAGCCGATCAGAAGCGCCACCGGGATCAGACGCCGCGAGCGGTAGATCTTTTCCAGAAAGGGCACCGGCGGCTCGGCCGGCGGCATCCTGTCGGGGTTCAGCAGACTCCAGATCGCCGTATAGCCCATGAAGAGCGCCATCAGCAGCAGCCCGGGCAGGACGCCGGCGATGAAAAGCCGCGCGATCGAGACCTCGGCCGTCACGCCATAGACGATCATGATGATCGAGGGCGGGATCAGCAGGCCGAGCGTACCGGAGCCCGCCAGCGTGCCTATGGTCATGTTGAGCGGATAGCCCCGCTTCTCCAGCTCAGGCACGCTGATGCGCCCGATCGTGGCGCAGGTCACCGCCGACGAACCGGCGACCGCCGCCATGATGCCGCAGCCGAGCACGTTGACATGGAGCAGCCGGCCCGGCAGCCGCGACACCCAGGGCGCCAGCCCCTGGAACATGTCCGCCGACAATTTGGAGCGGAACAGGATCTCGCCCATCCAGATGAAGAGCGGGAGCGAGGTCAGCGCCCACCCCCAACTCGAATCCCAGAGCGTCGAGGCGATCAGCGAGCCCATCGGCGCGCTGGTGAAGAGCCCCATCATCACCATGCCGACGGTGAGCAGCGAGAGCGCGACCCAGACGCCGCCCGCGAGCAGCAGGAGCAGGGAGCCGGCAAGGACCAGCGAAGCAAGAACGGTCGTGTCCATCATCGGCCCCTATGCCACCGGCCTGTCGAGTTCGATCTCGTCGGGTGCCTCGTAGCGAGGCTTGCCGCCGGTCAGGAGCCAGAGGAGCTCGTCGATGAAGGCGATCGCCAGCGCGGTCACGCCCAAGGCGACGCCGGTTTGCGGTATCCAGAACGGCATCGCCAGCAGGCCTGGGCTGACATCGTTGAATTCACGCGATTGCAGCGCCAGCGCGCTGACATGCCAGGCAAGGAACGACACGACCACCGTGCCCAGCAAGCAGTTGAAGAGCTCGACGCCCCGCCGCCAACGCTTCGGCAGACGGTCGACGATCAGATTGATGCGAACATGGCCGCCGCGCCGGAAGGTGTGGGCGAGGCCGAAGAAGGTCGAGGCCGCCAGGCACAAGCCCGCCGCCTCGGTGGCGTCTATCGTGACGCCCCGCATCCGTCCGACGATCTGGGCGACGATGGCCAGCCCGATGCCGACCATGAAGACGGCGGCGAGATAGCCGCACGCCTCATAGAACCTGTCGAGAACCCCACGTATCACCGGTCACCCCGCTGGCCACTGTTCATGGAATGGATGGCGCGCAGGCGGGCCGTCAGTTGAGGCTCTTCTGATAGGTTTCGTAAACGGCTTTCTCCTCGGCGCTGGCCGTGGCCAGCCAGTCCTGGACCATGCCCTTGCCGGCGGCTGCGATGGCGTCGAGAACGTCTTTCGGCGACTGGGCGATCGTCACGCCATGGCCCTTCAGGACGTTCTCCCGCTCCTCGCCGGCCTTCTTCGACATCTCCCAGCCGCGCTTGGTCGCGGCCTCGCCGGCTTCGAGCACCACCTTCTGCGTTGCCGGATCGAGCTGGCGGAACGCGCGCTCATTGACCAGGATCGCGTTCTTGTTGTGCATCGTCCCGGTATAGGTGAAGTGCTTGACGTAATCCCAGATCTGGACGTCGGTCCCGGTCTGGGCGCTGGTCCAGAGCGACTGGATCATGCCGGTCGAGAAGGCCTGCGGCACCTCGGCGAAGGGCAGGATCAGTGCTTCCATGCCGAGCTTCTCGCCCATGATCTGGGTCTGCTTGGAATAGATCCGCAGCTTCTGCCCCTTGAGGTCTGCGAGCCCCTTCAGCGGCTCCTTGGTGTAGAAGCCCTGCCCCGGCCAGGCGACGTAGGAAATGGCGCGCAGCCCGTTCTTCTTGAACATTCCGTCGAAGAACGGAGCCTGGGCCTCCGTCAGCTTGGTGGCCTGGTCGTAGGTCGTCGCAACGCCGGGGATGTTGTCGAGATTGTACATCGCCGCCTCGTTGCCGTAGACGCCGAGGCGGATCTCGCCGATCTGGATCTGGCCGGACTGGACGGCGCGCTTCACCGCATCGAGCTTGATCAGGCTGTCGTTGGAGCGCAGATCGATCTTGAGCTTGCCGCCGCTCTTCTCCTCGATCTCCTTGATCATCTGTCGGATGTTCTGGGTGAAGAAGCTGCTTTCCGGATAGCCGGAGGCCATCGTCCAGCTCGTCTGGGCGGTGGCGGGAGCGGCCAGCCCGAGGCTCAACGCAAGGGCGGCGGACGCAATCAAGGCTCTGCGGTTCATGGTTCCCCTCGTTCTTGTCCCGCTGCGGCGAGACCCGCGCGAGTTTCAGGAGCCGGAACCGGGCCGAGGCTCGATCGGCGGCTAAAGGTCAGTCGAGCGCGTTATCGCGATAGCATCCAATTGAAATTATCTGTTGTTGCGATAGATTTTGTTTATTGGCCGATGGTGCGGCCCGAAAATTGCTTGTCTGGAGGCTATGGAGGCGGATGCCGAACTGGACGTTGAAGCAGCTCGAAAGCTTCGTTTGGGTGGCCAAGCTCGGCAGCTTCAGGGCAACGGCGGAACGCCTGAATACGACCCAGCCCAATATCTCGGTGCGCATCTCTCAGCTCGAATCCGTTTTGGGGGTGCGGCTGTTCCATCGCGACTCCGGCTCGGTCGCCTTGACGCCGATCGGCCATTCCCTGCTGGGGCAAGCCGAGCGCGTGCTGCAAGCCTCGGAGGAGTTCTCGCAACAGTCGATCCGCTCCGATCAGCAGATTGGCATTCTCAGGCTCGGCGTCGCCGAGCTCATCGCCCAGACCTGGCTGCGCGACTATCTGCTCGACCTGCGGCAGGTCTTCCCGAACGTCGATGTCGAGCTGAGGGTCGACCTGACGATCAACCTGCGTGAGGAGCTGGTTTCGCGCTCGCTCGACCTGTGCCTACTGAACGGCCCGATCTCGAACTTCAACATCACCAATGTCGATCTCGGCTCCGTACCCTATCTGTGGGTGGCCTCGCCACGGCTCGGGCTCGTCGGCTCGGATCTGGCGACGATGGCCTCGCATACGATCCTGACCCATGCGCGCAACACGCGCCATTTCGTCGAGCTCTCCGCGCATTTTCGAGACAACTGGGAGAGGCCGGTTCGGATCGTGCCGTCGAGCAGTCTCGCAGCCAGCCTGCAGATGACCATCGACGGCCTCGGCATCGCACCGATGTCGCAGACGCTCGTCGAAAGGCTCCTCGACACGGGAGAGCTTGTGGAATTCCCCTATGAGTGGAAGCCCAGCGCGCTGATCTTCACCGCGTCATACGCTCATACGCCTGCCAGTTTTCTGCTGAAGCGGGCCGCCGAGCTCGCCGGCGAAAGGGCTGCACGGCATCATCAGGGCGATGCGCGGCGGCCCATGGAGGCAGCCGCGCGCTGATTCAAGCGATAAAGTTATCTTATCGAGTTATATAGAAAATAATAATTCGACGGCATCGGCTGCCCATTCCATCTTTCCTCCCTCAGACAACGGAGGCGAGTGAGCCATGTCCATTCTCGGGGCCCGCCTGGGCGTCGATATCGGGGGAACCTTCACGGATGTCGTGCTCGAACAGGGCGGGCAGAGATACTCGACGAAGGTACTGACGACCTATTCAGCGCCCGAGGATGCGATCATCGAGGGGATGCACAGGGTCTGCTCCAAGGCGGGCATCGCGGCTTCCGCCGTCGGGCAGATCATCCATGGCACGACGCTGGCGACCAATGCGCTGATCGAGCGGCGCGGCGCCAAGACCGCCCTGATCACCACGGAAGGCTTCCGCGACGTCATCGAGATGCGGACCGAAAGCCGCTTCGAGCAGTACGACCTCAATCTGACGCTGCCGGAGCCGCTGCTGCCACGCAACCGCCGCTACACCGTCAGGGAGCGCATGGATGCACGCGGCAAGGTCCTGATCCCGCTCGATCGCGCCGCGGTCGAGGCACTGGCCGACGAGCTTCGCGAGGCCGGCTATGAGAGCGTCGCGGTCGGGCTGCTCCATTCCTACGTCAACGATGCCCATGAGCGGCTGATCTATGACGTGCTGGCCGAGCGGCTGCCCGGCGCGATGGTCTCGCTCTCGTCGGAAGTCTCGCCGCAGATGCGCGAATACGAGCGCTTCAACACGACGATCGCCAACGCCTACATCAAGCCGCTGATGAAGAGCTATCTCGTCCGGCTGAAGGGGCGCCTCGCGGCGGAAGGCGCCGTCTGCCCGATCTTCCTGATGCATTCCGGCGGCGGCATCATCTCGCTGGAGAGCGCCTCGGAATTCCCGGTACGCCTCGTCGAATCCGGCCCGGCCGGCGGCGCGGTCTTCGCCGCCGACATCGCCGCCCGGCATGGCCTGAAGAAGGTGCTGTCCTTCGATATGGGCGGCACCACCGCGAAGATCTGCCTGATCAAGAACTACACGCCGAAGACCGCCCGCGTCTTCGAGGTGGCCCGCACCTATCGCTTCAAGAAGGGCTCGGGCATGCCGATCTCGATCCCGGTGATCGATATGGTCGAGATCGGAGCCGGCGGCGGCAGCCTCGCCCATGTCGATTCGATGAACCAGATCCGGGTCGGCCCGGAAAGTGCGGGCTCGGAGCCCGGCCCCGCCTGCTACGGCCGCGGCGGCACGCGCCCCGCCGTGACCGATGCCGACGTCATCCTCGGCAAGATCGACCCCCAGAACTTCGCGGGCGGCACGATCCCGCTCTTCGCGGATGAATCGGCCAGCGCGCTGAAGGGCGAGATCGGCGGCAGGCTCGGCATGGACGCCGAGGAAAGCGCCTGGGGCGTCGCCGAGGTCGTCGACGAGAACATGGCCAACGCCGCCCGCGTCCATGCCGTCGAGAACGGCGAGGACCTGTCGGAATACACGATGATCGCCTTCGGCGGCGCCGCCCCGCTGCATGCGGGCCGGCTCTGCGAGAAGCTCGGCATCAGCAGCTGCCTCGTACCGCCGGGAGCCGGCGTCGGCTCGGCCATCGGCTTCCTGCGGGCGCCGTTCAGCTTCGAGGCCAACCGCACGCTGTTCATGCGTCTTGCCCAGTTCGACACGGCGCGCGTGGCCAGGCTCTTCGACGAGATGGAGGAGGAAGCGATGCGGGTCGTGCGGTCCTGCGGCTGGGCCGGCGCGATCCAGGCCGAATACAAGGTCTATATGCGCTATGCCGGCCAGGGCTGGGAAATCCCGGTGACGCTGACGCCGGAGGAAGCCCGCGCCGCCGATCCCGCCGTCATCCTGCAGCGCTTCGAGCACGAATACGCCAATCTCTTCGGCCGCACGGTGAAGGGCCTCGCCGCCGAGATCACCGTCTGGTCGGTCAATGCCCATACGCCGCAAGCCGCGATCGCCCCGGTCGCGCCCCTGGCGGAAATGCGCGATGCGCCGGCGGACGGCAGCCGTTCCGTGTTCGATGCGGGGCTCGGCCGCCGCGTCACGGCCGATGCCCATAGCCGCACCGCCCTGCCCGCCGGCAGCACGGTCAGCGGCCCCGGCATCATCACGGAAGACGAGACCACCATCGTCCTGCCGTCGAGCCGCATGGGCGTCACGCTGAACGACGGCTGCATCGACATCCGCCTCGCCGAAGCCTTGCCTACCGCCTCCGTCGCCGCGCGGAAGGAGCCCGCCCATGTCTGATATCTCCAAGGTCGCCTATCAGGTCATGTGGAACCGCCTGATCTCGGTCGTCGAGGAACAGGCCCAGGCGCTGATCCGCACCTCCTTCTCGACCTCGGTGCGCGAAGCCGGTGACCTCTCGGCCGGCGTCTACAACGAGAAGGGCGAGATGCTGGCTCAGGCGGTGACCGGCACGCCCGGCCACGTCAACGCCATGGCCGATGCGGTCGCGCATTTCATCCGCCGGATCGGGCGCGAGAACATCGCCGAAGGCGATGTCTACATCACCAACAACCCCTGGGAGGGCACCGGCCACCTGCACGACATCACCGTCGTCAGCCCGTCCTTCCACCGCGGCCACCTCGTCGGCTTTTTCGCCTGCACCGCCCATATCGTCGATATCGGGGGGCGCGGCTTCGGCGCCGACGCCAACTCGGTCTATGAGGAAGGCCTGCATATCCCGATCATGAAGTTCGTCGACCGCGGCACGGTCAACGAGACGCTGGTCACTATCATCCGCGGCAATGTCCGCGAACCCGATCAGCTCGTCGGCGACGTCTACGCGCTGGCGACGTGCAACGAGATCGGCCATCGCCGCCTGATCGACATGATCGTCGAGTTCAGGCTGGCCGACCTCGCCGGCATCTCCGACTTCATCCTGAGCAATTCGCGCCAGGCGACGCTCGACAAGATCGCGGCGCTGCCGCGCGGCCAGGCCGAGGGCCATATGCGGATCGACGGCTACAGCCGTCCGATCGACCTCTGCGTCAAGATTTCCATCGAGGCCGATGGCGTGCTCTGCGATTGGGCAGGCACCTCCGGCGTCGACAAGAACGGCATCAATGTGCCGCTGGTCTATACGAAGGCCTATACCTGCTACGCGCTGAAATGCGCGATCGCGCCGGAGATCCCGAACAACGCGGCCTCGCTGGAGCCTTTCCGCATCACCGCCCCGGAGAATACCATCGTGAACGCGGTCTGGCCGGCGCCGGTGGCGCTGCGCCATATCATCGGCCACATGGTGCCGGACACGATCTACGACGCGCTCGACAAGCTCCTGCCCGGCCTCGTCCCGGCCGAGGGGGCCGGCAGCCTCTGCAACTTCCAGGTCTCGCTGAGGCCGCGCAGCGACGGGCCCCCGCCGGCCGAGCCCGTGCGCGCGGAGGTTCTGACCTTCAACTCCGGCGGCTCCGGCGCGCGGCCGGCGCTGGACGGCATGAACGCCACCGCCTTCCCCTCCGGCGTGATGACTATGCCGGTCGAGGCGACCGAGCAGGTCGGCCCGGTGATCGTCTGGCGCAAGGAACTCCGGCCCGATTCCGGCGGCAGCGGCCGCCATCGCGGCGGCCTGGGCCAGCATATGGAGGTCGGCGCCTGGGAAGGCTACGAATTCGACATCCAGGCGATGTTCGACCGGGTCCGTCACCCTGCCCGCGGTCGCCGCGGCGGCGGCGCCGGCGCGCCGACGACGATCGCGCTCGACGACGGCATGGCGATGAAGGGCAAGGGCAAGCAATTCGTGCCGCATGGCCGCAGGGTCGTCATGGCCTTCCCCGGCGGCGCCGGCTATGGCGCGCCGGAAGAGCGGGACCAGCGCAATGTCGAGCGCGACCTGGCCCTCGGATACATCTCCGCCGACGTCGCGCAGGCCGATTACGGCCTGGCCGAGAACCGCGCGGCAGATGTCCTCGCGATATCGCGGCGCGGCGAGTTGCCCCGCTAGAGACCGGCTCGGGGGTAGCCCGGGAGCTGCCTCCCATTTTCGGAATGCTGAACGATGAAAATGCCTTCCAACAAGTTCCTCGCCGCAATTCGCAGCGGGCAGCCGCAGATCGGCCTCTGGCTGAGCCTGGCCAGCGGCTACGCCACCGAGGCCGTCGCTGGCGCCGGCTTCGACTGGCTCCTGGTAGACACCGAGCACTCGCCCAACGACCTGGCTTCGGTCATGACGCAATTGCAGATTCTGGCCGCGCATCCCGTGACGCCGATCGTGCGCCCCGACTGGAATGACGCCGTCCTCATCAAGCGTCTCCTCGATATCGGGGCGCCCGGCCTGCTCTTTCCGATGGTCCAGACGGCCGAAGAGGCCGGGCAGGCCGTCGCGGCGACGCGCTACCCGCCGCGTGGCATCCGGGGCGTCAGCGGCTGCACGCGTGCCAATGGCTTCGCCCGCATGACGGATTATTTCAGCCGGATCGAGGAGGAAACCGCCGTCATCGTTCAGGTCGAGACGCGGGCCGCCATCGAGCAAGCCCTCCAAATCGGCCAGGTCGACGGCGTGGACGGCGTCTTTTTCGGTCCCGCCGACATCGCGGCGGATCTCGGCCTGCTGGGCCGCCCGAATGATCCGGCCGTCTGGGAGGTCATCCGCCCGGCGGCGCGCCGGCTCATCGACGCCGGTATTCCGGTCGGGACGCTCGTTTTCGATCCCGCCTTCGCGAAGAGTCTGCTGGCTGAAGGTTTTGCGTTCGTCGCCTGCGGGTCCGACGCCGTGCTGTTGGCGCGGGGGGCCGACAGGCTTCTCGGCAGCATGAAGAACTGACCCGCAAGGTCGCGACGCCGCGGGTGGAAGCGCGGTTGCTGCACTCAGGCGGAGATTGCGACAGCGCGCCATGTTCGCAGCCGGCGTCGGAGCTCAAGCTTGGGGACGTCGCGATTTCGCATCGCGCACCCCTCCCCGACTGAGATATTCCCGCGGACGGCGCCTTGATCGAGCTGGATGAAACCCCCGGCAGGCTGAGGCCCGCCGGGATGATAATTGGGGAGCCCTGGCCCGCCGGCTCAGCCGCGTGGCGCGAAGGCCTTCAGCGTCGCCGCTGCGAGGGCCGACTTCAGGACGGCGCCGAGGATGAAGGGCGTCGCGCCCACGGCGATCGCCTTCGGCAGGCCGATGAGGACGCCGAGCCAGGCCACGCCAATCACCAGGCAGAGCGCATTGCCGGCCAGCATCGCAGCGAAGGCGAGCCCGACGCGGCTGCCGTTCCAGCCGCGCTCGGCGAGCCAGCCCGCGAGAGCCGCGGCGAAGGGGAAGGCCAGCAGGTAGCCCGCCGTCGGGCCGGCGAAATAAGCCGCGCCGCCAGCGGCACCGGCGAGGACCGGCAAGCCAATGAAGCCCTGCAGCAGCCACGCAATCACGGTGACCGCGCCGAGGCGCCAACCATAGAGCGCGCCGATCAGAGGCACCGCGAAGGTCTGCATCGTCATCGGCACCGGATACATCGGCACCTTGATCTGCGAGGACAGCGCCAGCAGCAGGCTGCCGACGATCACGGCCCCCGCCCGCCAGGCGAGCGAGCGGCTTTCCAACCGCAGCGGGCTGAAGGGACGGCTGAGGGCAAGATCGGTCATGGTCACTCCTTCGTCGTGATCAAAATTATCTATAATTCTGATCTTTGATCTATGAGAGAACCCATATCTCATCGGAAAAGGCAAGCGCGCCCTTTGCGATGCCTCTGCAAGCCAGGAAATCCTGCGTCCGGACGAAGCGTCATTCTTGGGCGGAGCAGAGCGGAGACCCGAGAATCTCTTGCCGGAAGAAGCTTACGAAGGCCGAATTCGCAGCTTTGGCGTACCCTCTAACCAACGATCGCGAAGGCCCCGCGCGTCGCGCCCGAGGCGGTGCGGACAGGCCGCTCGCCGATCCACTGGGCATGCCGCGCCAGCGTCGCTGTGGCGGTTTCCAGATCGCTGCCGCGGAGCGCGTTGAGGATGGTGCGATGGTCGTGATCGGTGCGGGCTTCCCATTCCGAGCGCCAGGCCGAGAACAGGAAGCGGGCGCTCGCCGCATGCAGATCGTCGATCGTCGCGAGCAGGCGCTTCATGCCGCAGGGCGCGACCAGCGTGCGGTGAAAGCGACGATTCGCCTCCTCCCAGGCCCGGACGTCGGTCGCGGCGTCGCAGTCGCGGCGGGCCTGCTCGGCCTGGTCGAGAATGGCGGCGGTGAGGTGCGGCGCGGCATGGCGCAGCGCCAGAACCTCCAGTGCCGCGCGCATCGCCGCGACCTCCTTCACCTCCGACAGGTCGAAGGAGGCGACGCGGACGCCGCGCCGCGGCTCGCTGATCGCCAGCCCCTGCGCCTCGAGCCGCCGGAACGCCTCGCGCACCGGGACATGGCTCGTTTCGAACTCCTCGGCGATATGGTCCTGCCGCAGCCGCGCTCCCGGCTCGATCGTTCCGGCGATGATCCGCTCCGCCAAAGCCCTGGCGATGCGGACGGCGATGGTGTCGGCAGGCTTCGTCATGATTTATAGATAATTCAACGGCGCGCCGGAGTCGATTGCGATCGGCCCAGTGGTCCCCATATCAGACCCTCGCCGCTGCTGACGCTTTCTGTCAGGACGACGGCAGCAGCCGGGACGGCTGCGTGCTATTCATGCCGGGCAGATCGCCGCGAGGCTGGAAAGGCCCGGCTTTTGCCCTATCTGTAGCGCTTCACCGCAACGGACGCCCCGATGGCCCGCAAGACCGATACCGCCGCCGCCCAGGCTGCTGCGCTGGAAGACATGTTCGACCGCAACCGCGCGGCCGATCCGAACAGCCGCGCCATCACCGTGCGCGGCGCGCGCGAGCACAATCTCAAGAATGTCGATCTCGCGATTCCCAGAGACAAGCTCGTGGTGTTCACCGGCCTCTCCGGCTCGGGCAAGTCCTCGCTCGCCTTCGACACGATCTATGCCGAGGGCCAGCGCCGCTATGTCGAGTCGCTCTCGGCCTATGCCCGCCAGTTCCTCGAGATGATGCAGAAGCCCGATGTCGACCAGATCGACGGGCTCTCGCCGGCGATCTCGATCGAGCAGAAGACGACCTCGAAGAACCCGCGCTCGACCGTCGGCACCGTCACCGAGATCCACGACTATATGCGCCTGCTCTGGGCGCGCGCCGGCATCCCCTATTCACCCGCGACCGGCCTGCCGATCGAGAGCCAGACCGTGCAGCAGATGGTCGACCGCCTGGTCGAGCTGCCGGAGAAAACGCGCGGCTACCTGCTCGCGCCGGTGGTGCGTGGCCGCAAGGGCGAGTTCAAGAAGGAGATGGCCGACTGGCTGAAGCGCGGCTTCCAGCGCGTCAAGGTCAATGGCGAGTTCTACGAGATCCCGGACGCGCCGCCGCTGGACAAGAAGTTCAAGCACGACATCGACGTGGTCGTGGACCGCATCGTGATTCGGCCCGATCTCGGCGCGCGGCTGGCCGACTCGCTGGAGCAGGCGCTGGAGCTGACCGACGGCATCGCCGTCTTCGAATATGCCGATGAGAAGGAGGAGAACGGCGATGCCCGGCGCGTCACCTTCTCCTCAAAGTTCGCCTGCCCGGTCTCCGGCTTCACCATCCCCGAGATCGAGCCCCGGCTGTTCTCGTTCAACAACCCGTTCGGCGCCTGCCCGGTCTGCGACGGCCTCGGCCACGAGATGCGGATAGACCCGGACATGATCGTCCCCGATCATGCGCTGACGCTGAAGAAGGGCGCGATCGCGCCCTGGGCCAAGTCGACCTCGCCCTATTACGGCCAGACGCTGGAATCGCTCGCGAAGCATTTCGGCTTCTCCATGACCAAGCCCTGGTCCGAGCTGCCGGAGAGCGCCCGCAAGGCGATCCTGTTCGGCACGGGCACAGAAGCCGTGCGCATGGCCTATAATGACGGCCTGCGCAGCTACGAGGTGAAGAAGCCCTTCGAGGGCGTCATCACCAATATGGAGCGGCGCTGGAAGGAGACGGAGTCGGACTGGGCGCGCGAGGAGATCGGCCGCTTCATGTCCGAGACGCCCTGCGCCGCCTGCAACGGCTTCCGCCTGAAGCCCGAGGCGCTGGCGGTGAAGATCGACATGCGCCATATCGGCGAGATCTCGCAGCTCTCGGTCAAGGACGCGCTTGAGTGGGTCACCGCCCTGCCCTCGCGGCTGTCGAAGAAGCAGAACGAGATCGCCCCGCGCATCCTCAAGGAAATCCGCGACCGCCTGACCTTCCTGCTCGATGTCGGGCTGGAATATCTGACGCTGGCGCGCGGCTCGCGCACGCTCTCGGGCGGCGAGAGCCAGCGCATCCGGCTGGCCTCGCAGATCGGCTCGGGCCTGACCGGCGTGCTCTATGTGCTGGACGAGCCCTCGATCGGCCTGCACCAGCGCGACAATGAGCGCCTGCTCGGCACGCTGCGCCGGCTAAGGGACCTCGGCAACACGGTGATCGTGGTCGAGCATGACGAGGACGCGATCCTGACGGCCGACTATGTCGTCGATGTCGGCCCCGGCGCCGGCATCCATGGCGGCGAGATCGTCGCCAAGGGCACGCCGCAGGACATTCTCGACGATCCCAATTCGCTCACCGGCAAATACCTCACCGGCGAGCTGAGCGTCGCGATCCCCGACAAGCGCCGCAAGCCGCAGAAGGGGCGCTCGCTCAAGATCGTGGGCGCGCGCGGCAACAACCTCCGCAATGTCGATGTCGAGATCCCGCTCGGCCTGTTCACCTGCATCACCGGCGTCTCCGGCGGCGGCAAGTCGACGCTGGTGATCGACACGCTCTACAAGGCGGTGGCGCGCAAGCTGAACGGGTCGATCGAGCACCCAGCCCCGCATGACCGCATCGAGGGCATCGAGCATCTCGACAAGGTCATCGACATCGACCAGTCGCCGATCGGCCGCACGCCGCGCTCGAACCCGGCGACCTATACCGGCGCCTTCACGCCGATCCGCGAATGGTTCGCCGGCCTGCCGGAGGCGAAGGCGCGCGGTTATCAGGCCGGGCGCTTCTCGTTCAACGTCAAGGGCGGACGCTGCGAGGCCTGCCAGGGCGACGGCGTCATCAAGATCGAGATGCACTTCCTGCCGGATGTCTACGTCACCTGCGACGTCTGCAAGGGCAAGCGCTACGACCGCGAAACCCTCGAGGTGAAGTATCGCGAAAAATCGATCGCGGATGTGCTCGACATGTCGGTCGAGGAGGCCAAGATCCTGTTCAAGGCGGTCCCCTCGATCCGTGACAAGATGGAGACGCTGCACCGCGTCGGGCTCGACTATGTCAAGGTCGGCCAGCAGGCGACGACGCTCTCGGGCGGCGAGGCGCAGCGCGTCAAGCTCTCCAAGGAACTGTCGAAGCGCGCCACCGGCCGCACGCTCTACATTCTCGACGAGCCGACGACCGGCCTGCATTTCCACGACGTCGCCAAGCTCATGGAAGTCCTGCACGAGCTGGTCGACCAGGGCAATTCGGTGGTGGTGATCGAGCACAATCTCGAGGTGGTGAAGACCGCCGACTGGGTGATCGACATGGGCCCCGAAGGCGGCGACGGCGGTGGCCAGGTGGTGGCCGAGGGCACGCCGGAGGACATCGTCCGCATCGGCAAGGGCCACACCGCGCGCTTCCTGAAGGAAGTGCTCGACCGCCGGCCGATCAAGAAGGGCAAGGTGCAGCGGCAGGCGGCGGAGTGAGGCATCGGCATTCGGCGCACGAGTTGAAGCCTGCCTTGTGGTATTGGCTTTCGACTCTTGGCATCTATGCTCTCATTCAGCGATTCGGTAGAGATCAGCCGATATTTGCTGTGTTGTACTTGCAGCCGTTTGGGGGAGCTGTATGGACGTTCGGCATTCTGACATTGTCAATCTCGAAGAGAAAGTAAAAAAGCTTTCTTACGCACGATTCCTTCCGAAGATGAAGCTGTTAAGTGTTCGTAGCTTCGATAGCCAAACGATTACCTTTGACTTTCCTGTTACTGCGGTGATTGGAACAAATGGTGGCGGCAAGAGCACTATTTTAGGGGCAACAGCCCTCGCCTACAAAGATGTGAAGCCGGGCGATTTCTTTCCAAAATCGAATATCGGCGATAACAGTATGGCGAACTGGCGAGTCGAATACGATGTACTTGACCGAGATGTCAATAATACATCCGCCTTCCCTCGAAACGCACGCTTTACTAAAGCGAAATGGCGTCGTGACAAGGTTGCCGATCGCGACGTTGTTGTCATACCAATTCAGCGTACTGTGCCCGCCAACGAACAAGCGAAATTTAAGCATTTTATTGGCATAGCTGCTAATTCTGAAGTATTGAAGGAGCCAATAGAAGAATCCGTCGTTGCATATGTTAGTCGCATTTTAGGTAAAGATGCGAAAAGCTACGAACGCGTTGTTCTTAAGAACGATAAATCGAAAAGTATCCTCGTCGGGATGCGCGGTGCCAACGATTATTCCCAGTTTCATTTCGGAGCGGGTGAAGCATCTATTATTGAGATGGTATCGAGAATCGAGGGCGCAGACGACAACTCTCTGATTCTTATCGAAGAAATAGAAAACGGCTTGCACCCGCTAGCGACGGAAAAGATGGTCGAATACCTGATCGATGTAGCAAAACGAAAGAGCGCTCAGATAGTATTCACGACACATTCGGAATACGCGCTTACAGTTTTACCCCCCAAAGCGATTTGGGCCTGCATCGAAGGGGTTGCTTATCAAGGTAAGTTAACCATCGAGAGCTTGCGCGCCCTTACCGGCAAGGTGGCCAAGGATGCTGCAATTTTCGTCGAGGATGACTTCGCCAAGGACCTGGTCGAAGAAATGTTCCGACAATACGCCCTCGATATTTTTGAGCGCGTGCAAGTGCACAAGGCAGGTGGATACCCCTATGTCGTGAACGTTCTAGATTACCACATTAAGAACCCGACCACTTCTCATCCGGCAACTGCGATCATCGATGGCGATAATCCTCCATTGGACAAGCCCAATGAAGCTGTGTTTGAACTGCCGAAAGGCGCACCTGAAGTAGTTGTTTTTGGCTATATTCGGCAAACAGCCGAAGCAAATAGCGCTCTTATCAAGCAACGTTGCCAATGCCCTGCAATATCGCAAAGCGATTTGGTCAGAGCTATAGAGACGGTCGCGATCGACACCACGGACCATCACCTCTATTTTTCTAAACTGGGCGACAGCTTGGGGTTCATTTCTGAATTGATCGTTCGCCGTGGCCTGATCTCCATATATGTCGAGCAGAATGAAGCTTCGCTGAAACCAATAGTGGCAGCCGTTCGTGATCGCCTAAAATTTTAGATTCAAGGTGTCGCGGTTCCCGCGCTTTCCGTCTTGGCGGAAGCGCCCTTTGCAGGTTAGGAGACCGCCCCCACAAAACCGATGGAGGGTGCCATAACTATGACCAAGCACGACTTCACCGACCAGCCGTCCTTTTGAGGTCACGAGCAAGCGTCGGAAGTCCTACCCGTCCGAAACCCGCGTGAAGCGCGGCGTCCGCATCGTCCATGGCGATGTCGAACTGCATGAAATGCTCGGCCGCAACGATCTCTGCGTCTGCGGCTCCGGGCGCAGATTTCAAGAAATGCTGCATGCCGAGCGGCCGTTTCGACGGCTCCGACCGGGATGACTACTTTCAGGGAGTGACAAAGCAGCCTCGCCTCGCCGTCATGCTCGGGCTTGTCCCGAGCATCCGCGTCTTGAGACGCTGATGGCGGGCGATGGCCAGCGATGAAGGCGTGCCCCGGTCGCTCCTGCGCGAAGACGTGGATGGTCGCCACAAGGGCGACCATGATGGCGGAGGGCGATCGCGACGCCGAGAGCCACCGCCTCGATCAGGCCAGTTCCTCGTAAAGGTCGTTCCACTCGGGGTTTCCGGCCATGATCGTGCGGGTCTTATAGGCGCGGTACCAGCGCTTCATCGAGGTCTCGCGCTGGATCGCGGCCTCGATCTCGTCGTGCCATTCGTACCAGACAAGGCGCTTCAATCCGTATTGCCGCGTGAAGCCGGCGATCAGCCCCTCGCGATGTTCGTGAATGCGTCGGCCGAGATCGCTCGTCACGCCGATATAGAGCGTGCCGTTGGGTCGGTTCGTCACGATGTAAACCCAGCCGCCCTTCTGCTTCATGGCTTCAGGATGCGATTGCGCGGGGGCGGCGGCAAGGGCTCCGCCGTCATGGTCGGGCTTGTCCCGACCATCCACGTCTTGCGGCGCCGATGGCGGGGGCCGGCCAACCATGAGGTGCGCGGCGAGTCGTTCCCGCGTGAAGACGTGGATGGTCGCCACAAGGGCGACCATGACGATGGAGGGCGACCATGACGGGAGAGCTTCCGGCAGCAAACTTATCCCCGCCCCTCATCACCCGCCCTATCCTGCCCTCGCCCATCACCCAAACGGGGCGGCCATCCGGAGGTGTGCCAGTGGCTGGGTGAGGGTCGGCGCCTGCGGCTGGTCTCACAAGCCAGACTCGGGAGGCTTCGGGGCACCGCCCTGGGGACACTACGGTCCCTGTGCGAGGAGCTCGCTGGAAGGCTCGGCCGGTGACGGACGGGCAAGGCAGGACGCGACGACCCGCTGAGGGGAACTGGCGTCCGGGCCGGCCCATCCTGAACCGCCCTGCCCGATAAGCGCGGCCCGGAGCCCAAAATCGCCGGAGGCGGAGCGCCACGGGGCGTGCGACGGGTGGCTCAATCCCGCCGCGCCGCAGCCTGGCTCAACGGTTGCGGATATCCCTCGCGCCTCGCGGCGCTCCGCCAGCCCTGTCTCGTCACCCTTGCGACCCCGCCGCGCATCAGCGCGGGCGGATGATCCCGCGTGTCTCGCCCGACCGGAGCCCCGCCATGCCGAAGAACCAAAGCCTCTTTGCCGATATCCCGCCGATCACCGATTTCGAGAGCTGCCAGAGGGCACGGCCGCTGATCCTGCAGCGTCTCGGCGATACCCTCGGTGTCTGGGAAGGCTGCGAGAACAAGAGCTGCATCCGGGCGCGGAGCTGCCGGCGCAGCGACGGGGCCTGCCTTACCGCCTTCATGCAGGCGGTGCCGGACGAGGAGCGCCGGGAGTTTCGCTACGCGCTGGAGAACCGCAGCAAGGGGCTCGACGCCGACGAGGCGATCGCGCGGGCACAGGCGCGCGTCGCGGAGGAGAGTGCGCGGCAGGGCGAGTAACAGGGCGTCATTCTCGGGCGGAGCGCAGCGCAGACCCGAGAATCTCTGGCCGAATGAGGCGTCGGAGCCTCCTCGTCATGAGATGCTCGGGTCAAGCCCGAGCATGACGCGCATCGGCGCAGTCGCGAAGCTGGCTTACGCCCCTCGCCTCCCCCTCAGAACCGGTCGATGATCGTCACGCCCGTGCCCTCGAAGCGGTCCATCGCCATCAAGGCGGGGATCGATTCGGCGAGGTCGATGCGGCGGCCGACGAGCTGCTGCGGGGTGAGCTTGCCGGCGCTGATCATGTCGAGCATCGCGCCATAGCGATGCGCCTGCATGCCGTGGCTGCCGAGGATTTCGAGCTCGTGGGCGATGACCTGCGCCATCGGGATCGGCGGCGTCGCCTGCTCCGCCAGCAGCAGCCCGACCTGGATATGCTTGCCGCGCTTGCGCAAATTCGCCACCGAGTTGAAGCAGGTCTGGGGGTGGCCGAGCGCATCGAGCGAGACATGGGCGCCGCCGCCGGTCGCGTCGCGCACGGCGGCGACGACATCGGGTTGGGTCTTGGCGTTGATCGTCACCGCGGCGCCGACCTCGCGGGCGAGCTTGAGCTTGTCGTCGGAGATGTCGACGGCGACGACCTGGGCGCCGAGCGCATTGGCGATCATGATCGCGGAGAGGCCGACGCCGCCGCAGCCATGCACCGCGACCCATTGCCCGGCCGAGACCTTGCCCTGGTCGACCACGGCGCGGAACGAAGTCACGAAGCGGCAGCCGAGGCTGGCGGCCGTGGCGAAGTCGATCTCCTCCGGCAGGCGCACGAGGTTGAAATCGGCCCGGTCGATGCGGACATACTCGGCGAACGAGCCCCAATGGGTGAAGCCGGGCTGGAACTGGTCGTCGCAGACCTGCTGGTTGCCGGAATGGCATTGCGGGCAGGAGCCGCAGCCCGCGACGAAGGGCACGGTGACGCGGTCGCCCTCGCGGAAGCGCACGACGCTGCGGCCGACCGCGGCGATGACGCCGGCAAGCTCATGGCCCGGCACATGCGGCAGGCGGATATCGGGATCGTGCCCGACCCAGCCATGCCAGTCGCTGCGGCACAGGCCGGTCGCCTCGACCTTGATGATGACGCTGTGCGGCTCCGGCACCGGGTCCGGCACGATGCGCAGTTCGGGGGCCTGCCCGAAGGCTTCGTAGACGACGGCTTTCATGGGGCGGGCCTCCTTGGGTCGATCGCCCGTGTCATGCGGCACCGCCGGCGGAATCGTCAATTGCGACGGATCGCCGTTCCTCGCCTGCGCGTCCTCCGCCGGCAAGCGCGGGCGCTGTCCTCGGTCGTTCAGGCTCCGCCGGCCTTCAGCGCATCGATCGGGAATTTCAGGTAGCGCCGCCCGTTGGCTTCAGGCTCCGGCAGGCGGCCGCCGTTGATGTTGACCTGCAGGGCATGGAGGATCAGGCGCGGCATCGGCAGCGTCCGGTCGCGGGCCTCGCGGAGGGCTACGAACGCGGCCTCGCTCCGGCATTGGACGATGTGGGTATTGGCGGCCTTCTGCTCGGCGACCGTGCTCTCCCAGCGGGCCGGCCGGCCTTCCGGCCTGTAGTCATGGCCGGTGAACAGCCGCGTCCGGTCCGGCAGGGCGAGGATGGCCTGGATCGAGCGCCAGAGCCGGCCGGCATCCCCGCCGGGAAAATCGGCCCGCGCCGTCCCGCTGTCGGGCATGAACAGCGTGTCGTGGATGAAGGCGGCGTCGCCGATGAGATAGGCGATCGAAGCGAGCGTGTGGCCGGGCGTGAACAGGACCCGGACGGGCAGCTCGCCGATCCGGAACTCCTCGCCATCGGCGAAGACGCGGTCCCATTGCGAGCCATCAGCCGGAAAGCCCGGCCAATTGTAGATGGTCTTCCAGAGCTTCTGGACGTCGACGATGCGCGCGCCGATCGCGGTCGGCGCGCCGGTCCGGCTCTTCAGATAATGCGCGGCCGAGAAATGGTCGGCATGCGGGTGGGTGTCGAGGATCCACTGGAGGGCGAGGCCCTCGGCATCGAGATAGGCGAGCAGGGCATCCGCGTTTTCGGTGCCGACAGCCCCGGATTTCTCGTCGAAATCGAGAACCGGATCGATGATCGCGCACTGCCGCGTGGCCGGATCGGCGACGACGTACTGGATCGAGCCGGTCGGCGGGTCATAGAAGCCCCGCACCGACGGCCTGAGCTGCGTGATGTCCACTTCGACGCTCCCCTGCCTGCGCCAACGCCGGATGCGACCGCGGCAACGGCAACTGCCGCGGAGCCGGTCGRCACCCGCCACATCCGCGCGGGTGCCGGAGCCTTCTCAGGCCGTAGGTTGCTTCGTCTTGCGGAGATAGGGCAGGACGCGCTCGAACAGGCCGAAGCGCTTGGTCGCGTCCTCGTCGGAGACCGAGCCGGCGATGACGACATCCTCGCCCGGCTTCCAGTCCGCGGGGGTCGCCACAGGGAACTTCGCCGTCAGCTGGATCGAGTCGATCGCGCGCAGGATCTCCTGGAAGTTCCGGCCCGTCGTCATCGGATAGGTGAGCGTCAGCTTGACCTTCTTGTCCGGGCCGATGAGGAAGACCGAACGCACGGTCTGGTTGTCGGCCGGCGTGCGGCCTTCGGAGGTGTCGCCGGCCGAGGCCGGCAGCATATCGTAGAGCTTGGCGACCTTGAGCTCGCTGTCGCCGATCATCGGATAGGTGACGTTGTGACCGGTCGCGGTCTGGATGTCGGCCTTCCATTTATGGTGGCTCTCCACCGGATCCACGGAGATGCCGATGATCTTGACGTTTCGCTTGTCGAACTCGCCCTTGATGCCGGCCATCATGCCGAGCTCGGTGGTACAGATCGGGGTGAAGTTCTTCGGATGGGAAAACAGCACCGCCCAGCTGTCGCCGATCCAGTCATGGAACTGGATCGGTCCCTCCGTCGTATCGGCCGCAAAATCCGGAGCCGTATCGTTGATCCGCAGGGTCATGGCTTCCTCCAGCTCTTCTTTCGTCATGGAGACGGCTCGCAAGCTCGGCCGCATCACCGAGCGGCTGTCGCCAGGTCACGTCATAAGAGCGCGTCCTTGGCAACGGGCGTCCGGCCTTATCAGCGCGCGACGCAATTCTCGCACGAATGCCGGCCGCTCCGCGAGCCCCTATGCGCGAGGAAATGGCCGTCCGTATGCCTTAGCCAAGCCGGCGCGTGACGCCACCCTTGATCACCGGCGGCGGCGGCGGGCCCAGATAATAGGCGCCGCCCAGGCCAAGGCCGGCCCCAAGGGCAGGCCAGCCCGGATCGGCATAGGCGTTGAGCTCCCAGCAGCGCAGCCTCTGGCGCTCCGCCTCGGTGGTGGCGTCGTTGCAGCGGGAGACCTGCGAGCGCTGCCAGAAGGCCGCGGCCGACAGCGACGCAGCCGGCAAAGTGCCGCCGGCCAGCAGCGCCAGGAGGAACAACCTGTTCATCGCCTCTTCCCGTCCAGTCTCAGAACCCTATGATGACCGACTGCCCTTGCCGAACGCTTAAGCGGGGCCTTCGAACCGAAGCGCGCCGACGAGCGCAGGATCGCCGCGTACGCCGCGAGGCGGTACGGCGAGCCGGACGAGCAAAGGAGATCGCAACGTGAAACTGCCCATCGTCATCCATAGCGACGAGGACTACGATCGCGCCCAGCAGCGGGTGAAGGAATTGAACGCGATGCCGGACACTCCCGACAAGGAGAAGGAGCTGCACGCCATCGCCGAAGCCATGCTCTCCTTCGAGCTTCGCCGCGACGACGCCGACGATTGAAGCCGACGCTCGACGGAAATCGTTTCGCGCGGCGCCCCCAAACATGATCTCACGAAGCGGATGGCGCCGCTTGGCAGCGCGGAAATGCCCTAGGAGTCGTTGCTGGCGTTGAGCTCTTCGGGGCGCAGCCCCTCATCGGGCGGACCGGCCTGCGCGCCTTGGGCCGCGGCCCATTGCGAGACGATCTCGGCGATCAGCTCGGCATGCGTGCGGGGCGGATTCTGCATCGTGATGTGGTGATCGAGCGCTGCCAGAACCTCCCGGCTCAGCGAAACCGTAACCATAGCCGGCGACATCACAGTTTCCTCCTCGGATGGAACAGGGCCGCGCTCGCGGCGTTCTTCCTCCGCAGCATACGAGCACGGCCTCGTTTTGCGAGCAAATTATTTCAGAACCGAATCGAAGACAACTGTCTTCGCGCGGATGTTGCTGTCGAAACTGTTCGATTAATACTCGATAACACGTAATTTGAAACAAATCTTCCTCGCGGTTGTTATTGGAGCGACCCGCATCATCGCGGAAATATTAAGGAGGAAAACATGATCAGACATGTTGTATTCGCTTCTGTCGCAGCGAGCCTGCTCGCGGCCAGTGCGCTTGCGCAGACCAACGCTCCCTCGCCGCCGTCCTCGGCACCGTCAGCCTCGACCTCGGCAGCGAAGAGCACCCCGGCGCCAACCAATCTCGCCGGCCAGGGCAAATGGCGCACCACCAAGCTGATCGGCGTGGATATCTACGGGCCCGACGACAAGAAGGTCGGCGACGTCACGGAAGTGATCATGGACAAGACCGGCAAGGTCGAGATGGTGACCGTCGGCGTCGGTGGGTTCCTCGGCATCGGCACGAAGGATGTCGCGATCCCCTTCGATCAGGTGAGCTGGAGTGACCAGCCCATGGCTTCCCCCGCGCCCGCGCCTGCTTCGGGTGGCGGCGCGGCCGGAACCGGTGGAGCGATGCCGGCAACCCCTCCTGCCGCAGCGGCGCCCAAGGCGCCCGCGATGTACCCGGACCACGGCAAGATCACGATGACGAAGGATCAGCTCCACGCGGCGCCTGCCGTCACGTATTCGGGCACCTGAGCGCCCGCCCCATGCTCGGGAAACCGAACGAAGCTCGCCCCGCAAGGGCGGGCTTCTTCTTTTCGGTTCAACGCTTCAGCCCCTGGACAGGGCGCGGAGCAATGGCGGGATCGCCTCCGGCAGATCGTCCGCGATCAAACCCATGCCGAGCGTTTCTCCAGCGCGGCCATGCAGCCAGACGGCAGCACAAGCCGCCTCGAAGGCGCTCATCCCCTGCGCCAGCAGGCCGGTGATGAGCCCGGCCAGCACATCGCCTGAGCCGGCGGTCGCCAGTGCGGCCGAGCCTGTGGAATTGATCGCCGCCCGCCCGTCAGGCGCGGCGATCACCGTATCCGCTCCCTTGTAAACAAGGATCGCGCCCGAGCGAGCGGCGGCCTTGCGCGCCCGCTCCAGCTTCGAGGCTTCCGTCGCGATCGCAGGCTCACCGCCGAACAGGCGCTGGAACTCCCCTTCATGCGGCGTGAACACGCGCGGACAGGCGGCGTTCCGGGTCGAGACGTCCTCCCGCAGCGAGGTCGCAAGCAGGGTCAGGGCGTCGGCATCGAGCACGACCGGCCTCTCGCTCGCGAGGGCCGAGCGGACCAACGCGACCGCGCGCTCGTCAAGCCCAAGGGCCGGCCCTGCCGCAATCGCAGAGATTCGCCGGTCCAGGAGGAATTCCGAGAACGCCTCGCCATCCGCGACCGGGCGCTGCATCAGCGCATCCGGGCCGCGCGACGCATRGGCTGCCAGAGCCCCGGGAGCGCACAGGATCGTCGCAAGGCCGGCGCCGATCCGCAACGCTGCCCGCGCGCTCAAACGCGGCGCGCCGACGCCCGCGACACCGCCTGCGGCGACGGCGACCGCTCCGCGCCGGAACTTGTGCGTGTCGAGGCCGTGATGCGGCAAGGCAGCGAGCCAGAGCGCCGGCTCATTGTGGAAAGCTCTGGGTGCGATCTCTGACAATGCCGTCGCGGCCGGGATTCCAATATCGGCCACGACGATCCTTCCGCAAAGGGAACGCCCCGGCAGCAAGAGGTGACCCGGTTTGAGCCGGAAGAACGTCACGGTTTCAGTCGCGCGAACAGCGGGGCCTTCGGCCAGGCCGGTATCCCCGGACACGCCGCTGGGGACATCGACGGCGATCACCGGGCGGCCTGCGCGATTCATGAGTGCGACGGCTTCGGCGGCTTCGCCGGCGAGCGGCCGTGCGAGGCCCGCGCCGAACAGCGCGTCGATATAGAGATCTACGGCCCCGTTGGCGAGCGATGCCAGCGGCAGAACCTGCCCGCTCCATTGCGCGAAGGCGAGCGCGGCGTCGCCCTGGACGGCGTCCGGCGAGCCCAGCAGCGCGACTTTCACAGTGAGCCCGCGCGCCTGCAGAAGCCGGGCTGCAACGAATCCATCACCGCCATTGTTGCCAGGACCGCAGGCGATCGCGACCGTGGCGCCCTTCTCGACGCGCCGCAGCGCCGCCTCGGCAACGGCGCTTCCCGCGCGCTCCATCAGAGTGATGCCCGCCATACCGGCGCCAATCGCAACGCCGTCCGCTCGCCGCATCTCGTCGGTCGAAAGCAGGGCGAGATCCGATGGCTGCGTCGCTTCGGCTTGAGAGATCGTCATGCCGCATGATGGGACCGTCTGGCCCAATATCGCAAGACGATGCGGATCAGGCCGATTGCCGCTGAATTAATCATATGAACTATTTTTGTGCTGTTTTTTGCCTCCTACACAGGCGAAGGAATGGGGCCTGCCGCATGGCGGGGCGTTTGCGCCAATGCTATGAGCAGACGTACGGTCGCAATCATCCGAAAGCCGAGGGGCTCCCAGCCCGCGCCGACGGATTTTTGCAGTTCTTTTCCGGCACGCGCCGGAGCCTGAAGCGCAGTGGAGGTCGATCGGCGCATGAAGAAGATCGAAGCGATCATCAAGCCCTTCAAGCTGGACGAGGTGAAGGAGGCGCTTCAGGAGGTCGGTCTGCAGGGGATCACGGTGCTCGAAGCCAAGGGCTTCGGACGCCAGAAGGGCCATACCGAACTCTATCGCGGCGCCGAATACGTCGTCGACTTCCTGCCGAAGGTGAAGATCGAGATCGTCCTGAGCGACGACATGGTCGACCGCGCCATCGAGGCCATCGTCAAGGCCGCCCAGACCGGCCGCATCGGCGATGGCAAGATTTTTGTATCAACGGTCGAGGGGGCGATCCGCATCCGGACCGGCGAGACCGGCGCGGACGCGATCTGAGATCTTTCCCCCGCATCACGGAATCAAAGGCCGCGGCTGGATTGGAGCCAGCGACGGCCCACGAGTTTGAAAACTGCTGGCAAGAGGAATGCTGAAATGAAAAGCGCCAAGGATGTCCTCAAGGCGATCAAGGACAATGACGTCAAATACGTCGACTTCCGCTTCACCGACCCGCGCGGCAAGTGGCAGCACGTGACGTTCGACGTCGGCATGATCGACGAGGACATCTTCGCCGAGGGCACGATGTTCGACGGCTCCTCGATCGCCGGCTGGAAGGCCATCAACGAGTCCGACATGCTGCTGATGCCGGACCCGACGACCGCGACGATGGATCCGTTCTTCTCGGCCGCCACGATGGTCATCAACTGCGACGTGCTCGAGCCCGGCACCGGCGAGCCCTATGGCCGCGACCCGCGCGGCATCGCCAAGAAGGCCGAGGCCTATCTGAAGTCGACCGGCATCGGCGACACCGTCTATGTCGGCCCCGAGGCCGAGTTCTTCGTCTTCGACGACGTCAAGATCGCCGCCGACCCGTACCATACCGGCTTCAAGCTCGATAACGTCGAGCTGCCGACCAACGGCTATGCCGATTACGAGGGCGGCAATCTCGGCCACCGCATCGCCACCAAGGGCGGCTACTTCCCGGTCCCGCCGCAGGATTCCGCTCAGGACATGCGCGGCGAGATGCTGGCCGCCATGCAGTCGATGGGCGTGGTCGTCGAGAAGCACCACCACGAGGTCGCTTCGGCCCAGCACGAGCTCGGCATGAAGTTCGACACGCTGACGCACACCGCCGATCTCATGCAGATCTACAAGTACGCGATCCACAACGTGGCCCAGAGCTACGGCAAGACCGCGACCTTCATGCCGAAGCCGATCTATGGCGACAACGGCTCGGGCATGCATGTCCACCAGTCGATCTGGAAGAACGGCAAGCCGGTCTTCGCCGGCAACAAATATGCCGACCTGTCGCAGGAGTGCCTGTGGTACATCGGCGGCATCATCAAGCATGCCAAGTCGCTGAACGCTTTCACGAACCCCTCGACCAACTCCTACAAGCGCCTCGTCCCGGGCTATGAGGCTCCGGTGCTGCTCGCCTATTCGGCGCGCAACCGCTCAGCTTCCTGCCGTATTCCGTGGACGACCTCGCCGAAGGCCAAGCGCGTCGAGGTCCGCTTCCCCGATCCGATGGCGAACCCCTATCTCGCCTTCGCGGCCATGCTGATGGCCGGTCTGGACGGCATCGTGAACAAGATCGATCCCGGCCCGGCGATGGACAAGGACCTCTACGACCTGCCGCCGCGCGAGCTGAAGAAGATCCCGACCGTCTGCGGTTCGCTGCGCGAGGCGCTGGAGTCCCTCAAGAAGGACAACGCCTATCTCAAGGCCGGCGGCGTCTTCAACGACGATTTCATCGAGAGCTATATCGAGCTCAAGATGCAGGATGTGGCGCGCTTCGAGATGACGCCGCACCCGGTCGAGTTCGCGATGTACTACTCGTATTGAGGATTTCGGCCGGCTTCGCAGGGAACCGGCCGCGCGCTTCCTCCCGGCCGCGCTTTGCGGCCAACCTTTGTGAACCGGGGCGGAAACGCCCCGGTTTTTCTTATTGGCGAATGGAGAGCCGTCAGGACGCGCGATTATGCGCGATCAGGATCTGGGCGCCGGCTCCGGCCGTCTGTGACAGCAGATTGGCGTTGTAGCTGACGAGCGGCGGCGTCAGCCCGATCGTCGTCGCCGAGACGAGCGCGTTGCTGCCGGATCCGGATATCACGTTGTTCGCGATCACCATCTTGCCGGCTGCCGCATTGGCCGAGAAGGCGATGCCGACGCCGCATTGCCGCAGAAGGTTGCCATCACAGACGAGGTCGCGGGCGCCCTGCGCAACACCGAGCTTGATGCCACCCAGGGCGTTTTCGACGATGTTGCCCGAGACGATGCAATCCTGCTCGACGGTGACGCCGATTGCCATCGTCGAATAGGGCCCGATGCCGCCGGAAGCCGGAATGGCGTTCGAGGACAGGTTGCTGATCTGGTTGCCCTGAATGACGGCCCTGCGGGCGGTTCCGTCGCCGAAAAAGCCGGAATTGGTGACGTAGACACCGTCCCCGGCCGTATCGACCCTGTTGTTGACGATCGTGACGCCAGTGCTGTCCTGCCCCGAGGCGGGAGCCTCGTAGTAGAGGCAGCCCTCGCGAATGTTCCAGCAGGTGTTGTCGGCGATCAGGCAGCGCGAGCCACCATTGATGCGCACCGCCGAGAAATCGCAGTTCATGATGACGTTGCCGGTAATCGTTACGTCATTGGCCAGATAGACGGCGACACCGTTGCCGTTGGCTCCAGTTCCGTAGTCGCTCGCGACGAAGTTGATCCTGTTGTTGCGAATGGTTGAGAGGTTGCCGCCGCTGCCGACGGTGCCCCACACCGCAATGCCGTTGTTCTTGGCGCCGGTGACCGTGCAATCATCGACAAGGATCTCGGAGCTGAAGGCCCAGATTGCGATGTCGACATTGTCGAATGTGGACGCTGTGATGACCGGCAGCGAGTCGTTGACACAGAGCAGGCCTGCCTTGTAGGCGCCGGTCGTTGGCTCACCGGCCGTCTTTACCGTGTTGCGGAAGGAGCAGTTCCGAAACGCCGTGTTCTTGGCATTGTCGAGGATGACCAGCCCGGCAGCCGCAGTGATGACATTGGGCGCGCCATAGGCGGGCAGCGCGATGTTCTGTCCGTCGAAAGTCAGGTTGCGGAAGCTCATCCCCGATTGGCCGGCAATGCGCAAGCCATAGCTGCCGCCCGTCAAGGTCAGGATCGCCGAACCCGCCGGGCAGTAGACTTCGATGCCGCGCCCGGCTCCGTTCGTTGTCAGAATGTCAATATTGGAAAGGCTATAGCTGCCGGGCCGAACTTGAAGCGGCTTGCCGGCAACCCGTGCGGCGTCGATAGCATTGCCGATCGGCCCGCTGGTGAACCCGGCCGGCGGCGGCGTGGCGGGGTCGGCGATGACGACATCATCGAAGACGCGATATCCAGGCATGTGGTGTCCCTTGTTATCGGAATGTTTCAGGGACCGTCGGTATATTGGCGCCGGAGGCGACGGGGATAAGTCATGGGTGCGCTGTTTCGAATCCGGGATCTGGCGATCAAGGCCCTAGTGCGGCGGCAATGGGGGGAGCTGCGCCGTCATTCTCCCCGGCTTGCGGTCATCCCGCATGAACATGTCGGGCTTGCCGTCCTCACCAACGGCCTGTACGAGCGCGAGGAGCTCGCCTGCCTGACGGAACTGATCCGGAACCTTGCTCTGGGCGAAGGCATCTGCCTCGATATCGGCGCCAATATCGGCAATCATGCAGTGGTCTGGTCAGGTCTCTTCGACAGCGTCGTCTGCTTCGAACCCAACCCGCAGATGAGCGCTGTCCTGCGCGCGAACCTGGCCCTCAACCATTGCACCAATGTCCAGGTGGCCGAGGTTGGGCTGGGGCCGGAAGACGCCGAACTCCCTTTCTCCTTCCACGAGGAAGGCAATGACGGGACCGGCACCTTCGCAAAGGGGAACGGCGACAGGAGCTTGCCTGTGCGCCACGGAGACCGCCTTGTCACGGAGCTTGGCCTGGATGGGCGCGCGATCACCTTCGTGAAATGCGATGTCGAGGGCTTCGAGCACTCCGTTTTCCAGGGCCTGTCCGAAACCCTGGCGCGGCATCGGCCCGTGATCGCCTTCGAAAGCAATTCAGCAGAGCTCGGCGCGTCGAGCTGGAACGTCCTGCGCAGCCTTGGGTACGACCGCCTCTACATGCTCAGACATACCGCTCACACGGCCTCGCCGCTCACGCGAGAGTTCGTGCGGCTATTCCAGGGGCACGAGTGCCGGATCGAACCTATCGACGCCCCTCCTGCCTTTTCCGCCAATCTGCTTGCGGCCGCACGGCCATTGACCTGAAACAAGCCTACGCCGTCGCAGCAAAGGCAGCCCGATAGCTGGCGCGCAGCGCCTCGACATGACGACCGAGCGTCGGCGGCTCTGCCCAGAAGGCCTGATGAGCCGCTCGCCCGAGACGTGACGCGAAAGCGTCGTCGCGCAAGGCAATGAGAGCTTCGGTCAACGCTCCGGCTTCGACGGCGGGGAGAACAAGGCCGTCGATTCCATCACGCACACGACCGGCGGCGCCGATCGTGCGCGGCACGATGGGCGGGACACCCTGCGCCATCGCCTCGCCCACGGTCAGCGGCCCTGTCTCATACCAGAGCGATGGCACCACCAGGCAGCGGGCGGCGCGGAGTTCGGCGAGGACCGCATAGGAATCGAGCCAACCGGTGATCTCGGCATCCGGGTTGAGGCCAGCGACCGCAGCCTTGATCTCATCGTCCCCATCACCCACGAACCGTAAGGCAACGCCGGCTTCGCGAGCCGCCTGCGCCAGGACCAGAATGCCCTTCTCCTGGGTAAGCCGGCCGACGAAGGTGGCATGACGGCTTTTGGCCACGTCCGCAGGCGCGTGCGGCGTCGCGTTCATCATGTTTTCGATCACAACATGCCGTGCCGTGCGTGGCAGGAACGGCTCGGCGACGTCGCGAGCAAACGCGCTGACATGAATGAAGAGCGGCCTTTGCAAACCCCGCAGCGCCTTGTCCGAACGCCATTGCCGGGCAACGCGGACCAGCTTGTGGATATAGGAGGCGCGATCGCAATTGGCGCTGACGCAACCGATCGACATCGGCCTCTTCCGACAGGGCGCTCCGGCCTTGAAGTCGAAATAGCCGCCGACCGGACAAAACGAGAAGTAATCATGCATCGTGATCGCGACCGGCATCCCGCTCTCGCCCGCAGCGGCGATGGCAGCCGGGCTGAAGGCCTTGGTCCATTGGTGGAGATGGACGAGGGTCTCGCGGCGGGGCTGCTTCGCAAGCAGTTCGCTCAGGAAGGCATGCGCCCGGGCGTTCCAGATGCCCTGGCGCGCGGCTGCGACCTTGCTGCCGACCTGCCAGACCTCCTCACCGGCGAAATGCGCGACATCGATCAGCCGATGATCGAGACGGTCTGAAACCGGACCGATCGCGTAGGCGAAGACGACTTCGACGCCGGCCTCGGCCAAGCCGCGGGCGCTCTCGATCGCCACCTTGGCGGCGCCGCCGTTGATCGAGCCGAAATCGCTGACGATGACCACGCGCATGAAGAACTCCAGAGATCATTCCAGCGGCAGGGATGGCGGGAGCCTCGACGTGGCGCGAGCAGGCTTGTCCGGCCAGGCGGTCTCAACGAGCGATCCAGCGGACAAGGATGAGCAAGGGGTAGGCGCTCATGACGAGCGCGATGGCGAGCGCGGCACAGGTCGCGAGCATGAGGTTGCCCGCGAACCAGATCGTGCAGAGCCAGGACAGTGCGAGCGCGGTGCCCGACAGGGCGATCGGCGGCCAAGGCATGGCGAAGGACTCCCGGCGCAGCATGAACCATCCGAGCGCCAGCGCCGCGGCGGCGCCGGCGGCAGCGCCGGCAACGATCGCCGTGTCGGTGCCGGCAAGGAACCACATCGCGACGAGCGCGCCCGCACAGGTCAAAACGCAGTCGAGAGCTGCGAGCCCCAGGATGGCGGTCAAGCGGCGTTGCAGATGCACGGGCGCCGGCAGCACGGTCTGGGCGAGTGCCCGCAGCATCGCCATCAGCATGACGAAAGGCGCGGTCCGCAGGAAGGCCTCGCGCAGCCCCACGGGAATGACGAGCTGGGTGGCGAGGCCGAGCACGGCGATGATTCCAGCGGCTCCGATCAGCGAGAGGCCCACCAGCAGCGCGTAGTAGCGGCCCAGTTCGGCCTGAATCGCCTTGGGATCGCCCTTGCGATCGAACTGGGCGACCAGTTCGGGAAAGCGGATCGCCTGAAGCGACGAGGTGATCATGATGAAGGGCCGCTGCAACAGATCGAGCGCCAGCATCGGCCCCGCAGCGGCCTGGCCGAGCGAGCCGAGCAAGACGGTCTTGAGAGCGAGCGGCATGAGCAGGGTCGCGACGCCGGCGCCGGCCGTGATCCCGCCATAGACCAGATGCCTCGTTGCGATATCGGCCTGCCAATGCATGGCAAGAGGCATCACCCGGCGCGACCGGGCCCAGGCGATGACGCAGTAGATGATGTTGCCGGCCAGCACCCCGGCCAGCACATGGGCGAAATCGGGGCTGATCGAAGCGCCGGCGATCGTTGCCGCGGCCAGGATCGTCGCGCGTGCACCCTGGAGCCAGGAGAACAGCCTGAACTCCTGCCGGAAACGCAGCATGGTCAGGTGCAGTTCGCCTGCACCCTGCAGGATCGCCGCCATCGCGCCAAGCAATCCCAGCCAGACCGGAGCGCCGAGGAGCGGGGCAAGGAAGGCTGCGAGCAGGCAGAGGCCCGCGCTTCCAGCGAGCTCGACCATGATGACTCCGCGCTCGGCCTGTTCGCTGGTCTTGTCCGGGCCCGGATAGAAGCGGCTGGAGGCGGCGCGGATCCAGTGGAAAAACGCGATATCGGCAAACTGCACGATGGAGGCGAAGAGCGAGTAGGCAGCGTAGTCCGACGCCGGCAGCAGATTGGAGACGACGATGAGGAGGCCGAAAGCCAGGAGCGATTGATAGAAATACGCGCCCAATGCGGTGATCTTGGCCATCAGGCGGCCACTCCGCCTGCGATGCGCGCGGCGGAGCCATCTTGAGTCCCGCCGAAACCGATACCGGAAGCCATGGAAATTCTACCCTCCGGCCAAAGGCCTTAGGGCAAAAAGGTTGATACTTCCGCGCTGTCTGCCTGAAGGATCAGTAGAAATGAAGGGCCGTCAGGCCGGCCGATGCAGCAATCGCCGCGAGCCACCACAACCAGCGGCCCGCATGGCTTTCGGCCTGGGTCAGCGGCGCGCCGATGACGTCCTCATGCCCGAAGCTCTCACCCGCAAGCCGCGCGGCACGCTGCAGCCCTGCGATTCCCGTAACCGGCACTGAGCGACGCGACACCACGGCCATTTCTTCCCCCTGCCCCGATCATAGCTCATTGCGGCTGTCCGCATAGGCCCGATCTGTTTCCGATCCTCGACGGCGATGGTTAACGCAGACTGAACGCGCCGGTTCCGATGCCCCTTGTGCCAGGGCAACGTCACATGCCGATGACGACCGGTGCACCGTTCCAACGAGAGAGTTCCGATGTCTCGGGGACCTGTCTATAAGCGGAGCGACGAGGCGCGACGCCCGACGCCGCTACCGAGCCGGATCGGACTCCGGATGAAACAAGCACATCGCAAAATCCGTCCTTCATGCACTAGAATTGGACGGAACGAATCAGGAAACGTTAGGCAGTGATGGACGAGAACGGCGATCTTTTCGGCGGGGAGCCGGAGCGGCCTCGCGCGGCTGATCCCAAGCCGGAAGCGCGCTCGCCGGCCGCGGCTCCGAAGGCGCCCGCGCCCGCAGGAAACGGCGCGCGCAACGGCACTCTTTCCGAGACCGGCTATGACGCTTCCGCAATCGAAGTGCTCGAGGGGCTGGAGCCCGTCCGGCGCCGGCCCGGCATGTATATCGGCGGCACCGATGAGCGCGCCCTGCACCACCTCTTCGCCGAGGTGATCGACAACGCCATGGACGAGGCGGTGGCGGGACACGCCACCTTCATCGATGTCGAGCTGTTCGAGGACGGCTCCATCGCGGTGACGGACAATGGCCGCGGCATTCCGGTCGATCCCCATCCGAAATTCCCGGGCAAGTCCGCGCTCGAAGTCATCATGACGATACTGCATGCCGGCGGAAAATTCGATTCCAAGGCCTATGAGACGTCGGGCGGCCTGCACGGCGTCGGCGTCTCCGTCGTCAATGCCCTGTCCGACCGGCTCGAGGTCGAGGTCGCGCGCGGCAAGACGCTCTACCGCCAGATCTTCTCGCGTGGCCTGCCGCAGGGGCCGCTGGAGACGGTCGGCGCCGTCGCCAACCGGCGCGGCACCAAGGTGCGCTTCCATCCCGATCCTCAGATCTTCGGCGAGGGCGCGCATTTCTCGCCGGCTCGCCTGTTCCGCATGGCGCGTTCCAAAGCCTATCTCTTCGGTGGCGTCGAGATCCGCTGGACCTGCGCGCCGTCGCTGCTGAAGCCGGAAGGCGATGTCGCGGCGGAGGCCGTGTTCCGTTTCCCCGGGGGCCTGCGCGACTATCTCGGCCGCGAGATCGAGGGCAAGGACCTCGTCGCCGAGCCGATTTTCTCCGGCAAGATCACCAAGGAAGGCGGCCACGGCTCGCTTGAATGGGCGGTGGCCTGGCTCGCGACCGGCGAGGACGGCTTCTCCTCCTCCTATTGCAACACGATCCCGACGCCCGAAGGCGGCACTCATGAGCAGGGCCTGCGCATCGCCCTGCTGCGCGGACTGCGGGACCATGCCGAGCGCATCGGCCAGTCCAAGCGCATGGCGCAGGTCACCTCCGACGACGTGATGGCAACCTGCGCGGCCATGCTTTCGGTCTTCATCCGCGAGCCGGAATTCCAGGGCCAGACCAAGGACAAGCTGGCGACACTCGAAGCCTCCCGCATCGTAGAGGGCGCCGTTCGCGACGCTTTCGACCACTGGCTTGCGGCCGCGCCGCAGCAGGCGCTGCGCCTGCTGGACTGGTCGGTGGACCGCGCCGAGGAGCGGCTGCGCCGGCGCCTCGAAAAAGAGGTCTCGCGCAAGACCGCTACGCGCAAGCTGCGCCTGCCCGGCAAGCTCGCCGACTGCTCCAATGCCGGCGCGGCTGGTTCCGAACTCTTCATCGTCGAGGGCGACTCGGCCGGCGGCTCCGCCAAGCAGGCGCGCAACCGTTCCAACCAGGCGATCCTGCCGCTGCGCGGCAAAATCCTCAACGTTGCCAATGCGACGCGCGAGAAGCTTCACGCAAACCAGCAACTCGCCGACCTGATCCTGGCGCTGGGATGCGGTATCGGCGCGCAATTCCGCGAGGACGATCTTCGCTACGAGAAGGTCATCGTGATGACGGATGCGGATGTCGACGGCGCCCATATCGCCTCGCTGCTCGTCACCTTCTTCTGGCGCCAGATGCCGCGCCTGATCGAGAAGGGCCATCTCTACCTCGCCGTCCCGCCGCTCTACCGGCTCCAGCATGGCGGCAAGAGCATCTATGCCCGCAACGATGCTCATAAGGACGAGCTGCTTGAGACGGCGTTCAAGGGCAAGAAGCCGGAGATCTCGCGATTCAAGGGCCTCGGCGAGATGATGCCGGCCCAGCTCAAGGAAACCACCATGGATCCGAGCAAGCGCATCCTGCTCAAGGTCATGGTGGACCACGAGGCGAAGGAAGAAACATCCGATACAGTCGAGCGGCTGATGGGCAACAAGCCGGAAGCTCGCTTCACCTTCATCCAGGAACGCGCTGCCTTCGCCGGGGAGCTGATCGACCTGTGAGGAGCGAGCCCAGCAACTCTGGGGGGCTGGGCTTCACGGCCGCCGGGCTGCCCCACGCGGCCGTTGCAGGCAGGGTTCGCGCATGCCGAACCCGCCTCACCCTACCGAATGCCATGACCGCAAGCACCGGACCGCGCCGGGCGACTGGCCGCTGACCCTATGGCCGAGCCTTCTCCACCTCCATCTCGACGCGACGGCGATCTGGCGGCAGCCGCCGGGAGCGCCTCCTGGGACGATATCCGGATCTTTCACGCCATCGCCGTCGGCGGGTCGATGGCCGTGGCGGCGGCGCAGCTCGGGCTGAGCGAAGCCACCGTCGCGCGCCGGCTCAAGGCGCTCGAACGCGACCTCGGCCTTCAGCTTTTCACGCGCGAGGCCAATCACCTCGCCCCGACGGCGATCGGACAGGGGCTTGCTGCTGAGGCCGGCGAGATCGAGGCTGCCGCCCGCCGCTTCGCGATCCGCGCAGAGGCTGCGAAACCGCTCGCCAATGCTCCGGTGCGCGTGACCGCGACGACGTCGATCAGCCTCCTCCTGACCATGCATGCGACCGCGATCTCGGCCGCGGCCGGCGGCGTCGAGATCGTCATCATCAGCACGCGCGGCAGGCTCGACCTTGCCCGCGGCGAGGCCGATATCGCGCTGCGCATGAGCAAGCCGCCGACCGAGCCGGGCCACTACGCCCAGAAGCTCGGCCGATTGATGCAGGCACTCTATATCCGGCAGGACATCGATCCCGCCACGGCCCCGATCATCTCGGTCAACCGCGAGACTTCGTCCCGGATAGACGACTACATCATGACCTATGCCGCGGGCCGGCCGATCGCAGCGCGCGTCGGCGACTCGGCGGCGCGCTACGAAAGCATCCGTTCCGCCGGCGCCCTGTCGATGGCGCCCTGCTTCATGGGCGATGCGGATTCGACACTGCGCCGGCTGGAGCCGCCGCCGGAGCGGACCGGCGACGACATCTATCTGGTCTCGCATGAGATCTCGCGCAGCCGGCCCGGCGTCGTCGCCGTCCTCGGCGCGCTGCGCAAGCTCTTCCGCGAGCAGCGATCGCTCCTGGCGGGCGATGCGATCAAGCCGGTGAGAAGCACGCAAATCGAGCGGTTCCCGGCAAGAACCGGCTAACCAAGCTTTTACGGCTCTTCCGTAAGGTCGTCTGCGGTTCTCGTGAGGTCACGAGACGCGGAGAGTGCGCCATGCGCCTGATCGAACTGTTCTGGAAGAACGACCGCGGCACGGTGGTCGCCGATGTCGCCAAGGCCGGCGCGGCCATCGCCTTCCTGTCGGTGATCGCCGCCAACTTCATGTCGAGCCGCATCGAGCCGCTGGACAGGGAGCGCATGGCGGCCGTCAGTCTCGCCGCCTCCAAGCGCCAGCCGGTCGATCCGCTGACCACGGGCTCGATCACGAAGGCGGCCGGCGACACCCGGCTCGATCCCTGCGCCCTGCCCCGCTGAGCTCAATCGAGCCAGCGCAGCAGCTCCGCGGTGACCCTATCGGGCGCCTCCAGCGTCGAGAGGTGGCCACTGCCCGGGATCACGGCCAGTCGCCCGCGCCCGCCGACCAATGCGGCCATTTCACGGGCCTCGGAGAGCGGCGTGATCTCATCCTCCTCGCCAACGAGAACCAGCACCGGGCAGGTCGAGCCGGCCAGCGTCGGCCGCGAGTCCGGCCGCAGCATGATCGCCCGCTGCTGGCGAATGAAACCGCCCGCCCCGACATCCTCCGCCATCTGCCGCACGAGGAGCCGCAGCGGCTCGTCGGCGAGCCGCGCCGGCGCCACGAGCTTCTGCCAGAGCAGGGTCGTAACGTTGTCGAAGGCGCCCTTCTCCGCCAATGAGATCATCTGTTCGCGCGGAACGTTGGTTTCAGGCGTTGCCGGCTTGGCGGTGGTGCCGAGCAAGGCAAGGCGCGACACGCGCTCCGGGGCCTGTCGCAAGACCTCGAAAGCGACATAGCCGCCCATCGACAGCCCGCAGAGCGCGAAGCGGGGCGGCGCTGCCGCCAGTAGGCGCTGCGCGATGCCTGAAAGCGCGTCGTCCAGACTGTGCTCGGCGACCAGGATCGGGCGACCATCGGCAAGCGCGGGCCATTGCTGAGCATAGAGCGCGGCGTTGGCGCTCAGCCCGGGAACGAGGACAAGCGGTTCCTTCATGAGGCCAAAGCAGTCCCTTCAAGGTTAGATGATTGACTTTGCCGCGTTTTCTTTGCATTCCACACGGGTCCGAAGGCGCGCAGGAAGTGTTGTCGCGCCAACGCGGTGGTCGAGCAGGTCGTCCCACCGCGTTTCACCGACCCTGAAGAAGCGCCATACGCGATGTCATTTGCCGAACTCGGCTTGAGCGAAAAGGTCCTGACGGCTGTCACGGCCGCAGGCTATAGCACGCCGACCCCCATCCAGGCCCAGGCCATTCCGCATGTTCTTGCCCGCAAGGACGTTCTGGGCATCGCCCAAACGGGTACGGGCAAGACCGCAGCCTTCACGCTGCCGATGCTCACCATCCTGGAGAACGGGCGCGCCCGCGCCCGGATGCCGCGCACGCTGATCCTCGAACCGACGCGCGAACTCGCCGCGCAGGTCGAGGAGAACTTCGTCCGCTACGGCGTCAACCAGAAGCTTTCGGTGGCGCTGCTGATCGGCGGCGTCTCCTTCGGCGATCAGGATGCCAAGATCACCCGCGGCGTCGATGTACTGATCGCGACGCCCGGCCGCCTGCTCGACCATGTCGAGCGCGGCAAGCTCCTGCTGACCGGCGTCGAGCTTCTCGTCATCGACGAAGCCGACCGCATGCTCGACATGGGCTTTATCCCGGACATCGAGCGGATCTGCAAACTTGTTCCCTTCACGCGGCAGACCTTGTTCTTCACCGCGACGATGCCGCCCGAGATCACCCGCATCTCCGAGCAGTTCCTGCATAATCCGGTCCGTGTCGAGGTTTCGCGCCCGGCAACGGCGGCAACGACGATCACCCAGCGCCTGATCGCCTCCAATTCGCAGGACTTCGAGAAGCGCGAGACGCTGCGCCGTCTCATCAAGGGCGCGACCGACCTGCAGAATGCGATCGTCTTCTGCAACCGCAAGCGCGACGTCGCCACGCTGCACAAATCGCTGTTGCGCCACGGCTTCCCGGCGGTCGCCCTGCATGGCGATATGGACCAGTACGCCCGCATGGCGGCACTGGAATCCTTCCGCACCGGCGAGAATCCGATCCTCGTCGCCAGCGACGTCGCCGCGCGCGGCCTCGACATCCCGGCCGTTAGCCACGTCTTCAATTTCGACGTGCCGACCCATGCCGAGGACTATGTCCATCGCATCGGCCGTACCGGCCGCGCCGGGCGCGAAGGCGCCTCCTTCACCATCGTCACGCGCCATGACGACAAGCTCGTCGCGGCGATCGAGAAGCTGACCGGCCAGACGATCGCCTTCGAAGGCGGCAGCGTCGCCGACCTGCCTCCCGGCGAGCCGCGCGAGGAACGGCGCGGTCGCCGCGACGACAAGCGCCCAGCGCGCGGACGCGGGCGGCCGGAACGCGGGCCACGCGCTGCCACCGAACCGGCCCCCCGCCCTCAAGCGGCCGAGAAGGCCGAGGACAGCCCGCGCAATGCCGGCCGCCGCCAGCCCGTCAGGCCGGATGCCGAGGTTGCGGCTGCGCCGGTCGCTCATCGCGAGCAGGACAGCGCGCGCCGCGGCCGGAATTCCCGCTCGCGCGACGACGATGAAGGGCCTCAGGTCAAGGGGTTGGGCGATCATGTGCCGGCCTTTCTGCTCCGCCCGGCCCGCGTCGGATAACCTTGCGTCATCAACCCGATTTTAACGTCGTCTGACTAAGTTGGTCGTCGCTGCTGCGGGAACACCGCAGCGGCGGACGGGCGCATGCCGCCGTATAGACGGACAGGATGTCCCGCTTCGATTGGATCAATCGAAGCTGACGTGGCCGAAAGCCACGACCCGGCTTCATACCGGAATGGCGAAGGCATGGACGACGAAGCTTCGGTTTCCGCCCGCACCAACGATCTCGCCGAGCGCGTCGTCGCCGCAATGCGGCACCACGGCTCGCCCAGCTATCCTCGCGCTTTCGAGGTCTGGTACGCGCATCTGAGCGGCGAGATGCCCGCCGTCAGCATGGCGATGAACGCCATCATCGCCGGCAATGAGGGCAATGTCACCGCTGCCGACATCGACAGCCTGTACGAGCGCTTCATCAGCACGGAACGCTTTTCCCGTCAGGCAGAGCGCACCAGCCTCCAGGTCCTCGGCGAGATCGACGCCATGATGGAGCTGGTTGACAAGGCCCTGGGGTCGAGCGAACTTTTTCACGGCCGCCTGACGGCGATGTCGGAAGACGTGCCGCCGATGACCGACCGGCAGAAGCTGCGCGAATGGGTCGAGGCGCTCGTGCTCTCGACCCGCGAAGAGGTGACGCGCAAGGCCCAGCTCGAAGCCGAGTTGCGCAACAGCTCCAACGAGATCCGCAACCTCCGCGAGGCGCTGGAATCGACCCGTGCGGAAGCCTTGACCGACCCGCTGACCGGGCTCGCCAATCGCCGCCATTTCGAGGAGATGCTGCAGAAGTCGATCGATCAGGCGACGCTGCGGCGCGAGCCTTTCGCTCTGGTGATGGCCGATATCGACTTCTTCAAGCGCTTCAACGATGCCCATGGCCATCTCACCGGCGATCAGGTCCTGCGGCTGGTCGCCCGCACCATGAAAGACAAGTTCAAGGAAAAGGCGGTCATCAGCCGGTTCGGCGGCGAGGAATTCGCGATCATCCTGCCGGAGGCAGACCTGATCGCCGGCAAATTTGGCGCCGAAACGGTGCGGCAGGCCTTGCTGACCCGCGAGCTGATCAAGCGCTCGACCAACGAAAATCTCGGCCGCATCACCATCTCGCTCGGCGTATCGACCTATCGACGCGGCGACACCGCAGGTTCGCTGGTCGACCGGGCTGATCAGGCGCTGATGCAGGCCAAGCGCGACGGCCGCAACCGTACCGTCACCGAGGACGTGCTGGAGACGACGAGCCGGGTGGCCTGAGCTTTCAGGCGGCGGCCTCACGGGCCGCCTCCAGAGCGAACCCGGTCCAGCGCGGGAGGGCTTCGCCGCTCTCGCGCGCGTCGTCCGGCGGCGACCAATAGCTCGTCCGGCGCGGCATGCCCTTGGCCTCATCGCTGAAGGGCTCGCTTCCAGCGCCCTCGAAAAGCGGGATCTCGATGCGGCCGTCTTCAGATGGACCGTTCCGTCGAGCAGCAAGGCGACGATCGGCCCGTCATCGGCATAGATGCCGACGCCGCCGAGGATGCTGCGTTTGCGCGCAAAGAACCGCCTGACCGCGGCCTCTTCCACCGCTCAGGGAGCCGTGAGTGCGCTCTCGCTGCGCGGCTTGATCTCGACCGACTCGCCGCAGCCACAGGCCGAAACCTGATTGGGATTCTTGAAGACGAAGGTTGAGGAGAAGCGGTCGGTCTTGAAGTCGAGCTCGGTGCCCAGCAGGAACAGCACCGCCTTGGCGTCGACAACCACGGTCGCGCCCTTCTCAGCCACGACGTCATCGCCCTTGTTGACCGCCCGCGCGATCTCGAAGGTGTACTCCATCCCGGCGCAGCCACCCTTCTTGACGCCGACGCGCAAGCCGAGCGCCGGCGCATCGCCATCGGCGGACTGCGCCATGATCTCACGGATGCGGGCAGCCGCGGCGTCGGTCAGCGAGATGACCTTGAGGCCCGGTATCGAAAACATTCCTCGTCCCTCCTCGACCGGGTTCAAGGCCCGGTGAAGCAAGATTGCTGCCCTAACATAGGGATCGCGGCGGCTCGCGTCGAGATGGACGCGCCGAGATCGCCGTGCGTCCTTTCGGACGCAAGGTGGCGATCTCGGCCTTTGTCCGAGCACAGGATTCTCCGAAAAGTGGGGCCCGCTTTTCGGTCCTATGCCAGCCATGCAATCTCCGGCCTCGCGCCCATCGCCAGATGCATTGCGCATCGGGCCGGGGCATGCACTCTGGCTTCCTCATCCGATCTGTCCGCCAAACTCCCGGAAGAACCATGCCTCATCGCCTGCATCGCCCCGAATCGCTGCGCGCCCTCGTCCACGACATGGTGGTGAAGGCCGGCTGGACGGAAGCGGAGGCGCAGGAAACCGCCGAGCATCTCGTGCTCGCCAATCTGAGCGGGCATGACAGCCATGGCGTCGGCATGATCCCGCTCTATTTCCAGTCGCTGGCGGACGGCAATCTCGATCCGAATTCGCAACCACAGGCCCGTGTCGACGCCGCGCCCTTCCTGATCATCGACGGAGCGGTCGCGCTCGGCCAGCCGAATGCGCGCAGGGCCGTCGATCGCGCCGTCGAGATGGCCAGGGCCGGTGGCGTCGCCATCGTCAATCTGCTCGATTCGCATCATATCGGCCGCATCGGCCACTATGCCGAGGTCGCCGCCGCCGCCGGTCTGATCTCGTTCTTCTGGGTCAATGTCGCCGGCCGGCCGCCGATCGTCGCGCCCTATGCCGCCAAGGAGGCGCGTTTCGGCACGAATCCGCATGCGATCGGCATTCCCGTCCCCGGAGGCGAGCCGCTCATCCTCGATTTCGCGACGAGCCGCATGGCCCATGGCAAGGCCCGCGTCGCCCTCAACAAGGGCGAGCAGGTGCCGCCCGGCTACATCATCGATGGCGAGGGACGGCCGACGACCGACCCGGCCCATGTCTTCATCAGCCCGGACCACCCGCTCGGCGCGCTGCTGCCCTTCGGCGACCACAAGGGCGCCGGCCTCTCGCTCATCGCCGAATTGCTCTCGGCCGGGCTGATGGGCGCGGCGCGCATCGACCAGAAGCCGCAGAAGACCTGGATCATCAACTCGCTCTTCGGCGTGATCATCGACCCGGCCCGGCTGGAGCCGGACGCCGAGCTGCGCAGGAGCCGCACCGAAAGCTACCTCGCCTTCGTGCGCGCGGCGAAGCCGCAGGACCCTGCCAATCCGGTCCTGGCGCCGGGCGACAAGGAGCGCAAGGTCCGGGCTGAGCGCGGCGCCGCGGGCATCCCGCTCGACGACGAGACCTGGTCTCAGATCAAGGCCGCCGCGGCACGCCACGGCATCGACGCCGAGAGTTACTGAGGCCACGATGTCGCCCGACGCCTACAACGCCTTCTGCGCCGCGCTGCCGGCGACGAGCCATGTCGTGCAGTGGGGCGGCGCCGATGTCTGGAAGGTCGGCGAGAAGGTCTTCGCCATCGCCCGCCAACAGGAAGACGGCGAGATGGCCGTGAGCTTCAAATGCTCGCCGATGGCCTTCGACATCCTCAAGGAGCAGCCGGGCCTCAGGCCCGCGCCCTATCTCGCCTCGCGCGGCATGAAGTGGATCCAGTGGCTCACCGGTGAAAGCATGCCGGACCACGCCTTGCAGGACTATCTGCGCGAGAGCCACCGCCTCGCCGCCGCCGGGCTGACGAAGCGGGTGCGCGCCGAGCTGGGCCTATAGGAGCGCTTCGCCCCGGAACATCTGTGCGCAGGAGCCGCCGACGGTGGCGCGGATACCGTCCTCGCCGCGGCGCGCGCTCAGGTGCAGCAGGCTCGGGCGGCCCATCTCGACGCCCTGCGTCAGCGTGAAGCTCGCATCGTCCTGGCTATTGAGAGAGAGCAACAGGGCCGCGACCGTGGCGCTGGCGCTGCCGGTAGCGGGATCCTCCCATGTGCCGCTGATCGGCGCGAACATCCGGGCGCGGATATCGGCGACGCCGTCCCGGGCATAGAGGAACAGCGAGAAGCGCCCCTCCAGCCCGGGCGTGCTGTCGCGAACCGCCCGGAACCGGCTCAGGTCCGGCGTGGCGCGGGAAAGCGCTTCCACGGTCACTTCGGCGAGGACGAAGAAGACGCCGACCGACGCACGAAGCGGCTGGTGGTTCGTCACCACGATATCCGACGGCGCGAGACCTGCGCAGGCCGCGATCGCGTCGGCCGGAAGCTCGATGCTTTTCGTCAGGGGCTGCGGCGCGGCGATCGTCGCGCCGGTGACGGCACCGGAAGAATCGCGTGCGACCTTGACCTCGACCAGCCCGGCAACTTCCTCGAAGCGCAGCACACCGCCGCGGTCTCGCCCGTGGCGCGCGAGCACGAAAGCCGTTCCGACATTCGGATGTCCGGCAAAAGGCATCTCATGCGTACGCGTGAAAATCCGGACCCTGGCGTCATTGGCTGGATCGTCCGGCGGCAGGACGAAGGTCGTCTCGCTGTAGTTCATCTCCGCCGCCAGCGCCTGCATCTGGGCGTCCGAGAGACCGCGCGCATCGGTGAAGACGGCGAGCTGGTTGCCACCGAAGGGGCGGTCGGTGAAGACGTCGACGGTCTCAAAGGGAAAGCTGGGCATGGCGGGCTCCGGAAGGCGGCTCAGGCTCCAGATCGCCGGGCATCCTATCGGACGCGAAGTGGCGATCCAGCCCCTTGTTAAGCATCCGATGTCCTCCGAAAAGTGGATTCCACTCTTCGGTCCGATGCTTCAGCCCTTCCTGCCAGTGCAGCGCGCGGAATGCCAATGAAGCGATGGAATGCGATCCATCACGCCGGCATGAAGCCGGCGTTTTTCACCACATGTCGAGGGCGACGCGCGCCTCGTCGGACATACGCGACTGATCCCAGGGCGGGTCGAAGGTCATGTTGACCGTCACGCCCGCGATGCCCTGCACGGTACTGACAGCGTTCTCGACCCAGCCCGGCATCTCGCCGGCGACGGGGCAGCCCGGCGCGGTCAGCGTCATGTCGATGGTGACCTGGCGGTCATCGGCGATGTCGACGCGATAGATCAGGCCGAGCTCGTAGATGTCAGCCGGGATCTCGGGATCGTAGACCGTCTTCAGCGCCGCGACGATGTCGTCGGTCAGGCGGTCGATCTCCTCGGGCGGAAGCGACGTGCCGGAGCCGACCTGCGGCTCGTTCGGCTTCAGGCCGTCTTCCTTCAACGCGATGGGCTCGGAGGTGGCCAAGGCTCAAAATCCTCGATTATCAGGCAAAAAGGCTCTCCGCCTTCCGCAGGGCTTCCACCAGCTTGTCGACCTCTTCCAGCGTGTTGTAGAGGCCGAAGGAGGCGCGGCAGGTCGATGTCACCCCATATCGTGCCAAAAGCGGCATGGCGCAATGGGTGCCGGCGCGAACTGCGACACCAGCGCGGTCGATCACCGTCGCGACGTCATGGGCATGGGCGCCCTTCATCTCGAAGGCGACGATCGCGCCCTTCTCCTTCGCTTTGCCGAAGATGCGGATGGAATTCATCTCACCGAGACGTTCCATCGCATAGGCGCCGAGCCTGGCCTCATGTGCCGCGATGTTCTCGCGGCCGAGCGCCATCATGTAGTCGAGCGCAGCGCCCAGCCCCACCGCCTCGACGATCGCCGGCGTGCCGGCCTCGAAGCGATGCGGCGGGTCGTTATAGGTCACCGCATCCTCAGTGACGGTGACGATCATCTCGCCGCCGCCTTCATAGGGCGGCAGCTTGTCGAGCCATTCCTTGCGGCCCCAGAGGATGCCGGAACCAGTCGGCCCATAGGTCTTGTGGCCGGTAAAGGCGTAGAAGTCGCAGCCCAGGGCCTGCACGTCGACCGGCAGATGAACCGCGCCCTGGCTGCCGTCGACGACGAGCGGAATGCCATGCGCCCGGCAGATCTTCGCGACCTCGGCGATCGGCACGATGGTCCCGGTCGCGTTCGACATATGCGTCAGCGCCACCACCTTCGTGCGCGGCGAGATCAGCTTCTCGAATTCCTCGATGAGGAAATTGCCGTCCTCGTCGATCGGTGCCCATTTCAACACGGCGCCGTGGCGCTCGCGCCAGTAATGCCAGGGCACGATGTTGGAATGGTGCTCGAGGATCGAGACGATGATCTCGTCGCCTTCGCCGAGGTCCAGATGGCGCCCGAGCGAGGATGCGACCGTGTTGAGTGCCCCGGTCGAGGAGCGCGTGAAGATGATCTCTTCGAGATGCCTGGCATTGAGGAAGCGACGGGCACTTTCGCGAGCTGCCTCATAGGCTTCGGTCGAAGCGTTCGCGAGATAGTGCAGCCCGCGATGAACATTGGAATAGTCCTCGCGCATCAGCTTTGTCATCGCCTCGATCACCACCTCGGGCTTCTGCGCCGAGGCGGCATTGTCGAGATAGACGAGCGGCTTGCCATAGACCTCGCGCGACAGGATCGGGAAATCCCGCCTGATGGTCTCGACGTCATAGGGCTTCAGCATGGGCTGGCCGGTAACCGCGTTCATCCTCACGCCTTTCCGGAACCGGGCTGCCGGTCGGCGACGAGCGCGCCGGCATGCCCCCAATCCTCCCGCTCAATCTCCTGGATCACAATATGGGTGTTCTGCGGGTTCTTGCCGAGAACCTTCACGAGCGTCTCGGTGAACTCCTTGACGATCTGCGCCTTCTGCTCGCGCGTCGCGCCCTTGGTGATCTGGAGATTGATGTAGGGCATCAGACGGTGCTCACCTCGGAAGCGGCCTCGCGGGCCTTGAGCCAGGATTCGACCTCGACCATCACCAGATCGCGCACGTTCTCGTCGGCGATGAATTCGGCCGCCTCGCCGGCGAAGGCCTGCAGCACCAGCGCCTCGGCCTGCGGCCGCGGCAGGCCGCGCGCCATCAGGTAGAAGAGCTGCTCGCCGTCGATCTGCGCGACCGTCGCGCCATGGCCGCAGACCACGTCGTCGGCGAAGATCTCGAGCTCCGGCTTGTTGAACATCGATGCGCCGTCATTCAGCAGAAGCGCGTTGCTCTTCATGCTGCCATCGGTCTTCTGCGCATGCTGGCGCACGATGACCTTGCCCTGGAAGACGCCGGTCGACTCGCCGCTCGCGATCGTCTTGAACAATTCGCGGCTGGTGCCGTGAGGCACTTCGTGGTCGACGATCAGCGTGACATCGGCATGCTCGGAACCGCGGAGCAGGTTGACGCCGCGCAGGCCGATCTCGCTGTGCTCGCCGGCATAGCGGACGAAATGCTGCTGGCGCAGCGTGCCCGCCTTGGCGACGAACGCGAAGGAATCGAACTTGGCATGAGCGCCGACGGTCGCGAGCAGGCTCTGCACCTGCACGCTTGCCGCCGACTGCCGCGTCACCACGCGGACATGCTGGATCTCGCTCTTGTCGCCGGTCTCGAAGACGATGGCGCCGTTGATCTGCTGTGCGGCGGAGCCCGCGGCTTCGCTGACTTCGACGATGGTGCCCTTGGCGCCCTTGCCGGCGAGCACGACCGAACGGTGGAACACCGCCCGCTCCTCCTCGCCCGAGGCGAGCGAGACGATCACGACGGGCCGCTCGAGCTCGACGCCATCGGCCAGCTCGACGAAGACGCCATCGCGCATCAGCGCCGTGTTGAGCATCAGGCCGGTGTCGTCATTGCCGACCGAGGGGCCAGCCAGAATGCCGGTCAGGTCCTCACGCGGCGAAACTAGCGCATCGGCAAGCGACTGCACCGAGACGCCTTCGGGGATCGCGTCGAGCGTGGACAGCTCCGGCGCAAAGGCACCGTCGACCAGCACGAGGCGCAGGCCGCCGAGCTTCAGCGCGGCCAGCCGCGCCTTGACCGCCTCGGTAGCGACCGCGCCGTCAGCGAGCGGACGCGCCTCGCGCAGCAGCGTGCGGAGGTCGGTATAGCGCCAGGATTCGAGCCGGCGATGCGGCAGGCCCTTGGCCTCGAAGCCGGCGAAGGCATCCTCGCGCAGCTTGCGCACGGCCGGGCCGCCCGGCAACTCAGCCTTGCTGTCCGCATATTGCTGGATCAGCGTCTGCTCGGCCGCCGTCTTCAGCGGGGTGACGATGGCCATTACGCCGCCTCCCCATAGGAGGCATAGCCGCTCTTCTCGAGCTCCAGCGCCAGCTCCTTGCCGCCGGTCCTCACGATCTTGCCCTGCGACATGACGTGGACGGTGTCCGGCACGATATGGTCGAGCAGGCGCTGATAATGGGTGATGACGAGGAAACCGCGGCTCTTGTCGCGGAGCGCGTTGACGCCCTCGGCGACGATCCGCAGCGCGTCGATGTCCAGGCCGGAATCGGTCTCGTCGAGGATGCACATCGACGGCGAAAGCAGAGCCATCTGAAGGATTTCCATGCGCTTCTTCTCACCACCGGAGAAGCCGACATTGAGCGGCCGGCGCAGCATGTCCTTGGCGATGCCGAGCTTGTCGGCGGCGGCGTTCACCTGCTTGATGAAGTCCGGCGTCAGCAGCTCGTCCTGCCCGCGCGCCTTGCGCTGGGCGTTCATCGCCGCCTTCAGGAAGGTCATGGTGGCGACGCCGGGGATCTCCAGCGGGTACTGGAAGGCGAGGAAGATGCCGGCAGCGGCGCGGGCATCGGCCTCCATCTCCAGCACGTTCTGGCCGTTGAGCAGGATCTCGCCGTCGAGAACCTCATAATCCTCCTTGCCGGCGATGACATAGGACAGGGTCGACTTGCCGGAGCCGTTCGGCCCCATGATGGCGGCGACCTCGCCGTCATTCACGGTGAGGTTGAGGCCATTGAGGATCTGCTTGTCCTCGTCGGCGATCTTGACGACCAGATTGCGGATTTCGAGCATGTTCAGAGTTCCATTCTGCAGGAGATGGTGGGGTCAAGCCCGGCCATGACGCGCTTCATCCTGGCGTCATGCCCGGGCTTGACCGGGGCATCTCGGAAACGACCGGGCGTCAGCCCACGGAGCCTTCAAGGGAAATGGTGATCAGCTTCTGCGCCTCGACGGCGAATTCCATCGGGAGCTGCTGCAGCACCTCCTTGACGAAGCCGTTGACGATGAGCGCCACCGCCTCCTCCTCGGAGAGACCGCGCTGCTGGCAGTAGAACATCTGGTCCTCGCCGATCTTCGAGGTGGTCGCCTCATGCTCGAAGATCGCGGTCGCGGTCTTGGCCTCGATATAGGGGATGGTGTGCGCGCCGCACTGGTCGCCGATCAGCAGCGAGTCGCAATTGGTGAAATTGCGCGCGCCGGTCGCCTTGCGGTGGGCCGAGACCATGCCGCGATAGGTCGAGTCCGACTTGCCGGCCGCGATGCCCTTGGCGATGATCTTGGAGGTCGTGTTCTTGCCGAGATGCAGCATCTTGGTGCCGCTATCGACCTGCTGTGCCCCGTTCGATACGGCGATCGAGTAGAACTCGCCGCGCGAGCCGTCGCCGCGCAGGATGCAGGACGGATATTTCCAGGTGATCGCCGATCCCGTCTCGACCTGCGTCCATGAGATCTTCGAGTTCTTGCCGCGGCAGTCGCCGCGCTTGGTCACGAAGTTGTAGATGCCGCCCTTGCCCTCGGCATCGCCCGGATACCAGTTCTGCACGGTTGAGTACTTGATCTCGGCATCATCAAGCGCGATCAACTCGACAACGGCAGCGTGGAGCTGGTTCTCGTCGCGCTTCGGCGCCGTGCAGCCTTCGAGATAGCTGACATAGGCGCCTTCGTCGGCGATGATCAGCGTGCGCTCGAACTGGCCGGTGTTCTGCTCGTTGATGCGGAAATAGGTCGACAGCTCCATCGGGCAGCGCACGCCCTTGGGGATGTAGACGAAGGAGCCGTCGGTGAAGACTGCGCTGTTGAGCGTGGCGAAGTAATTGTCCGTGACCGGCACAACGGTCGCGAGGTACTTCCTCACCAGCTCGGGATGCTCCTGGATCGCCTCCGAGATCGAGCAGAAGATCACGCCGGCCTTGGCGAGCTCCGCCTTGAAGGTCGTCACCACCGAAACGGAATCGAAGACAGCATCGACCGCGACGCGGTTCTCCGGCGCCACGCCGGCCAAGATCTCCTGCTCCCGGAGCGGAATGCCGAGCTTCTTATAGGCATCCAGAATCGCCGGATCGACCTCGTCGAGCGACTTCGGCGAAGCGCCCTTCTTCGGGGCGGCGTAGTAATAGAGATCCTGATAATTGATCGGCGGGTACTGCACACGCGACCAGACCGGCTCGGTCATGGTCTTCCAGCGGCGGAAGGCGTCCAGCCGCCATTCGAGCATCCATTCCGGCTCGTTCTTGCGCGCCGAGATGTAGCGGACGGTGTCCTCGGTGAGGCCCTTGGCCGGCTTTTCGACCTCGAGCTCCGTGACGAAGCCGTATTTGTACTCGGTCACGTCAATTGACTTGACCTGATCGATGGTCTCCTGGACCGCTGCCATGTTCAGTCTCCAGTGCGGGTTCAAGGGCCCGCCGGTTCAGTCTTCGTGTTGCGGAACGCTCAGGCGGCAGCCCGGGCGCTCCGATTTGTGTCCGCGGCCACGAGCTTGCCGTAGGCCGCGAGGAAAAGATCGATATCCGCCTCGCAGGTGGTCCATCCGAGCGAGGCCCGCAAGGCCCCGGCGCTCATGGCGGGGGCAACTTTCATCGCGTCGAGCACATGCGAGCGCTTGACCTTGCCCGAGGAGCAGGCCGAACCGGAGGATAGCGCTGCCCCCGCAAGATCGAGCTTGATCAGCAGCGTCTCTGCCTTGAGGCCCGGCGTCGCGAAGGCGCTGGTATTGGGCAGGCGTGGTGCCGCCTGGCCGAAGATCGCCGTCTCCGGCGAGAGAGTCGCAAGCCCCGCTTCCAGCCGGTCCCGCAGTTGCGCAAGCCGCTCCGCCTCCTCGGTCAGAAGCTCGCGCGCGACATCAGCCGCTGCGCCGAAGCCAATGATTCCCGGCAGGTTTTCAGTTCCCGCGCGCCAGCCTCGCTCTTGCCCGCCACCGCGCATCGGCTTGTCGGCAAGTTCGAGCGCGCCGGTGCGGAAGACGATCGCGCCGACACCCTTGGGCCCGCCGATCTTGTGTGCCGAGAGCGTCAGCACATCGGCGCCAAGCGTCGCGATGTCTATGGCGATCTTGCCCGCCGCTTGCACGGCGTCGCTGTGCAGCAGGCCGCCATGACGATGCACGATCTCGGCCGCCTGAGCGATCGGCTGGATGACGCCGGTTTCGTTGTTGGCGAGATGGATCGAGACGAGCGCGCGCGCGCCGGGATGATCCGCCACGAAGCGGGCGAGCCGTTCGTCGAGCCAGGCGAGATCGACCAGACCGTTCCCGTCGACCGGGATCGCCTCGACTGCCCCAGTGGCGAAACGGTGCCCCTCGCGCACGCAGGCGTGCTCGGTGGCGCTGTAGAGCAGCAGGGAGGCGGGCGTGCGAATGCAATCGCGCCCGCCGTCGCAATCCATCAGGCCAGGCGAAAGCACCGTGACATTGGCCTCGGTGCCGCCGCTGGTGAACACGATGTTCGAGGCCTTGGCACCGACGAGCGCAGCGACCTGCTCGCGCGCATGCTCCAGCGCGCCGCGCGCGGCGCGGCCTTCGCCATGGACGGAAGACGGATTGCCGGGCAGGGAAAGCGCATGCGCAACCGCCTCCACCACCTCCGGCCGGACCGGGGTTGTGGCGTTGTGGTCGAGATAGGCGCGTCCCGCCGTCACGATCCTGCTTGCTCCATCTTCGTCAATGCTCGGCTCGCCGATACGAAATGCTTGAAATTGCACCTGTGCGCCGTGCTATAGCCGCCCATCCGAACTGGCCGGAACGGTCGAAACGCGGTTCGCATGAGCGATCCACCGTTTTGTTCTCGACTTGTTCACGGCTGTTAGAACTATTCTAAGCGCTCTTCATCTAGGGCGCGCATGGTGGCGCCGTCAAGGGTGGCCGGGTTTCGAGCGGGCATGCGCCCGCTTTCTGCCCGCCTGCGCCGGCGTCCCCGACAGGAAGCGGTGAGACGATGCCAGAGGTGATTTTCAACGGGCCGGCAGGTCGGATCGAGGGCCGCTACCAGCCCGCCAAGAAGCGCGGCGCGCCGCTGGCGATCATCCTGCACCCGCACCCGCAATTCGGCGGGACGATGAACAACCAGATCGTCTACAACCTGTTCTACACCTTCGTGAACCGCGGCTTCTCGGCGCTGCGCTTCAACTTCCGCGGCGTCGGCCGCAGCCAGGGCCAGTTCGACCACGGTGCCGGCGAGCTTTCGGACGCCGCCGCCGCGCTCGACTGGATGCAGGCGCTCAACCCGGAGGCCAAGAGCTGCTGGATCGCCGGCGTCTCCTTCGGCGCCTGGATCGGCATGCAGCTGCTGATGCGCCGCCCGGAGATCGAGGGCTTCCTCTCGATCGCGGCGATGGCGAACCGCTACGACTTCTCGTTCCTCGCGCCCTGCCCGTCCTCGGGCCTGTTCGTCCATGGCTCGGAGGATCGCGTCGCCCCGGTCAAGGAAGTCATGGCGGTGATCGAGAAGGTGAAGACCCAGAAGGGCATCCAGATCGAGCATGCCGTGGTCGACGGCGCCAACCACTTCTTCGACGGCCGCGTCGAGCAGCTGATGGAGCAGGTCGGCGTCTATCTCGACCGCAAGGTCGGCCCCGAGATCCTCAAATCCGAGCAGGAACAGGCCTGACCCGGACGCTCAGACCGCCGGGACGGCAACGCCCCGGCTTCCGGCGAGAACGGGCAGCTTCATGCAGGCTGCCCGGGCTTCCCCGAGAACCCAGTCGCGGAACAGCCTGATCTTGCGCTCGCGCTGGCGCTCCTGCGGGTAGACGACCCAATAGGAACGCTCGTCGCGAACGGCATGGTCGATGGCGAAGACCAGCCGCCCGGCTGCGATATCGTAGGCGAAGAGTTCCGGTATCGCCATCGCGACACCATGCCCGCGCAGCGCCGCCTGAATGCTCATCGCCTGCATCTGCAGCGCCATCGTCGCGCGCCCACCGAGCTTGGGCACATCGACGCCGACGTCGGCGAACCAGCTCTTCCAGCAGATATCCATCGGACTCAGCATCGGCGCCCGCAGCAGGTCCCGAGGCTCGCGCAGCTGCAGCTGCTCGCGCAGCTCCGGCGTGCATAGCGGCGCGTAATGACAGGCAAACAGCCTTTCCGCCACGAGGCCGGGCCAATCCCCCAGCCCGTAGCGCAGCGCGACATCAACCGATTCCGTCGCAAAATTCACGAGGTGCTCTGTCGTTCCCACCCGCACCTCAAATTGCGGATTCTCGACCTGGAACTGGGCCAGGCGCGGCGACAGCCAGGTGATCGCCATGGTCTGCAGCGAGGAAATCGTCAGGACGGTCTGGTTCTGCTCGCAGATGTCGCGGAACACCGTTCCGATATCGGCGAGCGCCTTGCCTACTGGCCCGGCGAGCCGCTGGCCGATCGCGGTCAGCACGACCTGGCGCGGCTGACGCACGAAGAGCGGCGCCCCGACGCGGTCCTCCAGCAAACGGATCTGATAGCTCACCGCAGCCTGCGTCATCCCGAGTTCCTCGGCCGCGCGGGTGAAGTTCTGATGACGCGCCGCAGCCTCGAAGACGCGGACTGCTGCAAGGGGCGGAAGCTTCGGCGGTGGCGGTTGCACGGGCATATCGAAGCATAAGCCCTCTTTATGGCAGGTGACAATCTTCCGCTTTGTCGCCGCGTTCTGTCTGGCCCAGTTTCATCCGCACAAAGCGGGTGGCAGCGCTCGCCTCCGAGAGGATCACATCATGACCTGCGCCTCCCCTGCGGCGCCGCTGGAGACATCCGGCGGCTCGTCCCTTCTGCACGGCCTGTTCACGCTCTGGCAGCGCCACGCGGCCGGCATCCGCGCGCAGCACCGCCTGGCCGCACTTGACGATCGCGCGCTCCGCGAACTCGGCCTTCCGCGTGATGTCGTGGACCCGCCCCATCCACGAGACGCCATCGATCCGTGGCTCAATCGCATTCCGGGATAAGGTCGGGAGCGCATTCCCAGCAAAAGCGATTTCCACTTTTCGGCCCGATGCTCTAGACGACGGCGGAACGACCTCCATCAGATCGCAAGCCGCCATGACCACCTACAAGTCCGATTTCCTGCGCGTGCTCGACGAGCGCGGCCTCATCCATCAGGTCTCCAATGCGGAGGGCCTCGATGCTCTGTGCCGGCAGGGAACGCAGACGGCCTATGTCGGCTATGACGCGACCGCGACCAGCATTCATATCGGCAACCTGATCTCGCTGACGATGCTCTACTGGTTCCAGGAGACCGGCCACCGCCCGATCACGCTGATGGGCGGCGGCACCTCGATGGTCGGCGACCCCTCTTTCCGCGACGACCAGCGCAAGCTGCTGACGGTCGAGGAGATCGCGACCAATATCGACAGCATCAAGCGCGTCTTCGGCCGCATCCTGCGTTATGGCGACGGGCCGACCGACGCGATGATGGCCAACAATGCCGACTGGCTGCTGAAGCTGAACTATGTCGAGTTCCTGCGCGATGTCGGCCGGCATTTCTCGGTCAACCGCATGCTCTCATTCGACTCGGTGAAGCTCAGGCTCGACCGCGAGCAGTCGCTGTCCTTCCTCGAATTCAACTACATGATCATGCAGGGCTACGACTTCGTCGAGCTCAACCGCCGCTATGGCTGCCGCCTGCAGATGGGCGGCTCCGACCAGTGGGGCAACATCATCAACGGCGTCGATCTCTCGCACCGGATGGGCGGCCCGCAGCTCTATTGCCTGACGACGCCGCTGCTGACGACCTCTTCCGGCGCCAAGATGGGCAAGACCGCGAATGGCGCGGTCTGGCTCAATGCCGATGTCTTCAGCCCCTATGATTTCTGGCAGTATTTCCGCAACACCGAGGACGCCGATGTCGGCCGCTTCCTCAAGGTGTTCACTCGTCTGCCGATGGACGAGATCGCCAAGCTGGCCGCGCTCGGCGGCGCCGAGCTCAACGAAGCGAAGAAGATCCTCGCCACCGAGATCACCGCCATCGTTCACGGTCGCGAGGCCGCTGAAGCCGCTGCCGAGACGGCGCGCAGGACCTTCGAGGAAGGCGAAACGGCCGCCGACTTGCCGAGCGTGGCGATCCCGCGCGGCGAGATCGAGCCGGGACTGGGCGTGCTGACGGCCTTCGTCAAGGCTGGGCTCGTGCCTTCGACCGGCGAGGCCCGCCGCCAGGTGAAGGCCGGCGGCCTGCGCGTCAATGATGCGGTGGTGTCCGACGAGCGTGCGACGCTCGGCCTCGGCGATCTGTCCACGGATGGCGCGATCAAGCTCTCCTTCGGCAAGAAGAAGCACATCCTGCTGCGGCCCGAATAAGCCTCGGCAGCACTCCGCTCAGCGCGGCGGCGCCTGGCCCGGCTGGACCGGGCGCTGAGCCGGCGCGCCGCCGAGCGGATCGACGAAGCGACGCAGGATGCCCGGTGCGATCGCCGAGAGCGGATTGATCGTCATGGTCGGCGCGCTGGCCGGGCCCGAAATCCGGAAGTTCACCGCGAAGAGGCCGCCATACTGGCTGCCGCCGCCGAGCAAGGCGCCGACCACCGGCACCTGGGCGAAGGCGTTGTTGAAGGCATAACCCGGCACGAAGGTGCCGCCGATATCGACGCGGTCACGCCCGTAGTCGACATGGCCCTGCAAGGTGAAGCCGACCTGCTGGCCCCAGATCACCATCTCGGAAACGTCGAGCCGGCTGGTCGAGCGGGTGAATTCGGCCTTGAGCTTGGTGAAGGCGACCTCGGAGGTGTCGATACGCTGCTCCTCGGCGCGGTCCCCCGAGAAAGCGCTTGCGGATTGGGCACCGACCACGCGGCGCAGGGCCGGCTCGTCGCGCACGATGAAGTTCCGGAACATCAGATCGCCGCTCTGGCTTGGTCCCGCCCCCATGGTCAGGACGAGATCACCGCCATGGGCCCTGTTGTAGAGATCGAGGAAGCGCAGCAGCGAGCCGCCATTCTCGGATTGCACGACAAGGCGCTCACCCTGCCGGCCCTGGCGCGCCGTCACATCGGCCTTGCCGATCCGGCCCTGGAAGTTTGCCGTCCGGATCTCGCCGCCCCGCCTGGAAAGCTTGAGCGTGCCGTTGGTGATGGCCTCGTTGTTGAAGCCGGTCAGGATCGGCACGTCGAGGTCGACATCGTAGTCGCCATCCCTGGCTCCCGCCTTGTCCCCGCCTTTGGGCGATGGGACCGCGCCCTGGATATCCTTGATGAAGGGGCGCAGATCCGCGACGGCGCCGCGCACCGAGAGTTTGGTGACGTTGCCGTCCCGCCTCAGGTCGAGCTTCAGATTGTCGCCGGGAGAGAGACGGAACTGCGACAGGCTGGCGGCGTCGAGGCCGTTCTGTCTGTTCAGCTCGACGCGCCCCTTGATCAGGGCGGGCGCCGCATCGAGCGTAAAATCCTCCAGATCCGGCCCGTCAGCGTCGTTGACATAGAGGAAGCTCAGCTTGCCCGCGCGGCCGGCCGGCTTGCTCAGGCCGGGAACGACGCCATCGAGCGCCACCTTGGTCAGATCGATCTCGACGCGCGGCGGTCCATCGCCGCCCTTGCCGAGAACCTTCGTGACCTTCACGGGGAGCGTTCCCGAAATGCCGGAATCCGCGCCGAAGCCACGCCTCTGCCGGGCTGCTGCGTCGAGGTTGAGCTGGAGGGTGGCTTCGCCCTGCCCCTTGCCGCTCTGCTTCAGCTCGATGGTGGCCTTGTCGCCGCCGATGCGCGCATCGCCCTTCAGGGCCAGACCGTTGCGATCGACATTGACGGAAAGATTGCCGCCTTCGAGCCTCTCGCTGCCCAGGAGCGTATCCGAGCTGACATTCGTCAGCGTCCCTGTCGCGGCCACCGTAACCTCGTCCGGCTTCAGATCATTTGCGAGCGGCAGGCCGATGGTGACCTTGAGGTCGCTGGTGCCCTTGATGGCGCCAGGGTCGATCTGGCCCAGATTGAAATCCTTCAGCGACGGAAAGGCGAACAGCGCGGCCAGCGCATCCATCGAGCCCTGCGACCGGAAGCCGATCCGGGCCGGGGCCCGGTGCATCGCGTAGTCGGGCATGGCGAAGCTGCCTTCGCTGAGCAGCAGCTGCCGTCCGTTGCCAAGCTCGGCGGTGGCATTGCCGATCGCCAGCTGCACGGTCCGGCCCGTCACCTTTCCGGTGACGGTCGCGTCCGCCAGCGGCGGCAAGCCGGGATCGGGCAGATAGCGCACCTGGTCGGCATCGATCAGGACCGAAAGGGCGCCGTCCGGCAGACCATGGCCGCGGATCAGGCGGGCATGATCGGCCGCCGGCAGGTCGAGATCGACCGACAGCGACTTCATCCGGCCGGCTGCGAGCTGATGGTGCAAGGTCTGATGCACATGGGTCGAGGTGAATTCAGGCCAGATCGCGAGGAGCGCCCGCACGTCGGAATCACGCGCCTTGATCGTGAAGCGCTGCTGCGGGGATTCGCCCTGCTTCTGGACAAAGGCGGTCATGTCGACGGTCGCGGCAGGTCCGCGGATCGCCGCCTGCTCGATCGTCACCGTGGCGTTCGCCGGGTCGATTTTCAGCGCTGCCTTCAGGCTGTCGATGCGAACGGCAGGGTCCGTGGCATCGAGGCCAGCGAGCTGGCCCCCGGCATCGATAGCAGCGACCCAGGCCCCGTTGTCGGCGCGGAGCGAGCCGGTCCCGATCAACTGCGTCGCACCGGCCCTGAACTCGGCCTTGCGGATGTCGAGCTGCGTGAGGTCGGCGCCGCTCGCCAGTTCGAGATGGACGGAATCGACCGCCATCGGCGGCATCGGGCCATCCGGGAAACGCACCTGGCCGGCGCTGATATCGATCTGCGCGGTAATCGACTTGCGGCCATCCGGCGTCTGGCGGAGCGTCGCCTTGCCCTGGAGCGGCAGGCCTTCCAGGCTCACCCCGGTGCCCAGGGCCAGCGCCACGATCTCGGCCGGCTCGAAGCGCAGGATGTCGATGTCGGCTCGCTGCGTGCCGTCGGCCTCGGTCGACAGATCGACGGCGATGTCCTTCCAGCGCTGGCCGGTGCGTCCCTTCATGGTCAGGCGGGTTCCGCGCTCGCCGGTGCGGGTGAGCCTGATCTCGACATCCTCGAGGCCCGCCTTCTGACGACCGTCGGGATCGACGAGCGCCAGCCGGGCACCATTCATGCCGGCGGTCTCCAGCGAGCCCAGCAGCCCGTCGCCGCGCGCCAGCATCGAGATCGCCCCCATGATACCGGTGAAGGCGTTCCATTGCGCGGCATCCGGCAGCGCCGGCGTCGGCGGCGTCTCGGCGGGCGCCGCGTCGGCGTTGACGACGAGAACGCCTTCCTTGTTGACGCCGAGGCGGACATTGACGCCGCGCAGATCGACGGAAACCAGCCGGATATCGCCCTTGAGCAGCGCGAGGGGCTCATAGCCGAGAACGGCTTCAGGCGCGCGGATGATCGCGCCACTGGCATGCCGGAACAGGACCTGGCGAACCTTGAGCTGGGAATGGCCATCCGTCCGGCTGAGCTCCGCCGATGCAGCCTCGACCGTCCAGCCCGGCCCCAGCCGCTCCTCGATCGCCGCGGAGATGCGCCCCTCCAGCCCCGACAGCGGGATGATCCCGGTCGCCAGAAGCGTGACCGCTGCGCCCGCCAGAACCAGAATGGCCACCGTGATCGCGACGCAGATCGTCGCCAGCCCGGCTTTCGCGCCGCGCTTCACGATCTCGACCTCACAGGCTTCGCGTTCGGCCTGCGTTTCAGCACGCCGCGAAGCCGTGGCCCCTACTTCCTCATCCGCCAAGATGCGCGTGGTCCTTTTCGGCGCCGGGCATCGGCCTGCCGCAGAGTGCGTCTGTTCGCCTCTTGCCGCAATCCCGCCAGACGGCATGCATGTCGATGAGGCCAGACGAAGCGATTCGGCAATCCGGAAAGGACATGCCACTTGCTTCGCTGGCCGATAGTATCGCCGGCCTGCCTTATCGTGTTCGGCGGTCCATGCAGCGAGAAGGCGACAAAAGGAAGGCGACGGCCATGACATTGCAGGAAGGTAATCCGGCCCCCGATTTCAGGCTGCCGCGGGACGGTGGCGGCGAGATCAGCCTGTCGGAGCTGCGCGGCCGGAAGGTCGTGCTCTACGCCTATCCGAAAGACAACACCCCGGCCTGCACGCAGGAGGCGATCGCCTTCAACCGCCTGCGGCAGGCCTTCGCGGATTGCGGGACAGAGATTATCGGCGTGTCGCCGGATTCCGTGAAGCGTCACGGCAATTTCAAGCGCAAATATGAGCTGGACTTCGCTCTGCTGGCCGACGAGGAGCAGAAGCTCGCTTCCGCCTACGGCATCTGGGTCGAGAAGAGCCTATATGGCCTCAAATTCATGGGGATCGAACGGTCGACCTTCCTGATCGACGCCGAGGGCCGCCTTGCCCGGATCTGGCGCAAGGTCAAGGTCGCCGGCCATGCCGAGGACGTGCTGGCTGCAGCGCGGGACTTGTAAGCCGGCTGCGTCAGAATTTGCGAAAGATTAACCCTAACGATCTCTAATTGCGGCATCGGCAGCGTTCTTTCCGGTTCCGCGTATGCATCATCAGTCACAAACGGGCCCCGCTCTCTCGGCCGTCGGCCTGGTCACCCACAAGACCTACACGATCCGCCGCTCGACGATGCTCGCCGGGCTCGCCTGGCTCGCCCTCACCACGGCCTGCTCTGGCGGCGCCGCCTGGTACATCCTCAGCCGGGACGACCTCGCCGCCCGGCTGATAGCCCGCGAAACCACCCGCCAATACGCCTATGAAGACCGGATCGCGGCATTGCGCGCCGATATCGACCGTTATGCCAGCCGTGCCCTGCTCGACCAGGACGGCGTCGAATCACGAGTCGACGAGCTCGCGACCCGGCAGGCCGAACTCGAATCGCGCCAGTCTCTCGTCACCGCCCTCGCCGATTCGCTGCAATCGAACGGCCTCGCGCCGGCCGCGAAGCTGCCGCTGCGCGCGAACGTCATCAAGCCGGCCGAGCCGATCCGCGCTTCCGGCGTCACGAGTTTCGCGCCGATCATGCCGACCAAGCCGATGCCGGCCCCGGAAGCGCCGCCGCTGCGCGGCGCCGAGGCCAATGCCGCCGAGGGCTGGCAATCGGGCGAGGCGCCGGCCGAGCCGCCCGCCAAGCGCGTCGAAGCCACGCTGACCCGGCTCGACAAGGCCATGGCGAGCACGACCGAAGCCCAGATCGCCGCGCTGAAGGACATGGACGAAACACTGGCCGCGACCCAGAAGCGGCTCCGCACCGCGTTGGCGGAGACCGGCCTCGACGCCGAGCGCCTTTCGCCCCCGGGCAATGCAGGTGGTGTCGGCGGCCCCTTCGTCCCGGTCAAGCTCGACCCTGCCGCCGGCCCGTTCGAGGCGACGCTGACCGCATTGCAGCCGCGCATGGCCTCGGTTATGCGCCTGCGCGGCGTGATCGATCAGCTCCCCCTCGCCCGGCCGATGGCCGGCGACCACGATTTCACGTCGAACTTCGGATACCGGACCGACCCCTTCACCCGCGGGCTCGCCCTGCATACCGGAGTCGATTTCCGGGCCGAGACGGGAGCCTCGATCCTCGCCACCGCGCCCGGCAAGGTTGTCGCCGCCGAGTACAATGGCGGCTATGGCAACATGGTCGAAGTCGAGCACGCCAATGGTCTGAGCACGCGCTACGCCCATATGTCGGCGATCTCGGTCTCTGTCGGGCAAATCGTGAAGACCGGCTCGGTCCTCGGCCGCGTCGGTTCGACCGGCCGCTCGACCGGCCCGCATCTGCACTACGAGACCCGCATCAACGACGAGCCGGTCGATCCCACGCGCTTCCTGCGCGCCGGCGGCAAGCTCCTCGCCAACGCGCTCTGAGCCTCGGCCAAAACAGAAAAAGCCGCGCAGGTCGCGCGGCTTTTCTGTTTGGAAGCGGTGGATCGCTCAGTCGATGTCCTCGACCTCGACCTCGGTCCCGTAGACGCGCTGGGCCAGCGATGCCTCCATGAACGGGTCGAGATCGCCGTCGAGCACCGCGGAAGGGTCTGTCGAGGCCACTCCGGTGCGCAGATCCTTCACGAGCTGATAGGGCTGCAGCACATAGGATCGAATCTGATGGCCCCAGCCGATATCGGTCTTCGAGGCCTGCTCGGCATTGGCCTTCTCTTCGCGCTTCTTCAGCTCGACCTCGTAAAGCCGTGCGCGCAGCATGTCCCAGGCCTTGGCCCGGTTCTTGTGCTGCGAGCGCTCCTGCTGGCAGGAGACCGCGATCCCCGTCGGAAGATGCGTGATACGCACAGCCGAATCGGTCGTGTTGATGTGCTGCCCGCCCGCACCCTGCGCGCGATAGGTGTCGATCCGGCAGTCAGACTCCTTCACGTCGATGACGATACGGTCGTCGACAACCGGATAGACCCAGACCGAGGCAAAGGAAGTCTGACGCCGCGCGTTCGAATCAAAGGGCGAGATGCGCACCAGCCGATGCACGCCGGATTCGGTCTTCAGCCAGCCATAGGCGTTATGCCCCTTGAACTGGAGCGTCGCCGACTTGATGCCGGCGGTGTCGCCGTCCTGATATTCGAGCGTCTCGACCTTGAACTTCCGCCGCTCGCCCCAGCGCCGATACATGCGCAGCAGCATCTCGGCCCAGTCCTGGCTCTCGGTACCGCCCGCGCCGGGATGGATCTCGATATAAGTGTCGAGCATATCCGCTTCGCCGGAGAGCAGCGTCTCGACCTGAAGGCGCGCCGCTTCGTCCTGAATGGCCTTGATCGCCTGCTCGCCCTCGGTGACGGTGGCCTCGTCCTCCTCCATCTCGCCAAGCTCGATCAGCGTGAGCGCGTCGTCGAGCTCGCGTTCGAGCTTGGTGATGCCCTCGATCTGGGTTTCCAGCGAGGTTCGCTCGCGCATCAGCTTCTGCGCGGCTTCGGCATCGTTCCAGAAATCGGGTCCCTCCGAGAGGGCGTTGAGTTCCGCTAGGCGGCGCTGGGCTTGATCCCAGTCAAAGATGCCTCCTCAGCAGTCCGATCGACTGCTTGGCGTTATCGAGTTGCGTCTGGATTTCGGGGCGCATGATTCCGTCGAAACGTCCTTGTGAGCTCTGTGTTCGAGCGTTGAGATAGGGGTGAAAGCCGCGGCTGTAAACGCCCGCCTTGGCCTGAACCTGCGAGGGCCAACGCAATCTCGAATAGCAAAATGCCCGGAGCAGAGCTCCGGGCACCGCAAAACGGTCGTTCGCTCAGTAGAGGCCGCCGGTTCCCGAACCGATGGCGCGGCCGCCGGCGCCGGGGCCGACGGAGAGCGGCGCGCTGCCGTCCCCCGCCGCACCGATCACGGAATAGCTGTCCGGCGGCGCGGTACCGGGCTTGAAGGCTTCGAGAATGCCGCCCTCGCCGCCAGCCCGCATGCCGGTCTTCGGATCGACGCGGATCAGCTTGATGCCGGCCGGCACGCGGAACGGCGTAGCCGGCTTGTCCTTCAGCGCGACCGTCATGAAGTCGCGGAAGATCGGCGCGGCATACTGGCCGGCGGTGGCGGAGGTGCCGAGCGACTTGGGCTTGTCGAAGCCCATATAGACGCCCACCGCAAGGTCCGGCGAGAAGCCGACGAACCAGACGTCCTTGGCGTCGTTGGTCGTGCCGGTCTTGCCGGCGAGCGGCTTGCCGACCGACTTGACCACCGTCGCCGTGCCGGCGTTGACCACGCCTTCGAGGATCGAGACCATCTGGTAGGCGGTCAGCGGATCGAGCACCTGCTCGCGGTTGTCGATCAGGCGCGGCTCCGACTGGTTTGCCCATTTGTCGGCGTTGCAGCCTTCGCAGACGCGCTGGTCATGGCGATAGATGGTCGTGCCCGTGCGGTCCTGGATGCGGTCGATCAGCGTCGGGCGGATGCGGCGGCCGCCATTGACGAGCATCGAATATCCCGCCGTCATGCGCATGACCGTGGTCTCGCCAGCGCCGAGGGCCATCGACAGCACGGGCTGCAGATCGTCATAGACGCCGAAGCGGCGGGCATATTCCGCGATCAGCGGCATGCCGACATCCTTGGCGAGGCGCACCGTCATCAGGTTCTTCGAGAACTGAATGCCGTAGCGCAGCGTGCGCGGGCCGGTGAACTTGCCGTCGTAGTTCTCCGGGCGCCACATGCCGAGACCCGGGCCCTGATCGATCTCGATCGGGGCGTCGAGCACGATGCTCGACGGGGTGTAGCCGTTGTCGAGCGCCGTCGCATAGACGAATGGCTTGAAGGAGGAGCCCGGCTGGCGCAGCGCCTGGGTCGCGCGATTGAACTCCGACTGGTCGTGCGAGAAGCCGCCGACCATGGCGAGCACGCGGCCCGAGAACGGGTCCATCACAACGATGGCGCCATTGACCTCGGGCAGCTGGCGCAGGCGCGCAAAGCCGGGCCGGCTTTCCATCGGCTCGACATAGACGACATCGCCGACGGAAACCGCCTGCGAGACGCGCGCACGGCGCGTCCACTTGATGCCATCGGCGGCAAGCGTGACGGTCTGGCGCTCCTTGTTGAGGTGGCCAGCATTGTCGCGCAGAGGATGCAGGCCGAGCTTGGCGCTGTCGCCATTGGACTCGAGCACGACCGCAAGCCGCCAGGGCGCGACGTCGCCGAGGACAGGCAGTTCGCCGATGGCGCCGCCCCAGTCCTTGCCGGTGTCGAGCTTCTGGATCGCGCCGCGCCAGCCGCGCGCCTCGTCGAAGCGCACGAGGCCATCGACAAGCGCCTTGCGCGCCATCAGCTGGGTCTTGGGATCGACGGTGGCGCGGACAGACAGGCCGCCCTCAAGCAGCTTCTTCTCGCCGTAGCGGTCCTGAAGCTCGCGCCGGATCTCCTCGGCGAAATAGCCGGCCGCGATCTGGTTCGGCGAAACCGCGCGCGGATTGACGCCGAGCGGCTGCTTCTTCGCCTCCTCGCCGACCTCACGCTTGACGTAGCCGTTCTCGACCATGCGGTCGATGACGTAGTTGCGGCGCTCGATCGCACGGTCGCGGTTGCGGAAGGGATGCAGATCGGAGGGCGCCTTCGGCAGGGCGGCGAGATAGGCCGCTTCCTGAAGGTTGAGCTCGTGGACCGATTTGCCGAAATAGTTCAGCGCGGCGGCGGCTATGCCATAGCTGCCCTGCCCCGGGGCCGGCGCGCCGAGATAGATCTCGTTCAGATAGAGCTCGAGAATCTTGTCCTTCGAATAGGTCGATTCGAGCTTCAGCGCGACGAGCGCCTCGCGGATCTTGCGCTCAATCGACTGCTCGGGGCTCAGGAAGAAGTTTTTCGCGACCTGCTGGGTGATGGTCGAGGCGCCCTGCGGCCGGCGATTGGCGCTGCGGTTGCGATAGTTGGAGATCGCGGCGCGGACGAGACCTTCGGGGTCGACGCCCATATGCTTGTAGAAATTCTTGTCCTCGGCCGAGATATAGGCGTCAACGACGAGCTTCGGCACAGCCTGGATCGGCAGGTACAGACGCCGCTCGCGGGCATATTCGGCGATCAGGCTGCCGTCACCCGCATGGACGCGCGTCATCACCGGCGGCTCGTAATTCCGAAGTTGGGCGTAGTCGGGCAGGTCCTGCGAATAATGCCAGATCAGGCCGCCGGCCAAGGCAGCAACGATCACGAAGGCGATCGCGCCGGCGGCGAACAACCATCCGAAGATTCGCAGAATGAACCGCATCTCAGGCCTTGGACCCCATCTCTGCCACCCGACGGGCGCCAAATCGGGGCGCGTCGCAAATCAGAGCTATAACATGACGTAGATGGCGGAACCGTGGCCTTGCGACCACATTCGGCATGATCCGACACTGGGTCGGAACGCAGCGGCACCACCGCGATACCGGAGCATCCAGCGCGGCTTCTCCGAATCGCCGCGACGCTCCATCTCCCTGTTTGGTCGCATTTTCTTCGCGTGACCAGTATTCGCCTCACTCGAAGATGCTCTAGTTGCGATTCTCCGCTGCCTTCCCGACGGAGGCGCGCTCCCTGGCGAAATAGTCTTCCACCGCAGCCGAGACCGCCGTCACCGCCTTGCCGCGCCATTCGGGCGAATTCAGCAGTTCGGCGTCCTTTGGGCTCGACATGTAGCCGAGCTCGATCAGCACCGAGGGAACGTCCGGCGCGCTCAGCACCCAGAAGCGAGCCGAGCGCAGCGGAATCTTGTGCATCTTGATCGAGCCACCGAGCTTGTCGACGAGGTTGCGGGCGAACACGCCGGTGAAGGTCCGCGTCTCGCGGCGTGCCAGATCCATCAGGATGCCCGCAACATCCTGAACTTCCTCGCGCGTCTCCAGCCCTGCTGCCGCATCCGCCTCGTTTTCCTTGGCGGCGAGCTTGGCCGCCTCGGCGTCGGTCGCCCGCTCCGAGCGGGTATAGACGGTGGCGCCGCGCACATCCTGCGCCTGCATCAGCGAATCGGCATGGATCGAGATGAACAGGTCAGCCTGCTCGTCGCGGCCCGTCTGCACCCGGTCCGAAAGCGAGACGAATCGGTCATCGTCGCGGGTCATCACGACGCGATAGCGGCCGGAGGCTTCCAGTTGCTCCTTGAGCGCCTTGCCGAAGGCGAGCACGACCGATTTCTCGGAGATGGAAGCAACCATGGTGCCGGGGTCGATACCGCCATGGCCGGGATCGATGACGACCACGCGGCGCGTCTCGCCGCGGGGCTTGGCGGCGGGAAGCGCCGGCACAGGGGCTTCCTGCACTTTCTTTGCCTTGGCCGCCTCGGCCAGGAAATCGGCACGCGCAGCCTTCTTCAGCTCGATCGTGAGCTCGCCGAAGCCGCCGCGCACGGGCTTCACCTCGGTCCTGGCGATCGTGGCCGGCTGCGAAAGATCGATGATGATTCGGGCCCTGTCGGCGGTGAAGAGGCCGTAGCGATAGGCACTGACGAAGCCGGCAGCCTTTTTCGCGCTGCCCTGGATCTGGAAGTTGGTCGACGGCATCTCGACGATGACGCGGTCCGGCGAGGCTTGCACCCAAGCCTCGATCTCGACCATCGAAGACATCGTCATGGTCAGGCGCACGCTGTCGCCGCTCTGCTCGAGGCGCGCATCGGTCGCGACCGGATACTCGTTCTGCGGCTTGCTCTCGCTGCGCGCCGGCACGGAGGCGAATATGAGCCCGCAGGCCAAGGCGATGAAGGCGGCACCCCGCAGGATATTGCGGGACGATCGACCTTCCGGACCCTGAACAGCGTGGCGCATGCGCGGAAACAGCTGGAAAATCCCGTTCGATATTACCAAGGCTTAACCATAACGGGGGTGAAATCTTAAGAGGCGGTTACCACCTCTCAAGGAGGGCGTGAACCGCTCGGGGACCGGGTCGGCGAAATGCGGCTGTCATGTGACTTGCAAATCACCATCACCTGTCTGTAATGGAATTGGCTGCCCGTCAGCCTGCCCATGGGACACACCCGGATCGAGCGATCCGTCGGCGTCCGGTCAGGCTGTGCCACCTTCTCCCTCGGGAGCGGCGGCAGGTAGCCACAACGGATCGTCCGCAGACGATTGGTATGGGGATTGCGAGTGTTCTGCGCCCCACCTTGTCTCGCGAGCGTGCAAACGCGATGGGCCGGCCGCCAGGCAGACGCATCGCAGGTCAGGACAGATGACGGGGCAAAAGACGACGCTAGCACCTGAGGTGAACCGTCCGAACCTGCGGGACCGCGCCGGGCTTCAAGCCCGAGCAGCGCTCCCGAGCCGTATTCCTGTCCAGGCTAGTCTTTCCCACCTCCTGCAACATGCCGGCTCGTTCCGGCCTCAGCGCGGCGCCCCTGGCCGCGGCGGCGGATTCTCATCCGTAGCCGCGCCTGCACAGGCGACCGCGCCAATGGAAGTTTCATATGGCCAACAAGATGCTTATCGATGCCACCCACCCGGAAGAGACCCGGGTCGTGGTGGTCCGCGGATCCCGCGTCGAAGAGTTTGATTTCGAATCAGCCAGCCGCAAGCCGCTGCGGGGGAATATCTATCTCGCCAAGGTGACGCGCGTTGAGCCGTCACTTCAGGCTGCCTTCGTCGAATATGGCGGCAACCGGCACGGATTCCTCGCCTTCTCCGAAATCCACCCGGACTACTATCAGATCCCCGTCGCCGACCGGCAGGCGCTGATCGAGGACGAGGCGCGTGCCGAACGCGACGAGGAGCGCGACGAGGAGCGCCGCGAGAAGCGCGGCCGCCGCGATCGCGGGCGCCGTGGCGACCGTGACCACCGCGCCAAGAAGGCCGCGGCCGACGAGACCGTCTCGGCCGAGGTCGAGGCGAATGGCGAGGACCGCGTCGAGACCGACGGCAAGGAAGCCGCCATGGTCAACGAGGGCGCGCCGGCCTTCGGCGAGTACTTCGCCCCGGCGGTTGCCGAATCGACGACCGAGGACGCCGCCGAGAATGCCGCGCCGCTGACTTTCGAGACGGTCGAGGCGACCGCCTCGGCCAATGAGGGCTCGGCTTCCGCGGAAGACGCCGAGGCTTCGGAAGTCGAGGCCCGCAAGCCTTCCGAGGACGAAGGCTCCGAGGATGGCGACGACGAGGAGAACGGCGAGGAGGCCGAAGAGGCTCCCGAGCAGCTCGGCGGCGGCGACGCCCTCGACGACATGCCGGAGCGCCCGCACCGGCAGTCGCGCCGCCAGTACAAGATCCAGGAGGTGATCAAGCGCCGCCAGATCATCCTGGTCCAGGTCGTGAAGGAAGAGCGCGGCAACAAGGGCGCGGCGCTCACCACCTATCTCTCGCTCGCTGGCCGCTACTCGGTGCTGATGCCGAACACCGGCAAGGGCGGCGGCATCTCGCGCAAGATCACCAACGCCGAGGACCGCAAGCGCCTCAAGGAGATCGCCCAGGAGCTCGAGGTTCCCGAGGGGATGGGCCTCATCCTGCGCACGGCCGGCGCCTCGCGCACCAAGGTCGAGATCCGGCGCGACTACGAGTATCTGATGCGGATGTGGGAGAGCGTGCGCGAGCTGACGCTGGCCTCTGTCGCCCCGGCGCTGGTCTATGAGGAGGGCAACCTCGTCAAGCGCTCGATCCGCGACCTCTACAACAAGGATATCGACGAGGTTCACGTCGCCGGCGAGGAGGCTTATCGCGAGGCCAAGGATTTCATGCGCATGCTCATGCCGAGCCATGCCAAGAGCGTGAAGCCCTATCGCGAGCAGACCCCGCTCTTCGCCAGCTTCGGCGTCGAGAGCCAGCTCGACGCGATGTTCTCGAACACCGTCACGCTCAGGTCCGGCGGCTATCTCGTGATCAACCAGACGGAAGCGCTGGTCGCGATCGACATCAACTCGGGTCGCTCGACCCGCGAGCACAATATCGAGGACACCGCCCTCAAGACCAATCTCGAAGCTGCAGAGGAAATCTCTCGCCAACTCCGCCTGCGCGACCTCGCCGGTCTCATCGTGATCGATTTCATCGACATGGAGGAGAACCGGAACAATCGGGCGGTCGAGAAGAAGCTGAAGGAGTGCCTCAAGGACGACCGCGCCCGCATCCAGGTCGGCCGCATCTCGGCCTTCGGCCTGCTGGAGATGTCGCGCCAGCGCATCCGCACCGGCGTGCTCGAAAGCTCCTCCGTCCCGTGCCCGCATTGCGCCGGCGCCGGCATGATCCGTTCGACGTCGTCCGTTTCGCTGCAGATCCTGCGTGCGCTGGAGGAGACGCTGATCAAGAGCGCCTCGCACAACCTCACCGTCCGCACCCGGCCGGAGGTCGCGCTCTACGTCCTCAACCAGAAGCGCGCGCATCTGGCCGATCTCGAGAACCGGTTCGCTATCGCGATCACGGTCTCGACCGATCCGAACCTGCTCGGCACCCGCTACTTCGAGGTCGAGCGCGGCGAGTTCGTCGGCAATGAAGGCCGGGTGATCCCGACCAGCTTCAAGGCCGAAGCCATCGCCTCCGATGTCGATGACGAGGCGCTGGACGCTGCGGCCGAGGCTGCCGCGCTCGATGCCGAGACCGGCGACAACGAGACGACTGCCAGCGAAGCCCAGGACGAACGCGGCGAAGGCGACCGCGAGAATCGCCGCCGCCGCCGCCGCCGTCGTCGGCGGCGTGGCGGAGAGCGCGACGACCAGGGCCAGCAGCTCGAAGCGGGTCACGGCGAGGACGCCGAGGGCGATGAGGGCGAGGACGGAGACGACGCGGCCGAAGGCACGGATGTCGAGGTCGTTGCCGAGGCCGTGATCGAGGCTCCTGCCACTGAGGCCGCGCCGGAACCGGCAGCCGAAGAGGCGGCGCCTGCGGAGCCGGCAAAGCCGAAGCGCAGCCGCGCCCGCAAGCCGAAGGCCGAGGCCAAGGAGGTTGAAGCCAAGACGGAGACGGCCACGGCCGAAGCCGCGCCGGCGGAGAAGCCCAAGCGCAGCCGCTCGCGCAAGAAGGTCGTGCCGATCACCGAAGGCGGGGAAGCCGCTGCCGAGACCGCTCCGGCCGCTGCCGAGGCGCAGCCTGAGGCCCCGGCCGCAGTGCCCGAGCCCGTTGCAGCCCCGGCCGAGCCCACTCCGGCGCCTGAGCCGGCTCCCGCTCGGGCCCCCGCGGAAGAGCCCGTTGCGGTCGTGCTGACGGAGCCGGACCCGAACCGCCCGAAGCGCGGCGGCTGGTGGAACAGGCTCGCCGGCCGCTCCTGAGCGCTCGCTTCCGAAACGATCGATGCAAAGCCCGCCGCCACCAGCGGCGGGCTTTGTTTTTCGGGGGCGCTTGGCGGCCGCGTCCCGACCCGGCATTGTGGTCGATGGCTGATCGCCGGGACGGGAGGAAGCAGATGCCGCCGCCTCGAAACAGGGAACGTGACGTTCTGCTCCTCCTGTGCGCGGTGGGGCTGATCGGTCTGGCCTATCTCGCCTGGCGCGCGGTAGGCTGGTTCGGAGTCGGGCTCGTCGGGCTCTTCGTCGCCTTCCTCGCCGTCAGGATCGAGCTCGAAGGCAATCGGCCGATCGGCCCGCAAATGACGCCCGATCTCCATGCCGGACAGTATCGCTCCGAGGCGGGCTTGCACCACGCCGAGCGCGCGCATCGCAGTGCCGAACGTGGCGCCCTCGCCCATGCCGCGCGCCTCGCCAGCCTGTTCGGCGGCGGGTTGACGGTTATCGGTTTCGGCCTGTTCTTCCTGCTTTAGAAGCGAGACCCGCTCAGCTCGCCGCTGGTGCGAGCGGAGTCGGTGGCGGCACCGTCGCGATCGCCGCTGCCGCGCTGGACTGCGCCCCGCCCTCGCCGCCCCGCACCGTGACCGCGTTGGAAGCGAAGGGAATGTGGGCCTCGTTCAGCGAACGGTAGACGCGCTTCAAGGCCTCGCGCTGCAGCATCGACGCCTGATTGGGCTTCCCGGTGAACTTCAGCCGGACCACGATCGCCTGGTCGGTGATATCAGCCACGCCTTGCATCTTGAGCGGCGCGATGAAGTGCGGCCCGTATTCCGGGTCTTCCAGTAGCGCGAGGCCGACCTTCTTGATGGCCTTGCGGGCCTGCTCGATATCGGCGGAGTGATCGAGGCGGACGTTGAACTTCACCGTTGCCCAGTCGCGGCTGGCATTGGTCAGCGACTGCACCTGGCCGAAGGGCACGGTGTGGATCTGGCCGCTCTGATGACGCAGTTGCATTGAGCGCAGCGAAATCTTCTCGACAGTTCCCTTGAGCCGGCCGGTATCGACATACTCGCCGACGCGGAAAGCATCCTCGAGCATGAAGAACACGCCGGATACGATGTCGCGCACCAGGGCCTGCGAGCCGAAGGAAATCGCAAGGCCGAGAATTCCGAAACCCGCCAGCAGTGGGCCGATATCGACGCCGAGACGCGACAGCACCACCAGGATGGTGAGGCCGAGCACTGCGCCCAGGACCACGCCGCGCAGCACCGGCAGCACCGTCGCAAGCCGGCTCGGCACCCCCTCATCATGGGCTACGTCCTCGTCGGCGGGGCCGACGACACGGCGCTGCGGCGTGTAGGCATCGAAGAAGGCGTGCAGGAAGACGAGCGCAACCCAGCCGGCGAAGGCGAACACGGCGACGCCGACCGTTTGCCGCATGACGGCAGCGAACTGCGCAGAGCTGACGCCAAGAAGAAGTCCTGCCCAAAGCCGTGCGATAATGTAGAAGCCGGCCGCCCAGATCACCCCCAGAGCGGCGGCCCGGACAGCGGCACTGCCGGCGCTCAGGATCGGTGTGACACCGTGCTTTGCCTCGCGCCGGGCCGCACGGCACCGAAGCCAGCTGGCAAGCCCGACGGCAACGATGGGGATTATCACGATCGCCACCTGGGTCAGCGCCGAGGCCTCCGCCCAGCGCCCGCCATTCGACATCATCGCCGCGGCGCTGCTGACCATCCACAACAGGACCGTCGTCGCGATATAGAACCACGCTGTCCCGGCCGCGATCAGCCGCCGGATCGGGCCGGGCTCGGAGGAGCCGGACAGGACCAGCACCGCGAGATCATGCCGGCCGTCATAGAACCACCAGATCTTGAAGAGCGTGATGGCGAGCCCTGTCAGCGCGATGAGCCCCGTCACGGGCCGCGGCCCGGAGCTGACCTGGTTGGCCAGCAGAATGCCCGTCACGATCAACGGCGTCAGAACGGAATAGACAACCAGCCGGCGGAAATGCCGCTCGGCACGCGGCAGTGGCATGATACGGCGTTCGGGAGCATCGGGCGAAATCAGGAACCGGCCGACGGCAATATAGAGCGCGCCGATCGCGGCGCCGTTTGCGGCCGTCGTCAGGGCCTGCATGGCGAGGTCGTCCGCTGGCAGCCAGGCGTTGCGGGCCGTTCTCGCCACGGCGAGTGCCAGCAGGATCGTCGCGACATCCTGGAGTAGCCCCCATGAGGAGGCGATGAGGCGCGGAGTGAACTCCGGCCCCAAAGGCCGACGCTTGCGCGCGAACCAACGGGCGGTCGCGATCCGGAACGCGAAGGCGATGGCGAGCGCGAGGCAGACGATCCCGACGATCCGCCAACCGGCGGTGGGCCCGTCGCGGCCGTTGAGATTGCGCTGCCAGGAGCGTTCCCAGTCGGCAGGCAGCTCGGTGACCGAGGGAATGGAGGCGCCACTATATTCGACGCCGTCGACGAAACGGTCGACGAGCGCACTGGCCTCGGCCTGGAAGCCCTCCTCATCCGCCATCGAGATGGCCGGTGCGGGAGCTGCCGCAGCTGGCTTGGTTTTAGCGGTCGGCGCGGGCGCGGGCGGCGGCGCCGCGGCCGGCACGCCGCCGACCCGGATCTCCACGGGCCGGCCCGACAGCGCATCGACCATCCTGCGGATCGTTTCGGGCGTCTCGTCGCCGCGAAGATTGAGGACGACCGGGGCCTCGGTCTCGGCGCGCGCCATCCCCGCCAAGCCGAAGCCGAGCAGAAGAGCGAGCGAAACGAGCGCACAGATCAGGATCGCTGAGGAGAGCGCTGAAAGGCGCCTCGCAGAAGCCCTGCCGGCTGCAGCGACGTCCATGGCCAATCTCCCCCTTCTCCGAAGCGGAGAATGCGGAGCTTCTGCGGATTCTGGCAAGGGGGACGAGGCACTATGCCTCAGCGTTTCTTGAGCCAGCCACCGATGCGGGAGACCGCCTCTTCGCATTCCGCCAATGAGCCCGCGAAGGAGAGCCGCACCGTGCGGGCGCCGCGCCCTTCGTCGAAGTCGAGCCCCGGCGTGATCGCGACGCCGGCCTCTTCGAGGACACTGCGGCAGAAGGCCATGGAATCGTTCGAATATCGGCCGATATCGAGATAGATGTAGAAGGCGCCGTCGACCGGCAGGAAGTCGCCGAGCCCGATCTCGGGCAGGGCCTTGAGCAGGAAGGCGCGGTTTTGTGCATAGCCCGCCTTGATCGCCTCGCATTCCTGCGTCGCATCGAAGGCCGCCTCTCCCGCCACCTGGCTGAGATAGGGCACCGAGATCGACAAATTCTGCTGGAGCCGCTCGATGGTGCGCACAAGCCGCTCGGGCACGATGAGCCAGCCGACGCGCCAGCCGGTCATGCAATAGTATTTCGAGAACGAGTTGACGATGATCGCGTCCTGATCGGCCGCGAGCGCCGTCGTGGCGGGCGCGTCATAAGTCAGCCCGTGATAGATCTCATCCGAGATGTACCAGAGCCCGAGCTTGCGGCAGCAGGCCGCGACCTCGGCGATCGCATCCGGCGCCATCACCACGCCGGTTGGGTTGGCCGGGCTCATCGTCAGCACGCCGGCGAGCGGCTTCTCGCGATGGGCTCGCTCGATCAGCTCGGGCGTCAGCGCAAAGCGCGTCTCGGGCCCAACCTCGATCGCGACCGGCTCAAGCCCGAGCGCGATCAGGATATTGCGATAGGCCGGGTAGCCTGGCGCCGTGATCGCGATCCGCGAGCCCGGCTGGAAGCAGGCGAGGAAGGCGAGAATGAAGCCGCCGGAGGAGCCCGTCGTCACCACGACACGTTCGGCCGCCACGTCGACGCCATAAGCTTCGCGATAATGGCGTGCGATGCGATCCCTCAGCGAATCCGTGCCGAGCGCCTGCGTGTATCCGATCCGCCCATCCTCGAGCGCCCGCGCCGCGGCGGCGCGGATCGAGGCCGGAGTCGGCGCCGAGGGCTGGCCGACCTCCATATGCACCACCGAGCCGCCGCGACGCTCGATCGCGGCCGCCTGGTTCATCACGTCCATGACGATGAAGGGGGCCACGCGCTCGGCGCGCTCGGCGAGAGCAGGCAGCGCAGCGGGCGAAAACGGGGGCTTCTGCATCGACTTGTCCGGTTCATCGAGGGGCCGAGCCCGCGTAGCCGAGGCAGCGCCGGCCCGCAACCGCCACCCTGCTGGCAGAGCTGTGATTTGACCTTCGGGCGGCGAACACACACAAGCTCGCGCATACGAGTGCTTTGTTCCGCTGGATCGTTCTGCGCCCAGCGGCTTTGAAAGGACAACCAGATGGCTTTCCGGACCCTCACCAGCCTGGCGCGCGCCTGCCTGCGGCCTGCCGGCCTCGCGCTTGGCCTCTGGCTCGCGGCCTCCGCCGCGCCCGCCATGGCGCAGGGCCAGCCTCTCTCGCCCGAGCAGCGCAAGGCGGTGACGGACCTGATCCGCGAGACGCTGCTGAAGAATCCCGAGATCATCCAGGATGCTCTGATCGAGCTCGAGCGCCGCAACACCGTTGCCCAGGCCGAGGCGCAGCGCGGTGCCGTCGCCGCCGAGAAGGCGCGGATCAGCGATCCGGCGACCTCCGTCATCATCGGCAACCCCGAGGGCGACATCACCCTCGTCGAGTTCATGGACTACAACTGCGGCTTCTGCAAAAGGGCGATGGAGGATGTGACGGCTCTCGCCAAGAGCGATCCGAAGCTGCGCGTCGTGCTGAAGGACTTCCCGATCCTCGGACCGGATTCGGTCGAGGCGAGCCGCGTCGCCGTCGCCGCCAAGAACCAGCTCCAGGGCCAGAAGTACTTCGATTTCCACAACAAGCTGATGGCCGTGAAGGGCAAGGTCAACGGTGCCAAGGCGCTCGACATTGCCAAGGAGATCGGCGCCGATGTCGCGCAACTGAAGAAGGATATGGAGGCGCCCGCCACCAAGGCCGCGATCGAAGACACCGTCGCGCTCGGCGATAGGCTCGGCCTGACCGGAACGCCGGCCTTCATCGTCGGCGACGAGATCGTCTTCGGCGCCGTCGGCCAGGCCGCTCTCAAGCAGAAGATCGACTCCGTGCGCCGCTGCGGCAAGACCGAATGCGCCGGCTGAGGCCGGTCACCGTCTCCCTGCAACGAGACATGCCGGGCTGGCAGGCGCCGTTCAGGCTTCCCCTGCCGGCCCGCAACGTTTATGAGGGCGGCTCCTGCCGCCTGCGCGCGGCGCCGGAATCAACGCCCTTCCATGGTCTCCGTCCGCGTCCTGAACGGACCCCACCCCAATCCGCCTGCACCACGCGGGACGGCTAGCTGCGGCGGCGGGCACGCTGAACCCGTGTTCGACGCCTTAGCTCTGCTGCCGGACGGGTGGGCGGCGAAGGCCATCTGAATCCGAATGAACGGGCTCGCGGCGCAGGCCGCGGCCCATCCGAGAATCTAAAGAAGACGGTGACACCCGCCATGGCGACCAAGAGCCCGATCGATCCCGAACTTGTCCGCGAGCTCGCCGAGCTCCTGAACCAGACCGATCTCACCGAGATCGAGGTCGAGAAGGGCGATCTGCGCGTTCGCGTCGCCCGCAGCATCACCACGACCGTGCAGGTCCCGGCCGCGGCGCCACTGGCCGTCGCAGCCGCCCCCGTCGCGGCTGCCGCCGTCGAAAGCAAGCCGACCACCGCCCATCCGGGTGCGGTCAACTCGCCGATGGTCGGAACCGCCTATCGCCGCCCCTCGCCCGAGGCGAAGCCGTTCGTCGAGATCGGCAGCATCGTGAAGCAGGGCGAGCGCATCCTGCTGGTCGAGGCGATGAAGACCTTCAACGACATCGTCGCGCCGCGCGCCGGCAAGGTCACGGCCATCTTCGTCGAGGACGGCCAGCCCGTGGAATACGGCGAGCCGCTGCTGGTGATCGAGTGAGCGTGGCGCCGCTCGCCGCCCGGTCGGATTTGGGTTTCAAGATGTTCGACAAGATTCTGATCGCCAACCGTGGAGAGATCGCGCTGCGCGTCCTGCGCGCCGCCAAGGAGCTCGGAATCGCCACCGTCGCGGTTCACTCCACGGCCGACGCCAACGCCATGCATGTGCGCCTGGCCGACGAGAGTGTCTGTATCGGCCCGCCGCCCGCGCGCGAGAGCTACCTCAACGTCCCCGCCCTGATCGCCGCCTGCGAGATCACCGGCGCCGACGCGGTCCATCCCGGCTACGGCTTCCTGTCCGAGAACGCCCGCTTCGCCGAGATCCTGGACCAGCACAACATCACCTTCATCGGCCCCAAGGCCGAGCATATCCGCGTGATGGGCGACAAGATCGAGGCCAAGCGCACCGCGAAGCGCCTCGGGATCCCCTGCGTTCCCGGCTCGGAAGGCGGCGTCAGCGATGATGGCGACGCCCTGCGCATCGCCAAGGAGATCGGCTTCCCGGTCATCATCAAGGCCGCGGCCGGCGGCGGCGGGCGCGGCATGAAGGTCGCGCGCAGCGAGGAGGAAATCCTCGTCGCGCTCCAGACCGCCCGCACCGAGGCCAAGGCCGCCTTCGGCGACGACGCGGTCTATATCGAGAAATACCTGGAAAAGCCGCGCCATATCGAGATCCAGGTGCTCGGCGACGGCCGGGGCAACGCCATCCATCTCGGCGAGCGTGACTGCTCGCTGCAGCGCCGCCACCAGAAGGTCTGGGAGGAAGGCCCCTCGCCTGCCCTCAATGCCGGCGAGCGCGACCGGATCGGCGATGTCTGCGCCAAGGCGATGTCCGAGCTCGGCTATCTCGGCGCCGGGACGATCGAGTTCCTCTACGAGGACGGGAAGTTCTACTTCATCGAGATGAACACCCGCATCCAGGTCGAGCATCCCGTCACCGAGATGATCACCGGCATCGACCTCGTCAACGAGCAGATCCGCATCGCCGCCGGCGCGCCGCTCTCGCTCAAGCAGTCGGACATCGTCATTGAGGGCCACGCCATCGAGTGCCGGGTCAATGCCGAGCATCCGGCGACCTTCCGGCCCTCGCCCGGCAAGATCGCCTCGTTCCACACGCCGGGCGGCCTCGGTGTGCGCGTCGATTCCGCCGCCTACCAGGGCTATGCCATCCCGCCGCACTACGACTCGCTGGTCGGCAAGCTGATCGTGCACGGCCGCAACCGCGACGAGTGCCTGATGCGCCTGCGCCGTTCGCTCGACGAGTTCGTCGTCGACGGCGTCGACACCACGCTGCCGCTGTTCCGCACGCTGGTCCGCAACCCGGACATCCTCAACGGCGACTACAACATTCACTGGCTCGAGAAATTCCTCGCCGCCGGCGGCATGGGCGAACCGGAAGGCTGAGCGGCGGGTAGGCCTGAAACGACGAAGCCCCTCGCATAGCGAGGGGCTTTTTGTCTTGACGATCGCGCTCACCTCAGCGGAACCGCAACGCCATTCCCGGGCGGACCAAAGGCCTGAGCCCGGGAAGTCCCCCGAGCCCTCATCCTGCGGAGCGCCACAGGCGCGTCTCGAAGGATGTGCCGGGAGGCTCCCGAGACATCATCCTTCGAGACGCCGCGTTCCGCAACTCCTCAGATGAGGGCTCGATTCTCAAACGGCGCTCAGATCGTCTCCAGCAGGCCCTTCATCAGCGCCTGCCGCGGAGCGATCGAGGAGATCAGCGCGTATTCCTGCAGCGTATGCGCGCCGTCGCCGTCAATGCCGAGACCGTCGAGGGTCGGCACGCCGAGCGCTGCGGTGAAGTTGCCGTCCGAGCCGCCGCCCGTCATCGGGCAGTCCTGCAGGTCGAATCCGATGCCGGCCGCGACCTTCTGCGCCTGTCCGAACAGCTCCGCCACCATCGCCGATTTCTCATAGGGCGGCCTGTTCATGCCGCCGGTGATGCGCAGCTTCACATCGGGATCGTGCGGCTTGAGGCTGAGGATGCGGTTCTCCATCATCACGCCATCGGCGAGCGTGGTCACGCGGCAATCAACGCTGAACCAGGCGTGCTGCGGGATGACGTTCGCGGCCGTGCCGCCGCCGACCAACGCGACGCTCGTCGTAATGCCGCGGGCATAGTCGGTCATGCCCTCGACGGCGAGGATCTGGTGCGCCGCCTCGCGGATGGCGCTGCGCCCATCGGCATGGCGCGAGCCGGAATGGGCCGGCCGGCCTTCGAGCCTGACATCGAAGCGGCCGACGCCCTTGCGCGCCGTGACGATCCTGCCGCCTTGCCGCGCCGGCTCGGTGACGAGCACCGCTGCCGATTTCCGGCCGATCTCCTCGATCAGCCCGCGGCTGGTCGGCGAGCCGATCTCCTCGTCAGGCGTGAACAGGAAGACCAGCGGCCGTTTGGCGCTGCCGGCGGACGCGACCTGCTTGAAGGCCTGCAAGGCAAGCCAGGCGCCGCCCTTCATGTCGTAGACGCCGGGACCATAGAGCCGGTCGCCCTCGATCCTGACCGGCAGCTCCTTGGCGCTCGTGCCGACCGGATGCACCGTGTCGAGATGCGACATCACCGCGACGGCCGGCTGGCCGTTGTCGAGGCCGGCGCGCAGCATGACCATGTCGCCGAGCCCGTCACGACCCGGGATGCGCTCGACCGCGATCGGCAGCCCTGCCACATCCTTCTGGACGAGGTCCATCATGCCGTTCAGCCCGGCGGGATGGCTCGTTGGGCTCTCGAGCGCGACCCAGACGGAGAGCGCGGCGGCGGCATCGTTCTGATTCATGGGGTCATTCTCTCCAAAGATGCGGTGGCCCGGAAGGCCATCTCCTGCTGGCACCCGGCGCGGCTCAGCGTCCCGCCAGGGCGGCTTCAGCCGCCGCTGCGATTGCAAACAGCGCCGCATCGCCGCCGCCGGCCCGCGCCAGCATCAGCCCGGCCGGCGCCTCGCCCCCACGATGCATCGGCAGCGAGATCGCGCAGCCATCCATCATGTTGATCAGCGTCGGGTTGCGCAGCATCAGCAGGTTGATGCGGGTGAAGGCCTCGTCGTCCTCCACGAGTTCGGCGATGGTCGGCGCGACGGTCGGCACGGTCGGCATCGCCAGCACGTCGAAGCCCGAAATATCCTCGCGCATCGCCGCGACGAAGGCGGCCCGCGCGTGGGTGAGCTCGATATAGTCGGCGCAATCCTGATTGCGGCCGCGCAGCACCCGCGTCCGCACGCGCGGGTCGTAGCCATCGCCCTTCGCCTCGATCAGGTCGCGGTGATGGGCGTAGGCCTCCGAGGCGGCAAAGCCACCCTTGGCGTTGAGCCGCGCAACCTCGGCGAAGCGTTCGAGGGGAGCATCGATCACGGCGGCGCCGGCCTTCGCAAGCAGCTCCAGCGCCCGGTCGAAGCTTGCCGCGACATGCGCGTCGAGCCCGTCGAGCGCGATCGTCTGCGGCACGCCGATGCGCAGGCCCTCGAGGCCGGCCGGGACGTCCTTCGGCAGCTCCGCTCCGCTCATGACCTCGTGCAGGATACGGCAGCATTCGACGCTGTTGGCGAGCGGGCCGATCGAATCGAGCGTCTGCGACAGCGGGAAGGCGCCCTCGCGCGGCACGCTCGCGGCCGTCGGCTTGTAGCCGACGATGCCGCAGAACGCCGCGGGGATGCGGCAGGAGCCGCCGGTGTCCGAGCCGATTCCGGCATAGGCCATGCCGTCCGCGACCGACACGGCGGCCCCCGAGGAGGAGCCGCCGGGAATGCGGCGCGTCGTGCGGTCATAGGGCGAGGCCGGCGTGCCGTAATGCGGGTTGAGGCCGAGCCCCGAGAAGGCGAACTCGGTCATGTTGGTCCGCCCCATCACGATGAAGCCGGCGCGCCGCAGCCGCGCGATCACCGGCGCGTCGCGCTCGGCCGGGACCGCATCGGCCAGTACGGTCGAGCCGGCCGTGGTCGGCTCGCCGGCGAGGTCGAACAGATCCTTCACCGAGATCGGGATGCCTGCGAAGGGCGACGGCGCGAGCCCGGCCGTCCGCAGTTTATCCATCGCCTCGGCCGCGGCGAGCGCCGCCTCGCGATGGACCTTGATGAAGGCGAGCGTTCCCTCTCCCTCCGGCGCGTCGATCCGGGCGAGCGCCTCGCGCACGAGGGCAAGCGAGGTGGTCCGGCCGGAGGCGAGATCGTCGGCAAGGACGGAAAGGGTGCGAGCCATGATGTTGTCGGGACCAGGTCGAGGCGGAGGATATCGAGGAGCAGGCAGCCTGCCCTTCGGAGGGAGGCAGCGCATGTTTGGCATGCTGCGGACCAACAGCATAGCTATGCGCAGGCAAGGCGGCCCCGCCGCGATCGCGGGCGATCCCCGCGCTGCCAGAGCGCACGACATCTTCCTGTGAACTGTTTCGCATGCAGCGTGAATTCAGCTCTTGCCAAGCCGGACCGCATTGATTAGACCCCGGCTCACCAACGCGGCGCCCCGAAGCGCCCCATCGTTGGGGGATCGTCTAACGGTAGGACCCCAGACTCTGACTCTGGTTGTCTAGGTTCGAATCCTAGTCCCCCAGCCACTTTTCTAAGTGGCAAGCGTTGGCGCCGAGCGCGCAAACAGGCAATCCTGGATCCGAACAGGTCACGCCGATAGACAGGATTTGATCCAGCGACGTCCGATGCCTGATAACGCCCGGAATCCGAGGCTGCCGTCAGGCGACCTCGGAATCGAGTCGTCGGATCAAAGGTCCATTCTGAACGAGTAGCTGGCGCCGAGCCCGACCGTGAACTGGTCACGCTGGCCGATCGTCCGGACAAGTGGAGAGCCCTCGGCCTGGTCGATCATCCGGTCATAGCGCGCGAACAGCGTCGTCGACCATTGCTCGGACCAGGTGTATTCGAGTGCCGTCGCGACGCCCAGGCTCTTGGCGCCGCCCGAGGGCCGATATGGGGTCAGATAGCCGTTGATCAGCGCTTCCGGCACCGTCACGCCGAAATTGGTGCGCATGTAGGACGCATTGCCCAGCGAGAGCCGCGGGCCCGCCGACAGCGTGAAGCGCCCCAGGCGCTCGACCCAGTCGGCAGAGAGGTCGGCAACGATGCCGTGGTGCCCGTTGAAGCCCTGGCGAACCTCGATGCGCGTGCGCAGGCGATCGAGTATCGGCCAGAACTCGGCGAAAACGCCGGCCTCAATCGCCCACGGAACGTCTCGCATGCCGAAAAGCTTCGGGCTCGACGACGAATAGCGCCCGCTTTTCCAGCTCCCCGCCACGCCGAAGCTGAAGCGGTTGGTTTCATAGAGCGCGAAATCGAGACTGTCGTCGGGCGCGCTGAAGCCTTCCGGCTCGCCGACACGGCGCCAGCTGAGCGAGGGCATGAAGGACGGGCCCACGGCATTCGCCCCCTCGTATTTGGGACCCATCTGGAACGAGCCGCCGAGCGTCACGATCCAGCCCTTGGCTGGCGTTGCGTCCGTCAAAGCCGGGCTCGGCTCGGCAGCCGCCGCGGACGTCGCCGACAGCAGAACGAGGCAGCCAATCTGTCCAAAACCGATACGCGACACGGTTCCTCCATGCGCGGCAAACGCGCCAAACATCATTCTGGCGCGCTTTCGCGACAGCGCCGCTACATGCCCGCCAATCATTCGATTACCGTCCGACCAACCCGAATATCGAGCTTCTTGATTCTATGCCAGAGGCTGCGTTCGGCAATGCCCAGCATCCTTGCCGCTTTCACCTGCACGCCCTCGCTCCGGCGCAGCGCCTCGACGATGAAATCCCGTTCGATCCGTTCCAGTTCGGCGTCGAGATCGCGCGGCAGCGCGTCGCGGCCGGCCCGGCGCGGCCCCTCGAACAGATCGCGCGGGAGATCCTGGACATCGATCTGTGAAGTCTTGGCAACGATGAGCGCCCGCTCGACGCAATTGTGCAGCTCGCGGATATTGCCCGGCCAGTCATGTCCCGCCATGGCCGCGAGCGCGGCGGGCGAGAAGCCGGCAACCCGCTTGCCGATCGTTTCCGAGAGCGTCGCCAGAAAATGCGTCGCCAGAAGCGGAATGTCTTCAGGGCGCTCGCGCAATGCAGGCAGCTGGATCGGAAAGACATTGAGGCGATAGAACAGGTCTTCCCGGAAGCTGCCCGCAGCGACCGCTTCGCGCATGTCCTTGTGCGTCGCCGCGATCAGACGGACATCGACGCTCTGGCTGCGATTCGCGCCGACCGGCTCGAAGCTGCGCTCCTGGACGACACGCAACAGCTTGGCCTGGATCGCAAGCGGCATGTCACCGATCTCGTCGAGGAAGAGCGTGCCGCCCTCGGCTGCGGCGAAACGGCCGACCCGATTGGCCAGCGCGCCGGTGAAGGCGCCCTTGACGTGGCCAAAGAGCTCGCTCTCCAGCAGAGTTTCCGGAATGGCGGCGCAATTGACGGCGATGAAGGGCCGCCCCCGGCGCGGGCTGTTGAAATGGATCGCGCGGGCGACCAGTTCCTTGCCTGTGCCGCTCTCCCCGTTCAGCATGACGGTCGCCCGGGTCTCGCAGACCTCGGTGACCTGCTCGATCACGCGGCGGAACGACGCGCTGTTGCCGATGAGCGTATCGAAGCTGTGGCGCCCTTCCAGCTCGCTGCGCAGGCGCTCATTGTCCCGCACAACATCGGCCAGGCGCAGCGCGCGCCTGATCGTCGCCGCGACATCCTCCATCTCGAAGGGCTTGGCGATGTAGTCGAACGCTCCTTCCTTGATGAGCTCGACCGCATCGCGCACGGCGGCGAAGGCCGTCAGGATGATGACGGGAATATCCGGCCAGCGGCTGCGCACCTCGCGCAGCAGGTCGCGCCCATCCATCACCGGCAGCCGCAGATCGGTGAGCACGAGGTCGAAGCGCGACTGGTCCAATGCCACGAGGGCCGCCTGCACGCTCGTCACCGCGGTCGTGCGATAACCGAGATCCTCCAGCGCGGCGGCCAGCACGTCCGCCAGACGCTCCTCGTCATCGACCACCAGGATGGTGTGGCTCACACGTCCTCTCCCGTCTTGACCCGCGGCAATGCGAGCGTAAAGGCCGCGCCCTGGCCCGCCATGCATTCGCAAGCGACCGTTCCGCCATGCGCCGCCGCCACGCTTTGCACCTTAGCGAGCCCCAGCCCCGTACCTTTCGCCTTGGTGGTAAAGAACGGATTGAAGACCTCGCCTCGGATCGCTTCGGGAACGCCAGGCCCTTCGTCGCGGATCGTCAGCGACACTGTGTCTGAATTCACCGCCAGGCTGGCGTGAATGGCGCCGCCCGAAGGCATGGCATCCATGGCATTGAGAACCAGATTGAGGCAGGCTTGGTGGAGCTGGTCGGGGTCCCCGCTGATCAGGGCGCCCTTGCTTCGGTCGTCGATCTGAAGGGTGATGCCGCGCCGGGCAAGCTCGGGAGCCGCGATGGCTGCGACCCGCTCGATGACATTGCGCAACGGGAATCGGCTGTGCACGAGCGGCCTCGGCTGGGCGAAGTCGAGAAAGTCGCGCATCAGGGTCTCGATCCGGCGGACTTCGTCGATGACATAGCCGAGCATCTTGCTCTCGGTTGCGCCGAGCTTGGAGCGATTGCGCACCACCTCCGTCGACGTCTTGATGATGCCGAGCGGATTGCGAACCTCGTGCGCAATCACCATCGCCGCCTGCCCCAGCGCGGAAAGCCTGTCGCGGCGGCGCAGTTCCATTTCGAGATCGTGCAGCTTGCCCAGCTGCTCGGCCATTCCATTGAATCCCGCGGCGAGCTGCGCGATCTCGCGCCCGCCGCCGGCGGTGACGCGTTGACCGAAATCACCCGCTGCAATCGCCCGGACGCCGCGGGTCAGGGCGCGCAACGGCCGCACGAGCACCTCCGACATCATTATGCCGACGATAATCGCGATGCAGCTTCCGAAGAGGAATATGCCGAGGAACAGCCGCTCGCGGCCGAGCTGCTCGAAGAACCCCGCTTCGCTGCGCAGGCCGATAAAGCTGATCGTCACCAGCTTGCCGTCGATGCCGCGAAAGCCGGTATAGACGGCGCGGTAGGCGCCCCCTTCGGCGTCCGCATCGAAGATTTCCTCCTCGCCGGCATCAAGCCGTGCCAGGATCGCCTTCGGCACGACGACCTTCCGATCGCTATGCGTCTGCACGATCGGTTCGAGCTCGCCGTCGAAGTCGGAGAACAACCGCACTTCCAGCGACGTGACGACCTTGATCCCGCCCAGGTAGTTGTCGTCGAGCCATGAGCCCACGAGAAGATTGGCGGACTGCCCGTTGATCTGGATGGACTGGACGGCTCCCGCCATGATCCAGCGCTGGCCGTCCGCAACGATCCTGAACAATCCCTGCCCCGTCTTCTCGGGCAGAGACCCGACGGCGGAGAAACGGCGCGAGGAGAAGATGATTTCGCCGCCGGGGCGATAGACCGCGATGAGATCGTAGCCGACCGAGCTCAGCACGCCGAATTCGCGCTCGACCGTATGCTGCATCTTGACGTCGCTCGGGCTCCGCTCCAGCCGACTGCCGATGACCCCGGCGACGCGCTGCGCCTCCTGTGCGGCTTCCGAGACCTCCAGCCCGAAGAAGCGCGACGTCTCGCCCAGCCAATGACCGACATTGTCCTCGAACGCATTGGAAATCAGCTTCGCAGCGACAAAGGCCGAGGCCAGCATCGCCGGCACGATCACCAGCAGGAATCCGATCACCAGCCTGAGCCTGAGCGTGGTCATGCGGGTGGTCACGACGAGCCCCGCAACGGCGGCGGGCCGCCTCCCCGTTCTGCGGTACGCGATCTCGCGTCGTTCACGGCTGCTTCGTCCAGGTGTCGTCGTCGCAGATCAGGCCCCCTAGGACGCAGCCGCGCACCACCAATGTGCCGGGCGCCGCGAGCTCCATCGTCGTGCGGTAGCTCTTGCCATCGGCGGGATTGTAGCCGTCGCCCACGAGCTTTCCGTCCCCGCCCGGAGTGAACCCGCTCAGAACCTGGATGCCGAGAAGCGAGCGCGCGCGCAGTCTGGCATCGGGATTGAACTGGTCGAAACGCGGCTCCTTCAGCCAGACGATGCGGCCACACAGCGCTGCCCCGCAGCGGGCGATCGCGATTTCCGACTCCCCGTCGGAATCGCGCCAGCGCCCGACGACATCCGTTGCAGGGCCGGCGCCGGCCGGCAGGGCCCCCAGGAGCGCGGCAACGGCGAGCGCAATCCGCAAACTACGGGTGCTCATTTTCATGCTCCCCACCTAGCAGGATCACTCCGGCGATGATCAGGGCGATGCCGACGGCGCGCAGGAGATCGATCCGCTCGCCGAAAGCCGCCCAGGCGAACAAGGGCACGGTGATATAGACCAATCCCGTCATCGGGAAGGCACGGCTAAGCGGCATGTCGCGCAAGATCGCCATCCACACCACGAAAGTTCCGAGATAGCCGACGATAGCGAGCCAGACGCCGGGAAGCTCCATGGATCGCGTCAGCATCGCGAGGCCGAAATCCATGTCGCCAAGCCCATCCGCGCCCCATTTGAAGGCGAGCTGCGTGCCGGTGTCGAGCCCGATGAAAGCCAGCCAGATCGCAAGCTGGCGCCAGCGCGACGGCGCTTCGGCGGGTGTGAAGGCAGTCATGCAGCTTTCTTTCCGGCATGTTCGGCGAGATCGGGATCGAAGCGGTCGAAGCCGAGCCATGGGCTCAAGCGACGCAGCGCCCATTGCAGGGGCGCACGGCGATGGCGGACATGGATGGTGGAGGCAACGAGCCGGCTGCCAAAGCGAAGCTTGGACGCGTAGGCGGTCTGGCCGCTCTGGAACAGGCGGATGCCGCGTTCGAGACAGAAGCGCACATTCGCCATCCAGCTCACCACGTAGAGATTGTGCTCACGCGCGAGCGGGTAGCGCATGCCCAGGAACTTATCGATGACGCGATCGGCCTCGACCAGCAGCAGGTTGAACGCCGCAAGCTCGCCTCCGATCCAGTACAGCACGAAAACGGCCTGCTCGCCCAAGGCCCGCGAAATTCCGGCGAAATAGCCGGGCGGCAGCAGCTCGAGCTCGCCATAGTCCAGGCCGCTTTGCGCGCGCGTGGATTCGTAGAGGGCGTCGATCTCCTGCTCGAACCCGGAGATGTCGGTGCGGAACTCGATCCGGACATCGCCTGCCTTCGCGAGCTTGCGCCTGACGTCCTTGCGCGTCGCCGCCGACAGCGACGCCAGATAGGCGGCCTCGTCCGGGAAAGGCAGGTCGAGCACGGCGACCGGCAAGCTGGCCAGGCGTGCAAAGCCTGCCCCGCCCAGGAAGGCTCCGGCCTCCCGTTCCTGCTCGGGCGCCAGATCCTTCCAGACGACCAGATGCGCGCCTTCGGCCACGGCCTGCCGCTGGAGGGTTTCAGCCATTTGCCGAAAGGCAGCGGCCCGGCCAGCCGAATCCAGCTGCGGCGAAAAGCCGAGATGGCAGCGCTCGCCATAGGGAGAGCCGACACAGAGGGCCTTGAGGGTGACAAGGCCGGGCACATGGCGGAACAGCGCCTCGCCAAGCCCACGCAGCGGGCCCTGAAGCGGTGTATCGAGTCGGTACTTCAGCCGGAAGAACGGCGCGACCCCGATCACCTCGCCTTGCGCCTCGAAGACGATCGCCGCCATGCGCAGCCCGACCCCGGAAGCGGCCGCCGCCGCCTCGCAGGCGTTGTAGTAGGCGTGGCACTCCGCCTCGCCGGGCAAGCACGCATCCCAGGCCGCGGGCTCGATTGCGGCCACGCTTGCGACGATCCGGGCGGCAAGCCGGCTCATTCGGCTGCGACGACGCGCAGTCCCGCCGCCTTCTCCCGAACCTCCCGCTTCGCCAACCGCGCCGCGAGCGCCAACGAACGCTCGACGACGATGCCCCGCTGCTGGTCGATCGTGACGAGGTGATAGCTGTCGTCGAGGATCACGGCATCGACGAGGCCGCCCAGCCGGCGCTGGATGTAGAACGCGTTCGACAGGCTGGCGACATCGTCCTCGCGGGCATGCACGAGCAGCGCCGGACAGGTGATCGTCGGCATCTCGCGCCGCGTCTGGTCGATCAGCGCCCACATTTGCTGGAGTGCGCCGGACGGCGTGCCGAGCAAACCTGCCTCGGAACTGTCGCCGCGCGTGATCGCGGCGGTGATCAGCGCGCGCGTGCGCAGATCCTTGACGCCATAAGGCTCGCGCTCGACGAAGCTGTAGCGGCGGCCGAAGGGCGTGTTGATCAGCCACTTCAACAGGAAGGCATAGCGCGGGATCGACCAGCCATCGTACCAGAGCGTCGGCGCGTAGAGCGCAAGCCCGTCGACGGCTTCGGGCCGCGCGGCAGCGACATGCATCGCCAGGACGGCACCCATCGAAAGACCGCCGACGATGACGCGATCGCAGATCTGGTGCATCCGGTCGAGTTCGTCGATGACGCTCTGGGCCCAATCGCGCCAGCCCGTCGCCAGAAGCTCGCTTTCTCCGGCGCAGTGGCCGGCGAGTTGCGGGCAGTGCACCGTATGGCCGGCCTGGTTGAGAGCGCGCGCTACGAGGCGCATCTCGGTCGGGGTTCCGCCCAAACCGTGGATCAGAAGGAAGCCGGTCCGGCCACCGGCATAGCGAAGGCTGAAATCGCGCGTCGTCACGTCTCGTTCCGTCAGACTGTTCGAGCGACGATGACCACGCCGCAGGTGATGAGGACAGCACCGAACCATTGCCGGGAACCGACACGCTCGCCGAGCAGAACCGCGCTGGCGAAGGTGATGGCGAGGAAATTGAGGCTGGCAATAGGAAAGGCGATCGATAGCGGCACCTCAGCGAGGATCCGCAGCCAGATGAAGAATTCCGCCACATAGGTCAGCACGCCGGCCATCGCCCAGCCGGAGCGGCCGAGCGCGACCGTGAGTTCGCGCAGCCCCGCACCCTGCGGCAACCTGTCGGCACCGAGCTTGAGGCAGAGCTGGCCGACGACGTCGCAGACGATCGACAGGATGAACCAGAGGACGATGTTCACGGTCACGGCAGCACCCGCGCAAAGCAGTCGATGAGTTCGGCATTCACCCGGGCGTTGACGCCGAGCTCTTCCGAAGAAGGCCGCATCGGCCGCGGATGATCGAAATAGGCGAGCGCCGCGCGGAACGGGTCGGAGAAGCGCGGTTCGGACCAGTCGCCGCAGACATCCACCCCGACGACGCGACGCGCGCCCGCCAGGCGCTCGATCGCGCCCAGCAGATGAGTCAGCGGCAGATCACCCTGATCCCAGTTGGTCAGCGCCTCGTCCCGCCCGAGGACGTCCTTGTCGATGCTGAGCCAGATATCCCCGGTCGGGATCGTGGCGACGAGGTCGTCGAGGAAATGAGCCCAGTCCTCATCGGCCAGATTGCGCCAATGCAGGTGGTTTCCCTCCTGCCGGAAACTCGCAACCGTTCCGTATCGACCCCAGACGCGCGAAGGCGCGTGCCGCCAGGGATAGAGCGCGATCCGCTCCTCTGCGACCGCCCTGAGATTGGCGAACTGCCATTCCGGACGCACGAGATCGCTACTGCAGGGCCCGATGGTGATGACCTTGCGGACCTGGGGCAGCTCCAGCGCCCGGTTGACCCAGGCGCCGCAATTGACCGTCGCCGGAAACTGCACCCAGTCGGGATGGTTGTCGAAATGGACAACCGTCACCGGCTCGGAGACTCCTGCGATCAGCAGCGCCGCGAGGTGATGGAAATCCCCGGAACCGTAGAAGTAGACGGGTGGTCCGCTCCCGCCCCTGTCCTCGGCCGCCAGTTGCTCGAGCAGCCGCGCGCGCGCCCCGCGGCTCGCCACGATGCGCAGGCGCGCGGCCAGATGCGCCGCATCGATGCGGGAAGCTTCTCCCGCGTCGATGCGGCGGCGCAGCGGCTCCTGGCGCGCGACGCTGCCATCGAGATCGATCACCTGCAGGCGCAACAGCCGTCTCCGGTCAGATCAGGCGCCAGCCACGCGGGCGAAGAGCTGGTCCAGGAGGGCGATCGCCAGATCGATCTCCTCGTAGCTCATGGTCAGGGCCGGCGCGAGCGTGATGACGTTCTTGTAGTAGCCGCCGATATCGAGCACGAGGCCGTAGCGCCGGCCTTCGAGCTCCAGATCGGCCTTCATGCCCTCGTCGCACATCAGGTCGGCCAACCGCTTCGACGGCGTATAGCTGTCATGCGGCTCGCAGATCTCGATGCGCAGGGCCATGCCGAGGCCGTCGACCTCGCCGACGATCTTGTGGCGCTTCTGAAGGTCCTTCAGCCCATCGAGGAAATACGCGCCCTTGGCCATGACCATGGTCTCGTAATCCTCCTCCTGCATCATCTTCATCGCCTCGAGCGCGACGGCCGTGCCGAGCGGGTTGGCGTTGAAGGTCGAATGCGTGGAGCCCGGCGGGAAGACGGTCGGGTTGATCAGCGCTTCCTTGGCCCAGACGCCCGAGAGCGGGTTCAGCCCATTGGTGACGGCCTTGCCGAAGACGATAACGTCGGGCTGGACGCCGAAATGCTCGATCGACCAGAGCTTGCCCGTCCGGTAGAAGCCCATCTGGATCTCGTCGACGACGAGCAGGATGCCGTGGTCGTCGAGCACCTTCTTCAAGCCGGTGAAGAAGTTGGGCGGCGGAATGACGTAGCCGCCCGTGCCTTGCAGCGGCTCGACATAGAAGGCCGCATATTCGGCCTGGCCGGCCTTGGGATCCCAGACGCCGTTATATTCGCTCTCGAAGAGCCGGGCGAACTGCTGCACGCAGTGCTCGCCATACTCTTCCTTGCTCATGCCCTTGGGCCCGCGGAAATGGTAGGGGAACGGGATGAAGTGGGCGCGCTCGCCGAAATGGCCGAAGCGGCGGCGATAACGATAGGACGAGGTGATGGCGGAGGCGCCGAGCGTGCGGCCGTGATAGCCACCCTCGAAGGCGAACATCAGGCTCTTGCCGTTCGAGGCGTTGCGCACGAGCTTGAGCGAATCCTCGACCGCCTGCGCGCCGCCGACATTGAAATGGACGCGCCCCTTGGTGCCGAACTTGCGCTGGGCATCCTTGGCGATCATCGCCGCGAGCTCGATCTTCTCGCGGTGGAGATATTGGCTCGCGACCTGCGGCAGCTTGTCGATCTGGCGTTTCAGCGCGTTGTTGAGGCGCGGATTGGCGTAGCCGAAATTGACGGCCGAGTACCACATCTGCAGGTCGAGGAAGCGGTTGCCCGCCGCATCGAGCATGAAGGAGCCCTCGCAGCCCGAGAAGATCTTCGGGAACTGTGTGTAGTGCACGGTATCGCCATGCGAGCAGAACTCCGCCTCGAGTGCGAGCAGGCGGGCCTCCTCGGCGGTGACCGAGGCCAAGTTCACCGCAGCAGGAGCGGCTGCAGTACGGCCGTGCTGGGGAAATCCGTCATCCATTGATCAAGTCCTTGATGTGATGGCTCGCTGCGGCCGGGACGACGCCAGTCAGCATGTCGTCGAGGGCACGCGCCGCTTCCGCGAGCCGGGAGAATGGGCGGTGTTCCACCCCAGCCTGATCGCAATGGGCGATCAGGCCGTTCTTGGCGAAGACGATGTCAGCGCGCTCGGCCAGGCAGAAATCGGACCGGCCGTCGCCGACGAGGATGGTGGCAGGCCGCCCCAGGCTGGTAGCCACGCTGCATTTGCAGGTGCCGCTGTTGCAGCTTCCATCGCGGGACGCATGCGGCGAAGTCAGGCGCCAGCGATCCACTCCGACCGGTTCGAGGTGATTGGCGATGACCGGCAGCCCGGCGAGCCCGGCCCGACGAAGCACGGTATGAATGGTGCGGTCGAGCCCATCCGAAACCACGGTAACGGGCACGCCGTGGCGCTGGCAGACCCGGACGAAGAAGGCAAAGCCCCAGTCGATCGCAAAGCTTTCGACGAAGCCGTCGAAAGCATCGGGCGAGGCGCGCAGCAGCGCGACCTGCCGCTCCATGCACTCCCGCGAACCGATGCGTCCGGCGACCCAGTCATCCTCGATCGCTTCCCAACCGGGCTCGGCGAAGCGGGCCAGGACACAGTCCGTCGTGTCCTTCTCTGAAATCGTCCCGTCGAAATCGACGATGGCCTGCCATTGCATCTGCGCGGAAGCTCCCGTTTCGCGGAGCTGCCAATGGCAAGCGTCGTGCCATCACGCAATACATTGATTTAATTAGGCTTTCTTGCCAAGCAGACTGGTGAATTCCTCACAAAATTGAGGTGTCCATCAAATTTTGGAGCATCACGGCCAATGGAGTTACAAACTCGGACATGCGCGCCGAAGACATTCTGCGAAAGAGCGGCGATAGCCAGTTGCCCCTCCACCAACAGCGCCATTCAAGCGGCTGCGCCTGCGGATGGCGACAGGCGCCGCAAGACGCGCCTATCCCCCGCTCAGTGTTCGCCGCACCGCGTCCTGCCAGCCCCTGACCTTGCGCTCGCGCTGGCTGGCCGCCATGGCCGGCGAGAAGCGGCGCTCCAGCCGCCATTGGTCGGCAAACCGCCTGGGCTCCGGGAGGAGCCCGGCGTCGAGCCCGGCGAGATAGGCTGCGCCCAGCGCCGTCGTCTCGAGCACTGTCGGCCGGTCGACCGGCAGATCGAGGATGTCGGCGAGGCGCTGCATCGTCCAGTCCGACGCCACCATGCCGCCATCGACCCTGAGCACCGAGCGACCGCCCTGCCCGGCTTCCGGCCAGTCGGCATGCATCGCCTCGATCAGGTCGAGCGTCTGGTAGCAGACGCTTTCGAGGGTGGCGCGGGCGAATTCGCGCGGGCCGGAGTTGCGGGTCAGCCCGAACATCGCGCCACGGGCGTGGGCGTCCCAGTGCGGTGCCCCGAGGCCGACGAAGGCCGGCACCAGATAGACGTCCTGCTCGGGATCGGCCGCCTCCGCCAGCGGGCCGGTGTCGCTGGCCTTCTCGATGATGCCGAGGCCGTCGCGCAGCCATTGCACCGCAGCACCCGCGATGAAGATCGAGCCTTCGAGCGCGTAGGTCCGCTTGCCGCCGAGCTGGTAGGCGACCGTGCTGAGCAGGCGATGCTTCGAGCGGACCGGCGTGTCCCCGGTGTTGAGCAGCGCGAAGCAGCCGGTGCCGTAGGTCGACTTCACCATGCCCGGCGTGAAGCAGGCCTGGCCGATGGTGGCCGCTTGCTGGTCCCCCGCGATACCGCGCACCGGGATCGACTTTCCGAAGAGCTCCGGCACCGTGTCGCCGAAATGCGCGGCACAGTCGCGCACCTCCGGGAGGATCGCCGCCGGAATGTCGAAGAGGCCGAGCAGTTCGGGGTCCCAGATGCCACGGCCGATGTCGAACAGCATGGTGCGCGCCGCATTGGTGGCATCGGTGGCATGTACCGCCCCGCCCGTCAGCCGCCACAGCAGGAAGGAATCGACGGTGCCGAAGGCGAGTTCGCCCGCTTCGGCCCGCCGCCGCGCGCCGGGCACATTGTCCAGCAGCCAGGCGATCTTGGTCGCGGAGAAATAGGGGTCGATACGCAGCCCGGTACGCTGGGCCACCAGGTTTTCGTGGCCGGCGGCCGCGAGATCGGCGCAGGCCTGCGCCGTGCGCCGGTCCTGCCACACGATGGCGCGGTGAATCGCCTTGCCTGTCCGCCGGTCCCAGATCAGCGTCGTCTCGCGCTGGTTGGTGATTCCGATCCCCGCGACGTCGCCCGCATTCAGCCCGGCCTTGGCAACCGCTTCACGGGCCGTCGCCAGCACGCTTTCCCAGATATCCTCAGGCTCATGCTCGACCCAGCCGGATGCGGGGAAATGCTGCGGAAACTCCTGCTGGGCGGACGCGACGACCGCGAGCGAGACATCGAACAAGATCGCCCGCGAGGATGTCGTGCCCTGGTCGATGGCGAGGATGTGTCTGGCAGCCATGGCGAATCCCTTGCCCTTCATGCGTCCTGGCCGGCAGGCCGGCCGGCGGACACTGGCCGATCAGCCGCCGCGGATGCAAGGCCGGCCGGTATCCCTGCAAGGTTCCGCTTGGCACGGGGCTTGCCGTGCAGTTACCTTGACGACGAAGCAACCGGCCGCGCGACGCTGCGGCCCCTGTCCGGCCTTGTGCTGACAGGTCGAGGGATTGGAAAACGGTGGCGGTCGAGGACCGGCAGCAACGGGACGTCACGCATGTGGCGCCGCCGCATAGGCATACCACCGATCCGCAACGGGCCGGTGGCGCGTTGGTTTCCGATGCCTTCAAGAGCTGCAACCCGGCATTGATCCATCAGCAGCCCACCGCGACCTATGCGGCGCTGGATCTCGGCACCAACAACTGCCGCCTCCTGATCGCGCGCCCGGCGCAGCATGGCTTTCGGGTGGTCGATGCGTTTTCCCGCATCGTCCGCCTCGGCGAAGGGCTCGCTGCCAGCAGCCGCCTGGCCGATGCGGCGATGGACCGGGCGGTCGAGGCGCTGAAGATCTGCCGCGGCAAGATGGCGAATCGCGGCGTCACCCGCGCCCGCCTCGTCACCACCGAAGCCTGCCGTGCGGCGACCAACGGACTGGACTTCATCCGCCGAGTCGCCGCAGAGGCCGAGCTCGCGCTCGAAATCATCGACCAGCGCACCGAGGCGGCGCTCGCCGTCTCCGGCTGTGCAGCGCTGACGGACCCGGCGGCCGAGAGCGTCATCGTCTTCGACATCGGCGGCGGCTCGACCGAGATCATCTGGCTCGGCGGGCGCAGCGAGGCGCGCGACCCCGCTGCCCGTATCCGCGAATGGGCCTCTCTGCCGATCGGCGTCGTTACCGTGGCTGAACGCTATGGCGGCATCGAGGTCGGCCGCGAGCTCTTCGAGCAAATGGTTGATGATTGCACGCAAGCGCTTGAACCTTTTGCAAAAAAGGCTGCGGCCGCCTGCGGCTCCAAGGGCTTCCACCTGCTCGGCACGTCCGGCACGGTCACGACCGTCGCCGGCATCCATCTCGACCTGCCTCGCTATGACCGCCGCGAGGTCGACGGGCTGTGGATGCACCAGCACGATGTCGCCGCCGTCATCGACCGCTTGATCGATATGGACTATGCCGCCCGGGCGGCCAATGCCTGCATCGGCCGCGAGCGCGCGGATCTGGTGTTGGCCGGCTGCGCGATCTTCGAGGCGATCCATCGCGCCTTCCCGAGCGAGCGCGTCCGCATCGCCGATCGCGGGCTGCGCGAGGGCATCTTGCTGCGCATGATGCACGAGGACCGTGCCTGGTGGCGACGGAAATAGGTTGAGGCGATGAGCACCGAAAAATCGGGCGGCAAGGCCGGCAGCGGCAAAGGGTCCGCCGGCGCGCGCGACATGCGCGTCAAGGTGAAGAAGGCCGGCAAGCTCAAGCATTCGTCGCAGCTCTGGCTCGAGCGCCAGCTCAACGACCCCTATGTGAAGCGGGCGAAGGAACTGGGTTATCGCTCCCGCGCCGCCTTCAAGCTCGAGGAGATGGACGACCGCTACAAGTTCCTGAAGCCCGGTCAGCGCCTCGTCGACCTCGGCTGCGCCCCCGGCGGCTGGTGCCAGGTCGCAGCCAAGCGGATCGGGCTTGAGCGCGGCAAAGGATGCGTCATCGGCATCGATCTGCTGCCGGTCGATCCGATCCCCGGCGTCGAACTGATCCAACTCGACTTCATGGCCGAGGAGGCCCCGGCCCTGCTGACCGAGCGCCTCGGCGGCCAAGCCGACGGCGTCATGTCCGACATGGCCGCCAACACCACCGGCCACAAGAAGACCGACCATCTCAAGATCATCGCGCTGGCCGAAGCCGCGGTCGAGTTCGCGCACAGCGTGCTGGCGCCGGGCGGCTTCTTCCTCGCCAAGTTGTTCCAGGGCGGCGACAGCGCCGAGCTCCTCACCGCGCTGAAGCGCGACTTCACCACCGTGCGGAACGTCAAGCCGGCAGCGAGCCGCGCCGATTCCTCCGAGCTCTATGTGCTGGCGACCGGCTATCGCCGGAAGACGGCCGACGAAAGCGCCGACGCCTGAAGGGCGCGCACGCCGGCGATATCAGGGCGCCGGAGCGCTCACTCCAGCGGCTTCTGGTCGGCGAGCGCCTCGGCTGTGACCTTGCGCGCGCTCACCGGAACGTGGCCTGAGACTTCCGTGCCGGCATCGGGAGCCAGCTGCACCATCCAGAGCGCCGAGGATGCCGAGATCAGCCCGACGATCGCGAAGGCCGGCCAGAAATCGCCGGCTGCCAGAGCCTTGCCGCCGTTGAAGGTATTGGCGGCCTCCAGCGCGAAGGCGCCGATGGTCACGCCCATGCTGAGCGAGAGCTGCTGGGCGACGCTCGACAGGCTTGTAGCGCTCGACATGTCGCGGTTGGAGACGTCGGCATAGCTCAGCGCGTTGATGCCGGTGAACTGCAGCGAGCGGAAGCAACCGCCGATCAGCAGCACGGAGAGCATGATCGCATGCGGCGTGGTCGGGGTGAACAGGCCCGACGCGGCGAGAAAGGCGGCGCCGATCACGGCATTGATCGCCAGCACGCTGCGAAAGCCGAAGCGCGCCAGGATGGTCCTCGCCAACGTCTTCATGATCAGCGCGCCGGCTGCCGAAACGAAGGTGATCAGGCCCGACTGCAAGGCGTCGAGCCCGAATCCGAGCTGGAGCATCAACGGCAGCAGGAAGGGGATCGCGCCGATGCCGGTGCGGAAGATCGAGCCGCCGACGACGCCGATCCGGAAGGTCGGTATCCGGAACAGCGACAGGTTGAGTACCGGATAGGGCACGCGCCGGGCGTGGAACCAATAGGCCGCAAGCGCCGCCGCCCCGGCCAGCACGCAGCCATAGGAAACGTAGACAGGGACGAGGTGCCGGCCGCCCGTCGCCAGGCCGAGCATCAGGCTGGCGAAGCCGAAGGAGGACAGCAGAAAGCCCTTCACATCCAGAGGTGCGACATCCTCCTCGCGGATATCCTCGAAGAACAGGCTCGACAGCACGACGCCGACGAAGCCGATGGGGATGTTGATGAAGAAGATCCAGCGCCAGTCGAAATAGGTGGTGATGAAGCCGCCGAGCGGCGGCCCGACCACGGGTCCGACCAGCGCCGGGACCGTCAGATAGGCCAGCGCGCCGACGATCTCGGATTTGCTGACGCTGCGCAGAATGACGAGGCGCCCGACCGGGACCATCATCGCTCCGCCCATGCCCTGAACGAAGCGCGCGCCGACGAAGGCGCCCAGAGAGTTCGATACGGCACAGAGGATCGAGCCGAGCATAAAGACGCACAGCGCAGAGCGGAAGATCGTGCGGGCGCCGAACCGGTCGGCCATCCAGCCCGAGATCGGGATAAAGACGGCGAGGCTGACGAGATAGGAGGTCAGAGCGAGCTTCAGCGCGATCGGGTCCTCCCCCAGCGACCTGGCGATGACCGGCAACGAGGTCGCGATCACGGTCGAGTCGGTGTTCTCCATGAAGAGAGCACAAGCGACGATGAGAGGAAGCAGTCTGGCTCGTTGCAAGGCGGTAACCTTCCGCGCTCACGCTGTTGTGTGAGCGCGTGTTGAATTCATAAGCTAGGTTATTAATGCGAGCACCACGACGTGACGAGAGGCGAAGTTGCTTTTTCCGGCCATTTCACGCGATCGCCACGCGCTCCTGCCATGCACGCACCTTCTGCCCCATCATCAAACACAAATCCGCCATGCGCCCGCCGCACTCCTACACGCATTGGGAAGTCACCATCTCTCTTCTATCCGGCCTGGGTCCGGATCGGCGCGAGGGGCGCGCGTCGTAACCTCCGGAGAGCTGACATGACCCCTGTTTCAACAATTTCGGCGCTTGCGCGCCGTGTTCCCGTAGGCCTGCGGCTGGCAGGCCTGGCACTGGTGGCCGGGCTGAGCTACGGCGCAGCCGCCACGCCTGCTTCCGCCGCCATGACCGACTGGCAGATGGCCTGCCAGGACAAGGCCGCGCCTCAGGGTTATGGCGAAAGCATTCGCTACAACAACTGCGTGCGGCAGCGGGACTGCGAGCGCCTGGCAAACCAGATGGGGCATATGACGATGGCCATGGGCTGTTTCGGCGTGATGCCGGATGCCTCGGCCGCCCCTGCGCGGTCGCGCTACTGACGCGAACCGGCTTTTTGCGGACGTCCCCGGAGCAGCCATGCGCCGGGGACCGTTGTCGCACTGCAAAAGAATCCCGCCCGCCGGACTAGCGAAGCCGCCGGGCGCATGCTAACGGGCCTCGTCAACTCGGCATCGGGCCTCTTGCCCTGCCTCCCCTGGAAAGCCGGTTCCGCCCGGCGTCGGAGTTGACGATGACGCTTTCCCTCGACGGTCTGATTCGCGACGGTTTCACCTTCGACGACGTGCTGCTTGAGCCCGGCCCGTCCGAGGTCATGCCCGCGGATGTCGACATCCGCACCAGGCTCACCAAGTCGATCTCGCTCAACCTGCCGATCATCGCCTCGGCGATGGACACGGTGACGGAGGCGCGCATGGCGATCGCCATGGCGCAGGCCGGAGGCCTCGGCGTCATCCACCGCAACCTGGATATCGACCAGCAGGCGGCGCAGGTGCGCCTCGTCAAGAAGTTCGAATCGGGGATGATCGCCAACCCGATCACGATCCATCCCGACGAGACGCTGGCCGATGCGCTGGCGCTGATGAAGAACAACGGCATCTCCGGCATTCCCGTCGTCGAGCGCGGACCGCAAGGCCACAAGGGCAAACTGGTCGGCATCGTGACCAACCGCGACGTGCGCTTCGCCGCCAACCCGGCCCAGCCCGTCTCGGAGCTGATGACCAAGGAGCGGCTGATCACGGTGCGCGAGGGCGTTAGCCAGGAGGAGGCGCGGCGCCTGCTGCACCAGTTCCGCATCGAGAAGCTGCTCGTCGTCGATGACCACTATCGCTGCATCGGCCTGATCACCGTCAAGGACATGGAAAAGCAGGTAGCTCACCCCAACGCGGCGAAAGACGCGCAAGGGCGCCTGCTCGTCGCTGCAGCAACCACGACCGGCGACCAGGGCTTCGAGCGTTCGGAGATGCTGATCGACGCCGGCGTCGACCTCATCGTCGTCGATACGGCGCATGGCCACTCGTCCAAGGTGCTCGACGCGGTCAGCCGGGTGAAGAAGCTCTCCAACGCGGTCCAGGTCATCGCCGGCAACGTCGCCACCGCCGGCGGGGCGCAGGCCCTGATCGATGCCGGCGCCGACGCGGTCAAGATCGGCATCGGCCCGGGCTCGATCTGCACGACCCGCATCGTCGCGGGCGTCGGCGTGCCCCAGCTCACCGCGATCATGGACGCGGCCTCGGCGGCGTCGAAGGCCGGCGTGCCGGTCATCGCCGACGGCGGCATCAAGTATTCGGGCGACCTCGCCAAGGCACTTGCCGCCGGTGCCTCCTGCGCCATGGTCGGCTCGCTGCTGGCCGGCACCGACGAGACGCCGGGCGAAACCTTCCTTTACCAGGGCCGCTCCTACAAGGCCTATCGCGGCATGGGTTCGGTCGGCGCCATGGCCCGCGGCTCGGCCGACCGCTACTTCCAGCAGGACATCAAGGACGCGCTGAAGCTCGTGCCGGAGGGCATCGAGGGTCAGGTCGCCTATAAGGGCCCGGTTTCCACCGTGCTCCACCAGCTCGCCGGCGGCCTGCGCGCCGCCATGGGCTATGTCGGCGGCCGCAACCTCGAGGATTATCGCAACAAGGCCCGCTTCATCCGGATCACCAGCGCCGGCCTGCGCGAGAGCCATGTCCATGACGTGACGATCGTGCGCGAGAGCCCGAACTATCCGACCCGGTCTTGAGTCGGCGCAGGCTTCGTGCAGCACTGGCCGGGACCATCCTGGCCAGCGCTGACACGAGGCGACCGCGACCATGACCCTGAAGCTCGTCTATCCCACGCTGGCCCTGATCCTCTGGATCTTCATCGTCGGCGTCATCCTGATGCTGCGCCGGAAGGACGCCTTCACCTCCGGCGCCGTGCGGCACGAAGACGTCCAGGTTTCGGCCGAGCGTTACCCCGTCTCCGCCCGGCTCGCCTCGGCGAACTTCTCGAACCAGTTCGAGACGCCGGTCATCTATTTCGCGCTCATCATGCTCGCGATGGAAGTGGGCGCCACCAGCTATGCGATGGCGGTGCTGGCGTGGCTCTACGTCGCGACCCGCGTCATCCACACGCTCATCCATATCGGCCCCAACAAGCTGCCCGTGCGCGGAGCGGTCTACGGCATCGGCGCCCTCGCCCTGGTCGGCATGTGGATCGGCGTCCTGCTCGCCGTCGTCTGAGCCCCTCGCCCGCCATCTCCTCACCCGTCGTTAAGCATTTCAGACGTTTGCGGAGCATGCCGCAGCGAAAACGTTGAATCTTAACGAAACGTAAACTACACCCAACCTGCGGCGGACGGTGAACAAGCGCAGGTTGGAGTGACGCGATGTTGCGTGTCCGTGAGATCCCCGTGCGGGCATTGCCCCGCGGCGGCGAGAGCGGTTACGCCGGCTCTGTCAGCAAGGCCCCGGCCCGCTCGCGTGCCGGTCGCTGGGCTGCGGCGACCATCCTCGGCATTGCCGTCGGCTGCGGCGGCATGGTGCTGACGGCTTCGCTGGTCCAGGCCGACGACGATGCAGGCATCCGCTCGTTCTTCCTCGAGGAGGCGGCGCGCAGGGCTGCACGCGCTCCGGCGCAGAGCGCTGCCTATACATCGACGCGCCCGACCGCCTATGCACCGGCGACGAATGGCTGGCGCCTGCCCCTGATGCAGATACGGCCGAACGGACGCATCGCTCACCCGGCGGTCGAGCTCAACCCCTTCAAGCGAAGCCCGAAAAAGGTCGCGGCCCGCCCGCACAGGCCGGTCGAAGGCAGCGCCGCCTTGGTCTCCGCCAATAATGCGCAGACTTTCTGCGTGCGGCTCTGCGACGGCTTCCATGCCCCGATCGGCCATCTGCGGTCGGCCAGCGATCTCAGCGCCCATGAGGCTCTCTGCAAGGCGATGAACCCCGGCATTCCGGTCAAGGTCTTTCGTGCTGCCGCCGGCTCGACCAGCATCGACGCCGCCGTCGCAGCCGACGGCCAGCGCTATGCGGCGCTGCCGATGGCCTATAGCCACGAAAAGGCAGCCGACCCGGCCTGCCGGCCGGCCATCGTCCAGGTCGGCGAGCGGCGCATCTCGCTCCTGCGGGACATCACGCTCCGCCCCGGCGACAGCGTCGTCCTCGACGGCAAGGTTTCGACCTTCACCGGCGGATCGAGCTGGCCTTATAGCCGGCGCGACTTCCGTGATTTTCGCACGGCGCCGGAGCTGAGCACGGGCCAGCGCCAGCAGATCGACGAACGGGTCGGCGTTTCACGCATGGAGGCGGAGGCGCGCAGCCTGCGGCGGCAGATGCTGGTGCGGGAGGCGCATCTGCAAGATGAGACCGTGGCCAGCGACGCCGTGCTGCGTGGCTCGATCGATCCCGAGACGCGCGTTGCCGTGCGCCTGATCCCGATCACGGCCGCGTCACGCTGACGCCGCGGAATGACCTAGACTGAAGTCGTACGACTTGCATGGTGCGGAATCGTCCCGCCATTCCAACATCATGGCTCAGATATTAGAATTCATCAAAATAAGAACCAGTCTGGAAATCGTCCAAGACGCTGATTCTAAAGGATGATTCCGTTGACAGCAGTGTCCGCCGCCCTTTAACCGTCGCCCGTCGCGCTTTGGCGCCCTGAACCGACGGAGCGAAGCAATGATCAAGAAGAAGCACCTCCAGGCCCTGACGCTGTCGTCCTGCCTGCTCGCCGCGCCGGCCCTCGCCCAGGAGGTCAATCTCTACACGACGCGCGAGCCCACATTGCTCAACCCGGCGCTTGAAGCCTTCAGCAAGGACACCGGCATCAAGGTCAATGCGGTCTTCCTGAAGGACGGCCTGCAGGAGCGCATCCGCGCCGAGGGGGCCAACAGCCCGGCCGACGTCATGCTCGTGGTCGATGTCGGGGAGATCAATGCCGCGGTCGCTGCCGGCGTCACGCAGCCGATCCATTCGCCGACCGTGGACAAGATCGTCCCGGCGCAGCTGCGCCCCGACAACAGCTGGGTCACGCTGACCAAGCGCGCCCGCATCGTCGTCGCCTCGAAGGAGCGCGTTGCGCAGGATGCGATCACCTATGAGGAGCTCGCTGATCCGAAGTGGAAGGGCAAGTTCTGCATCCGCGCCGGCCAGCACCCTTACAACAACGCGCTCTTCGCCGCCTATATCGCCCATAACGGCCCGGATAAGACCGAGACCTTCCTGAAGGCCCTGCGCGCGAACGCCGCCCGCAAGCCCGGCGGCGGCGATCGCGACGTTGCGCGCGACATCCAGTCCGGCCTCTGCGACGTCGCCGTGATCAACACCTATTATATCGGCCTGATGAGCCAGGCGAAGAACGAGCAGAAGGGCTGGTACGATGCGATCAAGCCGCTCAAGACCACCTTCGCCGATGGCGGCACCCATGTGAACGTCTCGGCCGCGGCGCTGGCCAAGAACGCCCCGAACAAGGACAACGCGGTCAAGCTGATCGAATACATGCTCGGCGAGAAGGCGCAGGCGCTCTACGCCAACGGCAATTTCGAGTTCCCGGTCAACACCGCCGTCACCGACTCGGCCGCAGTGAAGCTGCTCGGCGCGGTCACGCCGGACAAGCTGCCGCTCTCCGAGGTCGCCAAACAGCGCAAGCCCGCCGCCGATCTCGTCGACAAGGTCGGTTTCGACAATTGAGCCTGAGCGCTCCGCTCACCGCCTCGCGACGGCCGCCATTCACGTGGCGGCCGTCGACGCGTTTTGCGCTGGCCTCGCTGATCGGAGCGGCGCTCGTGCTGACGCCGTTGCTCGCGCTCCTCACGACGGCGCTTTCGTCCTCGCAGGCCGCGGAGATCTGGCCGCATCTCGCCGCCAATGTGCTGCCGACCGCGCTGGTCCAGACCGGGCTCCTGCTGGCCGGTGTCGGCCTCCTCAGTGCCGTTCTCGGTGTGGGGACGGCCTGGCTCGTGACGCAGTTCGAATTTCCCGGCCGGCGCCATTTCGACTGGCTTCTGGTGCTGCCGCTGGCGCTGCCGACCTATCTGATGGCCTATATCTACGTCGAGTTTCTCGGCTTCCAGGGGCCATTGCAGAGTGCACTGAGAGCGCTGACCGGGTGGCGCTCCTTGCGCGATTACTGGTTTCCCGATCCGCGCAGCCTGCCCGGCGCGATCGCGATCATGGCGATCGTGCTCTACCCTTACGTCTATCTCAGCACGCGTGCCCTCTTCAGCATCCAGGGCGCGACCATCGTCGAGGCGGCCCGCAATCTCGGCGCGACGCCGGGCCGGCTGTTCTGGCGTATCGGCCTGCCGCTCGCCCGGCCGGCGCTCGCGGCCGGGTTGACGCTCGTCCTGCTCGAGACGCTCAACGACATCGGCGCGACCGAATATCTCGGCGTCCGTTCGCTCACCCTCTCGATCTACACCACCTGGATCAACCGGGGCTCGCTGCCCGGGGCAGCGCAGATTGCCTGCGTGATGCTGGTCGTCGTCTTCCTCTTGATCTGGACGGAGGCTCGCCTGCGCGGCCAGCGCCGCTTCGCCCTCCCGGTGCGCCAGCCTCGCCCCCTCGGCCGCAGGGCCCTGCGGCCACGCGCGGCCCTCCTGGCCGCGATCGCCTGCGCTCTCCCCGTCCTGTTCGGCGCCATCCTGCCGGTCGGCTATCTCGCCGCAGAGATCCTGCGACGCGGATTGCTCATGCAACTCGACGCTGCGCTGTTGCGGCTGCTCGCCAATGCTCTCCTGCTCGCCGGCATTGCCGCCGCAATCGTGCTGCTGCTGGGGCTAGGCATCGCCACGGCGAGCCGTGCCGGCCGCGAAAGCTGGCTGAAGACCCTCGCCCGCCTCGCTTCGCTCGGCTACGCCGTGCCCGGCACCGTGCTCGCGCTTGGGCTGCTGATCCCGATCGCCGCGCTCGACAATGTGCTGGCCAACGCGATCACGTCACTGTCCGGCATCAAGCCCGGCCTGCTGCTGATCGGCTCCGGCGCGGCGCTCGTGATCGCCTATGTCGTGCGCTTCCTGACCATCGGCATCGCCGGCGTGGAGAGCGGCTTGAGCCGTGTTTCGCCGCGGATCGACGATGCCGCGCGTGCGCTCGGCGCCGGCCAGCCCGAGATCCTGCGCCGAATCCACTGGCCGCTGATGCGCCCGGCGGTGGCAGCCGCCGCGCTGCTCGTCTTCGTCGACTGCCTGAAGGAGCTGCCCGCGACGCTGCTGCTGCGCCCTCTCAATCTCGAAACACTGGCGACCGTGGTCTATGGCCACGCCTCGCGCGGCGTCTTCGAGGACGGGGCACTCGCTGCCCTGCTGATCATCCTCGCCGGCCTCTATCCTGCCATGCTTCTGGCTAAAACCGGCACAAATCGTGCGGGATAGCGGGTTTCCCCGCCTCGACAAGCCATCAACATCGGCATACACCATCCGCCGCCAGGGGGCTGGCTGATTTCGGCCGGCGCCGATTCGGAAGTCCATGACCAGACGCGCAGCGATCCTCGCTTTCAGCCTTGTCGTCCTGATCGGCCTGCTCGGATTGCAGCCGTGGGACCTTGCGCTCGGGCGGGTGCAGCGGAGCGTCGTCGCCGCAATCGCCAAGAAGACGGGCTTCGTCGTCGAGACGGTCGAGCGCGCCGAGATCGCGCTCCTGCCGCTGCCGCGCATCAGCCTGTCCCAGGTTAGCTTCAGCCAGCGCGATGGCGCGCTTTCGGGCCAAGCTGTCCGCGTGCGGGCGCATCTACGCCTCCTGCCCTTGCTGATCGGCACGCTCAGCTTCGACAGGATCGATCTCGTCGCGCCGCAGATCGACGTGGCGGTCGCGCCCGGCAGCGACGGTGTGGCGGAGTGGCTTGCGACGCCAATGGCCGAGCTCGAGCGGCTGCGCAACCAGAGCAAGATCGTCATCCAGGGCGGTTCGCTCTTCCTGCGCGCGAACGGCGCGATCCAGAGCGTGGTCCGCGACGTCCATCTGGTCATCGACGAACGCAGCCAAAACGAGCCGCTGGAACTGTCGGGCTCCCTGACCTGGCGCGGCGTCCCGACCGAAGTGAGCCTGCTCTGGCCAATGGATGGCCGCAACGCCAAGGCCGCGCTCTCGGCCAATTCGCCGCTTTTGAAGCTCCGGTTCGACGGCACGCGGTCCGGACCGGACGAGCCGGTCCTCAATGGCCTTCTCGCCCTGTCCACCCCGTCCGTGCCACAGCTCTTGCGCTGGTTCGGCGAGGATTCGCGCCTGGCGGCGGCCCTCGGCGCGCTGACGCTGTCGGCCGATCTGCAGCTCAAGCCGCATGAAGCCTCCTTCAATAACGCGATCGCCAGCCTCGACGGCGAGCGCCTCGACGGCGTCCTCACGCTGTCCGAAACCGGGGCCGGACGCTTCGCGCTCTCGGGGACGCTGGCAGGGGCGACGCTCGATATCGGCCGCCTCGTCAACCGCTTGCCGATCCCGGCCATCGATGCCGGCGATCCCGGCCCGTTCGATCTCGACGGCTGGACAGGGCGCGAGGTCGATCTCAGAATCTCGGTCGACGCCGCCAAGCTGAACGGCGCCCGGCTCAACGACGTCGCCAGCTACCTGCTGATCAAGAAGGGACGATTCGAGACCGGGCTGGTCCGGGCCAGCGCCTATGGCGGCAGCGTCAAGACGCGGCTCCTGGCGGTCAGCGCTCCCGCGGGGGTCGATGTGAAGCTCCAGGCCGGCCTCGAGCGCGTGAATTTCGGGCAAGCGTCGAGCGACCTGCCGCAGCTGTCGCGCCTCTCGGGCAATGGCACTTTCCAGCTTGCGCTCGACGGTGTCGGCCGGACCTTTGACGAGCTCCTCGGCTCGCTGGCCGGACGGGCCAATCTCTCCGTCAAACAGGGCGAGCTCGCCGGCGTCGCCTTCGTCGACATGCTGCGCCGCGCGGAGCGGAATCCCTCCCAGGCCTGGCGAGACTGGCACCAGGGCAAGACGCCGTTCGAGAACCTGACGGCCAATGCCGGCATCGCCGGCGGGCTGCTGGTGCTGACCGACGCCCAGATGAGCGGACAGGCCTTTCGCTTCAACCTGAGCGGCAACGCCTCGCTGCGCACCCGCATCCTCGATATGGCGGCCTCGCTGGCGTCCACGACCAGCGCGCTGAGGCTGCCCTTCAGCCTCAAGGGGCCGGTGGACGCCCCGCTCTTCGAGCTCGAGACCGAGGCCTTCCTGAGCCCGGCCGGCGGCACGCCCTTCCCGTCTCTCCTGACGCGCTGATCGCCATGCGTCCTGACGGACGGGTGGTGGCGATCCTCCCTTGGCCAAAGGCATCGGATCTGTCCGAAAAGCGAATTCCCCTCTTCGGTCCGCTGCGCTGAGCGAAGGCGCTTCCGCCGCGCGTGGAAATCCGCTCTGATGCGGCGAAGGCCGCGTGACGGCTGGAGGGAGGAAGTGGTGATGAGGCAATGGATCACGGGCGTTCTCGCCCTTGCAGGATGGGTTGCAGCGGGAATGGCGGACGCACAGGATCTGATGACCGAAAAGAAGGTCTTCGAGCTGCCGAGCTTCACGACCCAATCGGGACGCACGCTCAAGCAGGTCCGTACCGGCTGGGAGAGCTACGGCACGCTCAACGCCGACAAATCCAATGCCGTGCTGATCTGCCATTTCTTCTCGGGTAACTCGCACGCCGCCGGCAAATATGACGCCAAGGACGCACAGCCCGGCTACTGGGACGCGATCATCGGGCCGGGCAAGGCGATCGACACCGACAAGTATTTCGTCATCTCGTCGGACACGCTGGTGAACCTCAACACCGGCGACCCGAAGACCACCACCACCGGCCCGGCCTCGATCAATCCCGATACCGGCAAGCCCTATGCGCTGGACTTCCCGATCGTCACCGTCCGCGACTTCGTCGAGGTGCAGAAGGCTCTCGTCGAAAGCCTTGGAATCAAGAAGCTCGCACTGGTCGCCGGCCCCTCCATGGGTTCGCTCCAGACTTTCGAATGGGCTGCGAGCCATCCCGAGATGGTGGCCAAGGCGATGCCGGTGATCGGGGCGGCCGAGGCCGACGCGATGCTGATCGGCTGGCTCGACGTCTGGGCCGCGCCGATCCTGGTGGACCCCAACTGGAACAACGGTGACTATTACGGCAGGACGCCGCCGCTTGCCGGCCTCGCCAAGGCGCTGACCGCGGTGACGCTGCAGGCAAACCATCAGGATTGGGCGAACGCCACCTTCGGCCGCCGCCCCGCCAAGGAAGGCGAAGATCCGGCCAAGGCGCTCGCCAACAAGTTCCAGGTCCAGAGCGTGCTCGACAACGCCGGCGCAGCCCGCGCCAAAGTCTCCGACGCCAATCACTTCCTCTATCTCGTCAAGGCCAACCAGCTCTTCGCGGCCGGCGGCAACTCGCTGGCCGAGGGCATGGCGAAGACCAGGGCGCCGATGTTGCTGGTGACTCAGCCAAAGGATCTGGTCTTCACCCCTGATGCGGTGGAGCGCACGGTGAAAGCGGCGAAGGACGCCGGGCGCGACATCACCCATGTCACCATCGACGGCGCCCGCGGCCATCTCGACGGCGTGATGTCGATGAAGCAGGCGGAAGGCGCGATCCGGGCGTTCCTGGCGAAATAGAACCTGTTTCGTCCAGGCTGTACGCGGCTCCGGCTTATCCCGCGAACCGCTCTCGATAGGCTTGCGGGGTCGTGCCGAGCCGCCTGAGGAACGCGCGCCGCAGCGTTTCCTCCGAACCGAAGCCGCAGCGGCCGGCGACGCGGGAGACGGGATGCCCCTGATCCAGCAGGTGGCGCGCCGTCTCGATCCTGATCTCCTCAACGGCGCGGGCCGGGGTGCGGCCCGTCGCCCTCTGGTAATGGCGGGCAAAACTGCGCAGGCTCATATTGGCCCGCGCCGCCAACCGCTCGAGCGACAAGTCGCTGCGGAGGTTCTCGACGATCCAGGCGTGCAGGCCGTCGAAGCGTTCATCCCGCCCCTGCAACGCGAGCGTGGTGCTGAACTGCGACTGCCCGCCCGGCCGTTTCAGGAAGACGACGAGCTGGCGCGCCACCGCCAATGCCGTCTCGCGGCCGAGATCGGCTTCGACCAATGCGAGGGCGAGGTCGATCCCCGCCGTCACCCCGGCCGAGGTCCAGACCTTGCCGTCGCGGATGAAGATCGGGTCCGGATCAAGCCGGACCTCGGGAAAGCGCGCGGCGAACTCGGCACAACGCCCCCAATGGGTGACGGCACGCCTGCCGTCCAGAAATCCGGCGGTCGCCAGCAGGAATGCGCCACTGCAGACGGAGGCCACGCGCCGTGCCGCACCGGCCCGTTCGCGTAGCCATGCGACAAGGGCCGGGCTGTCGCATGCGGCCTGGATGCCGTAGCCGCCGGCGACGACCAGCGTATCGACGGGTTGGTCCGGCCCGGAAAGCGGCTCCGTTAGCAGCGCAAGTCCCGCCGAGGTCATCACATTCGGCTCGGCCGCCACCACCCGCACCTCATAGGGCACGTCAGTTCTCGCCATGGCGGCGAGATCGTTGGCCGTGGCGAAGACCTGCAACGGTCCTGTTACGTCCAGGACCTGCCCCTTCGGAAAGGTGAGGATCTCGATACGACGCGGCATCTTTGGCATGAAACGAGGGGTGTTTGACAGAACAGCCAAAGGCTGGTCCGCTATCGTGGGCCTGTCAATCAGGAGCCGCTCCATGTCGTTTCATTTCGGCCTTCTCGTTTTCCCCGGCGTTCAGCAGCTTGATCTCACCGGGCCGTATGAGGTCTTCGCCTCGCTGCCGGGAGCCCGTGTCGATCTCATCTGGAAGACGCTCGCGCCCGTCCGGTCTGCAACCGGGCTTCCCTTCACGCCGACGATCACGCTGGCGGAGTGCCCGCCCCTCGATGTGCTCTGCGTTCCCGGCGGAGGCGGCGTCAACGCGCTCCTCACAGACGAAGCGGTGCTCGACTTCCTGCGCCGCCAGGCGCCGCTCGTGCGCTACCTCACCTCGGTCTGCACTGGCTCTTTGGTGCTCGGCGCCGCCGGCCTGCTATCCGGCAAGCGCGCCACCACGCATTGGAACGCGCATGACTTCCTCGGCCATCTCGGCGCAATCCCGGTCAAAGAGCGCGTCGTGCAGGACGGCAACCTCATCACGGCCGGGGGCGTCACCTCCGGCATCGATTTCGGCCTCACGGTCGTGGCGGCGCTGACCAGCCAGGCCGAAGCCGAGACGATCCAGCTCTCGCTGGAATACGCCCCCTCGCCGCCGTTCCGATCCGGCACGCCGGAGGAAGCGAGGCAGGCCATCGTGACCGAGGCCCGCCGCCGCATGGCCGCGTCCCGCGCGGAGCGAGAGGCAATCCTGCTGCGGAACTGAGCTCCGGCTCCCGGTGCGGCTTCCGTAACCGTAACAAGGCTGCGCGGCAGACGACGGCATCCTACGCTCCTCGGGCGCAAGGCGCAGGCATAGACGCCGCCCCTGAAGGATATGCTGGAGGACGTGTCGTGGAACCCAAGCATGAAGTTTCTTCGCAGAAGGCTGCCCTCAATCGACGCTCAATGCTTCTCGGCGGAACCGTTCTCGCGGCGACGGGGAGCTATCTCGCGAGTGCGCCCGTCCAGACCGCGCAGGCCCAGCAGCCCGCGCCCGCGCCGGCCGGCGGCAGGAAGCCCAATATCCTCGTCATCTTCGGCGACGACATCGGCATCCCCCAGGTCAGCGCCTACACGATGGGAATGATGGGCTACCGCACGCCCAATATCGACCGCATCGCCAGCGAGGGCGCGATCTTCACCGACGCCTATGGCCAGCAGAGCTGCACCGCCGGCCGCGCCTCCTTCATCCTCGGACAGGAGCCGTTCCGGACCGGCCTGCTGACGATCGGCATGCCCGGCGACCCCCATGGCATCCAGGATTGGATGCCGACGATCGCCGACGCGCTGAAGACGGCGGGCTACGCCACCGGTCAGTTCGGCAAGAACCATCTCGGCGACCGCGACGAGCATCTGCCGACGCGGCACGGCTTCGACGAGTTCTTCGGCAATCTCTACCACCTCAATGCCGAGGAGGAGCCCGAGGGCTATTTCTATCCGAAGGATCCGAATTTCCGGCGCCAGTTCGGCCCGCGCGGCGTCATCAAGTCCAGCGCGGACGGCAAGATCGAGGATACCGGACCGCTCAACACCAAGCGCATGCCGACCGTCGACGAGGAGTTCCTGGCTGGTGCCAAAGACTTCATCGATCGGCAGGTCAAGGCGCAGAAGCCGTTCTTCTGCTGGTTCAACTCGACCCGCATGCACGTCTTCACGCATCTCAAGCCGGAATCGCTTGGCAAGACCGGCAAGGGCATCCATGCCGACGGCATGGTCGAGCATGACGGCCATATCGGACAGCTACTGAAACAGCTCGACGATCTCGGCATCACCGAGAACACCATCGTGCTCTACACCACCGATAACGGCGCCGAACTCGCGCTCTGGCCGGACGGCGCGATGACGCCGTTCCGCGGCGAGAAGGGCACCACCTGGGAAGGCGGCTTCCGCATCCCGATGATGGTGCGCTGGCCGGGAGTGGTGAAGCCCGGAACCCAGGTGAACGACATGATCGCCCTGATCGACTGGTTCCCGACCTTCTGCGCCGCGGCCGGCCTTGGCGATATCAAGGAGAAGATGAAAACCGGCTTCCAGAGCGGCACCAAGACCTTCAAGGTGCATCTCGATGGCTACAACTTCATGCCCTATCTGAAGGGCGACGACAAAAGCCCTCCGCGCGACGCGATCTACTACTTCGACCAGGGCGGCAATCTCAACGCCATACGCTGGAACGACTGGAAGGTCAGCTTCGCCATTGCCAGCGAAGGCAACATCGCGACGGCCACGCGCGAGGTGACGTCATGGGCCGGCATCACCAACCTGCGAATGGACCCTTATGAGCGCGGGGCCAAGGAAGGCGGAAACGCGATGGACTTCTACGCCAGGCAGATATGGCTGCTTGTCCCGATCCAGGGGAAGGTGAAGGAGTTCTTCTCCGACTTCGAGCAGTTCCCCTACCAAACGGGCAATTCGCTGAACGCCGCCGGCATCAACTACGGGCTGCTGCAGCAGCAGGCGGCCCTGAAACGCCTCAATGAGCTGGAGCGTCTCGCGCCACGTTGACCCGCATGGGCCGGCGGGGCATCGCAACTGGTGCCCCGCCGCTGCCCATAGGGCAGATCCTGTCAAGTTCCGTCGAAGCTGTAACGGTTACAGCGCCTGCCCGGGCGGATCACTGCGGCGCCGGCAGCGGCGGTATGGTTATCCCACCCTCGTAGCCTTTCAGGGCCCATTCATAGGCCGCCGTTCCCGTCCGAAACTTGCCGAGGCGCCCGGAGGCGAGATCGAGGATGTCGACGATGACCGACGTCCACATCAGCGTCAGCAAGGCGATGAGGATACGTAAAGGCTTGGCCCTGAGACCGAACTGGTAGCCGAGGCATGCCAGCGTGATGAGCGTGATGCCGACGAGCAGCCAGAAGAGCTGCATCGGCAGCCGCGTCTCGAAGGCGAAGCGTTCGTTGGTGCTGGCATCGAAGGCTTCGTTGAGCGAAGCCATCAACGCGCCGGAGATAGCGTCCGGACGCTCGCGGACGATGGCCGAAAGATGGCCCCAGATCCGCGACTGCAACGCACTCGTCCGGCCGTTGAGATTCTCGACCGCTTCGGGATCGCGGCCCGCCCTGACGAAATCGGCCCGGATGGCGGTGTATTGTTCGAGGAGCGTGGCGATCTCGTCGCCGCGCGGCGTCCCGATCGCCTTGGCCCGCAGCCACGCCGTCCCGATGGCGTTGGCTTCGGACAGGCCGCCCATGCGCCGCTCGGCAAAGCGAGCGCTCGCGAAGCTCAGCGTCAGCGCCAGGACGAAGGCCAGGAGCGCGAGCATGCCGCCGACGACGACACCGACCGCCTCGGGTGCATTGCCCGTCCTGTCGTGCAGCCGCCGGCCGGTGCGGTAGCCCAGCTCATAGAAGACGAGATGAGCCAGGAAGAGGCAGATGGCGAAGGCCAGAATGCTGCGCTCGGCGATGATCGTCGCGATTTCCATTGCCACGTCCCCCTTGGGTCGAACGCCCACGGCAAACAGCAAACACGCTTCTCTTTGACCGCCCTATCCCGCCAGAGCAGCCTTCAACCCGTCGATCACGAACTGCACGGCGAGCGCCGCCAGGATCACGCCGAGCAGCCGCGTCAGAACGACATTGCCGGTGACGCCGAGGAGCTTCGCGATCGGCGTCGCGGCCAGGAACACGGCAAGGCAGCTCAGGATCACCAGCCCGCAGATCACAGCCAGCGCGACCAGCAGCAGCGGATCGCCGCCGGCGCGGCCAGCGAGCAGGATCATCGCGGTCAGCGCCCCCGGCCCCGCCATCAGCGGGATCGCCAGCGGAAAGGCCGCGACATTGCGGATATGATCCAGCGTGATCGCGGTCTCGGCCGTCTGCTGCTTGCGCTCGGTCCGGCGCTCGAAGACCATCTCGAAGGCGATCCAGAACAGCAGGAGCCCGCCGGCGATGCGGAAGGCCGGCAGCGAGACGCCGAGCGCCTTCAGCACGACATCGCCCGCCACGGCGAAGAAAGCCATGATGCAGAAGGCGATGATCGAGGCGCGGATCGCGACCTGTTTCCGCTCGCTTTCCGACATTCCGCGCGTCAGCGACAGGAAGATCGGCGCCAGACCCGGCGGGTCGAGCGTCACCAGCATCGTGACGAGGGCGGATGTGACGAATTCGATGAACATGCGGAGGCGACTTCACCACGCCTTGCGGTCGCCGTCACCCGCGAAGAAAGGCGGGATTGTGGCAGCAGCTGTGGACGCCCGCAAAAATCGTCGACAACATATTGATATCGCTTCGGTATTTTTTGCTTGGACAGCGCCCGCTTTTGCTGGCGCGAAAGGCCGGAATCGGGTAGCCAGAAGCCTGAAAAATACTAGGAATCGGGACATTTCTCCTTGAGCGACGATACCGACGACAGGCGTGACGACGCCCCGGATTTCGGCGGCGACATCAAGCCGATCGCGATCACCGACGAGATGAAGAAGAGCTATCTCGATTACGCCATGAGCGTGATCGTGAGTCGCGCTCTGCCCGATGTCCGCGACGGCCTGAAGCCTGTGCACCGCCGCATCCTGTTCTCGATGCACGAGAACAAGAACCTGCCCGAGCGGCCCTACACCAAATGCGCCCGCATCGTCGGCGACACGATGGGTAAATACCATCCGCACGGCAATCTCGCGGTCTATGACGCGTTGGTGCGCATGGCGCAGGATTTCTCCCTGCGCCTGCCGCTGATCGACGGCCAGGGCAATTTCGGCTCGATGGACGGCGATTCCGCCGCCGCCGATCGTTACACCGAGGCGCGCCTCGACAAGGCGGCGATGCCGCTGCTCGAGGACCTCGACCTCGACACCGTCGACTTCCAGCCGAACTACGACGGCAAGGAGCACGAGCCGACGGTCCTGCCGGCGCGCTATCCGAACCTGCTCGTCAACGGCGCCGGCGGCATCGCGGTCGGCATGGCGACCAATATCCCGCCGCACAATCTCGGCGAGGTCATCGACGCCTGCGTCGCCTATATCGACAATCCCGAGATCACGATCGACGAGCTGATCGAGATCGTGCCCGGCCCGGATTTCCCGACCGGTGCCTCGATCATGGGCCGCAGCGGCATCCATTCGGCCTATCACACCGGCCGCGGCTCGATCGTGATGCGCTCGAAGACGCATATCGAGGAGCTGCGCAAGGAGCGCGAGGCGATCATCGTCACCGAGGTTCCCTATCAGGTGAACAAGGCGACGATGGTCGAGAAGATCGCCGATCTCGTGCGCGAGAAGCGCATCGAGGGCATCTCGGACCTGCGCGACGAGTCGAGCCGCGAGGGCGTGCGCGTCGTCATCGAGGTCAAGCGCGATGCCGTCGCCGATGTCGTGCTGAACCAGCTCTACCGCTTCACGCCGCTGCAGACCTCCTTCGGCGCCAACATGGTGGCGCTGACCGGCGGCCGCCCGGAGGTCTTGAACCTCAAGGACTTCATCTCGGCCTTCGTCGAGTTCCGCGAGGAAGTCGTCTCCCGGCGCACGCGCTACCTGCTCAACAAGGCCCGCGAGCGCGCCCATGTGCTCTGCGGCCTCGCCACGGCGGTCGCGAATATCGACGAGGTCATCCGCCTGATCCGCACTGCGCCGACCCCGGCCGCGGCGCATGAAGCGCTGATGGCCCGCGACTGGCCTGCCGAAGACATCGCTCCGCTGATCGCGCTGGTCGACGATCCCCGCCATCCGATGAACGCCGATGGCACCTACCGCCTGTCGGATGCGCAGGCCAAGGCGATCCTCGAGCTGCGCCTCGCCCGCCTCACGGCTCTCGGCCGTGACGAGATCGGCGACGAGTTGCAGAAGCTCGCCACCGAAATCGCTGATTATCTCGACATCCTGCGCTCGCGCGCCCGCATCCAGTCGATCGTCAAGACCGAGCTCGCCGAGGTGAAGGCCGCCTTCGCCACGCCGCGCCGGACCGAGATCCAGGACTGGGGTTCCGACCTCGACGACGAGGATTTGATCGCCCGCGAGGACATGGTCGTGACCGTGTCCCATGGCGGCTACATCAAGCGCGTGCCGCTCTCGACCTATCGGGCGCAGCGCCGCGGCGGCAAGGGCCGCTCCGGCATGGCGACCAAGGACGAGGATTTCGTCGCGCGGCTGTTCGTGGCCAACACGCATACCCCGGTGCTGTTCTTCTCCTCCGAAGGCCAGGTCTACAAGGAGAAGGTCTGGCGCCTGCCGCTGGCGGCGCCGAACGCGCGCGGCAAGGCGCTGGTCAACATGCTGCCGATCGAACAGGGCGAGCGCATCACCACGATCATGCCGCTGCCTGAGGACGAGGCGAGCTGGGAGACGCTCGACGTGATGTTCGCCACCGCCTCGGGCGGGGTGCGGCGCAACAAGCTTTCCGACTTCGTCAACGTCAACCGCGCCGGCAAGATCGCGATGAAGCTCGACGAGGGCGACCACATCGTCGACGTGCAGATCTGCACCGAGAATGACGACGTGCTGCTGACCACGGCTGACGGCCAGTGCATTCGCTTCGCGGTGCCCGAGGTGCGCGTCTTCAAGGGCCGCGACTCCACCGGCGTGCGCGGCATCAACCTGGCGAAGGGCGACGAGGTCATCTCGCTCGCGATCCTGCACCATCTCGACGCCACGCCGGACGAGCGCGCCGCCTATCTCAAGCGGGCGGCCGCGGCGCGCCGCGCCCTGACCGGCGAGGCCGACGAGGGTGCGGACTCTGCTCCCGCAGTCGAGGCCGATGCCGAGGAGAGCGCCGGCGACATCGAGCTTGGGCTCGATAAGTACACCGCCATGGGCGCGGCCGAGCAGTTCATCCTGACGATCTCGGAGAAGGGCTACGGCAAGCGCACCTCGTCCTTCGAGTACCGGGTCACCGGGCGCGGCGGCAAGGGCATCGTCGCCATGGTGGTCAACGACAGGAACGGCAAACTCGTCGCCTCCTTCCCGGCTGTCGATACCGACCAGCTGATGCTCGTCACCGATGGCGGCCAGGTCATCCGCGTTCCTGTCGATGCCGGCCCGGACAACCGTATCCGCATCGCCGGCCGCTCGACCCAGGGCGTGACGGTGTTCAACACCGCCAAGGACGAGAAGGTCGTCTCGGTCGAGTGCATCAACGATGACGGCGAGAATGGCGAGGAGGCCGGCGACGAGGCTCCGGGCGAGGAGCAGGCGGAAGGCTGATTGATCAGCTTTTTACGGCCAGTTTCTCAGCTTACCTCTGAGCTCTGGCCTCGCTGCCTGCTTGGCGCTGACGATGCCCGTCATTCCCCGGCGGCGCGAAGCGTAGGCCCGAGAATCTCTGGCAGGAAGCAGCGCCTCTCCGTCACGTCATGCTCGGGTCGAGCCCGGGCATGACGCGCGGCTTCGTTTGACTCGCAACGCCCCCCGCGATCCCATGCGTCCATGAAGGCTCGTTCCGTGCCCGTCCGCTCGCCCGCGATCACGCCGGAGATCATGCTGCGCGCCTATGCCGCCGGCATCTTTCCGATGGCGGAAAGCGCCGATGATCCCGGCCTGTTCTGGGTCGAGCCGGAGCTGCGCGGCATCATCCCGCTCGACGGCTTCCATCTCTCCTCGCGCCTCGCGCGCACGGTCCGCTCGGACCACTTTGAGATCCGTGTCGACAGCGATTTCGAAGCGGTGATCGAAGCCTGCGGCGAGGCCCGGCCCGACCGGCCGGAAACCTGGATCAACACCCGCATCCGCGCGATCTTCGGCGAGCTTTTCGCGCTCGGCCACGTCCATACCGTGGAATGTTGGCGCGAGGGCCGCCTCGTCGGCGGGCTCTATGGATTGTCGCTCGGCGGCGCATTCTTCGGTGAAAGCATGTTCCACCGCGAGACCGACGCCTCCAAGGTCGCGCTCGTCCATCTCGTCGCGCGGTTGCGGCGCGGCGGGTATCGCCTGCTCGACACCCAGTTCCAGACCGGCCATCTCGCACAGTTCGGCACCGTCGAGATCCCGCGCGATGCCTATCGGCTCAGGCTCGACGATGCGCTGCGCCACCAGGGCAATTGGGAAGCTTGGCCAAGGGAGCCAGCCGTGAGCGGCAGGCAGGCGCTCGCCGAACTCTAGTCTGAGGTCGGCCTGCGTGGATCGAGGCGCTCGGCCAGCCAGACGACGGCGATCGCGACGCTGACGCCCCAGCCTACCTCGAAGACGCGCGAGAGCATCATCTGCTGCGCGCTCGTTCCGGGATGGGGGACCAGCAGGATGATCGTCGCAGTGATGCCGGCGAGGCGCGCGGCGCTGGCGACGTTCAGCATCCAGGCTGCCAGAACGGAGAGCGCCGCCGCCAGCAGATAGCTCACGATGGTCTGGCCGGCGATGAGCACGACCGCGACGCCGATCGCGCCGCCGATGGCAGCCCCGACGAACTGGTCGCGCGCCGTCGTCCGCGTCGCGCCGAACTCGGCCTGAACCACGGCAATCGCGGTGATGGCAGCCCAGAAGCCCTCGCGCAGCCCCAGCGCCTGCGTCGGCAAATAGGCAGCGAACGCCGCCGCGCTCGACATCAGCGCATGTTCGAGGCCGTCGCGGAAGCGCCGCCCGGCGGGACTCCGCTTGCGCAGATCGGCGAGGTGACGGCGCAGGCGCCTGATGCGCGTCGTTTCGCGCCCGGCTCCCTTGTCAGCGCCGTCGGGCGGCACGGGTCAGCCGCCGCCGGTCGGGTCGCGGCCCTGTCCCGGATTGGTCGGGAAGAAGCGCTGGCTCGGCCGCTGCGGCTGCACCGGCACGCCGCGCGGCGGCTCGACATCGATGCGCCCGCCGGGCGGCGGCACAGGCTGCTGCAAGGGCGGCAGCAGGTTCGGATCGCGCGGCGGCGTGCGCGGGCGGCGCGGATCCTCCGGCGCCGGCGGTGGCTCGGGCTCCTTGGGATCGACGACGAGCTCGGTGCCGCCCTTGCACTCGGTCAGCCAGACATCGTAGATCGCGTGCTCGACGCCGTGCAGGCCGGGGCTCGCCGCATACATCCAGCCGGTGAAGATGCGCCGGTACTCGTTCTTGAACGTCACCTCGTCGACTTCGACGAAGGCATCCGTCTGCGGTGCTTCCGTCGGTGGCCTGCTCCAGCAGACGCGCGGCGTCAGTTGCAGCGCGCCGAACTGCACCGTCTCGTCCACCGCCACTTCAAACGAGATGATGCGGCCGGTGATCTTGTCGAGCCCCGCAAAGACCGCCGTCGGATTGCGGATGCGGTCGGCCTGCGCCGGCCCCATCGCAGCAAGCAACGCGGCCCCGCTCGTGGCGAGGCCTGCCAGGGTCGAAAGGCGGAACAAGGACGGCATGCTGGCGCGAATCTCTTCCACAGCGCGGAAAGACCGCGACGGGGCGCAGTAACACGGCAAAGGCAGCGGAAAAAGGGCGTCGCGCCCGAAACGGCCATTTCAGCAGCGGCCGCCGCTGCCTTGCCACCCAGCAAAAAGGCCGCCCCGAAAGGAGCGGCCCCGATATCTCGCAACCTGCCTTGCGGCGTTGCCTCAGCGGCCCGGTGTCCAGGCCTGGTAGTCGCCGGTCGCGGCCGGGCGCTCGCCCTCCGCCAGCGTCGAGCCCTGCGGGCGATAGGCCAGCGCCGTGCCGGTCCAGTTCTGCTGGTGCGGCTCCTGCCACTCGCGCGGCTGGTAGCTCTCCTCCGAGGGGGCGACGTCGACGGTGTGGTGCAGCCAACCATTCCAGCCGGGCGGAACCTTGGAGGCCTCGGCCTCGCCCTTGTAGATCACCCAGCGGCGCTGGAAGCCGAGCGCCTTGTCCTTCACCCCGCCTGCGGTGCGGTAATAGACATTGCCGAACTCGTCCTCGCCCACCTTCTCGCCGAAGCGCCAGGTGTGGAAGCGCGTGCCGATGGTTTGGCCGTTCCACCAGGTGAAGATCTGCAGCAGCCAGTCCTTCATTGCCTTCAGTCCATGCGCTTGCAGCGCCGTGCGGAGAGGCCGGCGCGTCTTGGCCCGACTTATGGCGGCAGGGCCCTGCTCTGTCCAGTCCGGAACGCTGCCGCCGGGTCGCTTCGCCGCGCCAGCGGCGCTGGATGGTCTCCAACAATATCCACAAGAGCGTGCAAAACGATGGTCCAGCCGGTCGTCGCCCAGACCGCGCAGCGCGCGGCCTGATTCCTCCTGCGATCGGCTGCTGATTCCCGCCCACGCTCCGCCGGAATTTCGCCGCGATTAGGCTCGCTCGCCGCCATGATTCAGCGCCGAAGCGCACCGACTTCAAGCACTTGGAGCGCTCCCCGCAACCGCTATCTGCAAACCCGCGCTCGTCACCCGAGGGTCACACTTCATTTACCGTGAATAGTGGGGATTTTAGGAACTGCGCTTCGCACAGCGCTGTGGCAATGTTGCCGCGGGGCAGCGATTCTCTTCGCCATTTCCAAGGCTTAGCCAGGGCCTTGAAACTTATCCCCACAACCCACACATCCCTACCACATGTCGTATCCACAAGGATGGCGCTCCACTATTCCTTGACGGAGCGTCGCGAACGGCGCTAGATTTTGACCATCGCATGACGGCCGGCGGCACCCCCTCTGGATGACTGCGAACCCTAGTTTTCCAGAGTGCTTACGGGCCTGCCGCCGCATCCGCCGACATCAGCGGAAGCGAACGGATTTGCACGGGCATTTTGGGCGCGTCCGGGCCTGCAAGCGGGGCGACACCGCCAAGGACCCACGAGGCATCGAACCGAGTTTGGACTGACATCAGGAGCCGGCGATCAACCGGCCGCGCGGGGTATCCACCCGCGGCATGCAAGGACGAAGATCATGCGCATCGAGCGCCGCTATACCTCCGCCGGACAATCGCCCTACGCCGCGATCCCGTTCCGATCGGCCGTCAGCGAGATCAAGAACCCGGACGGCTCCGTCGTCTTCCGGCTCGAAGGCATCGAGGTTCCCGAGGATTGGTCCCAGGTCGCGAGCGACGTGCTCGCTCAGAAGTATTTCCGCAAGGCCGGCGTGCCCGCGCGCATGAAGAAGGTCGAGGAAAACGGCGTCCCCTCCTTCCTCTGGCGTTCCGTTGCCGACGAGGCCGCTCTCGCCGAGCTGCCGGAAGGCGAGCGCTACGGCTCCGAGATCTCGTCGAAGCAGGTCTTCGACCGCCTCGCCGGCTGCTGGACCTATTGGGGCTGGAAGGGCGGCTATTTCTCCTCCGAGGAGGATGCCGCGGCCTTCCATGACGAGCTGCGCTTCATGCTCGCGACCCAGCGCGTCGCGCCGAACTCGCCGCAATGGTTCAACACCGGCCTGCACTGGGCCTATGGCATCGATGGCCCGAGCCAGGGCCATTTCTACGTCGACTTCAAGACCGGCAAACTGGTGAAGTCGAAGTCGAGCTACGAGCATCCGCAGCCACATGCCTGCTTCATCCAGGGCGTCCAGGACGACCTCGTCAACGAGGGCGGCATCATGGACCTCTGGGTCCGCGAAGCCCGCCTGTTCAAGTATGGCTCCGGCACCGGCTCGAACTTCTCGATGCTGCGCGGCGAAGGCGAAAAACTCGCCGGCGGCGGCAAGTCCTCGGGCCTGATGTCCTTCCTCAAGATCGGCGACCGCGCCGCCGGCGCCATCAAGTCGGGCGGCACCACCCGCCGCGCCGCCAAGATGGTGGTCGTCGATGCCGACCATCCGGATATCGAGGCCTATATCGACTGGAAGGTGAAGGAGGAGCAGAAGGTCGCGGCTCTCGTCACCGGCTCCAAGATCGTCAAGAAGCATATGAAGGCCGTGCTCAAGGCCTGCGTGAACTGCGAAGGCGACGGCGACTCTTGCTTCGATCCCGAGCAGAACCCGGCGCTGAAGCGCGAGATCAAGCTCGCCCGCAAGTCCCTTGTGCCGGACAACTACATCAAGCGCGTCATCCAGTTCGCCAAGCAGGGCTACAAGGACATCTCCTTCGACACCTATGACACCGACTGGGATTCCGACGCCTATCTCACCGTCTCCGGCCAGAACTCGAACAACTCGGTCTCGTTGACCGACGACTTTTTGCGCGCTGTCGAGAACGACAATGACTGGAACCTGACCGGCCGCACCACCGGCAAGGTCCTCAAGACGCTGAAGGCCCGCGACCTCTGGGAGAAGATCGGCTACGCCGCCTGGGCCTCGGCCGATCCCGGCCTGCATTTCAACTCGACGATGAACGACTGGCACACCTGCCCGGCTTCCGGCCGGATCCGGGCGTCCAACCCGTGCTCCGAGTACATGTTCCTCGACGACACCGCCTGCAACCTGGCCTCGGCCAACCTCCTGCAGTTCTACGATACGCAGACCAAGTCCTTCGACGTCGCGGCCTATGAGCATCTCTGCCGGCTCTGGACCGTCGTGCTCGAGATCTCGGTGACGATGGCGCAGTTCCCGAGCCGCGAGATCGCCGAGCTTTCCTACGAGTACCGCACGCTCGGCCTCGGCTACGCCAATATCGGCGGCCTGCTGATGACCATGGGCCTCGGCTACGACTCGGACGAGGGCCGCGCTTTAGCTGGTGCCCTCACCGCGATCATGACAGGCGTCGCCTATGCGACCTCGGCGGAGATGGCGGGCGAGCTCGGCCCCTTCCCCGGCTACAAGAAGAACGCCAGCCACATGCTGCGCGTCATCCGCAACCACCGCACGGCGGCCCATGGCCTCGCCGACGGCTATGAGGGCCTGAGCGTCACCCCGGTCCCGCTCGACCATGCGACGCTGGCCCGCCTCGGCGGCTCGGCCGTGACCATGGCGGAGCGCTCGCGCATCGTCTGGGACGAAGCCCTGGAGCAGGGCAAGCGCTACGGCTACCGCAACGCCCAGGCGACCGTGATCGCGCCGACCGGCACGATCGGTCTCGTCATGGATTGCGACACCACCGGCATCGAGCCCGACTTCGCGCTGGTGAAGTTCAAGAAGCTCGCCGGCGGCGGCTACTTCAAGATCATCAACCGCGCCGTACCGGACGCGCTGCGGGCGCTGGGTTACCGCGAGGCGGATATCGCCGAGATCGAGGCCTATGCCGTCGGCCACGGCTCGATGAAGCAGGCGCCGGGCATCAACCCCTCGACGCTGCGCGCCAAGGGCTTCACCGACGAGAAGATCGAGGCGGTCGAGAAGGGGCTGAAGAGCGCCTTCGACATCAAGTTCGTCTTCAACAAGTGGACGCTGGGCGAGGATTTCCTCACCGGCACGCTCAAGGTCCCGGCCGAGAAGCTGAACGACATGTCGTTCGAGCTCCTGCCCTTCCTCGGCTTCACCAAGGCCGAGATCGAGGCCGCCAACGTCCATGTCTGCGGCGCGATGACGCTGGAAGGCGCCCCGCATCTCAAGACCGAGCACTACAACGTCTTCGATTGCGCCAATCCCTGCGGCCGCATCGGCAAGCGCTATCTCTCGGTCGAGAGCCATATCCGCATGATGGCGGCGGCGCAGCCCTTCATCTCGGGGGCGATCTCCAAGACCATCAACATGCCCAACGACGCGACGGTCGAGGACTGCAAGAGCGCCTATATGCTCTCCTGGAAGCTGGCGCTGAAGGCGAACGCCCTCTACCGCGACGGCTCCAAGCTCTCGCAGCCGCTGAACTCCGCGCTGATCTCGGATGAGGACGACGAGGCCGATGACGCCGTCGAGACGCTGGTCGCGGCGCCGATGGCGGCACGTGCCACGCAGATCTCGGAGAAGATCGTCGAACGCATCGTCGAGCGTATCGAGCGCAAGCGCGAGCGCGAGAAGCTGCCCGATCGCCGTACCGGCTACATCCAGAAGGCGGTGGTCGGCGGCCACAAGGTCTATGTCCACACCGGCGAGTATTCGGACGGGCGCCTGGGCGAGATCTTCATCGACATGCACAAGGAAGGCGCCGCCTTCCGGGCGATGATGAACAACTTCGCCATCGCGGTCTCGCTCGGCCTGCAATATGGCGTGCCGCTGGAGGAGTATGTCGAGGCCTTCACCTTCACCCGCTTCGAGCCCTCGGGCTTCGTTGCCGGCAACCAGTCGATCAAGAACGCGACCTCGATCCTCGACTACGTCTTCCGCGAGCTCGCGATCTCCTATCTCGGCCGCAACGACCTCGCCCATGTCGACCCGAGCGAGATCGGCCATGACGTGATCGGCGGCGGCGTCGGCCAGGACAAGGCGCCGGATGCTGCGGCTCCGATCACCTCGACCCCCCTCGCCTCCACCGGCTTCCGCCGCGGCAAGCCGATCAACCTGCTCGCTATCCAGGGCGGCGGGGCGGCGAACGATGCGGTCGCCCGCTCGGCCTCGTCCGTGACGGCGCTGGCCACGGCCGGCGCGACCGCGCTGAAGGAGGAACCGGAGGCCTATGGCGAGGCGGAGATGGCCAAGCTGGGCTTCGCGGCCCCGGCCGCCCAGCCGAGCCAGTCCGAGCGCCGCGCCGAGGCGATCATGAAGGGCTATGTCGGCGACAGCTGCGGCGAATGCGGCAACTTCACGCTGGTGCGGAACGGAACCTGTCTGAAGTGCAACACCTGCGGTAATACCACCGGCTGCTCATGATATGCCGAGTTGATGTTCGTGTAGGTGTAGGCGCTCCGGAAGTTTGGTCTGATTCCACCCAAAGTGCGCCTCGATGAGAGCGGAAGTCCGCCGCACCCCTGCGGCGGGCTCTCTGGAACGGGGTCATCAAGCCTGAGAACGCCCGGCTTCGGCCGGGCTTTCGATTTCCAGAGATTGCCGCGCGATCACTGGAGAAATGTTCAGGCCGCGACACAACGGCCCCCCAACACCTACCTGGGTAATCGTTCCACGCCGAAGGAATGCAACTTTGGATCTGAGTGGCGACAAGGCGCTTCAGAGTTCCGCTGAAGATCGCCTGGGCTTCGCAGCGACTGCGGAAGCGATCGCGGCCGCGGTTCTTCGGCAGCCCGTCGTCGACGGCTTGGTCATCGGAGTTGAGGGCCGCTGGGGATCGGGCAAGTCCAGTCTCGTGAACATGACCGTGGCCGCGTTGCGGGCATCCAGCTCCGCGCCGGAGGTCATCGAATTCAAGCCTTGGCTCATTGGTGACAGAAACAGCTTGCTGCTGGCGCTGTTCAGCGAGCTCGCCATAGCTGTTGATACAATTGAAGAGGGCTCGGGCGATCCGGTCGGACGGCAACGCCGTGAACTGGGAGAGGCTGGCAAGAAGGTCGTTGGCTTCGCCGCACAACTCGGCGGCCTAGGCACATTGGCAAAGGTCGCCGGCTCCGTCGTTCCCGGGGCGGCGCTTGCCGGTGAGGCCATCGAGGCGATCGCTAAGGCGGCGAACGGTCTGGACGGCAAACGCTCGATTGCCGCCGAGAAGGCGGACTTGCGCCAACGCCTCGGCTCCTTACCGCGCCGCATCGTTGTCACCGTCGACGACGTTGATCGGTTGGAACCAAGTGAGGTTGTCGAGATTCTGCGGCTCGTCCGTTCAGTCGCCGACTTCCCGAATGTGGTCTATATGCTTTGCTACGATCCTAGCATTGTTGCCCACTCGATACAGGCAGCCGCCCAGGTGGAAAATGGGCACGCCTACATTGAGAAGATCGTCCAGATCGCGATCTCGGTACCGCGGCCTGAGGCTTTCGACCTGCGTCGATGGTTCCGCGAGGAGATAGATGCGCTTCCTTATGCTGCCGACGAAGCCGGGGCATGGAGATCGCGGCTTGGTGCAGTCGTGGACATTGAGGGCGGCCGCTACCTCTCTACACCGCGTCATGTCGTCAGATGYCTGGACGGCATCCGATTCTTCTGGGGTGCGTTGCAGGATCAGGTCGATCTTAGCGACCTTGTCTGGCTGCACCTCATCAAGGTCGGCAACCCAAAGCTCTACGGCTGGATCGAACACTATCTTCCCGAGGTCGCTGCCCAGACATCCGGGATCGCGATCATCAGCGAAGATGAGAAGCGGTCGTCTCGTAAACGCCTCGACGAAGCACTGCTGGCCGAAAGCGCCGAGTTCGAACACGCCCGTCATAGACTGTCAGAATTCCTCCCCGGCATCGAGGAGTGGATGAACTACGGCAAGGATGACGAGCCCGGCGTTCATGCTCACATCCCCAAGGAGGAGGTAGCGAGAGCAGCCCGCTCCAGCAGACTGGCCAGCCCAGATCACTACCGTCTCTATTTCGCGGTGCAACAGCCTCGCAACGCACCGCGGCGTACTGACTTCCAAGCCCTGTTCGCAGCATTGGACGCCTCGGTGGCCGAGGCCTCGAAACTGCTGGCGAGTTGGAACAACGAGCGGCTTTCGACCGGTGCAACGAAAGCTGAGGCGATGCTGAGCCGTATCGTCGACGCAGATGGGGACACGTTCGGCTCGGCGCGAGCTCAGACGCTTCTCTGCGCGATGGCCGACCGGCTGGACGAGATGGCGTCGGTGCGTGACGAAGGCCTCGGTGATCCGCAATCTTGGGTGGAGGGACGTCGCGTCCTCAAGTGGCTCCTACCGAGACTGGAGGATCGTCGAGAGGAAACGTTGCTCGGCATGTTCCGGAGCCGAGCGATGGATTGGCTGACGACCCTCCTGAGGAGCGAGACATTCGCGCATGGGCGCGTCGAAGGGCGTCCGAGTGGCGAGAAGCATTTCGAGGCCGATGAGCTTGATCGAGTCTCGGCGATCATGGTCGAAAGATACAGAAATCTTCGCCTTGAAGAATGGACGGCGTTGCGGCGCCCCCTCAGCGCGCTCTTCGCCTGGTATCAGGCCGGCGATCCCGAGGGGCCGAAGGAATTCGTTACGTCGCAGATTGCGACCGATGAGGGGTTGGTGAGCGTGCTCGAGCTCATGGGCGGCCGCGTAAGTTCTTCAGCACGGGGGGAGTATGTCGCACTTAAGGAATCGACGCTGCGCTATTTCATGGACTATGCGGTCGCGCGCTCAAGGGCGGAGAACCTCGCCCGCGAGTCGGGTGACGCCTTGCTGAAGAAGCGAGCGGCGGCGTTGGCTCAACAGTTCAAGGATGCCGACGCGTATTAGCTTCCCACCACTGGACGACACCACAGAAATCCGCTCGGTTTGGCGGCCTCGACATTGTGGGACAGAAAATCACTGCTCGGGACGAAAAGCCCCCCAAGTGCGATTTCGGGGACAAAACCTCACTGGACCGCAGGCCCCATGCCCAGTCAAAGATAATGAAACGTGCATTTTTTGCCAGTCTCGTTATCTTTGACTGTGTGAAATCCGAGGTGCTGAGACGGCCCGCTGCATCTGAACCATCATGGCGAATAAGATCGAAGCCGCTGTTTGTGGCTTGCTCGGAGACTCGTGAACCTCAATCCGAGGCAGCAATTCCCAGCCAAGCCGTTCGGGTAGACAGCCATGAGCTACGACCACTCCACACATGAGAACCGTCTTCGCGCGAGCACCCTACTCCAGGAACTGAAGGGCAAGCTCAGCAATGTCGGTACGTCCACCATCGACGCGAAAACTATGACGGCCGCTTCCTCGCTTGAATGGTGGCGGCTGTTGAAGGTCGAAGGCGTTCATGTCTATCAGGCGGACGATGGGTGGCACGCTGACGTCACCTTCAAGAATCTCCCCCCGGGAGTGCCGACGATGATGGGCAGCGTGGGAAGCTACCAGAGCCAATCTGCGGCATTGAAGAGTGCCGTTCGGCAGCTCTCGATTCTTGCCGTGAACGACAAGCTCCCTCTGCCTCCCACTCAGGAAGGCTATCGCTGGTTCAAGTTCGACAATGTCGAGGTGCCGGTTAACGCCGATCTGATCGCGGCCTTTCCCGAAAGGCTGGCAGCCGAGGGATACACGGACTTCAAGGCGAAAGGCCGCCTCGCCTGGTTCCGGCACCAGCTCGCGGACGACAAGCCAATGACGGCGAAGATTTTCCAATCGTTGGATCAGGACGATCAGAACAGCATCAAGATCGCGTGCGCTATCGCACTTAGCTTCAGCGTTCATCAGTTCTCGATCGAGGATGGCCTCTGGAGTGAGTTTTCGCCTTCAGAAGGAACGACATCGACGATGCGGATGTGAAGCTAAGCCGCAGTTCTGCCCCTATGCCGGAGCGCGACGCGGCAGCAATAGGGCTTCGGTTGCTTGGATCAGGAACGCCAGCCCAAGCCTCCTGAAAGATGAAGAAGATCAACCTCGGCAGATGTCCGCAGCGCTCATTCCCTCGAGCCTTGCGCACCGATTTTCTCACGGTCATGGCGCGTAGATGAGATGGCTATCGACGCTGTGACCAAAGGGTCGTCAGCCGTTTTCGGCTGAATTCGATAGGGATTCGGCAATCAACCCGCTAACCGCAGCTTCATCCAAGAAGCGCTGGAGTCTCGGCAATTGGTCAGATTGCCGAATGGGCAGCGCCATCGCCTGCCGAATTTCCATGAACGGTTCTTCGATCAGCCGTAGGCCCGGGTTTCGCGCGACGAACGCTGCTGCGGGTTGTCGAATTCCGGCTCCTGCCTCAAGGCCCTGCGAGAGAAAATGAGGCAGGGCCTCGGCCGAGGTCGGAACGCGCACGATCTCGGCATGCTTCAGCGTCCGCGTAAGATGCAGATCGTAGGCGGCGCCGCGCCCGACGGAAACCCGCACGCCCGCCTGGTCGACATCCCGAATGCTTTGGAACGGCGACGCCGCCGTGACCACGAACACGCCCTCGATCACGAGGTAAGGCTCGGTGAAGGCAATCTCCGTGGCCCGCTTGGGATCGATGGCGAGGAAGGCCACGTCCCAGATATCGTCTGCCGCCGCATCGACCACCTTGCCAGCACCGTCGAACGGGATGAGGTCGAGCGCCAGCCCTTCGCGGTCGGCTAATGCCCGCGCAAGCGCTACCGTAACCCCGGTCAGCTCACCGTTCGGGCGGCGCTGCGCAAGAACCGGGTTGCCCAGGTTGATAGCGGCCCGCAGCCTGCCGCTCTCAGTCAACATGTCCGCATCCGCCACTGCTCCTCACGAGGATTGCAAGCCGCTCATCATGGGAGCCTTCTCCAGAGCGGCATCGGTAAGATGGAGCTGCATCCGATCCGCGGCTCCCGTCCTGTCGCCAGCCATGAGCAACTCGATGATACCAAGGTGTTCGAGGCAGACACGGCGAGCGCGCTCGCGATCGAGCGGGCGGCCATATTCCATGAGCCGCCGCAACTGGTTCAGCCTTGCCAAGGTCTGCACGAAGAAGCGGTTTCCGGACATCGCCGCGATACCCTCGTGGAAGGACGAGTTGATCTCGAAAAGCTCGATCTGCCCGAGCCGCCGATACCCTTCCTCAAGGACGAAGGTTTGCTGGTCACGCAGCGAGCGCAGCCGGTCCATGTCGGGCGCGAACTCGGGAGATCGCATCGCCGTCGGCTCCATCATCTGGCGAAAGCGATAGTTCTCGCGATAGGCGTCGAGGGTGTCGATCAGGGGCTGGAATTCCCATCCGCGCCCCTGCCGGCGCTCAACCCAGCCTTCCGAGGCCATCCTCGCCAGGATGTGGCGCAGCCGTGCCCGGGAGAGGTCATAGCGGCGGATGAGCTCGTTCTCGCTCACCACCTCTGGAAGCCTGTGGTTCAAGCGGTCCATCGCGATCGCGAGATAGGTGGCCGACGCATCTTCGCCGGCTTCCGCTTCTCCCGCTGATGCCTTTTCTCGGACAGAGAGATCCTTGAGGAAGAAGCCCTTGTTCGGCCGGCGCTCCAGGACGCCTGCCTCGGCCAGATGCGCCATCGCGGCGCGGATGGGCGTCCGGGAAGCCCCCAGCACGGGCTGCAACGAGTCCTCGGTAAGATGGTGGCCGTTTTGCCAGCCCGACGACCGCGCATGCGACAAGATCTGATTGGCCAGCTTGAGCTGCAACGTGGTCGGCTGTTGTGACATTTCAGGCCCCGTTCGACACCGGAATGGCTATCTCACCCTGCATCAAGCGCCTAGCGGTCCGGAACAGGACGGCGCTGTCAGCAGTCCACCCGCGCTCTGTCTCATGCACGACGGAGCCGACGGAAACCAGGCCGGACGGATTCGCGACGCGCACTTCACCAGCGGCATTGGCCGGCTTCGAGAGGCGGTTGGGAATCGTGCCGGCAATCTGGGTCGCCACCCCGAGATTGAGGCCGCCCGTGCCAGGGATGGCCTTGTGTGCGCGTTGCATCGAAATCATGCGTGTCGCGACATCGAACTGATCGGGCGTGAAGACTTCTCCGTCCAGGGCCTCGAACGCCACCGGAGCGGAAACCAGTGCGATGCGCGGCGTCTGGAGACCGATAGCCTCGGGCCTCGCGCCAAGGCCGGCGAGAACGCCGGCGCGGCGACGAAGAGCTTCCAGCTTGTCCATGACGCCGGGGGTGGCCTCGACCAGATCCGGGGTTTCCGCGCCGGTCAGCCCGAAAGCGGCCGCCTCGACATAGGCGATCAGGGACGTCGCATCGACGATCGAGACCTCAAAGCGGCCATCCACTCCGAGGTCGATGGTGTCGACGACATGCCCGGTGGGCAGCAATTTTCCGGTCACCGCTCCGTCGGGGTCAAGGAAATCCAGGCGAATTCGCGATCCCGGTGTCGAAACGCCCGCGATGGTGTAGTCCCCCCGGGTTTCGGCCTTGCCGTCCTTCACCTGGAAGCGGGAATGAATCAGCTTCCGGGTGTTGGTCTGGTGGATGCGGACCAGCACTTCTCCGTCCGCAGCCGGCACGAACCCCTCGTCGACCGCGAAATGGCCGACCGCTGAAGACAGGTTGCCGCAGTTGTTGGTCCAGTCTGCCACCGGCTGATCGACGGCGATCTGGATGAAGGTGTAGTCGACATCCGCATCGGGATGCGTCGGCGGCCCGATGATCACGGCCTTCGACAGCGAGGAGATGCCGCCGCCCATGCCGTCGAGCTGCCGGCCGTAGGGATCGGGGCTGCCGAGGGCAGTGACGAGCATCCTGCTGACGGTATCGCGATCCTGCGGCAGAACCTTCGCGTTGAAGAACACGCCCTTGCTCGTGCCGCCGCGGTAGAAGACGGCGGGAATGAATTGCTGGCTCATGCTGTCCTCGCGATCGGCACGCCTGTGCCCATATACTCCCTCCAGACGAAGGGCAGGATGCCCCCGTTACGCCAATAGGCGATGTCCTCGGGGGTATCGAGGCGAATGGTGAGAGGGATCTCGAACGATTGCCCATTGGCCCGGGTGATGCGGCAGGTCACTAGGTCACGAACGGAAAACTCGCGATCCAGACCCACGACGTCATAGATCTCGGAGCCGTCGAGTTCGAGCGCTTCACGGTCGACGCCATCGCCGAACTGAAGCGGCAAGACGCCCATGCCGACGAGATTGGTGCGGTGGATCCGCTCGAACCCTTCGGCGATGACCGCCTTCACGCCGAGCAGAGCCACGCCCTTCGCTGCCCAGTCGCGCGACGAGCCGCAGCCATAGTTCTTGCCCGCGATCACGACGAGCGGGGTGCCGCGATCCATATAGGCCTGTGCGGCCTCGAATATCCGCATCTGCTCGCCCTTCGGCATGACCTTGGTGAAGCCGCCTTCCACGCCGGGAACGATGCGGTTGCGCAGGCGGATGTTCGCGAAGGTGGCGCGGACAGCAACCTCATGATTGGCCCGGCGGGTGGTGTAGTTGTTGAAGTCGGCCTTCTGCACGCCGTAGGACAGAAGCAGGTCCGCCGAAGGCGTTCCGAGGCTGATTGCACCGGATGGCGAGATGTCATCGGTGGTGATCGAGTCGCCCAGAATGACCAGCGGGCGTGCGCCACGGATATCGAAGCCGCGCGCCGTCTGCGGCGAAAGCCCCTCGAAGTAAGGAGGCTGGCGCACATAGGTGCTGCCCTGCTGCCACGGGAACAGGGCGGAAGGCTTGGTCGCGAGCCTCGCCCATGGCTCGCCTCCGTCAAAGAGGTCCGCGTATTTCTCGGCGAAGACCTCGGGCGTGTAGGCCGTCGCGACCAGAGCGTCGATCTCGGCGAAGGATGGCCAGATATCGGCCAGGTACACGTCCCTGCCGTCTGCCGCGGTGCCGATCGGCTCACGGGCGACGTCGAGCGTCATCGACCCGGCAATGGCATAGGCGACGACCAGGGCGGGCGATGCCAGATAGGCGGCACGGACATTCGGGTGGATACGTCCCTGGAAGTTCCGGTTGCCCGAGAGGACTGCCGTTGCCAGGATTCCGTTGCCTTCGATCGCATCGGCGATCGGTTGGGGCAACGGCCCGGACCCTCCATTGCAGGTGGTGCAGCCGAAGCCGACGACCTGGAAACCGAGCGCGTCGAGATCCCGTTGCAATCCGCAGCGCTCCAGGATTTCGGCCACCACATGGCTTCCGGGAGCGAGCGAGGTCTTCACCCAGGGCTTCGAGTTCAGCCCCAGGCGCGCGGCGTTGCGGGCGACCAGCCCCGCGGCGATCATGCCGACCGGGTTCGAGGTGTTGGTGCAACTGGTTATGGCCGCGATCGCCAGATCGCCGTCCTTGATCGAGAAGCCGCTTCCCGCGACCGGGTGGCCCTGCCGTGAGGGTTCCCGGCCGGCGATCTCCCGGCAATGCACGGCGAACGCGGTCGCGGCATCGGCAAGATCGAAGCGATCCTCGGGATTCTTGGGGCCTGCCATCGACGGGCGGATATCGGCCAGATCTATCTCGACCACGAGGTCGAAGACGGGTGCCGGGGTCGCCTCGTCCCGCCACAGCTTCTGGGCGCGGGCATAGGCCTCGACCAGGGCAATCTGGTCGGCCGGACGGGCTGTCATTTCCAGAAAGTCGATCGAACGCCGATCGATCGGGAAATAGACGGCGGTGGCCCCGTATTCCGGCGCCATGTTCGCGATGGTTCCGCGGTCGGCGACCGAGAGCTGCTGCAAGCCGGGTCCGAAGAACTCGACGAACTCGCCGACGACACCGACCTTGCGCAGGCGCTCGGTGATGGTCAGCACGAGGTCGGTCGGCATCACGCCTTCGCGCAATCGGCCCTTGACCTCGACCCCGATGACGCGCGGCAGCGCCATCGCGACGCCCTTGCCGAGCATCACGGCCTCGGCCTCGATGCCACCGACGCCCCAGCCGAGGATTCCGAGGCCGTTGATCATCGGCGTGTGGCTATCCGTTCCGACGCAGGTATCGGGCGACGCCACCTGCATCCCCTTCAGCTCTTCCAGCCAGACGACTTGTCCGATCTTCTCGATATGGATCTGGTGCATGATGCCCTTCCCGGGCGGGACCACGCGGACGCCGTCGAAGCTTTCCGAGCACCAGCGCAGGAAGGCGAAACGCTCGGCATTCCGGCGGTACTCCATCTCCAGGTTGAGGCGTGGCGCATCGCGCGTGCCGAAGAAATCGACCTGGAGCGAATGGTCGATGACGATGTCGACGGGCACAGCCGGATTGACGACGCCGGGGTCCTTGCCCTCGCTCGCAAGCGCGTCGCGCAGTCCGGCCATGTCGACCAGCATCACTTTCGCCAAGATGTCCTGGCCGTAGATCCGCGTCGGCTTGAAGGTCAGCGCAGTGCCCACCTCGCGCGCGAGGACGGCCCGAACCTGGGCGTCGTTCGCCACACCTTCGAAGAACTGCTGCCGCAGCAGGTTTTCCAGCACGATCCGCAGCGAAAACGGCAACTGCTCGATGCCGGGATAACGAGCGATCGGCACATAGCGCGCCCTGCCGACCTCAGGCCCCAACGCGGCCAGCGTGGCTCTTTCCAACATGACGCTCCTCCGTAAACTCGTGCAGCTATTATATCTTGCATATCCAAAAAACAATAGCTACGGATATCCAAAATACAATCATTCGCCATCCAACAGGGAGGATGCGGACAATGCGCAGGACGATGCTTTCCATCGCTATGGCGGTCGGATTCGCGGGAATGGCGGTGGCGGAGCCCGCCAAGGTCATGGTTCCGGCGGGAGCAGGCGGCGGGTACGACACCACGACCCGCCTCGCGATGACAATGCTCGACAAGAGCGGTCAGTTCAAAGACGGGGCCGTGTTCACCAATAAGCCAGGCGCGGGCGGGACGCTTGGCCTCGGCGAGTTCATCCGCACCAGCAAGGGGCAGGACAACGCCCTGATGGGTATGGGCGTGATCCTGCTGGGGTCGATCATGGCGACAAAAGGTTCGCCGCAGATCGCCGAGACGACGCCGATCGCGCGGCTGACTTTCGAGTATAATGGCCTGGCGGTGCCGGCGAATTCGCCCTTCAAGACCGTCAAGGATCTCAGCGAGGCCCTGAAGGCCAATCCGGGCGCGGTGGCGTTCGGCGGCGGCTCGGCCGGCGGCGTCGATCACATCATCGCCGGGATGATCGCGAAGAATGCCGGTCTTCCGCTGCAACGGCTGAACTACATCGCCTATGGCGGCGGCGCCGAAGCCGTCACGCAGCTCGCCGGCGGCAAGATCTCCGTCCTCGTCTCCGGTGCGTCGGAGCTCAAGGGCCTGGCCGATGCCGGGCGCGTCCGGATCATCGCCGTCACCTCGGACAAGCGCCTGGCCGGTGTCGATGCCCCGACCTTGAAGGAGAGCGGCGTCGATATCGTCCTCGGCAACTGGCGCGGCATCGTCGGCGCCCCAGGCATGTCGGCCGCAGCGCGCAAGACTTGGGTCGAGCGCTTCGGAAAAGCAACCGAGAACCCGGAATGGAACGCGGAACTGGATAAGTCCGGGCTTCAGAGCGCCTATCTCGGCGGCGACGACTTCTCTGCCTTCATCGCCAGCGAGAACGCCCGGATCAAGCCGATCCTCGAGGAGCTCGGGGTTGCCAAATGACCTCGGTGGTCAAGTCCTCCCCAGCGCGACGCCCGTCGCGCTGGGGTTTGCCGGCCGGTGTCCTGATCCTCGGGGCCGTCCTGCTGCATGAGGCCACGGACCTGCCGCTGGCGCAGGCTTATGCCGGGATCGGCCCCGGTTTCTTCGTCCTCGCGATCGGCCTCATCCTCACCGCCCTGGGCCTCGCCCTCGGCTATCAGGTCATGAAGGGCACCACCTTCGAGCCCGAGGAGACCGAGGGTGCCGACGTCAGCCGGCCGATGTCATGGACAGGCTTCCTGACGGCCGCGGCGGGCGTCTTTCTGCCGGTCGCCCTTGTTGGCTATGCCGGCTTCCCCATCGGCGGAGCGGTGGCCTACGCCCTGGTCACGCGCGCATACGGATCGAAGCGGCCGCTGGTCGATGTCGTCATCGGCTTCGTCGTAACGTCGATCACCTGGTTCGCCTTCACGAAGCTCGGCGTCCAGCTCGGCGCCTTCTTCCCGCCCGGAGGCTTCTGATGTCCATTTTCGATGCGCTGATGCATGGCTTCGGGGTCGCCATGCAGCCGATGAACCTCTTGTGGGCACTGGTCGGCTGTGCGCTGGGGACTGCGATCGGCGTCCTGCCCGGCATCGGACCGGCCCTCACGATCACCCTTCTCCTGCCGGTCACCGTGAGCATGTCGCCGACCGCGGCCTTCATCATCTTCGCCGGCGTGTTCTACGGCGCCATGTATGGCGGCTCCACCACCTCGATCCTGATCAACACGCCTGGCGAATCCGGCTCGATGATCACGGCGCTCGAAGGAAACAAGATGGCAAAGAACGGCCGCGGCGCTGCGGCGCTCGCGACCGCCGCCATCGGCTCTTTCGTTGCCGGAACGATCGGCACCGTGCTGCTCACGCTCGCGGCCCCGACGATCTCGGAAATCGCCTTCGTCTTCGGACCCGCCGAGTATTTCGCGCTTGCGGTTCTGGCTTTCACCTCCGTCTCTGTCGTGCTCGGCACCTCGATCCTGCGCGGGCTGGTTTCGCTCTTCTTCGGCCTTGCGCTCGCAGTCATGGGCACCGACTATCAGGCCGGGCTGCCGCGATTGACCTTCGGCGTTCCCGAGCTGTCCGACGGTATAGGCATCACCATCGTACTGGTCGCGATGTTCGCCGTCGGCGAAATCCTCTTCGTCGCGAGCCGGCTCAGCCAGGACCCGCAGAAGCTGATCGAGGTCAACGGGCCGATCGCGATGTCGCGCGAGGATTGGCAGAGATCCTGGAAGCCCTGGCTGAGAGGGGCGGCGCTCGGTTTTCCGATCGGCGTCATGCCGGCCGGAGGATCGGAAATCCCCACGCTGCTGTCTTATACGCTCGAAAGGCGCCTCTCGAAGAAGCCAGAAGAGTTCGGGCATGGCGCGATCGAGGGCGTCGCCGGCCCGGAGGCCGCCAACAATGCGGCCGTCGCCGGCGTCATGGTCCCCCTGCTCACGCTCGGCCTGCCGACATCGGCCACCGCCGCGGTAATGCTGGCCGCCTTCCAGAACTACGGGCTCCAACCCGGGCCGACGCTGTTCACCAGCAATCCGGAATTGGTCTGGGGCGTGATCGCCTCGCTCTATATCGGCAACCTGATGCTGCTCGTCCTCAACCTGCCGATGGCGCGGGTCTGGGTGAAGCTGCTCGCCATTCCGAAACCGCATCTCTACGCCGGCATTTTGATATTTTCGCTGGTCGGCGTCTGGGGCATTTCCCAGTCCTGGGTCGAACTGCTCGCCCTCGGTCTGCTCGGCCTGGTCGGCTACGGCTTTCGCTGCTGCTCGGTGCCGATTGCGCCCGCATTGATCGGCCTCATTCTCGGCCCGATGGCCGAATTGCAGCTTCGACGCGCGCTGGCAATCGGCCAGGGCGATCCGCTGACGCTGGTCGCTTCTCCGATCGCAGCAGGTCTTCTGGTCGTCGCGGCGCTGCTGCTGCTGATCCCGCTGATTCGGCTCGTCCAAACCCGCCGCCTCGAAACCTCGACATTGCCCGCCGGCTGATTAAACCGGCATCAGAAGCGTGAACGAGTAGGAAAGACGCAAATGGTCAGCGCGCACTCGAACTTCCGCGAGCAGCTCATGAAGCGCGAAGGTCTGCTCGTGCCTGGGGCGGCGAATGCTCTTGCCGCTCTCGTTATCGCGGATCTCGGCTATGAGGCGATCTATCTCTCCGGTGCAGGGCTGACGAACACGTTTCTCGGCCTGCCGGATTTGGCGTTCATTTCTCTGCCCGAGCTCGTGCAGCACACGATGGCTATCAAGTCGGCCACCGACCTCCCCCTGATCGTTGATGCGGACACCGGGTTCGGCAACGCCTTGAACGTCAGGCACACGGTTCAATCGCTGGAGCGGGCCGGAGCCGACGTCGTTCAACTGGAAGACCAAGTTTCTCCGAAGAAGTGCGGCCATTTCTCCGGAAAGGAAGTCATTCCGGCGGAGGAGATGGCGGGAAAAATCCGCGCTGCCGTCGACGCGCGCCGTTCGCGTGAGACACTCATCATGGCTCGTACCGACGCGCGGGCGGTTGAAGGATTCGAACGTGCGGTGGAGCGTGCCCAACTCTATGAACAATCCGGCGCGGACATCATTTTCGTCGAGGCTCCGGAAAGCATCCAAGAGATGGAAAGCTTGCCGCAACTGATTGCCGCGCCGCTTCTGATCAACATCGTGGTTGGTGGAAAAACTCCGGTTGTCAGCCAGGAGCGCCTCGCTCAGATGGGGTTCGCGCTGGTGCTCTATGCCAACGTAGCTTTGCAGTCCGCGATCAAAGGCATGCAATCGGCTCTCGGGCAGCTCAAGGAGCGCGGTGAACTCGATGAGACCGGTCCGGTCGCCAGCTTTCGCGAGAGGCAGCGGTTGGTCCGAAAGCCCGAGTTCGACGCGCTGGAAAAGCGGTATAGCGCCATTTAACGCAGATGGACGCTGAATGCCCCGCTGCATGTTGATCACGGCGCCCTTGGGAAGCTGGCATCCTAGGCAACACGGACGCGGAACTCCGGGATGAAAGATCGCGTTGGCGGTACATTGGGCCAACGACGGTGATCTCAGTGCCACGAGCTGTTATCGAGCTGCTGAAGTTCTTCCGGGCAGCCTTGCTAGGTGGATGCGTCGTGCTGGCACCGGTAGCTGCGCAAGCCCTCACTTCCGACGAGGGGAACCGAGCGGGTCCCCCGGCCACCACGAAAAGCAAAGTGACGCGCCCCAACGCATCGATCGTCAAGGCTCAGGTCTTGCTGGCGCGTCAGGGGGTCTCTCCCGGGGAGATCGACGGACTGGACGGCGACAACTATCGGAAGGCCATCGACCAGTTCCGTCGCCGCAAAAATCTCGGAACCGGCGAAATCATCGACGCCGCGACCTGGCAGGCGCTCAAAGGGGACGTCAGCTCGGACATCGTCTCGGACTACGTCGTGACGAAGGACGATATCAAAACCCGGTTCGTCCGGCGCATCCCTCACGACTACGCTCGCCAGGCCCGGATGAAGCGCCTCGGCTACAGGAACGCGCAGGAGATGTTCGCCGAACGCTTTCATATGAGCGAGGGCCTTCTCAGGGTCCTCAACCCGCGAACGCATGATCGGAAGCGTGAAGAAGCGCTGCACGTCGTCTCGGTCGGTCGAACCGCTCCTTCGGACGAGGCCCGAACCGTCGAGGCCGACAAGACCAATGGCATGGTTCGAGCGCTCGATGCGACGGGGAAGGTGATCGCGATATACCCGGCCACGATCGGCAGCGAGGATACCCCATCGCCCGAGGGCGAGTATCAGGTGGTGAGGGTCGTGAAGAACCCGACCTATCACTACGATCCGGTCAAGAATTTCCAGCAGGGGAAGAACAAGCGCAAACTGGTGCTCCCCAGGGGTCCCAACAACCCGGTCGGCACGGTCTGGATCGAACTGTCCAAGCCGACCTTCGGCATTCATGGTACGCCGGAGCCTTCGAAAAGATCAGCAAGGCGTCATCGCATGGCTGCGTGCGGCTAACGAATTGGGATGCCGAGGAACTGGCCCAGCTTGTCAGGCCCGGCACGACGGTCCGCTTCACGCAGTAGGCAGCGCCACTGCGGCTGCTCGCTTCAACGGCGACGGGACAGGCGCCGTCCCTCGCGACTGTGGGATCGTAGGCCGATGGCCAGGCGCGAACGCAACGATATTGAAATTCGCGATGATGAAGAAGGGCCGGGTGCCATCGTTTCCTTCCCGTTCGACGCCGCTGCCGTGGAACGATTTCGGGACGCTTTTCCGAGAGCGCGCTGGAACGACGACCTGGCTGCTTGGCGGATACCGGGCACGACCGCGATGCTTCGCGTGGCGCGATGGCTCGATCGCGAGCTGCCGAGTACATTCACCCTCGTGGATGAGCGCGGCCGCGATTCCTTTTCGTCGAGCCGATCGTCAGTCCTTATCTGGAAGCCGCCGACGAGATCGTCGTGCGCACCCCTTATTCACGAACCGTCGTCGAGGAATTGCGCGCGGTTCCGTGGGCGTGGTGGAACGGAGAAGACAAGGCTTGGCACGTACCATTCCGCTCGATCGATGAACTTCGCAGGAGATGGCCGGCGATCGAGGCCGCCGCCGAACGCAGCGAGCCAGAGGCTCGAAGGCAACGGCGCGAAGCGGCGAAATCCTCGCCCGAGTACGAAGACGCCAAAGCAGCGATGACTGAGCGGCGCCGCCGGCGCTATCCTGTCCCGGCGAGCGAGCAGCCGCCGCTCGACAGAGTGGTCATGTCCCATCAAGGACCGCTCGTCGTCCTTGAGGTTACCGGCGAGGTCGTTCCCGCGGAGACCGCCGCCCGGCATTACCCTTGGAGTTCCGGACAACCCGACGAACTGGTCTGGGCATTGTGGCGTCGCCCGACGCACCACGAACTTGTGAAAACCTGGCCTGCACGACATTCCACCGCGGTGAGCGCCCTCCTCCGAGGATGGTGGCAACCTACGCTCGAGCAATTGCGCACGGCCCGGCGAGCGGCGAGCTCGTTAGAGCGCGCTCGAGAAACGCGCCGAGCGAGCAGTGCTTCACGCTTGAACCGGACCTTTGTGCCGTTTCGATGAGGAGGTGGATGCGGTTCTGGAGGAAGCCAGGAGAGATTCCCGGCAGGCGATCCGGATGGTGCTGCGCAATCTCGTCGTCATAGCGGACGACGCCGATGCTGCTTCGTCGCGCGGGTTCTTGCGCGGTCACTTTTCAGAGGGTCAGCGCCGATCGCTGCGGCAGGATGAGGACTCTTCCCTGGGCTCGAAACCACGGTGATTCGCAGGCGAGCGCCGCTGGATGAATCACGAATCATGTACCTCCACGCCCAACCTTGGCCCGGAAAGCGCTTCACCGTCGAACCACGCGGGACCTTCCCCGCGACTGGTCCGGGACGCTTCCAGTGCGAGCGAGATATACTTCACGCCAGGTTGAGGAACGAGGCCTGCCGCAGCTCGAAACAGATGGTGGCCTACGGTTCGATGGTCCGATCGATGGCAGACGGTCGCTGCTATGACGCCAATCTTCTCATGGCCGAAGCGAGGGCGTGGCGATTATAGGGCTTGGAAAAGAACAGGCCGCGATCCGGCATGTCCTCGGCGGCCACGGTGCGATGACCAGAGACTATGATGATCTCGATCGGAGGCCAACGGTCGCGAACATATTGGGCGAGCTTCACACCATCCATAGAGCCCGGCATCTCGATATCGGTGAGCACGATACGGATGTCGGACCGCGACGCCAGAATCTCTATTGCCCGGTCGGCATTGAATGCCTCCACGGCTTCGAACCCCGCCTCCTCCACCATGTCGATCGCATCCATCAGCAGAAGCGGCTCGTCTTCAACGATCAGGATAGTCGGTCTCACGTGGGGGCTCGCATGGATCATTCCGGCCTCGACGATTGGACCACAGCCGTTGCGACGGCGAACGCTAGAACCGAGCCCCAATTCGTTGAAATGGGACTGGATCGCATCAGTTCCGCCAACGGGGAGAATTGACGGGTGGACGTCATTATCCCGATCGGATGGGTGATTCACCCCAGTGGGCTTCCTCCAGACTGTAAGCGCTGCATTGACAGGACGACTTGGCAAATGATGTGTTGCCGCTCGATTTGACATGGCATCTTCAGGTGCGCTCGGATTGATTGCGCGGGGGAAGACGCTTGAACAGGGAGCAAGTGCGAGGCGCGGATGCGCGTTCCACCGAGATCGAGCGCATGCGGATGTTCAGTCGCATTGCCCGCGCTGTCGCCGGGGAATTCGACCTCGCGGAACTGGTCGGCCTCGTCACGGATGCAGCGACCAAGTGGTCCGGAGGAAAGTTCGGCGCCTTCTTCTACAATCAAGTCGACGAAAAGGGCGAAATCTACAGCCTCTACACGTTGTCGGGGGTACCGAGATCGGCCTTCGCCGATTTCGAGATGCCGCGTAAAACAGCGGTGTTTGCGCCAACGTTTGATGGCACCGGCGTCGTTCGCTCGGACGATATTCGCCAGGACCCCCGATACGGATTGAGCGCTCCGCATTTTGGCATGCCTCCCGGCCACTTGCCCGTCGTGAGCTACCTCGCGGTTCCGGTCATCACGCGAACGGGCAGCGTTCATGGCGGCATTTTCATTGCTCACGATGAGCCTGGGCAATTCGACGAAGAGGCGGAGGAGATCGTCAAGGCGATCGCCGCTCACGCTGCCATTGCCATCGACAACGCCGCGCTTCTTGCTGAGGCGCGTCGGGAATCCGAGGCCCGGAGGGTCGCGCAGGAAGCCAACGCGAAGCTCGCGGCTATCGTAGCCCATTCCGACGATGCAATCGTGAGCAAGTCCCTCGACGGCACGATCACGAGTTGGAATGCCAGCGCCGAGCGCCTGTTCGGCTACACCGCGGAGGAAGCGATCGGGCAGCCGATAACGATGCTGATCCCTGATGAGCGACTGCACGAAGAGGATATGATTATCGGCGGGGTTCGCGAAGGACGCCGGACCGACCATTTCGAAACCCTGCGGCGGCGCAAGGACGGATCGCTCATTCATGTGGCGCTGACCGTTTCACCGATCCGCAGCGAGGATGGCGTGATCGTCGGCGCGTCGAAAATCGCGCGCGATATCAGCGAGCGTATCCAGGCGCAGGAGCAGCAAGCCCTCCTGATGCGCGAGATGAACCACCGGATCAAGAATCTCTTTGCCCTGACCGGCGGGCTGATTTCGCTGAGCGCGCGATCGGCCACTAACGTGGACGAGTTGACCAAGAAACTTCGCGAACGGCTTACTGCGTTGGCTCGCGCTCATGATCTCACGATCTCGGCCGACGCCGAAGGCGATCGCGCCTCCACCGACCTCCTCAGCCTGGTGCGTGCACTTTTATCGCCTTACGAAGCGGAGCATCGAGAGGCGCTGGAGATTTCTGGGCCAGAGGTTTCCGTTGGAGGGTCTGCTTTGACGGCCCTTGCCTTGGTGTTGCACGAGCTTGCGACAAACGCGGCGAAGTATGGCGCGCTCTCCTCTCCGCAAGGTCGGCTCAACGTCAAGCTCGTGCGCGAAGGCGAGACGGTGAAACTCCACTGGACGGAGCGCGGCGGCCCAACGATTGCGGGAACTCCCGCGCAGGCGGGCTTCGGCAGCAAGCTCGAAAAGGCGACGCTGAGTGGACTCGGCGCGACAATCGAGCGGAAATGGGACCCCGAAGGGCTGTCGCTTTCGCTCGCTCTCCAGATGGATCGACTGAACAGCTAGGCCGACGATGTCAGTGTGAAGGCGCCTAAGCCTTCGCTCTCCTTGGCGATCGAGAGGCAATTCAACCAAAACTGTACCCAATTGTCGGATTTGGGTACAGTTTTGGAGAGATGCACCGATCACATCCGGTATTTTGACCGCCCACAGCGGGTCTCCAGATCCTCGCGCCGAAGGATCCCACACATGAGGAACTGGTCAGGGCTGGCCCGCGCGACGGCCGACCCTGCCGGGCGCCCTCCTCTGCGGATAGTGGCAGCACACCCTTGAGGAATTGCGTGTCACCCGGCGCGAGGCGAGATCCGTGGGACGCGCTCAGGAAACACGATGCCGCGGCGCTTCCGAAGATCGGTCGGGCTAAGTCCGTCTCAAATTTTTAACTTTGGCATCTTGGCAGAGCGCCGCGGCGCGCTAATTTCTCAGAAATCCTATCACCCAGCTACGGGGAAGGAACCATGCCATTCTCATCGTTGAATGATCCGGTCGATCTCGCTCGAGCGCAGGCTGCTTTGGATGCCGCGTGGGATGAAATCAGATCGACCATTCCCGATGCGCGAGATGAGAAGGAGCGGACCAGATTAGCCTATATCGTGGCCTCTCTGGTCGCCATTGCAGAAGACGAAGATGATCTGAAGAGGCGCGCAGTCGAGCGCTATCGACAGTCGGCCGAGAATACCGCCGCTTGATCATCGGAACCCCGGACATTGGCGACCTTCCAGATGGCATAAGTTTTGACAGGTATCTGCTCGGGTTACGTAGCCGGTTTAACAGGCAAGGGCCTTATTCAGAGCAGTATGGGCCGCTTCATCGCCGAGTTGCGACAGGCCAAAGGCGATAGCCGCTTGGATTGCCAGGTGAGCAAGCGCGTCTGGAGCGAGCGGACCGAACTCGCAGTGCAATGTGCGTGTTTCACCGGCCCGAGCGAAACCGACGAAAACCCGCCCGATCGGGTTTCCGTCCTCATCGGGTTCTGCGCCGGTCACGCCGGTGATGGCAATCGCGCAGTCCGCTCCACTACGTTCGAGGGCGCCGAGAGTCATTGCCTTCGCCACCTCCGCATGCACGGCGGTGCATTCCGCGAGAAGCGGCCTAGGTACGCCGACCAGCTTCTCCTTGGCTGCCTTCGTATAGGTGACAAACCCCCCGGCAAGAGCCAGGGCTGCGCCGAACGGACGGGACAGCGCATGCGCCATCGCGCCGGCCGTGCAGGATTCGACGGTCACAAGCCGGATCCGCAGGCTGCATGCCGTCGCGATCAAGCGCTCCGCCCGGACATGGAGCCCGGGAAGCGCCGAACCGTCGAATACCTTATGACTGGCGTTCTCTGACATAGCGGTGATCCGTGTGGCGGCCTGCGTAGTCGCGGTCGATCTCCTCGATGAGGCGGTCGCCGTCGTCGCGATCGACCTTGCGCAGGATGGTATCGAGCCCCTCGAAGCTGGCGGCCTGACCATGGCTCGCTAGGTCGTTGGCAGAGGGCGAACCAGCCGAAGACCCAGTGGCCGACCAGGCTGATCAGGAAGAAGCCGCCGGTCACCCAGGCAAATCTGAATCGGGTCCAGATCGAGTGTTTCATTCACCGTTCCCAGTCCCGCAGGGCTTCGAGAAGCATCGCTGCGAGAGGGAACTCCGATCGGCTGCCGGGGTTCAACCCGGACACCGCCTCTTTCAGGAGCGCCCCATGCCGACGAAACCGCCAAGCATCCGAGACGACCCTGAACACAACAGGTTCGTGATGGCGGTTCCGGGCGGGGAGGCCTTCGCAACGTATCGGCGCCTTGATGGCTACCTTATTGTTTCGCACACCGAGGTGCCGTCGAGTTTGCGCGGTCGAGGTCTCGGCTCGCAGCTTGCTGAAGCCCTGTTCGAGCGCGCACGCGGCCGCAGAGAGCGTATCGTTCCCGCCTGCTCATTCATCGCGGACTGGGCGAGGCGGCATCCTGAATACCAAGACGTTCTCGCCCAGCGGACGGAGCGGGCGCAATGATCGACCATATTTCCGTCGGCACCAATGATCTCGCGAATGCGCGCACGTTCTACGACGCGGTCCTTGCGGAACTCGGGATCCGGCTTCTCAGCAGCAGCAATCGATCGGCCGACTATGGCGTGAGCAGCATTCTCTTCAGCATCGAGACGCCCGTTGACGGCAAGAGGGCTTCCAGCGGCAACGGGACCCACATCGCTTTTGCTGCGGGTAGCCGAGAGATCGTGAACGCCTTTTACCATTCCGCGCTCGCCAACGGTGGCACCGACGCTGGCGCCCCGGGTGTACGCCCGAATTACGACGCTCACTACTATGGCGCCTTCGTCTTCGACCCCGACGGCAACAAGATCGAGGCCGTCACCCGTTCATCCAAGTGAAGGAGGACGACATGCCTGCAAAATCAGCCGCTCAACAGAAGGCCGCGGGCGCCGCGCTCGCCGCAAAGCGCGGAGACATCAAGGAAAGCGAGCTCAAGGGCGCCTCGAAGTCGATGGAAAAGTCGATGAGCGAGAGCGAACTCGAGAAGATGGCTTCGACCAAGCGCAAGGGAAAACCCGAGCACAAGAGCAAGCACTGACTCGCGTTTCGAGGAAAAAACGATGACATCACACTTCGAACCGCCCTTCCCTGAGCAGCAGCAACCGATGCCGGGGCGCACCGATGCCATGACGCCCCGACCGGACCATGGCGAGGACAGCTATGTCGGCTCGGGTCGTCTCGAGGGCAAGCGCGCCATCATCACCGGTGGCGACAGCGGCATCGGGCGGGCTGTTGCCATCGCTTTCGCGCGGGAGGGCGCGGACGTCCTGATCTCCTATCTGAACGAGGATGAGGATGCCGGGGAAACCCGCGGTTGGGTCGAGAAGGCCGGACGGAAAGCCGTGCTGGTATCCGGCGACATCCAGGAAGCGGCCCGTTGCCGCCAGATCGTCGACCGGGCCGTGGCCGAATTCGGCGGCATCGACATCCTCGTCAACAACGCTGCCCATCAGGCCAGTTTCAAGAATATCGGCGACATTTCGGACGAAGAATGGCAACTGACCTTCGCGGTGAACATCCACGCGATGTTCTACCTGACCAAGGCTGCCGTCCCGCACATGAAGCCTGGTTCCTGCATCATCAACACAGCCTCGGTGAACGCCGACAAGCCCAATCCGACCCTGCTCGCCTATGCCACGACCAAGGGAGCCATCCAGAACTTCACCGGCGGGCTGGCGCAGTTGCTGGCGGAGAAAGGGATCCGGGCCAATGCCGTAGCCCCCGGGCCGATCTGGACACCGCTGATCCCCTCGACGATGACGGGCGAGAGCGTCACGCAGTTCGGCAAGCAGGTCCCAATGAAGCGGCCGGGACAACCGGCGGAGCTCGCGACGGCCTATGTGATGCTCGCCGATCCACTCTCGAGCTACGTCTCGGGCGCCACCATCGCGGTAACTGGCGGTCATCCGATCCTGTGATGGCAGGCGGGTCAATCTTTGTTGAGCTTCCCGAGATTGCCGGGCAGGCCCGAGAAAGGAAGATCGTCCGGCTTGAGCAAGCTGTCGGACGGTTCAGGACCATGGCTCTTTTCGCCCTTGTGCGCCTCATTCCAGTGCCGGATCTTGTCCGTAAGCCGTAGAAACTCTGCTGCCTGCGGTGAACCTGCGGGCGCGTCGCTCAGCGCGGCGGCGCGCTGTACGGCAGCCTCATATTCCTCATGATTTTTGAAAGTCATGGCTGGAGTCCAATTCGGATTGGTTGCTTGCAGCAATCTCGTCGAGGAGTTCGGAGGCGGCTCGCGACAAAGCTTCCGGCGGCGCCATATCTTCCTGAAGATGCCATTCCACGAAGTCCCGTCTCTTCCCGGCTCTCTCCGCCAGAAGCGCCACCCAATCGCGGTGCGGGTAAGCTGCATTCATCCGCAGCGCGAGATCCCGGCCGGAAGTAAACGGTTCGGATGAAAGCATCAGGACTCCTGTACACTCCGAAGAGAAAAAGACCCCGCCGGATGTCCGGCGGGGCCGCGCGCTCAAGCAGCCTTGCGATTGATACCGTCCAGCGCGAGCTTGGTGAGTTTCTCGTCGGTCGCGGCTTCCTCGTCGAGGTTCTGCTTTAGGAGCGACGCGCAGTCATTGCGACCGAGCTGCTTCGCCCAGGCGACCAACGTGCCGTAACGCGTGATCTCGTAATGCTCCACCGCCTGGGCCGCGGCAATCAGCGCTGCGTCGAGCACCTGCTTGTCTTCGACTTCGCCGGCGACGTCATTGGCCTCTTCGAGGATGCCGTCGATCGCAGGGCAGGTGACGCCCTTTTCCTCAACGCCATGCAGGCGGAAAACCTCCTTCAGGCGCGTGATCTGGCCCTCGGTCTCGCGCAGATGCGTTTCGAAGCCTCGCTTGAGATCCGGGCTGGTGGCCTTTTCGACCATGTCCGGAAGCGCCTTCTTGATCTGGTTCTCGGCGTAATAAATGTCCTGAAGCGTATGGACGAAGAGGTCGTCCATCGTGGCGATGTCTTTAGAAAACCAACCCATGCCGCTCTCCATTTTGGCAGGAAAATCCCCCAGCGCTTGGTCGTTCCTGAGGGCTGGTCCGCCCTCTTCCGAAAGCCGGACGGCTTTGTTCAGATCACCGTGGAGCGATAGGGTTCGGCCGTCTCGTCGAACCGGTTCCACCCTGCTGCACGGTATTCCGCGAGACGGGCATCCCTGTCGATGGGAGATGCTCTATCGAGGATGGCCTCGACCGCCGGAACCTGCTCATCGGCAACGCGAACCGAAACAACGGTACCGCCGCGCCGAACCGTTTCGGCGTAGTAGTTGGCATCCTCTTCACTGTGGCCGGCGCTGGTCAGCGCTCCGACGATCCCGCCGGCGACGCCGCCGGCCGCGGCGCCCGCTGCCGTCGACGCGAGCCAACCTGCGGCCACCACCGGGCCGATCCCGGGAATGGCGAGCAGTCCGACACCTGCGAGCAGACCGGCTGCTCCGCCGAGTGCCGCGCCGATTCCAGCGCCTTCACCGGCATTGCTGTCATCGGCCTTGGCGTGCCGACCGACCACGCTGATGTCAGCGGCGCTGACGCCCTCGGCTTCGAGGGCTTCGACCACCGACCGGGCGGTCTCGTAGTTTTCATAGGAACGCGTCAGTGTCTGAGTCATGGGAGTCTCCGATTACTGGCGGGTGATGTTGCCGCGATAGTCGACGGTGACGTTCACTTTGGCGCCGCCATGCGTGGCGCTGCCCTTCCAGACGCCATTGGCGTCCTTCGTCAGCGGACCAATCTGCGAATAGCCGTTGGCCTCGAGACGGCTCTTCGCCTGCCCTTCGGTGAAGCTATTCGCGCCTGGAAGCGGAGCATTCTTGTCCGCTTCGCCCTTCGGCGATGGTACGGGTGAAGTCGTCGCGGTCTGAGCGAGCGCACCAAAGGAGGTCGTTGCCGCGATGAGAAACGCGAGCAAAAGCTTCTTCATGTCTAAGCTCCTCGAAACTCGTGGAATGGTCCACTGAATGCATTTCGAACGAGCTGGGCGCCATTTCTGTTCCGCCAGAATTTGGATCCGTAGCGACCAAACCGCGGGGCGTTTTCTTCATATGCCGGGGCAGCGCCAGGTAGCGGCCCCGACGTCACCGGGCCTCTGTCGTTGGTCTTTCCGGCTTGACTCGTAAATCCATATGTTCTCTTTATGTTCTCGCATCCCGAGTGAGAACCATGACAGCAGCCGTGCCTCAGCGCCCGCCTGAACCAGACCCTTTTGCCGTTGCCGATGAGGAGATCGATGCGGTCCTGGAGGAAGCCAGCGGAGATTCCCGGGAGGCGATTCGGATGGTCCTCCGGGACCTGGCCGTCATGGCAGCCGACGCCGATGCAGCATCGTCGCGCGGGTTCTTGCGCGGTCGCTTTTCCGAGGGGCGGCGCCGTCCTCGCGTCGTCGGCGAAACATGAGACGCAAGGGTGAGCTATCGCCTGCTGAAGTCGACCGTCGCTGGCCTCACCACGTCGCCGTTGAGATCCCGCCGGGCCATGGGCTCGGCATCGTACCGGCGACCGGACCGCTCTCGTCGCTTGCTCCTCGTGGCCATGAGGTCGCCTACGACGGCAAGCGATATCGGGTGTTCTGGTTCTCCGATCCGGACCAGGCCGCGCGCTTCAAAGACATCATGGGTGGCCTCGATTTCGATCATTGAGACCGCGGCCGGGGAGCCCATTGGGGAATCTTGTATCGGGGGCGCGGAGCTACCCGCGATACCAAGCGCAGCCGATCCTGACGCGCGCTTATCATTCGACATGGTACGCTCGGACGAATCATTATCCATCAGATCCTCATGAACGCCGTCGCCCCGATCAGCTATCTCGACACGCTCAATCCGGCGCAGCGGCGCGCCGTAGTTCATGGCGTGGGCGCAATAGCGGCCTCCCCGCTCCTGGTCATTGCGGGCGCCGGATCGGGCAAGACCAACACGTTGGCGCATCGGGTCGCGCACCTGCTGGTCAGCGGCGCCGACCCACGGCGTATTCTGCTGATGACCTTCTCGCGCCGCGCGGCATCGGAGATGTCAAAGCGCGTCGAGCGCATCGCGCGGAAGGTTCTCGGCGACGGTGCCGGGGTGCTGAGCGACGCCCTCACCTGGGCGGGTACCTTTCACGGCATCGGCGCCCGGCTCCTCCGCGACTGCGCCGATCAGCTCGGCCTCGACCCGGCCTTCACCATCCACGATCGCGAGGATTCCGCCGATCAGATGAACCTCGTCCGGCACGAGCTCGGTTTCTCGAAGACGGAAGCGCGCTTCCCGACGAAGGGGACCTGCCTTGCGATCTATTCGCGGTGCGTAAATTCGGAATTGCCGATCGAGGACGTGCTCGGTCGGTCATATCCGTGGTGCGTTGCCTGGGCAGCCGAACTCAAGGACCTGTTCGCCGCCTATGTCGAGGCCAAGCAGCAGCAGAACGTCCTCGATTACGACGACCTCCTGCTCTACTGGGCGCAGGCGATGACCGACTCGGACATCGCTGTGGATGTCGGCTCGCGCTTCGACCATGTGATGGTCGACGAGTACCAGGACACCAACCGCCTCCAGTCCTCGATCCTGCTCGCGCTCAAGCCCGATGGCCGGGGGCTGACTGTCGTCGGGGACGATGCCCAGTCGATCTATTCGTTCCGCGCCGCGACGGTACGCAACATCCTCGACTTCCCCGCCGCGTTCTCCCCCCCTGCTGAGGTCGTCACCCTCGACCAGAACTACCGCTCGACCGAAGCCATCCTCTCGGCCGCCAACGCAGTGATCGATCTGGCCACGGAGCGTTTCACCAAGAACCTCTGGACGGACCGCGCCAACGGATCTCCTCCCCAGCTCGTTCATGTTCGCGACGAGGCTGATCAGGCCCGTTTCATCGCCGATAAGGTCCTCGAGAACCGCGAAGGCGGCTCGACCCTGAAGCAACAGGCGATCCTGTTTCGGGCGTCGCATCACAGCGGCCCCCTCGAGATCGAACTGACTCGTCGCAACATTCCGTTCGTGAAGTTCGGCGGGCTGAAGTTCCTCGACAGTGCCCATATCAAGGACCTTCTGGCGATACTCCGGTTCGTGGAGAACCCGCGGGACAAGGTCGCCGGCTTCCGAGTGCTGCAACTTCTCCCGGGAGTGGGGCCGACGTCGGCGCAGCGCGTCCTCGATCACATCGCACAGGCGGCCTCCCCGATCGAAGCGCTGGATAACGCTCCTGCTCCTCAGCGCGCAGGCGAAGACTGGCCCAGGTTCCTCATCGCGGTCGCCGAGATCCGATCGGGCCGCGCCGGCTGGCCCGGTGAGATTGAGCGCGCCCGGCGCTGGTACGAGCCGCATCTCGAACGAATCCACGAGGACGCATCCACGCGACAGGCCGACCTGGTGCAGCTCGAGCAGATTGCCAGCGGCTATCCTTCCCGGGAGCGCTTCCTGACCGAGCTCACGCTCGATCCCCCCGATGCGACAAGCGACCAGGCCGGGGTACCGCATCTCGACGAAGACTACCTGATCCTGTCGACAATCCATTCCGCCAAAGGCCAGGAATGGAAGTCGGTCTTCGTCATGAACACCGTCGACGGCTGCCTTCCCATTGACCTGGGGACTGGATCGAGGGACGAGATCGAGGAGGAACGGCGCCTGCTCTATGTCGCGATGACGCGGGCGAAGGACGACCTTCACCTGATCGTGCCGCAACGCTTTTTCACGTCCGGCCAATCCGGAACCGGTGACCGCCACGTTTACGCCAACCGCACGAGGTTCATCCCGAATGGCTTGCTCGGTCATTTCGAGCGGATCGGCTGGCCGATCGCCTCAGGGACGGAAACCGGCCGGATGCCGAGCGCCGGCCCCAAGGTCGACGTACGAGCCAAGATGCGGGGCATGTGGCGATAATCGGTCAGACCGATAGCTGGGCTCATCAGATCGAGATCGAAGTTCCCCCGGCCGGGTTCGAGATGAAGCTCCGCGCGATCGAGACATGGTTGCAGGAATGTGAAATCCCGTACCGCATCGGATCCTCGCTCGGTGCGACAGGGCAGATGCGCGTTTGCTTCACGGAGGAGAAATTCGTCCGGGCATTGGCGTTCTGATGAACGATCATGGTGTTGGCCCGTTGGTGCGGCGGCTTATTCGGCACTCAAGTGTGAGGCCCTGGCGCAGGTTCCGCAACGGGACGTTAGCGGACGTGGAGCCAGACCCAATAGCCGACCGCCGAAGCCGTACCCAACCACACGCCGATGATAAATCCAGCAGCCACTACGCTGCGAGGCCGGGTGCTTCGAATACCTGCCTCTCGTCTGAATTCAATCATGAGCGCTGGGGGAATGAGACGGAGGGCCGCTGCGATGCCCAGCGGGACAATGAGCAGGTCATCCAGATATCCCAGGACGGGGATGAAGTCCGGGATCAGATCAATCGGACTTAGTGCATAAGCCGCGACGAAGGCCGCGATGCCTTTGGCGAGCCAAGGGGTGCGGGGATCGCGCGCGGCAATCCACAACGCCACCACGTCCCGTTTCAGGCTCTTCGCCCACCGCATAATCGTCTCGAACATAGCGCCTTGTATCAGATGGCACGTTTCCGCAACGGGTCATGGGCGGACGGTACAGTTCTCCACGCGGTTGCTAGCCGACTGTCGGCTTGTGCATCTGCACGATGACCTTGCCCTTCGCCCGCCCGGTTTCGAGATAAGCAAACGCCTGCTCGATTTCGGCGAATGGGAACACCCGGTCAACGATTGGACGAAGCCGTCCGGCATCGACGAGAGCGGCCAACTCGGAAAGCTCGGCTCCGCTGGGATGCATGAACAGGAAGCGGTAGCGCGCGCCATGCTTTCGCGCCTTCATCCGCAGCGAAAGACTGGCGAACCAGAATAGCCCTGCCAGCAGCAGTCCGCGCCCGAGGTCCTTCCGAGCGGTCTCGGGTTCCGGCGTGGCGGTGATCGAAACCACCGTGCCACCGGGCTTCACCAGGGCGAACGACTGCTCTAGCGTCTCGCCGCCCACGAGATCGAAGACGCCATCGACATCTCGAACACGATCTGTGGCCCGCTCGGTCGTATAATCGATGACGGTGTCTGCGCCGAGCTCTTCGACAAGGGCGCGGCCACGTGGCGATGCGGTCGTGACGACCTGAGCGCCGAGCCATTTGGCGATCTGGATCGCGAGAGTGCCGACCCCGCCGGCTCCTCCGGAGATGAAGACCTGGTTTCCGGGCCGCAGATGCAGCTCATCGCGCAGCGCCTGCAAAGCCGTTAGCCCCGCCAGCGGAATAGCTGCCGCTGTATCGAAATCAAGGGTTTCCGGCATGGCCGCGACGACCTGTTCGGGCACGCAAGCGTATTCGGCGAAGGCTCCCATCCTGTCCTTCGGAACACGCGCAAAAACCCGATCGCCCGGAGCGAAGCGGGAGACGGCCTCGCCGCATGCCTCGACGATGCCCGCAAACTCGTTCCCGAGCACGACCGGTAGCGGGTAGCCCTGGATGACGCGCAGCTTACCCTCGCGGGTCTTGAAGTCGACGGGGTTCAGACCTGCCGAGCATACGCGCACGAGCACGTCGCCACCCCCCGGAACCGGTTTGGGGACGTCGCGGAGCTGTGCTGTTTCAGGTCCGCCATATCGTGTGAGGACAAAGGCCTTCATATCGGCACTATGCGGCTTGGCGCGTCATCGGAAAAGGTCAGCTAGAGGTGAGGGATCAGGAAGTACGATGACGGATGCCGTTCGGAGCTCTGGCGATCCGCGCGTCCGGCTCCGTCGCGCGGATGATTTGCTCGAGCGCATCGTTATGCTGAAGACGGACATGCACGCAGCTTCGGTACTCTCGCGTATTTCCTTGAGGTTGCGCGTATCGAAGCCGAGCTTCAAGCCGACCGCATAGCCGAGGAACAAGTGACCGGGGAGCGCGTACCGGATGAGTTATGGCGACCGACCACGGACCGGGATTGATGGCGAAGAAGCCTGCCGAGCTGCCTGAAATCGATCTCGACGTCGTTGACGTGAGGCAGGTGGCTATAACGACCGATCCTCAGGGAGAAACGATGATCAGCCTGGAGATGGCCGGCGGCCAGGTCATGAACTTGGTCTTCACGCCCGGGTTGCTGGCCAAGCTCGAAGCCTTCCTCGCGAAGGCCAACGAGGAGCAGGCCAAGATTTCTCACATTCAATAGAGGCAGCACCCGATGTGCGGTCGATTCAGCCAAGCCTACACCTGGGAAGAGATCGTCACCTTCAGCCAACCTCTGACCGTGCCTGCGGATCGGCCGAACCTGCGCGCCCGCTACAACATCCCGCCGACCACCGACGTCGACATCATCGTGAAGACCGAGGCCGGGCGAGAGCTTCGAAAGGCGCGCTGGGGGGCTGATCCCGGGGTGGTGGAAGAAGAATCCTTCGGAAGTCGGGTCGACCCATAACGCTCGCTCCGACCGAATGAGCGACAGCGCGATGTTTCGCTCGGCCTTCGTCAAGCGGCGCTGCATCATCCCGGCAAGCTCGTTCTATGAGTGGACGGGCACGAAGGGCGAAAAGGTCCCGCACCGGATCAGCGCTGCGGATGGCGGATTGCTGGCGTTCGCAGGCCTGTGGGATCGATGGACCGATCCCGAGACCGGCGAGGAGATCGTTTCCTGCACGATTATCACCCGGGACGCCGATAAGTGGATGTCGGCCATCCATCACCGGATGCCAGCAATCCTGCACCCCAGGGATTTCGACGCCTGGCTCGATGGCACCGGTGGGAAGGAGCTCCTCGACCAGCCTCCACCCGAGCTTCGCGAGTGGATCGTCAACAGCAGGATGAACAACGCTAAGGTCGGCGACGACGATCCTGCCACCGAGGAGCCCGTCTCCGCCGAAAGCCCGCCAGCGAAACGTCCGCCCGAGGAACCGCCTCCCCAGGGCAGCTTATTCTAAGCGTTTGGTTCCCCCGCTTGGGTTTCAGCAGACCTATCCGAGGAAACGCTTCACGATCTCCCGCAGCAACCGGGGCAATTCATCGAAAGCGTAAGGAGTGTGCACTCGCTCGAGCCTTTGATGAAATTCCCGTCCCCACGGGCCAATGTTCACAACCGGGAAGGACAGGGCATCTTCGCCGACCGCGTCGACAAGCTCGCTGGCCGGGGTATTGGCGGCAATGGAGTCGCTATCGGCGTCGGATGGGCGATGTCCCAAAAAGCTCATGTCCGAAATGCCGGTAAAATACTCACGATACTTGAGCGCTCCTCCACCGGCGCTTTCATGCGCGAGCCGCGCGCTTTCGATCGCGTCGGCAAAGCCGGAGGGATTTGCCGCCCTGGAGAGGTGGGTCGAGGGATATACGAGACTGCTGAAGCCATAGAAGATGGCAGGACCGGTCACGCTGGCTTCCGTAACCATCGCGCTGACGATCGCACGCGTCTGAGCGAGAGGATCGTCGGAGGCGCGCCACTCGAGCTCTACATCGTTCACCCGGGCAACGGCATCGGCTCCGCCGACCTGCTCGGCCCGCTTCATCAGTTCTCCGACCGCGATAAGCGAAGCGGCTGCCACCGGGGCCACCTGGGGTATTCCCAGCATCGTGGCATAGCTGTGCGCACGCTGATTGAACTGCTCGCTAGCCGCAACCGCGGCCGTTCGGACGGCTTGTTCGAAAAGGCGCAGAAGCTCAGGGGCCGTCCAGTTGTGCGAGAGCCAGTTGAAGGCGATCCAGACCCGCTCAGGCGTTGTGACCTCATAGCCTCCTCGTAGGTCCTTCGCCTCCAGGCAGATCGGCGGCGGCGAGACTTCACCCCCTGCCCTGTCGGACAGCGCAGGGTTAGCCTCCACGGCCTTCGTGATCTCTGACGCGATCAGTTGGGCACTGACACCCTCGAACGGATAGCTCGCATGGGAGGAATGGCCGACGACGAACGCGAAGGGCAAGGCCTTGCCGATCGTGCCGCGATAGATAGCGCGGCCCTCTGTTCCATTTCCCTGATCGCTCGTCGCGTCCAGGTTGATGCCTGCCTCGATGTCGAGTCCGAATTCGGCTGCGATGGTCGGAAGCGCATCGCGTAGGCTGCGCATTCCCCGCGAGCCGCGCTCCTCGTCGGGGGTCGCGATCAGGATGAGATTGCCGAGCCGTTCCGGATCGGCGGCGAAAGCTTCGAGAACGGCGATCCCAGCAGCTATACCGCTCTTCATGTCGAGCAGCCCGCGACCGGGCAGGAACTCGCCGCCCCTGAAGTCCTCCAGAGCGCGACGCTCCCCCGCGTTTAGCGGCCGGCTCTCCAGATCGGCGATCAACGCCGCCAGCAGTTCGTCGGGCTTGAACGCCAGCGGAGACAGCTCCCGGTAGTTTTCGACTGACACGACGTCGTAATGCCCCGCCAGGGCCAGTGCGCGGGACCCTTTTCCCCGCACAATGGCCACCACGCTTCGCGTCATCGGATCGCCATGGCTGTTGACCAACCGCACTTGGCCCGGATGATCGCGGAAATATGGAATGTCGCGGAGCAATTCAGCCATTCGCTCCCCGAATTCGGCCTCGCCCAGGGAGCCGGTTTCGCTACCCCAGCCGACAAGACGGCAGGACAGCTCTCGAACTCGAGGGCCGGGATTCCAAGTCGGTCGGGAATTCATCAGACGCTCCGCGATTGCAGCCGGGCGGCAACATATCCGAGCACATGAAGAGCAGAAACGTTGCCCAAGCTCACAATCGATGATGGATTGTCCATACTGTCAGACAGACTGACGGAATCGGCAGAGCATTATGGATGATCTCGACCATCGCCTAATCGCAGAGCTACGTGTCAACGCGCGAGCAACGGTCCCAACGTTGGCGAAGCTCCTGGGCGTTGCGCGGGGCACCGTCCAAACCCGTATGGATCGACTGATCGCGAACGGAGTGATCGCCGGCTTCACCGTTCGATTGAAAGACCATGACGCGACCGACCGAATCCGCGGAATCATGATGATTGAACTCGAGGGGCGGAACATGAAGGGCGTCGTGGCGAGCTTGAGAAAGAACCCGGGCTTCGCCGCGCTTCACACCACCAACGGACTTTGGGATCTGATCGCGGAAATCGACGTCCCCAGCATGGCCGAGTTCAATCGGCTCCTCACCGGCATCCGGATCATGGAAGGTATATCGAAATCCGAAACACACCTCTTGCTCGGCCCAGCGTGATCGGTTGGCAGCCCGGATTGTCATCACATATGGCTGGCTTGATCGTAGCAAACTGAGACAACAATGAACGCGGCTAGAACCTGGGCCAATCTTGGATCAGCACAGCGCGAAAGCCTGCCGCCCTCGGCGAGCGACGCAATGGGCTAAATTCGGACGCTATTCAGCCGCCTCGCGCAAATGCCGATTGAATTCGGCCAGATCGAGCCGTTTGAAAAGCGGCGCTTCGATTGCCGTTCTCACATCGATTTCTTCGCCTGAGAGTGCACGCTGGATTGCGAGTCCCAGGACGCGGGAAAGTCTCGGGGGAAAGGCGTTGGCCATCTGCCTGAATTGCGCCTGACGCGATCCGGAGAAGCCCCAATCGTCTGGGAAGTCCTGGAGCCGCGCCAGCATCGGAAGGGTCAGACAGGGGATTCCATCGAAGTCCGGGTCGGGCGCTTCCTTGGCAGGCTTTCGGGGGTCTACGCCGATATTGAACCAGGCCTGCCGCGAATTTGGTTGGGCCAAATCGATGCCCATCTTCTTCGCGCTTCCCCCGATCAGCGTGGGCGCGAGGCCGTCGGCTCCGGCGACCCATTGATCCAATCGAACCCAGCCGCGGGCTCCCATCAAATCCTTCAACCGGCTGCCGACCGACGTCGGCGCCATTTCCGGAGCGAGTGGCCAACGGAAGCGGTGCATCAGGCCGCGACGGAGCGCGACAAGGATCGCGCGGCGACGATTCTGAGCCAGTCCGAAGTCGGGACCCTCGATGATCCTCCACTCCGCGTCGTAACCCATACGCTCGAGCTCAGAGTATACTTGAAGTCGGCGCACTCCGTGGGTGACCTGGGAGATGCCAACCACATTCTCAATCAGGATCGCCTTCGGCTGGACTTGCTCGATGATCTGAAGAGCTCGATCGAAAAGATCCCGTTCGTCCCCTGCGCCGCGCCGCTCTCCTGCCTGCGAATAAGGTTGGCAAGGCAGGCCGCCGGCAACAAGATCCACGCCCCGGTAGCGACTGACATCGATCGTATTGATATCCGCCTCGAACACCGGCCATTTGGGACGATTGGCACGTAGGGTTGCGACAGCTTCGGGAGCTTTCTCAAAGATTCCGGCGTGCCAGAATCCAGCGGCGTGCAGACCGATCGCCTGACCTCCAGCGCCAGCACACAGCTCGAGCACCGAGTACTGATAGGGCTTCGCAGGCCGGGACCTGGAACTCTGCGGATGGCGATCGAGTGCGACGACGCCCTGGCCGAGCCGACGTCGATGACGGCTCAACTCCGGCAACTCTTGTCCGAGTGCCCACATCAAGGGCTCGTGCCGGCTCTCGTCAATCCAAAGCGGATCCACGTCCGGCCAAGACCATCCTTCGATAGAACACAGCCTGCGATCTGCGAGTAGATTCAGCGTACGAAGTACGCGGCTCCACGAATGCTGGGGCCATTCGTCGCCTGAAGTCAGGAAATCGACCGGTACGAGCCTCTGGAGCTGGGCTGCAAGCCGACGAGCATTTTCGGCAAGCGCATCGACCCTGGAAACCGTTTCGGGCGAACGATCCTCAGGGCCTGTCTCGTTGTAAAGATCGGTAAAATCGTTAGCCAATCCGCCCAGGCCTTCGAGGAAGCGGTCCACGAACTCCCGTGCCTTCAACCTGACGGCACTCTTCAAGTCTGTGACGGCGCTACGATCCGGCTTGCCAGAGACCGCTGCTTCGGCTGCGAGCACGTCGCGCCGAAGCAATCGCAGATCCGCAAGCGACAACGACCTCCCCGAACGCAACATCGTAAGCGCCTCGTCCCGAACCGTTGGCGGTTGCTTTGCCAGGCGGCAGAGGACACTGACGTCGATCGCACTCTGCTGGAGATCGGCTCGTTCCGGATCGGTGAAGTCGGCCAGCAGCAGGTAAGCACTTGCCTCCGTCCGAGACACGCGGCACTCGGCCCTGATGAACGCGACTAGATGGGCTTTCGACAAGTGCTGGGCGAAGACTTTGCATTGATCAGCAAGGGCGAACGCATCAGCAATGGCGCGGCGACGACCGGCGAGCGCGCGATCACGGACTTTCTTGAGGCTCTCCAGAAGCTCGCGATCGCCACCAACGACCTGGTTCTGCCCGGGGCCCTCCCCCTTCTCACAAATTGGGCGCCCTGGCCTGCTTTCGCTTGAGTCTCCAATTTGATTTGTCCCACGCTCCGACCCGTTCTCCTCAAGTGCTGAGGATCCGGATTCAGCGGCAAAATCACCGCTGGGGAGGTAGGCTTCTTCGCTCATCAACTCTGGAACTCCGGGACTTTCCGGGCTCAATGCCACTTGGGCCGTGCATTTCATCTGAGCGCGATTGTTAAAATCCGCGCGATCTCCAAGAATCAGGCAGTCCTTGGAGCGATGCCGACCAGTTTGCCGGTCCCCCGAGCAAATTTTTATCGTAGCGAGGACATCCAAACTGCCATTCGACTGGCTGCTCCAGGGCCTGACTTCCTCCCCGGCCCCTAAGCGCGCTCCTGCCGTTAGCGTTCCGCAACGGCCCGCGCGATCGCACAACTTCAGGGAGTATGGCGATGCCCTACCCGACCACGATGCACATCGTGGCGAGGGCATAGCTCCCGCCGAGCGAGCCAGTTCACGCGCGAAATCGATCAAGAGCCGTCAATCGCACGGTCAGCGGCTCAGCATCCTCCCAACAATAGATGTCAGTCCTCAGATAGCGAAGCTCTTCGTCATAGAGCTCCTCGTCGACTTCGATCCACCAGGCTCGCGGCCTTCCGTCGCTCCCGTCGGACCATCTGTAGCCACGTCCCTTGAGGTGATCCTTCATGTCGAAGGGTGCGTTCTCCGCGAAGATGCGGATCCGGCTCTGCGTGCTCGATCGCAATAGCTCTGTGAATGGACGCGTCCCATTTGGCCCCGCTGGCCGCGCCAGCACCTCCAGGAGAGCGTGGCAGTCATCGGTCGCGCGATGTCCTTCATGAAATAAGCCCGACTGACCGACGAGGTATCCGAGCTTGTTGCCTTCGAATCCCAGGTCGGCCCACCGGATCTCGGTGACCGAACATGCCCAGGCCTTCGAAGCAAGGGCTGGCGAAAGCCCTTCGCAGAATGGGCGATCGAATCCGGCGTTGTGCGCAATGACGAGGTCGGCCGGTTCAACGAGAGCATCGAGCGCGGCGATATCGATGTAGCGGCCAGACACCATCTCGTCCGTGATGCCGGTCAGCCTGGTAATCTCTGCTGGGATCGGCGCCGATGGCTGACGCAAGCCACTGTAGACTCCGATGACGTCCCCAATCATGCCCTCATCGTTGTAGGTGAAGCTCACTGCGCCGATTTCGATGATCTCGTCCCGGGAATGAAGCAGCCCGGTGGTTTCTGTATCCACCAGCACCGCGACGTTCGGGAACGCGCTTTGCTCCCGGGCAACGATCGGACGGGGTACCAGCTTCCGCAGAACCTTGAAGCGTCCAGTCTCCTCTAGTCTTTGGGCAAGCTCCTCATCATCGCTGGATGGCAACAGGACTTCGGACCGGCGTTTCCTGGGAGATGGTCGGGGCGTCTGCCGGTAACCCGGCGCATCGTCGAAAAGGTCGATCTGGGTGGATGCCATCTTCATCCGGCGACCTTATCCGCTTTTTCGTCACCGAGTGCCAGGAGTGTGTCCCGAGATACGCAGCCGGTGCCCCCGCTCGCTCGCGACGAACTTGGCATCGCGTGTCCGTCGCATCCTGTCACTTTCACTGGTTGAAAAGGCCGGAGCTGGCCAAAGCTGTCGCAGTGTCCGGACTGAACGCTGCGGGAATGTCATAGACGAGCACGAGTCGTAGCAGCGCTTTGACGTCCACATCGTGCGGCTGCGCGGCAAGCGGTCCGGAAAGAACAACAGCACGTCCAATTCGCCCTGTGCGATCATCGCGCCGATCTGCTGGTCACCGCCGAGAGGCCCGCGCTAGCCAGACGGATACTGAGGTCGGGCATCGCGTCCCGTAGCAGGCCGCCGGCCGTTGCGGTGACGACTACAGGATGTCGGTCGATGGATCTGGCGTGATGCTCGGCCCAGGATCCACCCAGTATGCGGATCAAGCTCTGCGTACGCTGTTGCTCCTTCTTGTCTATGCCAAGGTACAGGTCCGTCTGGCGATCTATCGAGAGCAGACATTGAAGGGGCCAGTAGAGATCCAAGCGTTCAACGCGAACAATTCCTCTCGCTTCTGCGCTGCCACGCCGCTCCGAGTTTGTCGGCGGTCCACGGTGGTGAGCGCACTTCGGCGAGAGGTGATTGATGAAAGCGCTCTTGACGCGCGAGGCGATGCTTCCTCGAGGACGCGCCGCTGCCGCGACGGTCGTCATCACGGTGGCGTTCAACGGCACCTTCTTGACCGCGAACGGCCTTTTCATGCTGATCGCGCCACTGGCTTGGTACGAACTTGTCCCGGGCGTGACTGATACCGGCTTCTTCAACCAGCACTTCATTCGCGACATCGGGATGATCCAGATGTTCCTCGGCGTGGCGTTCGGCCTCGGGCTTTTCAAACCGCGGCGCCGCGTTGGACTATGGGCAGCCGCGACGTCCTGGCTTTGCGCGCACGCGCTCTTCCATTTTTGGGAGGTTGCCGTCGGAATCTGTTCGCCTGCTGTCATTCCGCGGGACTTTCCGGCGGTGACGCTGCCAGCGCTTCTCGGACTGGCGCTTACGCTCTGGGCGCTCCGGAATTCCTTGCCAGCAAGTCGAAGCCTCTCCCTGGCCGCCGCGTCAGAGCCGCCCAACTGCGCCTCTTCCTGTCTTCGACGCCGACGTCTGGATTGACTGGCGAATTCTTTGGCCAAGCACCCCGGGCCCGAGCTTGCGCTGGCTGCTTTGACCCCACCGACCAACCCGGAGAACGCATATGAAACCGAGTGTTTTCGCTTTGGCGGCAGCGACCGCGCTGCTCACCATGGCTATGCGACCAGCGCAAGCAGCGCCTCGTACCAAACCGACCGTCATTCTGGTGCACGGTGCCTTCGCCGAATCGGCGAGCTGGAATGCTGTGATCGCCCGGCTCAACAAGGCTGGCTACGAAACGATCGCGGCCGCCAATCCCCTACGGAGCGTGAAGGGGGACGCGGCCGAAGTCGCGACGCTCATTCGATCCATCTCCGGCCCGGTCGTTCTTGTCGGCCATTCTTATGGCGGGCCCGTGATCACGGAAGCTGCGAATGGGCAGATGAATGTGAAAGCTCTCGTCTATGTGGCCGCGTTCGCGCCCGAGACGGGTGAATCCAGCGTGTCGCTTTCAGGCAAGTTTCCGGGAAGCACGTTGGGAAGTGCGATCCAGGCGGTCGCGACGCCGAATAGCGGGCGAGATCTCTATATCACGCCGGAGAAATTCCGGATGCAGTTCGCGGCCGACGTTCCGAAGGCACAGGCTGCGTTGATGGCTGCCACGCAACGCCCTGTTGCCGAAGCGGCCCTGGCCGAGCCGTCGGGGGTGCCTTCGTGGAAGTCGCTGCCCTCATACATGATCTACGGAACCGGTGACCGGAACATTCCGCCGGCTGCGATGGATTTCATGGCGCAGCGCGCGCGAATGGTGAAGACCGTCGCCATCAACGGCGCGTCGCATGCCTTGATGATTTCGCACCCCGCAGAAGTCGTATCCATGATCGAGATGGCTGCGTCGTCACGATAGTCGGGCGACATAACGGCCATCAAACTGCGCGCAATCGACTGAATTAAGCGCGAATCGCCTATAAAATTGAAGGCTGCATATATATTCATCGTATAAAATCGATGAGCAGCCGCAATATGGCACAATAATCGGGAATTAATCCGATCATATAACAAAACAAACCTATTACTCAGAATAGGATTATCTATTCTCAGGCCCGATATAATACATAATAACTTAAATATAGCGTCTTCCAAGCCGAGATTTGAACGGCATCAATCAGGAGAGAACCATGAGCTTAGACGTCGTTTCACGCCCCGGACGACCGGGGCCCGAAGAGCTGGTCCCGTCGCGCTACGCGGTGCGGGTCGGCGAGATCGATGTTCTGGTGGTCAGCGACGGGGTCCTGCCGCTCCCCACCAAGATGCTAGGGCATAACGTCGCCGAGACCGAGCGGGCTAGTTGGCTGAACGACATGTTCCTGCCCACCGACGCTTTCGACTGGGCGCTGAACGTGGTCCTGGTGCGCAGCGGCGAGCAGGTCATACTGATCGACGCTGGGCTCGGTCTTGATCCGGAACTGAACCTGCCGCGGGCCGGACAACTGGTTAAGCGGTTGGAGGCCGCCGGCATCGATCTCGGCTCCGTCACCGACGTGGTGCTGACCCACATGCATATGGACCATGTCGGCGGTCTACTCGTCGAGGGGGTGAAGGAGCGACTGCGCCCGGACCTGCGGATCCATGTGGCGACCGCCGAGGTGAAGTTTTGGGAGGCGCCTGACTTCACGCACGTCAACATGCCGGCGGGTTTCCCGGACGCCCTTCGTGCGGCCGCCAAGCGGTTCGCGCAAGAATATCGCAGTCACCTGCGGCTGTTCGACGACGAACACGAGGTCGCGCCGGGTGTCATCGTCCGCCGCACGGGCGGCCACACGCCCGGACACAGCGTGGTACGTCTGTCCTCCGGCGGCGACCGCCTGACGTTCGCCGGTGACGCCGTATTCGCTGTCGGGTTCGAACACCCTGATTGGTATAACGGCTTCGAGCATGACCCCGAGGAAGCGGCTCGCGTTCGCCACCGTCTGCTGACGGAGCTGGCGGGCACCGGCGAACAGCTCGTGGCCACCCACCTCCCATTCCCGTCGGTCGGTCGGGTTGCGGTCGAGGGCAGCGCCTTCCGCTGGGTCCCGGTTTTCTGGGACTTTTGAATACCAGTCTGGCTCTCGGCCGAGCTTGGCTGCGCAGGTTTCAAAGCCATGCCGGCTCGGCCGACAACCGACCTCGACGAGGTCGCCCCCATCACAACGATCGAACGACGCACCGCATGGGCGGCTGCGCAGGAGGTCTCTCATGAAAATCGTCATTATCGGCGGCACCGGATTGATCGGATCGAAGACCGCGGAGCGCCTACGCAAGCAGGGGCATGAGGTCGTTCCCGCCGCCCCGAATACCGGCGTCAATACGATCACCGGCGAAGGCCTGGCCGAGGTACTCGCGAATGCCGAGGTGGTGATCGACCTCGCAAACTCGCCCTCATTCGAGGACAAGGCCGTGCTCGAATTCTTCCAGACGTCCGGCAAGAACCTGACAGCGGCGGAGAAGGTGGCCGGCGTCAAGCATCACGTCGCGCTCTCCATCGTCGGCACGGACCGTCTGCCTGACAGCGGCTATCTTCGCGCCAAGGTCGCTCAGGAAGAGATCATCCGGAAATCCGGCATCCCCTATACGGTCTTACGATCCACGCAGTTCATGGAATTCCTCGGCGGCATTGCCCAGGCCGGCACGTCCGGCGACACCGCCCGACTGTCGACGGGCAATCTTCAGCCGATCGCGTCCGACGATGTCGCCGATTTCGTTGCTGAGGCGGCGCTGGCCGCGCCGGCCAACGGCATCATCGAAATCTCGGGCCCAGAGCGCGCACGCCTTTGCGATTTCGTCGCTCGCTACCTTAAGGCGATCGGGGATACCCGCACCGTCATCGCCGATCCGGATGCCCGGTATTTCGGGACCAAGCTGGAGGCTGGCTCTCTCGTCTCCGACAACAATCCCCGCATCGGCCGGATCGACTTCGATCGCTGGTTCGCGACAGCTCCCCGGAAATAATGGCGCGTGGATGAGCCGATTTCGAAGCGGCTCGTCCACCTTCGTCGTGAAAGGACGATAGACATGATCAAGTCATTGGCGAGCGTCTTTGCGCTGACATCTCTTCTGTCGATTTCGGCATTCGCACATGACACGCCCGGAGGTGGCGAAGGTGCCAAGGTTACGCTGGTCTACGAGCACGAGCTGCCTAACGTACCAGGCAAGAGCATGAGGGGCGTTCTCGTCGAATACGCTCCGGGCGGATTCTCGCATGGTCATACACATCCTGCTTCCGCTTTCATTTATGCAACCGTGCTCGAAGGGGCGATCCGCAGCCAGGTTAATGATGGCCCCGCCGCGGTCTTTAAGGCCGGCGAAAGCTTCTCGGAATTTCCAGGTGACCGTCACGGAGTCAGCGAGAACGCGAGCAAGACCCACCCGGCAAAACTGCTTGCCGTGTTCGTCGTCGATACCGCCCAGCAAGAACTGACCTTCCCGCTCAAGAAGTAGACAATGAGGCCGGATGGCGATCCGGCGCGCTGTCTCCCTCACCATGAGCTACCGCCACCGGAACCTTTCCCATGCTCGGCGATGACCACTTCCTGCCGTTGGTGCTGATCAACGTCCTCGGAACCGCAGGAATCGTCGTGTGGCACGTTCAGGGCTGCGACCGTCCGACGGGGCGCCTGATCGTCCAAATCCTGTTCTTCATCGGCATGAGCATTGTGCTCTATGCGGGAGGTATCGCTCCGCACCAAGCCGATGACGGCTATGCGGAAGGGCTGACCGCCGTGCTTTCCAAATCCGCGAGAATTCTGTGGTGGACCCATCTCGCCTGGACGGTCATTGGCTTCATCCACATCTACGTCAGGGTGAATCGTAAGCCGCAGGAAGCGCATCTGATCCTGGATATGGCCGTCGCCGGGATCTATCTCGGTGTAGCGCTGTCGGTCATGGGGTTCGTTTTCGGCCTGCCGATCGCCACCCTGGTCACGACCTCGGGCGTCGTCGCCTTGATCCTGGGCCTCGCATTGCAGAACACGCTCAGCGATGTCTTTTCAGGCATCGCTCTGACACTCGGCAAGGCCTATGCGATCGGCGACTGGGTCCAGTTGAGTGACGGCACTGCGGGCCGCGTCATGGAAACCAACTGGCGCTCGACCAACCTGCTGACCGGACTAAACAACATCGTCGTGCTGCCGAACAGCATGCTGGCAAAGCAAAGTCTGACCAGCTTGAGCCGCCCCGACGAGTCGCACCTCATAACATTAGGCGTGCGCTTCGCCGCGGGGCAAAGGCCGCGCATCGTCGAAGACGCGATGCGGACAGTGCTGGAAACTAGTACCCGCATCGTCAAGGATCCCCCGCCAGCCGTTGCCCTGAAGGCCATCGATGCGGCGGCCATCGAGGTGGAATTGCAGTTCCGTGTCGCGAGCCTCGCAACGGGGACATCCGCCAAGAATGAGATCATCGACCTCATCCATGACCAATGCGGCGCGAGCGGTCTTTCGCTGGCCGAGCCTGCCTAGGAGTCTCCATTCTGGTGCCAAGGTGGATTGCGGCGCTTGTCCGCACGCCGTCGCGCAGCAACGGAACACTGGACGATCTCCCTGCAAGTCATGGATTTCCATAAGTGCGGCCGAGACGTCCTGGCGCTAGTTTCCACTGAGTTTGCCAGCCGGATGTTCGAAGACTGGTGCTAGATGATGCTGGGACGGTTTCCAGATAATCCGTCTTCGGAAAGGCACCCGACCATGATTGCAGCGCTCCATCGAACGCCACCGATCCTGGTGTCACTGACTCTGGCTGTTGGCATCCTGGCATACTGGTTGGCCGGGACCACCATAGGAATGCTGGCGCCGCTCGGTGCGCTCTTCCTCTATGCGCGCGGGTATCTGCTTCAGTCACTCTGGATCGGGCTTTTAGTCGCCTTTGCCAGTGCGACGGTCACCGCCATTTTTTATTCTGGCGCCTTACGGGAAGCCGCGCTTTCTCTTGGCGCATCCGTCGCGGTGGCCGCGTGCATCGGTGCGCTGATCGCGCGCGATCCACCCCGACGAGGCGCCCGGGACGCGGCCGCGCCACGCCAAGCGCCGGGGCATCCCGGTCTTGGTGCCATCCCAGATGACGTGGCCGAGGGTGCGATCCACCCGGAAGACAGGGCTGCGATCGCGCAGGCGGCGGCCTATGCGTTCTGGACGGGCGTGCCGCAGGTGACGAGCTATCGGTTGCGCCAGCCGGACGGCAGCTATCACTGGACCGAGCTCCGTGCCGAGCCGGGCTATGGCATCAGCGTCGATGTCGACGCCATGGTTTCGAGACCGGATGATCGCTGGACTGTCGCGGAATCGCTTGGCGATACCGTGCAGGCGGTGCAGGCCGCCAAAGTGATCGAGAGCTTACACGGCAAGGCCTGGGCTTTCGATGCGACTGGGAAGTTCACCTATGTGACCCCTGCTGCCCAGATTGCCATCGACATGGCTCTGGAGGATCTCAATCGCCGTCTCGGTGAGCGGGAATTCATCGATGGCGGTGAGGTCGGCTGGATGCGCGGTGTTCATCCGGACGACGTCGACGGGGCCGCCGCGACCCTGCGGCATAGCCTTAAGACGGGCGAGCCCTGGAACATCGAATACCGCATGCTGCGCGCGACGGGACACTATGTCTGGCACCGCATTTCAGCGCGGCCGACACGGGATGGCGAGAGCCACATCACCGGCTGGTTCGGCACCTCCATCGATATTGATGTCTACAAGAAAACAGAGGCTGCGCTTCGAGAGCGAGAAAAGCATCTCGAACAGCTCATCGACACGGTGCCTGCCATGATCTGGAGCATGTCATCGGAGGGGCGGCCCATCTATCTCAACAGGCGGATCATGGAGGTTACCGGCGCCACGCTGGATACCGTCAAGGCGTCGGACGGGTCTCTTTCCTTGAAAAAGATGATTCATCCGAATTTCTGGGAGCTGGCAGAGCAAACCTTCACGAACTCGGTCGTGACGGGCGCGCCGTATAACATCAAGTACCTCCAGCATCGGGCTGGTGGCACCTATCGATGGACGCAGACGAGCGCCGAACCTCTGCGCGACGAAGCCGGTAAGATTATTCGATGGTACGGCGTATCCGTCGATATCCACGATCTGATCACCACCCAGACCGAACTCAATCTCCGAAAGCAGGAATTGACGCGGCTGATCGATCTGGTTCCGAGCTTCCTCTGGCGACTGACCCCAACCGGGGCTCCGAATTTCTTCAACCGCCGCTTCATCGACTTCCTGGGCATTGACGAGGGCGACCTGGAGCAATCGCAGACGGAGCGATACGCAGCCGCCTTGAAGGCTGCGATCCATCCGGACGACGCCAGTCGCGTCTGGGCAGAAATCAAGGACTGTCTCAGCAGCGGTCGGCCCTACGCGATGCGCTATCGCTTGCGACGCCACGACGGTGTTTATCGCTGGATGGACGGGCGTGCCGAGCCGCTCCTGGACGACGATGGCGGCATCATTCAGTGGTATGGTCTGTCCCATGATATCGACGACCAATTGCGCGTCGAGGAGGCGCTCAGGGAAAGCGAACGATCGCTGCGCCAGTTGGTCGAGACGCTGCCCGCCCTCATCTACTGCGCCGCGCCGAACGGGGAGCCCATCTATCGCAGCGAGAAGCTTGGGGAATTTCTCGGCTTCGGGCTAGGGGACAAGGACGAGGACGGTCAGACACGCCTGACCGGCACGCTCGAAGCGATCATACACCCTGACGACCTTCTTGACGTCAAAGCGAAATATGGGCGCTCACTGGCGACCGGCGCACCCTATGCGATGAAGCATCGCCTCCGGCGGGCGGACGGCGAGTATCGCTGGGTCGAGACGCGAACCGCAGCGATGCGAAATGTCGAAGGGGAGATCGTTCAATGGAACGGCATCTGCTTCGAGATCGAAGATCAGGTGCGCGCGCAGGAAGCGCTGACCTTGACGCAGGAGCGCCTGGCACGCGCAGCGCAGGCCGCTAGCCTAGCGGAGCTTTCCGCCTCGATCGCCCATGAGGTCAACCAACCGCTCGCGGCCGTGGTAGCCAATTCGCACGCGTGCCAGCGCTGGCTGACCTCGGACCCGCCCAATCTGGATCGGGCGCAGAAAACCATCGAACGCATCATCCGGGATGCGAATTCAGCCGCCGATGTCGTCGGCCGGGTTCGTGCCTTGTTCAGGCAGACGGACCAAGCGCGAAATCTCTGCCCGCTCGACGCCATTCTTCATGAGGCGCGGGATCTGATGATGGAAGAAGCGGCCCGGCGTCGCATGCGTATCGAGGTCGAGGTCGAGGCTGGTCTTCCGTCGCTTGAGCTGGATCGCATCCAGATCCAGCAGGTCCTGGTCAACCTGATCCGCAACGGCCTTGAAGCGATGGAGCCTGCTCGGCGCGGGGTTCTGCGCGTCCGAACATTCCGCGCCGGCGATTTCGTCAGGACCGAAGTCCGAGACACCGGCATGGGTCTTGGTGCGCCCGATAAGGTCTTCGAAGCCTTCTTCTCAACGAAACCCAATGGGATGGGCATGGGGTTGGCGATATCGCGAACCATCATCGAGACCCATGGCGGCCGACTATGGGCGGAGAACAACCAGGACGGCGGGGCGGCGTTTATCTTCATCCTACCTGTCGAACTGAAAGCCGATCATGACCGTTGACGACGCCATCGTGTTCATCGTCGACGACGACGATGCGCTCCGGGAGGCCCTGGGTGAGTTGCTGGCGGCGAACGGTGTCCGATCAGTCTCATTCAGCTCTGCCGGCGACTATATCGGGTCAAACAAGCCCGATCTCCCGGCCTGCCTGATTCTCGATGTCGAGCTCCCCGATATCAACGGGCTGGAGCTGCAACGCCAGATCGCGCAGGGAGACCATCCGCCGATCGTCTTCATCACGGGGCATGGTGACATCCCGTCATCGGTGCGTGCCATCAAGCATGGTGCCGTCGATTTTCTGACTAAGCCGTTCAGCGACACGGCGCTGCTCTCGGCCATCCGCTCGGCAATAGCGCAGGATCGGGAAACAAAGGCGAAACGCGCGGATCTCACGCGGCTGAAGGAACGCTATCACCATCTCTCTCCGCGAGAGCGAGACGTGCTTCCGCTGGTCGTGAGCGGACTCCTCAACAAGCAAGCTGCGGCCGAGCTCGGCATCAGCGAAGTGACCCTTCAGATTCACAGAAGAAACGTGATGCAGAAAATGGCGGCGTCATCGCTCGCCGACCTGGTTCGAATTGCGGAGCGGTTGGAAATCCCGATCCAGCATTCGCGCCGGATGGGAGGAATCTAAGCGTGATCAAGCACAAATATGTCATAGCCGCCGTCGATGACGACCCGAGATTGCTCGAATCGCTTGAGGAATTGCTCGAGTCCGCGGGGTATGCGGTTCGTAGCTTCTCGTCGGCGGCAGCGCTGACCCAGGTCGGCCTCTCCGGACTGGATCTTCTCATCACCGATGTCGGCATGCCGGGGTTGAACGGCTTCGAGCTACGCGACTTCGTCAACCAAGAGCGCCCGGATCTGCCGGTCTTTCTCATCACCGGGCGCCACGAGATCGCAGAGCAGATCAGGGCGCGGGCCGTGGAGAGCTTCTTCTGCAAGCCGTTCGATGGCCAAGCCTTGCTCGCGGCGATCGCAAGGGCATTACCTCAACAGCACGTGGAAGGTGAACATGATCATTGACCGCTCAATCTCGCGACTCTCCTCCAGGCGAGGTGTAGCCGAAGAACAGCAGCCTCTCGTCATCATCGTCGATGACGACGCGTCGGTCCGAGACGCACTGTTCGAGCTGATGGAGTCAGCCGGCTTTGCCGCGGTTTCGTTCAGCTCGACACAGGCGCTGCTCGAGACCAGCATGCTCGACGGGCCGGGATGTCTCATTCTCGACGTGCGTATGCCCGGCTTCAGCGGGCTCGACCTCCAGCGTCATTTGACGATGACCGGAAATCCAAAGCCAATCATCTTCCTCACCGCGCATGGCGACATCCCCATGACCGTCCAGGCCATGAAAGCAGGCGCGGTGGATTTCCTGACGAAGCCGGTTCGCGACCAGACGCTTCTGGACGCCGTCAATGCGGCGATCGGGCTGGATGGGGCGCGAAGGATGGAAGCTGCGAAGATCAAGGGATGTGTCGAACGCTTGCAAACTCTGACGCCACGGGAGCGCGAAGTCATGTGCGAGGTCGCACGGGGGCGCCTCAACAAGCAGATCGCCTTCGACCTCGGCATCAGCGAGGTCACAGTCAAGCTGCACCGGGGCAACCTGATGCGGAAGATGGAAGTTGCCTCACTCGGCGAACTTATCAGGGCTTGGGAGGCTCTACCGGTCGGCATGCGTATGGCAAACGCCGCCTAGCCCTGGCGAGGCTGGAGCACCGGCTTCGATGCTCCAGTGTCCTGGTCACGGCGTGATGCCTCGCCAATGCGCCGGAATGGCTGGGCGAGGGAAACGGCATGGCCGCCTCTTCTGAGATCATGTCAGCGTGATGCCGCCATCGACGGCCAGGTTGACGCCGGTGATGAATTCCCCGTGGGCGGAGCAGAGAAAGAGAGCTGCCTGAGCGAGCTCTTCCGGCTTTCCCATCCTGCCGAACGGGATCATCCGGGCAGCCTGCTCTTCGACCTGGGCCTGCGTTTCCGGAGCGACCCCGAGCTTTCCCACAATAGGCGTATCGGTCGGGCCGGGGCTGAGCACGTTCACGCGAATGCGCCTCTCCTTAAGTTCCAGCGCCCAGTTGCGCGCGAACGCTTCAATTGCTGCTTTGCTGCCAGCGTAGACCGCGTGACCATCCAGCACGTTGCGGCTCGCGATCGAACTGGTGAGCAGGATCGTGCCGCCATCGTGCAACAGCGGAGCGATCTTCTGCAGGCCGAAGAACGTGCCGCGCGCGTTGGTGAGGAACTGCGTGTCGTAGTCGGTGGCCGGTGAAGCTCGGCTGAATGCTGATGCTGCCCGCATTCGCCATATAGATGTCGGCCTGTCCAAAACGATCGGAGACCAGCGCGGCGACACGTTCGTGCGTGGCGAGGTCGGCAACGTCACCTACGAGGCCTGTCGCCTGAGGCCCGAGGGCGGCGACGGCTTCGGTCACGGCGTATTCTCGACGACCGACGATCAGCACCCTCGCACCTGCGGCTATGAACAGCCGCGCTGTCGCGAAGCCGATCCCGCTGTTGCCACCGGTGATCACGGCGACCTTGTTCGACAATTGTCCCATGTGGATCTCCATTGATGATCCACAGTCGGGCCGCTCCTCATCGAAATCAAAATATGCCGAAGTCGATATGATCTATACATATGAATAGAATGAGCCATCTTCGAGCGTATTGATCGTCGCCTTAGGAAGCTGGAAAATAAATATGCCTCATGAACCCGACGATCACATCGATATCGTCGCTGATTGAGGTCGAAGTATCGGGGTTTTATGCCGAAACGGGCACCCTGAGCATTTCGGTCCGCAACCAATATCTGCGCCCTGGAGGCGCCAATGCCCAACAAAGTACTGTCCAGTTCCACCGACCTCAGTCGGCGGGACCTCCTTTGCGGCGGCGCAGGCATAGCGGCGGCTGGCACGCTTCCGCTCCACTCCTTGGCGCAGCCCGCCACCGTTCCCCCTCACAACAGCAAAAGGAGCCGACGCATGAATTATGTCACGACGCGGGATGGCGTTGAGATTTTCTACAAGGATTGGGGCCCGAAATCGGCCCAGCCGCTGGTCTTTCATCATGGCTGGCCGCTCAGCTCGGACGACTGGGACGCCCAGATGCTGTTCTTTCTGGCGCAGGGCTTCCGGGTCGTCGCGCACGATCGGCGCGGGCATGGCCGTTCGAGCCAGGTCAGTGACGGGCATGACATGGATCACTACGCGGCTGACGCCGCGGCGGTCGTCGAGCATCTCGACCTACGTAACGCGGTCCATATCGGACACTCCACCGGAGGCGGCGAGGCTACGCGCTACGTCGCGCGCTACGGCAAGAGCCGCACAGCGAAGCTCGTTCTCATCGGCGCAGTTCCGCCGATCATGGTCAAGACAGAGCGAAATCCCGGCGGCCTGCCGATCGAAGTCTTCGATGGCCTTCGGAAGAGTCTCGCTGCCAATCGCAGCAAGTTCTACACCGATCTCGCATCGGGACCGTTCTACGGTTTCAACCGCGCCGGGGTCGAGACGGACGCCAGCATCGTCCAGAACTGGTGGCGCCAGGGGATGATAGGAGCCGCCAAGGCTCAATACGAGGGCATCAAGGCGTTCTCCGAGACCGATTTCACCGAGGATCTCAAGGTCATCGAGGTGCCGGCTCTCGTCATGCATGGCGATGACGATCAGATCGTCCCCATAGGCGACAGCGCCCCCCTCTCGGCAAAGCTCCTGAAGCGGGCGACCCTGTCGATCTACAACAAGCTCCCGCACGGCATGGCGACGACCCATGCGGATACGATCAACAAGGACATCCTTGCCTTCGTCCGAGGATGACACTCGCGAACGAGGCGGCGCATGAGGCTGCCTCGTCACGCTTGAAGTCCGCGATCAGCTTCAGCGGCTCGGATGCCGGTCGGTCCGTCATCGGATCGGTAAGCTGCTCCCGTCGAACCGGCCGGTCGTTGACAGCCCCCGAAATTCACCCCCTCAGGGCCCTTGAAAACGATGTCAGAGATCCGAAACAATCGTCAGATTTTGGCCGGCGTTGCCGTGCCGGATACCGAACTTGTGGCCAGTGCTCTCGCTTATGCCCGCCGGGCCTGCGAGCCCTATCTGTACAATCACGTTGTCCGTTCCTGGCTTTTCGCGGCCCGGCTGGGACACCTTCGGAATCTCGAGCACGACGAGGAAGTCGTCGCGGTCGGGACGCTCCTGCACGATGTCACGCTGAACGAGCGCTTCGATGGGCCGCGCCGGTTCGAGGTCGAGGGTGCCGATCTCGCGCGAAGCTTCGCCCGTGAGAGCGGCCTCGACGAGCGCCGTGCTCAGTTGATCTGGGATAGCGTCGCCCTCAACTCGACGCCGTCGATCGGCCTCTACAAGGAGGCCGAGGTTGCTCTCTGCACGGCAGGCATCTGCCTCGATGTCGTCGGGCTGCAATACGACGCGATCCCGCCGGACGAAGTCCAGCAGATCCTCCTGGCCTATCCGAGGCTCGGGATGAAGCGGTTGATAACCCAGTGCTTCTGCCACATCGCCAGAAGCCGCCCTGAAACCAGCTACGACAACTTCGTACGTGATTTCGGCGAACGGCTCGTCGCGGGCTATCGCGTGCCGTCATCGGTCGATTTCGTCGAGCGCGCGCCGTTCGACGAGTGAGGTGCTGCCCGGCAGCGAGCGAGCATATCAAGGAGAGGGCAGATGAAGATCGTTATAGTAGGTGGGACCGGCATGATCGGGTCCAAGCTCGCTGACGCGCTTGCCGGTCGCAATCTCGAAATCGAAATCGCCTCGCCGTCGCGCGGCGTCAATACGGTGACCGGCGAAGGCCTGGCCGCGGCGCTGGCCGGCGCGCAGGTGGTCGTAGACGTTTCAAACTCTCGGACCTTCGATCAGGAAGCCGCGCTTGCCTTTTTTGAGGCCTCAGGACGGAACCTGCTCGCTGCCGAGAAGACCGCGGGCGTCCAGCATCACGTTGTCCTTTCTGCGGTCGGGACCGATCGGCTGCCCGATAGCGGGTATTTCCGGGCCAAGATGACGCAAGAGGTGATCGTGAGAAGCGGAAACGTGCCGTACACCGTCGTGCGGTCGACGCCTTTCTTCGAATACATCAACGGGATCGTCGAGACCTCGGCGCGAGGAGATGCGCTTCGCATTTCGCCTGCTCTTGTCCAGCCCGTCGCAGGCGACGATGTCGCGCTGGCGCTGCGCGAGATTGTGCTTGGGCGCCCGCAGAACCGAGAGCTCGAGATTGTGGGGCCCGATCGCTTCCATCTCGACGACCTCGCCCGGCAGATCATGGCAGCGAATGAAGATCCGCGCCCAATCATTGCCGATAGCCAAGCGCTCTATCTCGGCGCGGTGCTGCGCGACGACACCCTCATGCCAGGTGATTATCCACGGTTTGCGCCAACGCGCTTTGAGGACTGGCTTCGGCTCTACGTGGCCCAATCGCTGGCTCCCGCTAACTGAGGCTACCGCACGATCCTGCTTGCATCGTTCCAGGTAATCGCAAAACTGCGTGATCTCATCCGCGTTTCAGTAGTTCTCTTTCGCGATCGCGCAGCCGGGGCATTCATGTGGCTATGATGTCGACACCTGGGGAGATCGGCCGGATGGCACAGACGCGCCACAACCGGACCTTGGCTCTTCGCCGGAAAGCAGACTTAGGGTGGGGACTCACAACCAGTAGCTGACGGTCGCGGCGATGCAGACGGCTGCGAGGAAGTTGACGGCGTTGCGGTCGTATCGCGTGGCGACGCGTCGGAAATCCTTGAGGCGGCAGAACATGCGTTCAATGGCGTTCCGGTCTCGGTAGAGGACCGGCGAGAAGCAGTTCTTCCAGCGCCGGTTGGCCTTGGGTGGGATGTTGGGCATCGTGCCGTTCTCCTCGACCTGCCTGCGGATGGCATTGCTGTCGTAGCCCTTGTCGCCGTGCAGGATGCGGGCTGCCGGCATCTGCTTCAGCAGGGCGGATCCGGCCGTGCAATCAGCGACCTGGCCGCTGGTGAGCATGAAGGCAATGGGCCGGCAGTCGCGATCGGTCAGCGCGTGGATTTTGGTCGTGCGCCCGCCGCGCGAGCGGCCGATGGCTTGGCAGCACTCCCCCCTTTTCCACCCGAGGCCGAGCGATGCGCCTTCACGGCGGAGGAGTCGATGAGCACTTGGGCCGGGGGACCGCCGGCGCTCGCCAAGGCGTGGAAGAGATCGACCCAGACGCCCTTGGCGGCCCAGCGCACATAGCGGTTGTAGAGCGTCTTGCGCGGCCCGTAATCGGGCGGCGCATCGACCCAGCGCCCGCCGGACTTCAGGACATGAACGATGCCGCTGATCACTCGGCGGTCGTCAACACGCGGCTTGCCACGCGTATCCGTCGGCAAGTGCGGCTCGATCCGCGCAAACTGCGCTTCCGTAAGCCAGAAACGGTCCCGATTCATCCTCGATTCCTCCCGGAAGCCGTGAATCACACCGAGCCGGCGGCGCCAATCATTTTATGGGTCCGGACCCTAGCTTGCGAAGCGCGCCGGGGCCAAATTCGAATATCGGCTCTGCGGAACTGGGCCGCGCGCGGCGCCAGTTTGCTTCAGGCAGCACGTCCGATCGAATCCAGACGTGCCAGCGCCGCATCGTCGAGATTGACATCGGCTGCAGCGAGGTTCTCGCGCAGGTGAGCGCGCGAAGACGTGCCGGGGATCAACAGGATATTGGGTGAGCGGCGCATGAGCCAGGCCAACGCGGTCTGCAGGGGCGACACGCCCAATCCGGCGGCAACGTCCGACAATGTGGTCGACTGCAGCGGCGAGAAGCCGCCGAGTGGAAAGAACGGTACATAGGCGATCCCATCACGCGCCAGATCGTCGATCAGGACGTCGTCATGCCGATGGGCGAGATTGTACTGGTTCTGGACGCAAGCGATCTCAACCAGACCACGTGCCTCGGCGATCTGCGTCCGTGTCGCATTACTGATGCCCACATGCCGAAGCAGTCCTTGGTCCTTGAGCCGGGCGAGCGCCTCGATCTGAGGTGCGATGGCTCCTTCCGCTGGGCCGTGCACATCGAACATCGCGCGGAAGTTCACAGCGTGAAGCTGTTCGACGCCGAGGTTGCGCAGGTTATCGTGGACGGCGGTGACCAGCTCCGTCGGCGAGCTTGCCTCGATCCAGGCCCCATCGCTACTCCGGCGAGCACCGACCTTCGTGACCAACGCCAGATCATCCGAGTACGGATGCAGAGCTTCACGGATAATCTGATTGGTGACGTGGGGTCCGTAGAAGTCGCTGGTGTCGATATGATCGACCCCGCTGGCGATGATCTCACGCAAGACTGCGATAGCCTCGGCTCGATCGCGCGGAGGGCCGAAGACGCCCTTTCCGGCAAGCTGCATGGCGCCATAGCCCATGCGCTTCACCGTACGGCTGCCAAAAACGAATGTGCGATTATCGGCTGCCATGACGATCTCCTCGATTGAATATGGTCCGGAGATAGGGCCGTTGCAGCGTGGCGATAATCCTGCACAATCCGAACAGCCTGTGCGGATCAGCGAACAATGCGACCCAGCCTGTCGGATCTTGATGTCTTCGTCGCGGTCGCGAGAGCGGGCGGATTTCGTGGTGCTTCGCGTGCAACCGGAGAAAGCCCTTCCGGGCTCAGCGAGAGGATGCGCCGGCTTGAGGAGAGGCTTGGTGTCCGCCTGTTCAATCGCACCACCCGAAGCGTCGCTCTGACCGATGTAGGGCAAGACTTGCTGGGGAAGCTGGAGCCGGCTCTGCGCGAAGTCGAAGCGGCGCTCGATGTCGTGAACGGTTACAAGGAACGGCCGGCCGGCACATTGAGGCTCAATGTTCCGGTGAGCGCCGCGCGCCTGGTCTTGCCGGCCATCGTCCCGCCATTTCTGGCGGCCTACCCGGACATTCGCCTCGAGGTCATAGCCGAGGATGATTTCGTCGATCTGCTGGCTGCAGGTTGCGACGCCGGCATCCGCTACGATGAGCGCCTTGAGCCGGACATGATCGCGCTTCCGATCGGACCTCGCGTCCAGCGCTTCGCCACGGTGGCTTCGAGAGCTTACCTCGAAAGTCGCGGCACCCCGCGCGAACCGCGCGACCTTCTGCGACATAGCTGCATCCGCGTCCGCTTTCCCCGCCGTGCACTTGTGCCATGGGAGTTCGAGCGCGACGGCCAGACCATACTTGTCGACCCGCCGGCGGTGCTCATCGTTGAACCCGGTGGCGTCGCTGATCTCGCGATCGAAGCGGCGATCGCAGGCAATGGCATCGTCACGATCTTCGAGGATTGGGTACGGCCTCATTTGAGCTCAGGCGCGCTCGTTCCGGTTCTTCCCGAATGGTGGCTGAGCTTCTCCGGCCCGTTCCTCTATTACCCCGGGCGCCGTCTCGTTCCTACGCCGCTGCGAGCCTTCATCGATTACACTAGAAAATTGCCATCGCCGACTTAGCGTGCCGTCAGTTTTCCACCCAACCCAGCCGTTGCGGTCGCCCTCCGACGACCGTCGCTCCTGCGCCAACAGCCGACCTTCGATGCCTGCCGGGAAGCAGACGTTCTTGACTGGCCCTTATGCAGCGACTGCAATCGGCTCGCAGCGGACGTTTTCCCGGAGAATGCGTTCCCTCGCTTTGTCGGGAGCCGCGAGCTCACGGTATGCTGTCAGACGCAATACGCGGACATATCACACCCATCGCGGGCCTCCGTTCCAGCTGACGGCGAACCATATCGCCTCTCAGCTTGTCATCTCGTGGCGCACGCGCCCGAGGCTGACGAGCGCGGAGAGGCCTGCGAAGGCTGCGGCCAGCACTAGGGCAACCTCTGGAGCCATCGCAGGCGGGGCAACCTCGAAGATAGCGGCCATCGCGACGGACCCGAGAGTCTGGCCGGTCAGCCGCGCCGTGCCCTGCATGGCCCCGGCAGCGCCACTGCGGGCCTTGGGTGCCGAGAGAAGCAGGACGCGGTTGTTCGGGGTCTGGAAAAGGCCGAAGCCGAGGCCGGCGATGACCGTGCTCACGGTGAAGATCGATCCGTGCGGGCCGGCCGGCAACAGTCCGACCCCGGCAAGTCCGAGTGCAAGCAGAAAGCCACCCGTGGCGCAGAGCCAGGCCGTTTTTATGCGATGGGCCAGCCATCCGGATATCGGCGCGATCAATGCGACCGCCGCAGGCCAGGCCATCATGTAAAGTCCCGCTTGGGTCGCCATCATGCCGAGCCCGTGCTGAAGATAAAAAGGCAAGGCGAGCAAGCCCAGCATCTGGCCGGTAAAGCAGCAGACTGATGCGATGACGGAGACACGGAAGGCCGGGGCGGCGAAAAGATCGGTCGGCACGAGCGGCGCGGCGTTCCGACGCTCGATCCGCAGCACCAGGGCGAAGCATGCGACCGAGGCAGAGATCAAGAGGCCGCCCGTCACCGGAGACTGCGCGACGTGGTCGGCACCGAGAAAGAACAGGACGAACATCAGGCTGTTGGCGGCCATCGCCCTGCCGTCCAGCCGCCGCGCCACGCCTGTCGTGCGGGCCAGAACGGCGCCCGATGCCAGCACAACGACGCCGAGCGGCACGTTGACGGCGAAGAGCCAGGGCCAGCTCGCCACCGCAAGGATAGCGCCGGCAATGCCGGGCCCAGCCGCCGACGCGATGGCAATGATCATCGCATTGACCCCGATGATCGCGCCGAGGAGACGGTGTGGCACGCAGAGCCGCAAATTCGTCACGCCCAGGGCCATCACCGCGCCGCCGCCGAGACCCTGTACGAACCGCGCCGCCACCAGCATGGGCAGGGAGCTAGAGACGGCGCAGGCCGCCGAGGCCAGGGTGAAGAGCGCGACGCCCGCGAGGAAGACCCGCCGAGGCCCAACCGTCTCGCCGATGGCACCGCAGGGCAGCAGTGCGACGAGGACCGCGAGCTGATAGCTCGAAACGACCCAGACGGCATCGCTTGGGCTGGCGTGCAGCGAAGCGGCGATCGAGGGCAGAGCGATGTTGGCAATGGCGCCGTCGAGCACCACGAGCACCAGGGTAAGGAGGAGGATAGCTATCGCAAAATAGCGGCGTGGTGCGGGCAGGCCGTCTGTATGGAGGTCGAAAGCAGCTTTCAGCATAGGGGCATTCCGTGTTGGCTCCCCTTCTGGTAAGCCGCAATTTGAATTTGCACCAGACGCAACAAACTCAACTAATGTTTGCATAGGGCGCCATGCCTGACATAGATCTGAACCTGTTGAACGCTCTCGATGTCCTGCTTGAGGAACGCAGCGTGACACGTGCTGCGCTCAGGCTTGGGCTCAGCACCTCCGCAATGAGCCGGACCCTGTCACGGCTCAGGGAGGCCCTCGGCGATCCGATCTTGGCGCCGGCCGGCCGTGCGCTGGTGCTGACACCCCATGCCGAGGCCATCGCCGAACAGGTTCGCACGTTGCGGCTGGGCGCGCAGACCGTGTTGCGACCGGCGAAGCCGATCGAGCCGAAGAACATGGAGCGCGAGTTCACCATCCGCGCCAACGACGCCTTCACGCAGCTCTATGCGGCAAAGCTAAGCGCGGCCGTGTCCGCCCTGGCACCTGGTGTGCGGCTGCGCTTCTTGGCGAAGCCCGACAAGGATATCGGGCCGCTACGCGACGGCGCGGTCGATCTCGAAATCGGCGTGATCTCCGAGAACGGCGGCGAGCTTCGCACCCAGACCCTCTATCGCGATACCTATGTCGGCGTAGCCCGCCCCGGGCATCCGATCCTTGATGCGCCGGTCACGCCGGAACGCCTTTGCGTCTGGGGCCATGTGGTGTTCGCACGGCGACGGGGCAGGTCCGGGCCCGCGGACGAGGCGCTGGCATTCCACGGGCTTTCCCGACGGGTGGTGGTTATCGTTCCGGGATTTCCGGCGGTGATCGCAGTGGTCTCGGCCTCAGATCTCCTCGGCCTCGTCCCCCGCTCGGCTTGCTTGGCCTTGGCGGGATACGACATGCTGCTGTTCGATCTGCCGATTCGCATGCCGGAGATCGTTGTGTCGCAGATCTGGCACCCGCGGATGGATGCCGATGCCGGTCATCGCTGGCTCCGTGCGCTGGTATTCGAGGTGTTCCGCAAGGGTCCTTGACCACATGAGGAACCGCCGACAGCATCAAGTGACCTTGAAGCTGACGATCAGCGTTGACGTCCCATCATTCCTCTTAGCACGGCAAGCGCCACAAGCGGACTCTCGCTCTTTGTCTGACAGCTGACGTTGAAAACGGCTCCTCATCTAACTGGTAGGCAGCGAAATTCCAGCGGGCCTCAGCGATCACAACGAGCCAAGCCTGCCTCGTAACCGACTTGCCGCAAAGTCCAGGAACACGCGCATCTTCGAGGGAAGTGCCCCGCGCCCGGCGTGAAGCAAGTGCACCGGAAGGGGTTCGACCTCGAAATCGGCGAGGACGATCTGCAGCAATCCCTCGCGTACGGCATCGGCACATTGGTAGTGGAGCACGCGGGTCGCCCCAATGCCTTCGGACGCGGCCCATACGGCGGCCTCGGCCGTGGTCACGGAGAGACGCGCTCGGATCGGCACCTCCGCGAGGGCCTTGCCGCCCTTCGATCGGAAGGGCCACGCCGAGGCCGACGAGCAGGCTTCGAAATTCACGCAGGGCACATTCGACAGATCCGCAGGAGAACAGGGCATGCCCCGCGCGGCGCTCAGTGTCGGGCTGACGCACACCACCGTCCGCATCGATCCGACGCGGGTCGCGATCAGGGTGCTGTCCGGCAGCCGGCCGATCCGCACGGCCATGTCGACATGGTCCTCGACCAGATGGAGATTGCGGTCCGAGAGAAGCAGCCGCACGTCGATCTCTGGATAGGCCACCAGGAACTCGGTCACGATCGGCAGGATGTGCAGGCGACCGAACAGGAGCGGTGCCGTCAGGATGAGCTCGCCGCGGGGTGCGTGGAACTCGCCTGCCGCGATCCGCTCGGTTTCGTCGATCTCCGAGAGAATCCGGCGGGCGGACGCGACATAGGCCGCACCCGTCTCCGTCAATGCGACTTTCCGGGTCGTGCGAACGAGAAGCCGGGTCCCGAGATGCACCTCAAGCTCGCTCACCTTCCGGCTGACGGTCGCCAGAGGCACGCCGAGATCACGGCCGGCCGCCGAAAAACTCCCTTTGTCGACGACCCCGAGAAGGATCGTCATGGCTTCCAGGCGATCCATCACTATTCCATAAATTGGGAAAGATATTCTCGATAATAGCAGATTATGCGCGTCGATGGAAAAACCTATCTCTGTCGCGTCCGGGGCGGTCCCGGGCTTTGCTCAGACAGGAGAGACCCGATGCCCCGCCTTGCCATTCCCGCTCGCGACGATGTCCCCGAGGCTTCGAAGCCGATCCTCGATGCCGTGCAAAAGCAGCTCGGCGTCGTCCCCAACATGTTCCGCCTGATCGCCCAGAGCCCGGCCGCTTTGCAGGGCTTCGCCGCCAATAACGGCGCGCTGGGCAAGACGCTGGACGTCAAGACTCGCGAGCGGATCGCCCTGGCGGTCGCACAGGTGAACGGCTGCGACTACTGCCTCTCGGCGCACAGCTATCTCGGCCTGAACCTCGCCAAGATCAGCCACGAGGAGATCGCCCTCAATCGCAAGGGCCGATCCGGCGACGCAAAGGCGGATGCCGCCGTGCGCTTCGCAGCCAAGGTGGTACGCGAGCGCGGGCAGATCACCGGTGCAGACATCGACGCCGTCCGCGATGCCGGCTTCAGCGATGCCCAGATCGTGGAGATTCTCGCGGTCACCGCCGAGAACATCTTCACGAACCTGCTCAATATCGTCGCGGAGACCGAGATCGATTTTCCGGTCGTCCAGGCCAGCCAGGCGGCTTGAAACAGGGGGGCTGGCGGCCGGTCCGCCAGCCCCTGCGCGCATCGCAGCAGGGAGAAGCGACATGTCCTATGGATTTCTCGACATTGCGGTGACGCCGGGCGTCCGGGCGGTGCAGGCTGAAATGGGCGCCGATCGCATCTGGCAGGGCTTCAAGGGCGACCGTGCGTTCGACCGTTTCACCGAGAACGAGGCCGCCTTCATCGCAGATCGCGACAGCTTCTATATCGCGACGGTCTCGGAGACCGGATGGCCTTACGTCCAGCACCGGGGCGGGCCGCGCGGCTTCCTCCGGCTGATCGACGATCGCACGCTCGCCTTCGCCGATTATCGCGGCAACCGCCAGTATATCAGCACCGGCAATCTGGCGGCCGACGGCCGCGCCTGCCTGTTCCTCATGGACTATGCTCGCCGCGCTCGGCTGAAGATCTATGCCGAAGTGGAAACCCTTGCGATCGAAGCCGATCCGGCACTGACGGAGCGCGTCACCATCCCGGGCTATCGGGCAAAGATCGAACGCATCTTCCGGTTGCGCCTCGCGGCTTTCGACTGGAATTGCCAGCAGCACATCACCCCGCGCTTTGCCGAACAGGAGGTCGTCGAGGCGATCCGTCCTCTCCATGATCGCGTGGCCCAGCTCGAAACGGAGAACGCGGCCTTGCGCGCCAGGCTTGCCGAAAGCGGAGACACTCCATGACCATTCAGCGTCCCCCATTTCCTCCCTTCACGGCTGAGACAGCCGCTGAAAAGGTCCGCCTTGCCGAAGATGGCTGGAACAGCCGCAACCCCGAAAAGGTGGCGCTCGCCTATACCGTCGATAGCTTTTGGCGAAACCGGGCCGAATTCGTCCACGGCCGCGAGGCGATCGTCGCCTTCCTCATGCGCAAATGGCAGCGCGAGCTGGATTACCGGCTGATCAAGGAACTGTGGAGTTATCGTGAAAACCGGATCGCCGTGCGCTTTGCCTATGAATGGCACGACGACAGCGGCAACTGGTTCCGCTCCTACGGCAACGAGAACTGGGAATTCGATCGCGATGGCCTGATGCGGTTCCGCTTTGCCTCCATCAACGACGCGCCGATCCAGGAGAACGACCGCAAATATCACTGGCCCTTGGGGCGCCGCCCCGATGATCATCCGTCACTGACGGATCTCGGATTTTGACGAGAAACACTGCTTTTGCCCCCCGGCCCGACGGGCTGGTGCCGGGCGGCGCCAGCGGGTGACGATCCGGAGACTGCACCAAGATGGCGGCATCAGCCGCCGTCGGGCGTCGCGACGCCGGGCCTGGGTCGAGGTATGGCGCCGATGCCTTCCGTTACTGCTGCGACAGCTCCAGCGGCGGTCTCCAGGTGATCCGGCGCGCCATGGACCACGACCGTGTGCGAACTGAAGGCGATGCCGCGCTCGCGGAATACTGTCACGATCCTCTTCAGCGCCTCTCGCTGGATCTCGGTTGGTTTTCCGGGGCGGACCGTGAATTTGAAGCGCACGACGAGCGCAGCCTCCTGAATGTCGGCAACGCCCTGCATCTTGAGCGGCTCGAGGAACTCGGGCGCGAACTCCGGATCGGCCAGCAGTTCTTCGCCGACCTTCTTGACGGTCTTGCGCACCGCTTCGAGATCGACATCGCGGGTCAGCCGCAGATTGAACTTGACGATCAGCCAGTCGCGACTGCTGTTCGTCACGGAGCCCAGTTGGCCGAACGGAACCGTATGCACCTGGCCATGGTGGTGGCGAAGGCGGACGGAGCGAAGCGAGATGCTCTCCACCGTCCCCCTGAGTTGTCCAGCCTGGATGTATTCGCCGATGCGAAAGGCATCATCCGCCATGTAGAACAAACCGGAGATGATATCGCGCACCAGTGACTGAGCGCCGAAACTGAGGGCAAGCCCAAAAATGCCGGCGCCTGCGAGGAGCGGGGCGGTGTTGACCCCAAGCTCTCCAAGCGCGACCAGGCTCCCTGTCCCCAGCACGAGGAAGGTGATCCCCCACTGGAGCAGCGGAATGATGGTCAGGAGCCGCGAACCGGGCTGGAATTCGTTGCCCTCGCCGGGGACATAGCGAGAGGCGGTCACGAATTTTGCGCGGATCCAGGTGCTGATCAAAGCCGAGAGGGCATAGGTGACGAAGATCGCTGCCGCCGCCCGGGCCAGGCTCTCATTGACCTCGCTCCAGCGCGACTCCCCAAGCCAGGCTGGAAAATCCATGGCGAGAAACCGCGCGACGATCAGGACCACGCCCAAGGTCGCAGCCAGGCGCATGATCGCAACGAGCGCCCGCGCCAAATGCCATCGCAAGGGCGCATTCGACCGTTCGCCCGCATGGACATTACAGTAGGCCAGCAGGAGCCGATCGACGATGAACGCTCCGACGACGATGCCGCCGATCGAGATCGCTGCGACGTAGAATGGAAAATCGAGGGACAGGACGCCGTAGATCCAGGCGATCCCGGCGGCACCGATGGCGGCGCCGAAGCCGATCTCGCGCGCGAGCAGACGCAAAGGAGCCTCGGCGTGGAAGCGACGGGCCGCGGTCCACATCAACGCGGCAACGATGGTTCCGACCGTTACGCCCGAGGCCTGCCCGGCCGGCCAGCTCATTCCGGCCTCAAGCAGCAGCGGGATGACCGTTACGAAACCGACGGCCACAAGCAGCGAGGCCGTCAGAAACGGCATGGCACGCTGAACCTGGGCATCGCTGGCCGAGATGAGGCGCAGCGGCGGTTCACGCGGGCGCAGCAACATCCGGACGGCCGTCATGACGATCCTGAACCGGAGCCCGATATCGACGAGGGCGATACCCAACCGGGCCATAAGCGTGTCGTCCCCCAAAGCAAGCTCGACCAGGATGGCAGCTGCCAGCATCATCAAGATCAGGTCGCCGACATCGAAGGCGAAAGCGGACAGGAGCCGGGTCGTTCTCGAAGCGCTCATGCGCGTCTTCGGGCGCGAGATCGCCAGGCGCATGGCATGGGGGAGCAACAACAGGAGTGCCGTGATGAAGGCGGCACGCCAGAGAAGGCCGAGATGGCCGCTGGTGAGTATGCGTGCGACCGCATCACTGGCTTCGCCGGGAATGCGCGGAACCGCGGCCAGGATCGGCCAGAACAGCTCTCGGACCGCGGTGAGGCCCTGCACCAGATAGCTGACCAGGCTTCGCTGCATGGGGACGACGGGATAAGCGTCGACGCCTGCCCGGGCTGCATTCATCCAGCCGATAGCGGCGGCGCAAGCTGCCCCGGCGAACATGGCAGGAAGGAGCCGACGGAGGTTCGCGGGCACTTGTCCCCGCATCTGCGGTCGCTCGGACATGGGTCTCCCTCCCACGGATACGCACGCCCCACCGTGCGGATGAGGCTTGTGCCGACCTGCGACCTGGCTCGAATCTGTCGAACGGACCGATCGCATTATCCGCCATTTCAAGCGCCGTTAAAGTGGCCGTTGGCACCCCTGGGAAGGCGAATGAAGCGCTCTGCGGGCGAGCCAGCGCTTCAGAGCGTGAAGACATCGCCATCGCGGGCGAAGACGCTGTCGGGAGCCCGCGCCTGCAGACCTGCCTCGCGGCTACGCAGCAGCGCATCGTCCGCCGTGGGCGCATGGTGGATACAGGCGAGCCGGTGGGCGCCGGCCGCCCGCGTCAGCGCGAGCCCGGCCTGCCAGGTCGAATGCCTTCAGCCACGATGGGCCGATGAGTCGCTGTCGGCGCACCGCATTGCGTCATAGGCGATCAGGTTGGCATCGCGGCAGTTCCGGAAAGCGCTTCGGACAAGCGCCAGGAAAAGACGTTGGCCGATTGCCCAGAACCGGACGCTTCCAGCGCGCCGCGGTGTCAGCCGGATGCCGATCATCTCCCAAACACAGAAGGCGAGGCTCGTCGGGCACTAGACAAATGCGCTTTCACCATCCGCGCTTAGCACGTTGAAGAAACGCATTGATCAGTCTCTGCGGATTTTGGGTAAGCAGCGATTCCGGGCGGAACAGCAACCCCGCTACGGGAAGCGTTTCATGTTCAAACGCCAACGCCTCCCCGGCATCACCGTGAGCAATCTCGCGCAAGGGCGCTGGAACCTGCCCCGAAGCGATGAGGCGACGGTGGTAGCAGCCGACGACGAACGGCTCGACTAAGTTCGGCAACAGCCATGAAGAGTCCGACAAGGGTCGGGCCAAGGCCCTTTCCCCGTGGCGCGGAGCGCTCGCTGATTCAACCTTCACGCCGAACAGCCGAGCCAGCGCCAGCATGCCGTGGCCGAGCGCAAGGACCGGTCGTCCGGCGTCGAGGAGCGCCGCCAGACTCTCACTGGTGGTCTCGAGCGCTCCATCCGAAAGGTCCGGGGAGACGATGTAGGCGCCACCGGCCCATGACCTCCGCCCAACCGCAGGCAACGGTTCCAGAGTGACTTCCGCGCCCGCGGATACCAGGAGGGTTTCCAAGGTCTGTGCGAATGGCGCCCCGCCCAGGATCGTAACCGGCATCGGCGTGGTTCTAACCGAACGAGCGACGCTTGGCGGCGACGGAATGGCTTCGGGCTGCGTAGCCTGGGCCGATGCGAGGTCGAGCGTGCGCAGCAGCGCGCCGGCCTTCGTCACGGTCTCCCGCTCTTCGTCGGCCGGGTCGGACGAGTGCAAGATTGTCGCGCCGACCGTGATTTCCGCAGCGCCTCCGGTAACCCGCATGGAACGTAGGACAATGCCGGTGTCCACACGGCCATCGAAGCCGAGGCGCCCGATGGCGCCACCATACCAGCGCCGCGGCGCATCTTCATTGACATCGATGAAGGCGATCGCTTCGCGGCGTGGCGCACCCGTCAGCGTGACCGCCCAGACATGGGCGCGAAAGGCATCGATCGCATCGCGGTCTGGACGAAGACGCCCTTCGACATGATCGACCGTGTGCAGCAGATGCGAATAGGTCTCGATCTGCCGGCGGCCAAGAAGGCGGATCGAGCCGGGCTCGCACAGGCCCGCCTTGTCGTCGCGGTCGATATCCGTGCACATGGTGAGCTCGGCCGCCGCCTTGGGTGAGTTGAGAAGCTCGAGTGCCCGCTCGGCATCCGCGACAGCGTCTTCCCCGCGCCGGACCGTGCCCGAAATCGGGCAACTTTCGACACGACTGCCGTCGACGCGCACGAACATTTCCGGTGAGGCGCCGACCAGCGCCTCGGTCCCGAGATTGGCCAGGAATTCATAAGGGCTCGGATTGACACGATCGAGCAGGCGAAAGAGGGCGTCCGGCCCAGCCGATATTTCGCGCCTGAAGGTCTGAGCAAGGACGACCTCGAACAGCTCGCCAGAGCGGCAGGCTTCAACCGCTCGGGCCACCATCTCGGCATAGGGCTGATCATTCCTCGCCACCACGGGTGCCGAGGTCGTCAGGGTGGAAGGGCTTCCCGTTCGCGGGAGGCCTTGCGTCGACCGTCCGCCCAGCGTGAAGTCATAAGTAATGACCTTGGCCTGCCCGGTTTCTGGATGGTCCGCGGCAACGATCCGGTCCGGCAGGTAGAGGACCATGTCGTCGTGGTCAGCTGGGTGCCCGGCGCGCCTCTCCAGTCCCAGCGTGTGAAACGCCACATCGAAGCCGAAGGGGCCAAAGAGGCCGAGATGCGGATCGTCTGAGCTGAGCCCGGCCACGACATTCCGGAGCGTTTCGAACAATGTCTCGCTCGCTGCGAGGCGGCCTTCGACCCTATCTGGAAGAGCCTCCAACTCGGCTATGCCGCCGCGCTTGAAGGCCTCCGTGATCGTCGGCAGGAGAATGCTTCCACGCTCATTCAATGCCCGGCACGACAGGCGATCCGCACGCAATGAAAACCGCAGCGGCGGATCGATGAATCCGAGCCAGTGCGGCTGATAGCGACCGGGAAACGCGAAGTTGCAGCGCAGCAGCAAGCCTTGGCGCATGCCAAGCTCGTCGATCAGTGTATCGAGCCCCCTCTGCGCGCTGATCGTCTCCTCGCCTCGCGTGACGACGAGTCCGGATGGCGTTGCGAAGCTATGAGTCACGTCGATGATGTCCGCTTGTTATCGAGATGCCGTTCCATGCGGGCGGCGACCCTTGAAAGGCTGAAACAGATCGCAAAGAAGAACAGTCCGGCGAAGAGATAGGCCTCTGCCGAGTAGCCGTTCCATTTCGGATCGGCGACGGTGAGCTGCACGACGCCGAGCAGGTCGAAAACGCCGACCACGAGGACCAGCGTCGAATCCTTCAGCATCTGGATGAAGGTGCTGACGATATTGGGCAGCGCCGCACGCAGCGCCTGCGGCAGCACGACGAGGCTGAGGCAGCGCCAATAGCCCAGCCCCAGAGCCCTGGCCGCTTCCGCCTGCCCGGTCGGGATCGTGCGCAGCGCCCCGCGCACCACCTCGGCCATATAGGCCGAGGCGTAGAGGCACAGCCCGACTACGACCCGCGTGAACAGGCCGATCCCTTCGCCACCGGGCACGAAGAGCGGAAGCAGCACAACGGCCATGAACAGGATGGCGAGGAGCGGGACGCCGCGGATGACCTCGACGGTCATGTTCGCAAGCCCGCGCCAGAGGGGGCTGTCAGCCTGGCGGCCGAGTGCCAGGACGATCCCTGCCGGCAGCGACACCACCATCGCGGTGATCGACAGGAGCGCCGTCACGAAAAGGCCGCCCCACTGATCGGTTTCTACTGAAGCCAGGCCGAACACACCGCCCGCCGCCAGCACAAAGGCTGCCGCGATTCCGATCGCGGCACCTGCGATGGTCCCCGCCGTCTTCCGGCGCAGGCCGGGAAGCAGCGGCACCAAGAGCCAGCCGAACAGCAGCAAAAAAGCCAGATCCAGCCGCCATCGGGAGGGGGCGGGATAAAAGCCGTAGATGAACTGCGGCAGCCGCTCTCGGATGAAGAGCCAGCAGGCGCCGCGGCCATCACAACTCGCCGCCTCGCTCCACGGAAGTACCGCATCGAACACGGCCCAGCGAAACAGCTTTGGACCAAGGAAGATCCCAGCGGCCAGAATCACTGCGAGAAGCAAGACACTTCCTGCGCGCCATCGCCGTCTCGCAGGCGAAGGGGGCGGCAGTTCGGACGTTGTCAGGGACATGGGAAGACCGGAGCTTTGGTCACGCGCGCCAGTGCCTGGCTTCGCTGCGATGAACTAGGCCGGAGATGCCCAAGCTGATCGCGAGATACACCGCCATCGTGATGCCGATCACCTCGACGGCCTGTCCGGTTTGATTGAGCGTGGTCTTGCCGAACACCTGCATCAGATCGGGGAATCCGACGGCCGCAGCCAACGACGAGGCCTTCACGACGTTGACGAACTGGTTGCCGAGCGCTGGCAGGGCAGCGCGGACCGCCTGCGGCAGGATGATCAGCCGCAAGGTGGCGAAGCGGCCGAGGCCGAGCGACTGCGCAGCCTCCCATTGGCCGGCAGGCACGGAAACAAAGCCGCTGCGAAACGCCTCTCCGATGAAGGCGGCGGCATAAATCGCGAGCGCCGTGACCAGCGCCGCGAATTCTGGGGGCAACGTGAGGCCGCCAGTAACGTTGAAGCCGCGTTGTATCGGCAGCTCCCAATCGGCGAAGGCGGCGGCAGCGAGAAGGAGAAGCGCTCCCGCGGTCGCGAACGCTGTTCTCACTACGGCTCGCCGGAAAAGGCCGATCGCCATCGACAGGCGGCGCTCCATGGTGGCGGTCAAAATCGACGCCGCCGCTGCTGCCAGGCAAAGCAGAACGACGGGATTCATTCCCGGCGCCGCAACCACGATTCCGCGGTTGTTGAGCAGCGCGAAGCTGCCGAGATGAAGCGACTGCCTGACCGGCGGCAGCGCGCCGAACACCATGAAATACCAGACGAACAGCTGCAGCAGCAGCGGCGTGTTGCGGATAAGCTCGGTCGCCGCGGTCGCCAGGGTGCGCAGCGGAGGGTCCTCGGACAGGCGAGCGATTGCCAGGCCGAGCCCGAGGCCTGTCGCAAGTGCAATCGCCAATGCGGAAACGACCAGCGTATTCAGCAGGCCGACAAGGAAGGCGCGGGCATAGCTCTTTGTCGCGTCATACGGAATCAGGCCGAAGCTAACGTCGAAGCCGGCCGTATCCCAGAGGAAGCCGAAGCCCGCATGGATTCCGCGGGTCCGAAGCGTGAAAATCGCCATGACGGCGAGCGCGGCGACGGCGCAAGCCGTCGCGACGTAGACACCATATTCGATGCCATCGCGGCGCATGAAGCCCTTGCTCGCGCTTCGAGAAGCCGCCGCCATGGAATCAATTCACCGCTTGTCGGCTGACGTCATTGGAAGGAGGGCGAGAACAGGAGACCGCCATCGCGCCAGAGACGGTTCAGGCTGTTTTCGCGCGGGATGACGATCGCACCCTTCGGCCCGAGATTGCRCTCGTACATCTCGCCATAATTGCCGACGGCCTTGATGACGCGCCCAGCCCAGTCCTTGTCGAGCCCGATCAGCTTGCCGAGATCGCCGTCCGTGCCCAGCAGCCGCCGGATCTCCGGATCGGTTGTATTGGCAGCGAGATCGTCCACCTTGGCAGCGGTCACATCCAGCTCTTCACCGGCGATCAGCGCGTTCAGCGTCCAACGCACGAGATTCGCCCACTGATCGTCGCCCTGGCGAACGACCGGACCGTTCGCCGCTTTCGAGATCGTCTCGGGCAGGATGATATGGGCGCTCGGGTCCTTCAGCTTGGCGAGGCGGGCCGAAAGTGTCGACTTGTCGGTGGTGAAGGCGTCGCAGCGTTCCGCTTCATAAGCGGCGACGACCTGGTCCGCCTGCTCGAACACGACCGGCTTGTACTTCATGTTGTGCTGGCGGAAGTAGTCCGCCAGGTTGCGCTCCGTCGTCGTCCCAGTCTGCGTGCAGATCGTTGCTCCTTCCAGTTCACGAGCGCTCTTGATCCCGACCGACTTCCGCACGAGGAAACCCTGGCCGTCGAAGAAGGTGACACCGGCGAAAGACAGACCAAGCCCGGCTTCGCGCGACATGATCCAGGTCACGGAACGGGAGAGGATATCGACCTGGCCCGACTGAAGTTGGGCAAAGCGTGCAGCGGGCGTTGCCGGCAGGTATTTCACCTTTTCCGGATCGCCGAGGACGGCAGTCGCGACCGCCCGGCAGAAATCGACATCGAGGCCGCTCCAGCGACCCGACGCATCGGCGGCGAAGAAGCCCGGGAAGCTCTCGCCCACGCCGCAATTGAGCGTGCCGCGCGCTTTCACTGTGTCCAGCGTGCCTGCGTACACAGGGGTTAGCATCGGGGCGACCAACAGGGCCGCGGCCACGGCAAGCTCACGTAATTTCATTGGATGATGTCCCGAGATGATCCCGACTGCGACCGCAGGTTTAGGCAGCTCCATTCATCGGCGCAAGCATCGCTGACGAGTGCCGTGCGCTCGCCATGCCCGGCCTTTGAGAGCAGTGTCGCGCAGCTCGGCCCTCGCGACGGGACGGCCTACTGCCAACCTTCTCTGGGTGTGGAGGGCGTGTGGTGAAGGTCGCCAGTTATGAATTACATCGAGAACCGACGAAATGAGCCGCTTATCGTACTGTTCGACTGTGGCTTCGCGCCAGTTGCGGACGTTGAGACACCGCCTGCAAGCTGACATTCACATCAAGAGATATCGGCGATCCGGACAGGCGCCATTTTTTGCCCGGCAACCCATAGACCGCGCGGCACGGCTGATCGGCCGTACCGCTCGGGCATTCGTGCTTCTCAGAACGCCGGGAGCGGCTTCCAGGCGTCGCCCATCCACTTCTCGTAGGCCTTGGGGATGGCCCCGTTGAGGATGTTGACGAACAGGAAGGTGTTCACCCAGCGCTGGAAGTCGAAATCGCCGCGGCGCACGCCCATGGCGTAGACATTGCTGGTCAGCGTCAGTTTGCGCTCGAACTTCTTGTCGGGATAGCGCTTATTCAGCTCCGAGGCGAGGTAGGAGACCGTGCCGGCCGCATCGACCTGCCCGGCGACGAGCGCATTGAGATTGGCGCTGTCGTCGGCGAACTGGACGAGCTGCAGGCCGGGGATATTGGCCTGGGCGATGAGATTGGCATAGGCCGAGCCGCGAGCGACGCCGACGCGCTTGCCGGCGAGGTCCGAGAGCTGCGTCGCCTTCAGCTCCGGCGGCCCGATCACCATCGATTCATGCATGCCGTAGGGCGCGGTGAACAATACCGACTTGGCACGTTCCGGCGTGATCTGCAGCGTCGAGGCGATCACGTCAGCCTTGCCGGTCAAAAGGCTCGGGATACGGTTCTCGTTATTCACAGGTACGATTTCGAGCTGCACGCCGAGCTCCTTTGCCAGCATCTTGGCGATTTCGACATCATAGCCATCCGGCTGCATCTCGGTATTAGTGGTGCCGAATGGCGGCGAAGCCGTGTTGACGCCGACCAGCACCTTGCCCCGTTTCAGCACCGCATCCAGCGTCTGGGCCTGGGCGGTCGCGCCGGCCAGTACCAGCGGGATCACGGCTGCAAGGCTGCGCAGCCAGTTTCCGAACCTCATCGTCATCGTCTCTTTCCCCTCTTCTTGCGTTGACGGACTACGGGCTTCAGTGGGAACGGGCCTGACGCTGCTCCAGCCATTCGGAGAGCAGCGTGAAGGGCAGGCACATCGCGAAATAGGCCGCTGCCACCGCGCTGAAGGCGAGCAGCGGCTGGAAGGTCGCGTTGCTGACGATCTGGCCGGCGCGGGTCAATTCGATGAAGCCGACGATCGAGGCCAGCGAGGTGTTCTTGATCACCTGGACGACGAAGCCGCAGCTCGGCGCGAGCGCGATGCTGAGCGCCTGCGGCAGGATGACCAGCCGCATCCTGAGCATGCGAGTCAGGCCGAGCGCCGAGGCGCCTTCCCACTGGCCTGGTGGCACCGCCCGGATCGCGGCGAGCCAGATCGTCGAGAAATAGGATCCGGCATAGAGAGTCAGCGCCAGCGCACTCGACAGCAATGCGCCAATGTCGAAACCGGCGGCGCTGAGTCCAAAATAGGCGATCAGCAGCAGGATCAGTAGCGGCGTGCCCTGGACGAATTGCACGAACAGCATCTGGCAGCGGCGGACGAACGGACGGCGGCTAAGGCCGAGGCCCGTGAGCAGCGCGCCGAAGGCGCCGCCGCCGGCGAGTGCCAGCAGCGACAGGAGCAACGTCCAGCGCAGCGCTAGGACGATATAGGTCAGCTCGTTGACGCCGATGCTGCGCATGGTTCAGGCCCAGACCCGGCTGCCGCGGAACAGCCTCAGCCCCAGTAGCCAGAGCAGGAGCCGCTGCAGGTAGTTGAGGAGGAGGTAGAGCCCCGCCGCCACCGAGAAGACCTCAATGCTGCGGAAGGTGTCGGAGTTGATGTCGGAGACGACGGCGGTCAGTTCCTGCGCGCCGATGGCGGAGGTGATGCCGGTCGACAGCATCAGCAGCACGTTCTGGCTGACGAGCGCCGGATAGACCCGCGCGAGCGCCGGCGGCAGTACGATGAAGGCAAGGATCTGCCAGGGCCGCAGCGCCAGGCTCTTGGCCGCCTCGACCTGCCCGCGCGGCGTCCCGGCGAGCCCGGCGCGGATGATCTCGCCGATATAGGCGGCGTTGTTCAGGACCAGTGAGACGCAGGCCGCCGCTACCGGAGAGAGGCGGATGCCGAGCGAAGGCATGCCGAGATAGATGACGAAGAGCTGCACCAAGAGCGGCGTATTGCGGAATATCTCGACATAGCCCCGGGCGAGCCAGCGCAGCGGCCAACGCGCGGAGCGCCGCGCCAGCGCGATGAGCAGGCCCGCGCCGGTACCGAGGGTCATGCCGACCAGGGTCAGCAGCATCGTCAGGACAAGCCCGTCCACCAGAAGCGGCCAGCGCTCGATGACAGGCCCGAAGGTGAGCGAATAGCCGGTCATCGCGCAGAGGTCATGGCAGTGGCCGCGGTGTCATGATCGGCCCGGCGGCCGAGAGACTGTCGGCGCGGCAGAGCCCGAGCGCCGCCGCGCTGTACCACCAGGAATTGTCGGCCCAGCGCACGATCATGCATTCGGTGCTGACCTTGATGTGCTGCCCCTCCATCGAATGGCCGAGCGCGATATGGGCGATGGTCTCCGGCAGCCCGGCCGCTAGGCAGATATGGGCGCCGTAGACGGAGTGGCGCAGTGAGGGATAGCCGGCCCGATCGGGGCGCTCCTGCCAGCGTGCGAGGTTGACCGGGTCGCATTCCCAGCACTTGCCGATGTCGTGGCAGAGCGCGCCGGCGAGCACGAGGTCGCGGTCGAGCTGGACCTGCGGGAAGGTCGAGGTGAACTCGTCGACGATCGCCATGGCGAGCTTGGCGACACCGCGCAGATGCAGCTCCTGCGAGCCCTGATGCAGCACGAAATGGTTGGGCGCGCCCTCGCCCGGCATGTCGGAGATGCGCGCGAAGGAAGAATCGCGTAGCGACAGGGCCCAGGCACGGATGACGGCTTCGCGCAGCGTCTCGTCGCCGATGCCGAGGATCTCGGGTAGGTCCTCCAGGATACCAGCGCGGACCTGCGGCGGCACATTGCTCAATTCGGATTCGGGCAGGGTCGGCACGGAGAACCTCGGCTGTCTGGCGCGTCTTGAGTGGGAAGCCTAAGCCCAGCGCTTTCTTGGTTTCCAATCGAAAATGCGGTTAGGCTGATAGAGCCATTGTATCGGATCACCGATGACGAGCCTGAAACTGATCGAGGCCTTCTATTGGGTGGCGAAGCTGCGTAGCTTCCACGCCACGGGGCGGCGGCTCAATCTGACGCAGCCGACCGTGACCTACCGGGTGAAGGAGCTGGAGCGCCAGATCGCCCGTCCGTTGCTGGTCCGCAGCGACCAGCCGGTGCGCCTGACCCCGCAGGGCCAGATGGTCTTCGCCTATGCTGAACGGCTCGTCAGCCTGATGCAGGAGATGCATGAGCATCTCGGGCGCGACAGCCCGGTGAGCGGCGTGCTGCGGCTCGGCGTGATGGACGCCTTCGCGGCGATCTGCCTGCCGGACCTGCTCCGGGACCTGTCCGAGCGCCATCCGAACCTCGCCGTCTCGGTGGTGGTCGATCTCAGCCACAGCCTGACGCTGAAGCTCGATGCAGGCGAACTCGATATCGCCGTGGTTTCGACCCCGCCTAGCGTGGCCGGGCTGCGCTACCTGCGCCTGGGCGCGCTGAACGTCGCCTGGATTGGCACGCCGCATTATCGCGGCATCGTGCGCGATGCTCGCGCCCTAGCCCGCCAGCGCATCTTCTCGACGCCGCCACCTTCGAACGTCGGCAGCATCATCGCCGACTGGTTCCGCGCTGCCGGGATTGACATGCCGACGCTCAGCATCTGCAACAGCATGCCCGCCATCGTTGGGCTGGTGACGGCCGGTGCGGGCGTCGGCGTCATGCCGGTCAAGCTGGTCGAGGCGGCCATCAAGACCGGCACCCTGTGCGTCCTCGACCAGATCGAGCCGGTGACGCCACAGGACGTCTTCATCGGCGTTCCCGTCGGGGTGCTCGATCCGGTCATTCCGGTCACGACGGAGGCCATCCGCGCCGTAGCCAATCGACATGCCTTTTGTGACTAACGTTGGCTTGCAAGTAGTCGGACCACAAATGGGCGCTTCGGTTAGCTCAACGCATCCAGGAGCTCGGTTATCACGCAATCTGTGCTTAATGGCTCGCGGCGTCGAAGCCATGATCGGCCTTGGCAATTTGCCAGACATGCGAGATGCGCCAATGGCGGAAATTGGGTGTTCGCCCGAAAGCAGACCTGTCGGAATGTGCGGACTTGCTAACGCCGATAAAGCGCCTCACGAGGTGGCGAAGGCTGCGCCGCCAGCCCGTTTGAGAAGAAGCACCGCTCAAGGCATTGGCCGCCACTCCAGAGCTTCGGAGTGCCCCGGCCTAACCCGTCTGGATGATGGGCGACTGGATGCTCTTGGCGTCACGCGAGGCCATCGCCCATCGGCCCGTCCTACAGCGTCTGCGTAACCTTCCTGAGATGAGGCTGTCTGTCAGGGTCCAGCCCGCGAGCCGCGGCGAGAGCGGCGATCCCGCCATAGAATGCCCGCGCCTGCACGAGCGGCGCCAGCGCAGCAGGGACATCGGGCGGGATCGGCAGCGCCGTGACTACCTCGGCCCCCTCGCCGGCATAGGTGATGTCAGCGCCCAGCCCGGCGAAGGCGGCCGCGATAGACAGCGTGCTTTGGCTCCCCTCATCGGCCGGATCGAGCACCAGAACCGGAAATCCGGGGCCTGCCAGCGCCATCGGTCCACGCAGCACTTCGGCGGCGCTGAAGGCCTCGGCATGGATGCGGCAGGTTTCCTTGAATTTCAGCGCCATTTCCTGGGCGATGCCCAGTCGGCGTTGTCAGGTTAACTGCGGCGTTTCAGGGAGGGGTGTAGATGGGCTCGGATGAGCTTGCCGACCATCAGCTACAAGCGGCATCGGTTCCCACCGGCAATCATCGCCCATGCGGTGTGGCTGTACTTTCGCTTTCCCCTGAGCCTTCGCCTGGTCGAGGAGATGCTGCTGGAGCGCGGCATCGTCGTCTCCTACGAGACGCTGCCGCCCTGGGCTCCGAAGTTCGGGGGGAATACGCTCGCCGGCTTCGGCGGAAGAAGCCGAGCCCGCGCGACATCTGGCATCTCGACGAGGTCGTCGCCACCATCGCCGGCAAGAAGCGCTGGCTGTGGCGTGCGGTCGAGCAGGACGGCCCCATCCTCCATAAGATCGTTCAGACCCCGCGTGACACCAAGGCAGCGCGACGACTGCTGACACGCCTTCTCAAGAAGCAAGGCTGCCCGCCCTGGCATATGATCACCGGCAAGCTCGGCTCCTATGCCGCCGCCCGGCGCCAGATCATGCCGGCGATCGAGCATCGCGCGCACAAAGGCCTCAACAACCGGGCCAAGAACTCACACGTGCCGCTCCGAAAGCGCGAGCGCGCGATGCAAGGCTTTCGATCACCGGGAAGCCTGCAACGCTTCGTCGCCGCCTTCTCTGCTGTCCGCAATCTCTTCGTTCCACCCCGGCTCAGTCGCTCAGCCCTAGCCACCCATCTACATCGTCGGGGCGCCATGGCGCATTGGAAAGCCGTGGCCGGCGTCACCGCCTGAGCCTGCAAACAGGCCGAAAGCGCCTCGTGGCGCCCGCCCGCAGTTAACGTCACAACGCCCTCACTAAGCCACCCCGGCTTGATCGACAGCTTTCCCAACGCAGGCGGCTTCAACCTACGAACGTGCGCCACGCCTATCCCCTATATGATGCCGAGCAGTCTCCGCGCTACGGTTGGTGATGCTACTGGACGTCCGTGACGCGCTGCCTCGTTGACCCACTGCTTGATCAAAGCCGCGTTACTCGGGGCGCGTGAGCCGTCGTTCATAAGACGGACGTCTTCAAACCCGGTCCGAATATGACCACCTCGCGCAATGGCCCCGTCAAGTAGACCGGCATGGATCGCGATGCTCGGACCCGTCTGCGCGGATAGGGACCACTCGCTTCCGTCCGGGACTTCCCTAATAAGCCAATCCAGCAATTCGATGTCCGGTTTGAGCGTCCCTGGGAGGCCCATAACGAACTGAAAAAAGAACGGCGGCTTGATCTGGGCGGCAGTCAACCTTGGCAGGCATTGCAGATGTGCGCTGTCGAAAATCTCAATCTCCGGCCGCAGGCCGGCTTTTGCGATGGCGCCCGCCATCGCAAGCTGAAAACTCGGGCTGTTGTCATAAAGCCGCTCGCCGATATTGAAGCTGCCGCCAGCGAAGCTGACGATCTCGGCTCCAGTTTCTACGATCGCCTGCCGTTGGGCATGCGAGGCGCGGCCGCCATCGTCGCCCGCGGAGAAGTCCAGCACAGCGTCGCAGCCTCGGTCACGGATCGACCGTGCTATCGCAGCATAGACTGCGGGCTCCATCGTCGTTTCGCCAGTCAGCAGGCGCGCATGGATGTGGATGACGGCCGCGCCCGCTGCATGGCAAGCGATTGCGTCTTCGACGATCGAATCCGGGTCTAGGGGGTGACCCTGCCCAGTGGCTGCTGCGGCCACGCCGCCAGTGATTGCCGCCACGATGATCAACGGTTTGGCGCTACTGGCAAGTAGAAGTGTCATGAGAGGCTAATCCGCATACGCATAAAAAAATTCTCAGGCGAGGCGGATGCAGCGCGCATGATGCGAGCCACCAAGCGAAAAATTCGTCGGCTGACCGTCAAGGCAGCCCTGTATCGAACTGCTGCAGCGCGGCGCGAAGGCGCAGCCGGGTGGAAGCTCCGCGAGATCGGGGGGCGCGCCCGGGATTGGATCGAGCTTGCGCCCCTTCGTGCCGGCATGGATCGTCGAGCGCAGAAGCCCCTCGGTGTAAGGGTGGCGCGGCGCATCCATGACCTCGGTGACCGAGCCGGATTCAACGAAGCGTCCAGCATACATCACGGCGATCTGGTCGGCGACTTCGCAGGCGACACCCAGATCATGAGTGACGAAGATGGTCGCCATGCCCAGCTCCATTTGCAGTTCGCGCAACAGCAGCAGGACCTGGATCTGAACGGTGGCATCGAGCGCGGTTGTCGGCTCGTCGGCGAGCAGCACCTTCGGTCGGCAGGCTAAGGCTAGCGCGATCATCGCGCGCTGACGCAAGCCACCGGAAAGCTCGTGCGGATACGCGCCCAGCCGTTGCCTAGCGGACGGGATCTGCACTAATTCCAACAGTTCCAGTGCTCTGGCCCGAGCGGCCCGCCTGGAAAGCCCGTCGTGATAGGCAACCGACTCGGCGATCTGGCTGCCGATCGTGAAGACGGGATCGAACGCCGTCATTGGTTCCTGGAAAACCATCGAGACCAGCCGTCCCCGGATGTCGCGCAAGCCGCGTTCCGGCAGCGACAGGATACCGATCCCATCGATTTTGATGGATCCGCCGATGCGGGCAGTCGATGGGAAGAGGCGCATCAACGCCCGCATGGTAACGCTTTTGCCAGAGCCGGATTCGCCGAGCAGGCAGAGCACCTCTCCCTGCCGGAGGTCGAAGCTGACCCCGCTGACGACCTGGATATCGAGATCGCGGGAGACGAAGCGCACCGTGAGATCGCGGACATCGACCAGCGGCGCGGTCGCCGGGGAGGTGGCCTCAGGGAGGCGGTGGTGTTCGTGCACGTCCATCATCTCCGTCCACCGTCGCTAAGGCTTTGTCCAGAGCCGTGTTGTTGCGCATGGCACGCCACGACGTGATCGCTGCCGGCGGCGGTCAGTTCGGGTTCGCGTTGCGCGCAGAGCGGCTCCGCGATCACGCAGCGCGTGCGGAAGCGGCAGCCTGACGGGGGATTGATGGGGTTTGGCGGATCGCCGGACAGGGGCGCCGCCGAGACGCGCCGACGCGGATCCATGGAGAGCCGCGAGGACAACAAAGCGCGCGTATAGGGATGGCGCGGCGCCTCGAAAATCTGCTCGACCGGCCCGATCTCGATCGCCTTGCCGAGATACATCACCAGCACGCGGTCACTGATGTATTGCACGACGTTGAGGTCGTGCGAGATGAAGATATAGGTCAGCTCAAGCGTCTGCTTTAGCTCCTGGAGCTGGTTCAGCACTTGCGCCTCGACCGACTTGTCGAGCGCGGAGACGGCTTCGTCGAGGATCAGCAGGCTCGGTCCGAGCGCGAGAGCCCTGGCGATATTGACGCGCTGACGCTGGCCGCCGGAGAGCTCATGGGGATAGCGCTGCGCGAACATCGCGGGCGACAGCCCGATCATGTCGAGAATTGAGTGCGCCCGCCGTTTCGCTTCAGTGCGATCGATACCATTGGCCTTGAGGCCGAAGGTGATGGAATCCTCGATCGTCAGGCGCGGGTTCAGGGATGCGTAGTAGTCCTGGAACACCATCTGGATCTGCTTGCGCAGGTCGCGCAAAGCGGCGTTGCCGGCCGCCGCTGTCGTGGCCCCGTTCAACGCAACCGCGCCTGAATCAGGTTCGACCAGACGGATCAGCAGGCGCGCCAACGTCGACTTGCCACAGCCGGACTCGCCGACGATCCCCAGAGTTTCGCCCTTGCCGACGTCGAAGGAGACGCCATCGACCGCCTTGACGTGGGCCTGGGCGCGGCCGAGCAGGCCGCCCTTGATCGGAAAATGCTTCCGCAAATCGGCGACGCGCAGCAGCGGTTGGTCTGCGAGATCGTCGAGGGAGGCGGTTTGAGGCCGTGCGGGGATCATTGTTGGCCGCCTCAAACTTTGACGTCCATTGCGCTGCGCAACCCGTCGCTGATCAGGTTGGAGCACATGGAGGTGATGAAGATCATGATGCCGGGCAGGACCGCATTGAGGGGCGCGATGTAGATGGACTGCCGCAAGGTGTTGAGCATCAGTCCCCACTCGGCTTCGGGCGGCACGACACCCAGGCCAAGGAAGCTGAGACCCGATGCGATCACGATCGAGACGCTGATCAGGCTCGAGGCGTAGATCAGGATCGGACCGGCGACGTTGCTGAAGACATGGCCGGTCAAGATCCGCCAGCTGGCGGCGCCCGAGGCGCGCGCCGCTTCGACATAATCCTGCGAGCGGATCTGCGTGGTGACGCTCTCGGCAACGCGGGCCACGGGAGGAATGAAGACGAGCGTCAGGGAGACCAGGCTGTTGACCAGACCAGCCCCAAGAACACCCGAGATCGCGACCGCTAGCAGCACCGAGGGGAAGGCGTAGAACACATCGATCAGGCGCATGATGGCCATGTTGAGCGCGCCGCCGGCGTAACCGGCGATGACCCCGAGCGTGCCGCCGATCACAGTTGCGAGTATGACAGGCATGAACCCCATCAGCAGCGACATCCGCCCGCCATAGATCAGGCGGGAGAGCAGGTCGCGGCCCAGTTCGTCCGTACCGAGCCAGTGGCGTTGATCGCCGACCTGCAGCAGCCGGCGCGCCATGCTTGTCCGGTAGGGGTCGTGAGGCGCGATCAGCGGCGCGAAGATCGCGGCAAGCAGGATGAGCAGAAGAATTGCAGAGCAGATGATGGTGACGCGATCGCGCGCCAGGCGCCGTCCCACCGTCTGCCAGAAGCTGCGCGAGCGCGGGCGCTTGCCGCACGGGTGACCGAGATGGTGTGCGTCGGTAGCGGTATGAGTCATGGGACTAAACTTGCTCAGCTGCGCTTGATGCGCGGATCGAAAGCGCTCTGCACGAGGTCCACGATCAGGTTTATGAAGACGAAGAACATGGCCAGCACCAGAATCGTGCCCTGGAGGATTGGTAGGTCCCGCGTGAAAATTGCCGTATTGAGAAGAAAACCTGTTCCTGGCCAGGAAAAGACGGTCTCGACCAGAATCGAACCTCCGAGCAACTGCGCCAGCTGCAGGCCCATGATGGCCAGTACTGTCGGCGCCGCATTCTTGATGACGTGGACGAAGATGTGCCCCCGCGGCAGGCCCTTTGCGTAGAGCGTCTGAACGAAGTCCTGCTTACGGATCTCCGCCACGGTGCCGCGCACCGACCGAGCGATGATGCCGGCCGGGATCACAGACAACGCGATCGCCGGCAATATCAGATGGCGCAGGCTCTCCCAGTTCAATCCGAAGGCCGAGGAGCCGGCGGCGCCCATGCCCATCGCCGGCAGCGATCCGAGGTTGACCGCGAAGATGGCGATCAAAACCATGCCCAGCCAGTAATGGGGAACGCTGACGCCGGTGACCGCGGCCGCCGTGACGAGGCGGTCGAGCGGGGTGCCGCTGCTGAAGCCGGCCACAAGTCCGAGCACTAACCCGACGACGAAGCCCAATAGGATCGCAGCGAGCGCAAGGATCAGCGTGTTGACGACGGCAGGCGCAACCTCTGCCAGCACAGGCCGGCGGGTCATGATCGAATGTCCGAAATCCCCGGTCAGAACCCGGCCGAGCCAGGTCAGATATTGGACAGGCAAAGGCTTGTCGAAGCCGTAGGCGGCCTTCAACTGCGCGATCAGTTCCGGGCTCGCGCCTTCCGGCAGCACAGAACTCAGCGGATCGCCGGGAGCCAGATGGATCAGTGCGAAACAGACGATCGAGACGCCGAGCGCTATCGGGAGCGTGTAGAATAAGCGCCGCGCAAAATAGGCCAGCATTCTCGTTCCTCAGAAGCTGAAGGCAGATGGGCCGAATCATCGCCGTTCAAGGCGCAATCCGGCCCGGCTATTGTCGTAAAGTCACTGAACCTCGACGGACGTCAGGTCCTGGTTCCAGCTCTGAGCGGGCACGAAGCCCTTCACTTTCGGAGAGAGCGCCCGGGGACCGAGGTCATGGACGACCCAGATCCACATCGCCTGGTCGACGATGCGACTATGCAGGTCGGCGAGCATCTTGCTCTGCTGCACGGGATCAAAGGTCGTCTTCGCGGCCCTGGCGAGCTCGTCCGACCGCGGGTCGTTGTAGCCGCCCCAGTTGAAGCCGGTCGGAACGGGTTCGAACGAGGCCGAGGGCTTGATCAGGGCGATATCGGGGTCCCACAGGCCCCAGCTGTTGTTCACGCCATGGATCCCCTTGTTTTCGGGAGCCCAAGCGCCGGCGCGTCGACGTGCTCGCAGCGCTTCCCAGTCCATCACCGCAAATTCGAGATCGATGCCGACATCGCGGAAGTTTTCCTTGATGTACTCGCTCATCGGCATGGGCAGCATCTGGCCGGAGCCTGACGGGGCGATGACCAACTTGACCTTGACCGGGTTCTTCACGCTGAAGCCGGCCTCGGCGAGCAGTTTCTTGGCGCCCTCGGGGTCGTATTTGATGTCGAAGCTCGGCTTGCCGAACCAGGGGTGACCAGGGTCGAGCATGCCCTTGGCGGGTACCGCCAGCCCACCGAGCAGCTTGACGAGACCGTCCCGATCGATCGCGAGATTGGCTGCCTTGCGGATGCGGATATCTTTGAAGGGGGAGTCATCCAGGAAGCTGATCTGGTAGGGCCAGACATGCGGATAGATGTTGCTGACGATCTGCATGCCGGATTGCTTCAGGCGCGGGACCGCATCGGGTGGCGGGGCCTCGACCCAGTCGACCTGGTTCGACAGGAGAGCGGCCACGCGCGTGTTGGGGTCCGGCATCGGCAACAGCACGAGGCGGTCGGACTTCGGTATGCGCTTCTCATCCCAGTAACCGGTGTTACGAACCAGTTCGGCGCGCTCGCGCTGGATCAGCTTGTCAAGCTTCCATGGACCGGTGCCCGAGGGCTGATAAGCGACCTTGTTCCAGTCCCGGCCAAGCTCTTCCCAGCGCTTTGGGCTTGAAACGAACAAGCCGGCGAGGTTGTAGGGCAGCACGGCGTCGACCGTCTTCGTGGTGATCTCGACGGTGAACTCGTTGATCTTCCGCCATGAGGCGATGCCTCCATAGAGCTGGGAGCCCTGGACGGATTGCGCTTGGTCGAATTGCGGCGCGTCACGCTTCATCAGCTTGTCGAAATTCCAGACCACCGCGTCAGCGTTGAACTCCGATCCGTCATGAAACTTGACGCCGCGGCGCAGATTGAACACCCACTTGGTCTTGTCGACCGCGTCGACGGACCATGTCAGGGCAAGGCCCGGGACAAGCGGGGCCGCTTTATCGGCTTTCGAGAGATCCCAGTTGACCAGCGCGTCATAGACCGTCGGCCCCATGAAGCGCATGCCTTCGTTGCCCTGGCTGGGCTGCCCGGTGGTGAGCGGGACGTCGGCGATCGTCATCGCTACACGCAGGACTTTTTCCGCCCAGGCGGGTGTCACCATTGTAATGGCGGTTAATACCGATGCCGCAGCGAGCCGCTGGACTGTTCTCAGGCGCATGCCATTCCCCCTCTCGGTTATCGCAGTATTATTTTGCCCGCCTTGTTGTTGGGCCTGCGCAGTTCTATTGTCGCCACCTTGGCGTGTTGCTTGAAGCAAGATGCCTGCGCTGGCCGGTTAAGCTTGGATGAGTTTCAGATGCCCGGCATGAATTTCCGGGGATCGAAGGCATGCGCGGGCTCGTCGAACCTCGCGCGCGATTGACGTAGACGCAGCAGCGAAGGCTCGATCTGGCGATAGGAGAGGACGAGTTCGTCAAGCAGTGCGGGCGTCAAGGACAAGCCGGCCAGCTCGACAGCCGCTATGATCTGCTCGCGGGATGCGCGCTTTTCCATCACTCAAGACCTCCGGCCGATGGGCGACGCCAGAGCCGGCACGCGCCGGTGCCAGTCCGTCGTGGCTTGGTAGGCGTCGCCCACGCGAAGCACTGTTGCCTCCTCGAATGGCCGGCCTGCGATCTGCAGCGACAGAGGCAATCCGTCGCTCGAAAAACCACAGGGAACCGAGAGCGCCGGATTTCCCGTCAGACTAAACGGCATGGTGATCATCGGTCGCCGCTTGATGAAATCGCCGCAGTTGGGGTCGTTCGGCTCGGCCACCGACATCCAGCCAGCCGTGGCGAGCACATCAAAGCGCGAGAACGCTGCAAAGGTTTGCGAGGTCAACTCGCTGCGCCAGCGCAGCGCCTGCACATAGTCTTCCGCGCGGACGAGGCTGCCGGCGAGCAGCCGTTGCCGCAGCGAACCCCCGAAATCATACGGCCGTTCTTTGAGCTCATTGACGTGGATTGTGTAGACTTCGGCAAGCGAGACCACGATCTTGCAATCGATGTAATCCTGCAGCGGTGGCAGCGTCACCTCTTCGACGATTGCGCCCATCGACGCCAGGTGCCGGGCAGCGGCGTCGACGGCATCCGTCACGTCCCCGGTCGCGTCCTTGCAATACCAGCGCCTCACGAGTCCGATCCGCAGCCCGGCGACGGAGCCGGTGAGTGCCGCCAAATAGTCCGACACCGGCTCATCGCAGCTGCCGGGATCCTGCGGATCATGCCCGGCCACCGCTGCCAGGAGTAGGGCGCAGTCCTCGACCGTGCGCGCCATCGGTCCGCAATGATCCATCGAGAAGGTATTGGGATGCACGCCACGCCGGCTGACACGCCCATAGGTGGGCTTCAGTCCAGCGATGCCGCACACAGCCGCCGGCCAACGCACGGAGCCGCCTGTATCCGTGCCGAATGCGCCCGCCACCATGCGCGCCGCAATCGCAGCGCCATTGCCCGAGGACGACCCACCTGGCAGGTGACGCTCGCTCCATGGATTGACTGCGTTTGGCCAAGGTAGATCCCAGGAGGGCCCCCCTGCCGTGAATTCGAACGTTGCGGTCTTGCCGAGAAGGATAGCGCCGGTCTGCTTCATCGACGCTGCGACAGCGGCATCTTCGGTCGGGACATTGTCCTGGAGCACCTTCGAATGAGAGGTGGTCCTAATCCCTGCTGTCTCGATACAATCTTTCAGGGCGAACGGAATGCCGTCGAGCCCGCCACGATAACCGCCAGCGGCTATCCGCGCTTCGGCGCTGCGGGCGCCGGCGCGAGCCTGATCCGCAGTGACGGTGATGAAAGCATGGAGCGTTGGGTCCAGCGCATCAATTCGCGCCAGAGAGCTCTCGACCAGTTCGACGGGTGAAATGGCGCCGCGCTCAACAAGCACGGAAGCCTGCGCGATTGTGAGATCCGCCAGATCAGTAGGAGCTGAAATCGTCTTGCTATCAATCATTGTGGGACGTGCGCGACTGAGATTCGTCCTGCCTACGCAGGAGGGTCGGTCCGCGCGGCGTTGCAGTGTCGGCGAGGATCGGTGCACTGCGCCACAACGTGGGCGCTTGCGCCGGGCGATGCGGTTTACGGGGGTCAAGCGGCCGCCCTGCCCACTCGATGGTGCGGAGGAGCGGGAGCGTCACGCCGAAACTCCCTTGCTCATGAACCGACGGGACATGAACGGAACAAGCCCGCCCGCCGAAAGGATTTCCAGAATGGACGAGCTGAACGGAGAGAAGTCAGCTGTGCACCCATGACTTTCGACGACGCCACGATCAAAATCCACGAGCATATCCTCGTCCGGATCGGCAAAATCGACCGCGGAAGGACAGATCACCGCAGGCAGGCCAATGTTGATGGCGCTGCGATAAAAAATGCGACTGAAGCTGCGGGCCACGACGCAGGAAATCCCCGCCGCCCTGATCGCCAGCGGGGCGTGCTCTCGCGAGGAGCCGCAGCCCATATTATCGCCCGCGACGAGGATGTCGCCCGAGTGAACACGGGTCGCAAACCCCGGTATCAGACTGAAGAAGCAGCCTTCAGCCAATTTTATCGGGTCGAGCGTGCCGAGATATCGGGACGGAATGATCTGATCGGTATCGATGTGGTTGCCAATGATATGCGCTCGGCCTGTCATGATCATTGCACTATCGCCTCCGGGGACATGATCTCACCGGCAACGGCCGCGGCGGCAGCGACATAGGGGCTGCTGAGATAGATCTGCGCTTCGGGGCTGCCCATGCGGCCTGGAAAGTTGCGATTATGTGTAGCGATGCAGACATCGTCTGAAGCAAGAACGCCCTGATGCCAGCCCGTGCAGGGCCCACAGCCAGGCGGGTTGATTTGCGCCCCCGCTGCACGAAACTCGTCGATGAGGCCGAGTTCTTCGGCTTGCCGCATAATAATGCCGGTTGCCGGTGTGACGATCAGCTTGACCCCTTTGGCGACCTTGCAGCCGCGCAATATCTCGAGTGCCTGCTGGAGGTCGACCAGACGGCCATTGGTGCAGGTCCCGATACAGACCTGGGTGACGGCGACGGCTTTGATGTCGGAAACGGGAACGACATTGTCCGGGCTGTTTGGTTTGGCGACCAGCGGGGTCAATGTGCCGATGTCGATATCCAGCGTGCGCTCGAATTCGGCGTCGTCGTCCGACGAGATCTGTTCGTACGGGACGTCCGTGCGCGCAGCAAGGTAGTCCCTCACCTTCTGATCAGGAGCCATGAACGCTGTCTTCGCGCCCATTTCGATGCCCATGTTTGCGATCGTGAAGCGCTCATCGACCGAGAGGGCATCCAACGCCTCGCCAGAGAATTCGAGAGTTTTGTAACGAGCCCCATCGACGGTCAGGATGCGCCCGGTTTCGAGAACGTAGTCCTTGCTCGTTAGATACTTGCCGGGCTTGCCATGATAGCGCACGCGGATGGTCTCCGGCACGCGCATCCACGTCTCGCCAAGAGCGTAGATGTAAGCAAGATCGGTCGATCCCATGGCAAGACCAAGGGCGCCCAGGGTGCCATAGGTGCAGGTGTGGGAGTCGGCGTTGCAGATGAGCATTCCTGGTCGGATGAAGCCCAGATCCGGCACCAGGGCATGATCCATGCCCTCCGTATCGGCGTAAAATCGCTCAATGCCCTGCTCGCGGCACCATTGACCGACCCCGTCGACAGTATCGCCAAACGCTTTGTCACGAAACGGCATGTGCCGGCCGGCGACGATGCAAATCTTCCGGGGGTCGAAAACCCGTGTGGCGCCAGCATTTCGGAACTGCTTGATCGCTAATGGCGACGTCATGTCGTTCGACATCGCGAGATCGACCTTCACCGTGACGGTCGCACCGACCGCGACATGACTGCGACCACTGTGATTGGCGACGATTTTCTGGGTGGCCGTAAAACCCACGGGGTGCCTTCCGGAAATTCAATTCATTGGTATCGATACCAGTAGAGTTCAACTTGGGCTGTACGTCAAGTATGGATACCTTCTCAGTTCGGATACATTGCGCCCATGATCCAGAAGATTCGCACCGGCCTCCCGCATGTGAGAATGAAGGACGTCGCCGCTCACGCGGGCCTCTCTCCCATGAGTGTGTCGCGTGCCCTACGCACCCCCGATCAGGTCACGAAAGACACGCTGCTGCGTGTGCAGCGGGCCGTGAAGGAGCTAGCCTATGTGCCGAACAGGTTGGCGGGCGGACTCAAGGCGCCCGGCCGCACACAGCTTGCTGCGGCCATCGTTCCCAGCGTCCGGGATTCGTTGTTCGCGGCCACGCTGCAAGGCATGACCGAGACCCTCCGCATCAAGGGCATCAATCTGATGCTCGGCGGCAGCGGCTATGCCTCGAAGGACGAGGCATCCCTCATCGCTGCCTTTCTGGCTCACCGGCCGTGCGGGCTCGTCCTGCACAACACGAAGCACTCGCCCCTGGCCAGGCAATTGCTGCGCAGCGCTGGGATCTCGATCGTCGAGACGGGCGACCTGACGAGCCGCCCCGTCGATCTCGTTGTCAGCTACTCGAATTTCAAAGCCGCCAAGACAATGACCGAATATCTGATGCGCAGGGGCTACGAGCGCATTGCCTTCGTCGGTCCAATCGCAGCCCACAGCGAGCGCGCAAAGGAACGCCAACGCGGATACAGGGCGGCCCTGAAGGATGCAGGAATGATTGTGGACAATGCCCTGATCTTTGAGAAGCAAGGCAGCTATGAGAACGGAGCCAAGGCGCTCGCGGACATCATCCAGATGAAGCCGAAGGTCGGTGCTATCTTCTTTGCCGGTGACGTGCTGGTGATCGGCGCCATGCTGGAAGCCATAAGGCGCGGTTGGAACATACCCAGGCAAGTCGCCATTGCCGGATTCGATGATTGGGAGATCTCTCGCCAATTCGCGACGTCGATCACTACGCTGCAGATCCCCCGCTACGAAATCGGCAGGAATGCTGCAGAACTGCTTCTGCGTCGCCTGGATGGCGACGGCAGCGCAATTGCGCCGATCGATGTCGGATTCCGCATTATCCAGGGCGACAGCGCCTGACTTGAACTAAGCCGACAAGGAGCGGACCGTTCAGCTTCCGATAGTAGCAAATTCGTTAGCATTTGGGTGGGTTTAGACAGCCCGCAAGCGGACCTTCCCAACGTCAGCAACGGGCCATTTTTTGGTCAACCTGATGAGGTGGCCAACATCAATCTCGGGTCGAAAGCAGGATGCGGCTTCCGACGTCGGCTAGCGGTGAAATGCGGTATTCCCAACGCTACTCGTCGGATGCACGCATGTGGAGATTAAGCTCCGCAAGGTCGAGCGGTTTGAAAAGCGGCGCTTCAATCGCGGTTTTCAAGTCGATTTCCTCGCCTGATCGAGGCGCCGCAATGAGCCGTCGCAGCTATTCGGGATGCGAGGACGATCCCTCAGTCGATCTCTTCTCTGCCAACCGATGGCTTTGAACTCTCGCCTCTGCCAGTGCCATATCGAGAAAATAGGACACGCTCCCGATGCCCACGCCGAAGCGACATCTCGCAATTCGATGATCTGAGCGATCACGTCTTCGATTTGCTGGATCGCCGCCCCACAGTCGGGCGCAGGATCATGATCCCGGCCAGATCGGATTAACTACGATCCAACTAGAGACTGCCGCCTCGCAAACCGCAGGATCACGCCCAGCGATGCCGCGAGAGGTATCGCCAACAACACGCCGATGAAGCCGAACAGCCATCCAAAAGCGAACAGCGCAAACATCATCCAGACCGGGTTGAGCTTGACGCGGCGACCAATGAAGCGCGGCGACAGCACATAATCGGCAAGCATTTCTCCGACGACGAAGATGCCCCCCACCACGGCGACCGGTGCCCAATTCGGCCAGAATTGGGCCATTGCAACACAGGCCGCAACTAAGAACCCGGTGGCGGCCCCGAAATAGGGAACAAAACTGATGAGGCCTGCGGTCATTCCTATCAAAATGGCATGGTTGAGCCCTGTCATTTTCAGAGCTGTCGCATAAAGCACGGCAAGAACGAGACAGATGACGACCTGCCCACGCACGAAGCCAGCGACCGTATCGTGGATTTCACGCCCAAGCGCCCGCATATCGTCGCGGTATGCCGGGGGGAACCAGCCATCGACCGTCGCAATCATTCTTTGCCAGTCAATTGCGAGATAGACGGCGATGATCGGCGTGACGACGATGAGCGAAAGAAGGGAAATCAAGGCCAGCCCGCTCGACCACAACGAGCGAAGGAAACCATCGAGCCAGTTGCTGCCCATCGTCTTCGCGATTTCGGCGGTGGATTGCTCGATGTGGAGTTCGCCGCCCATGACACTGTGCAGCCAGGGGCGGCTTGCATCGCTCGTGAGCGACTGGAGTCTTGTGACGTAGCCGGGAAACTCCTCAACGAAAAATCTGAGCTCGCCAATGATGGCCGGAAGCATCACGAGCAGAAAGGCGATGAGAGCCGCGACCAGCGGAAGGAAGACGGCCAGAGCCGCCAAAGAACGGTTGATCCCGACCCGCTCCAGCCTGTCGACCACCGGAACGAGCAGGTATGCGAGCAACGTACCGACCACGAACGGCAGCAGGATTTGGCGCAACAGCACCAACGTGACCAACGCGAGCGCAGAGACCGCGAGCCAGAACGTCGCTGGTCGTGTAATTCTCATCGGCCTTCGTCGCACATGCGGTTTCGAGCTCGACTGCCGCCTTCGGTGCCCACCGATTCCCAGCGCGGATCCACGAATCCGAGCGAGAGTAGCGGTCGTACAGATCCTTGTTCAATTTTCCATCAGGCTAGCGAAGGCGATCTCGCCATCGGTAATGTAGTGGTTAACCTTTCCGGTCTGCAACCGTGATCCGGATTGGTGCAATGCGACCTCCCCGATCACCCGCTTTGCCTTTAACTGGGTGACGACGTAGTTGCGTTCCGCATTCGTGTCTGAATCGGTCGCATGGGTGACTTGGAGCGTGAGTAAAAACGCGCGTATCATTCGCCACGAGCTCGCGACCCCCAAACGATCGGCTGTTGACCAACCCGCCGTTGCAAACGCATCGCAGAGCTGTTGAAGGGGGCCGATGAGGACGAGGTTTACCGGATCGCCAGCCAAGCCATCTCCGGTGATCGTGTATTTAGGGATAAGTCTCCGGTGGAGAACCTTCAGCCCCATTCGGACCACATTTGGCAAAATGACATAGGCTGCCAGCCCGTAAGTGAGGCTTACTGCCAGGATCCACGGAAGTCGGTGGTCCGCCGTGTCGAATACGACGAAGACTATCAGCCAGACGCTGAAGGCGCCGAGGCAGAAAATGAGCAACCTCTKGAATAGGCGCGCAAGGAATCGCAAAATCTTTGTCCTGTCTGGCAGGAGATGAGCTCGTCGCAGCTCTGTCTGTTCGTATGCAGGTTTCACCGTCCAGCCCGGCATTAGGCCTCGGATCCGACGCCCGTTCAACGGGTAAAGGCGACCGAGGCCACGCATA
>NZ_JBFTJP010000010.1:0-210585 GCF_056395485.1 Allobosea sp. 10L417
GCGCAGCGTCCGGGATCGACGCGGGGGCCGGCTCGGCGCGGCGTTCGGCCGCCGCGCGGGGCGGCGCGGCCGGTGCAGCCGAGAGCATCGGCGCCGGATGGCGCGCCTTCTGGAACATCAGCGCATTGGCGACGATCGCACAGGAAACGATGCCGAAGGCGAGAAGCAGGATCGCCCGGCCCGGCCGCCGTCCGACTGTGCGGCCGATCCGCCCGAGCCAGGAGGATTTGCGACGCGCCGGCTGCGCGCGCCGAACCGGGGCGGACAGGGAAGCGCTGGAATGGGCACGGGCGGCCATGGTCACGGACATCGGTCAGCTCGGTTTCAGGCGGTCAGACGGAGTGGTTCTTTGGTTTCGAGCCCCTTCCGCGGGGCGCGCGCGAAAGTGACGATCTTGGCCAGCGGCTCGACGGCTTCAGAGCAGCCGACCGGCAGCCGGATCGAGACCCGCGTGCCGACACCGAGAGCGCTCTCGACAGTCATGCGCCCGCCATGCAGGCCGACCAGGCCACGGACGACCGAGAGGCCAAGGCCGGTGCCCTCATGGTTGCGGTCATAGGCGCCCTTGACCTGGAAGAAGGGATCGCCCAGCCGCGGCAGGTCGGCAGCCCCGATGCCGATACCGGTGTCGGAAACGGACAGGTCGATCATATCGCCGTCGCGGACGATGGCGAGCATGACGCGCCCGCCTTCCGGCGTGAACTTGATCGCGTTGGACAGCAGGTTCAGCACGACCTGCTTCATTGCACGCTTGTCGCCCTCGATCGGCGGAAGAGCCGGGCCCGCGACACGGTCGAGCGCAACGCCGCCGTTCTGGGCGCGCAGCGCCATCAGCGTGCAGCAGTCGCGGGCAAGCTCGGCAAGATCGAGCGGGTCCCGCTCGATCTCCATCGCGCCGCTCTCGATCTTCGAGATGTCGAGCAGGGTGTTGACGACTTCCAGCAGGTGGTGGCCGGACGCATGGATGATCCGGGCGTATTCGAGCCGCTTGGCCGCATCGATCCAGCCGTTCTCCTCGGTCCCCAGCATCTCGGAGAAGCCGATGATGGCGTTCAGCGGCGTGCGCAGCTCGTGGCTCACAGTCGCCAGGAACTGCGCCTTGACGTCATTCGCCCGCAGGGCTTCGGCGTGGCCGCGGTCGCGCTCGTCGTCGGCCGCCCGGCGCGCCGTGACGTCGCGCATCACGCAGACCACGGCTGTTCCGTCCCTCCCCTCGGCCTCCCCGGTGCGATAGGCCTGCATTTCCAGCCAGAGCGAGACTGGCCGCCGATTCTCGCCCTCCCGCGGGACGAAGAGCGTGCGGAAGCAGGCGGTCGCCGCGCCATCGCCGTGGGCGGCATCGCTGAGCGCCTTCAGAAAGAGCGGCCGATCCGCGACATGCACGCGATCGAGCAAGCCGCGCCCCAGCAGTTCGCGGGGCTCCGCGCCAGCGAGAGCGCGCGCGGCGGCATTCGCAAAGACGACGGAACCGTTGGCGTCATGCCAGGTCACGAGATCGCCGACATGATCGAGAAGGAGCTGCGCCCGCGTATCCGCCGCGCGGTGCGCGCGTCGCTCGGCATCGCGCCGGCGCAGCATGATCGCGGTCGCGATCAGCACCTGCGCCAGGGCCACGATGACCAGCATCGACATTGCTTCGCTCGTCCAGACGGCAGGCCCGGCCAGGAGGCCAAGATGCTGCAGGCCGATGGCGGCCAGCAGCGCCGCAACGGCCACCCAGCCCGCCCTCAAGACGAAGTCGCGCGAGCCGAAAAAGGCCGCCTCGACCGGAACGACGACGAGCCACAGCAGCAACGGTGAAGACAGGCCGCCGGTCGCACCGGCGAGCGCGATGATGAAGAGCGACAGAGCCGCCGACGAGATCAGGTGCGCGATGTCGAGCCGGCCGGTGCGAGAGAGCAGCACGACGGCCAGGACGGGAAGCGCCGCGGCCACAACCATGACTGCCTCGAAAGCGCCGAGCGCGCCGCGCCAGGCAAGATAGGCTGGTGCAAGGCTGAGCGCGCCGCCTCCGACGAGCAGACGCGACAGAACGAAGCGCTCGTGGCGCAAACGTTCAGCCGGGTTCGACCGCACCGATGCATGCACCAATGCCGCCGCCTGTGTCCTCAGTGCTGTGATCGCCATACGGAACGCAACGCCTAAAACTCTGCGGACCACCCGTCCGCGTCACGCATCTCGCCATGCGCGGTTTAAGCGGGACTTAAGGCGCAAGCTCCCACATACTCCATCGGAAGCGGAAAAGAAGAATTATCCCAGATTTTTCATGACCTTAACTGAAATTCTGACGTTTCCGCGTCGATATTCGATGTTCGCAGCAGGGTGAATGGAACCTGAAGATCGGCTGTGGCATTCGACTCGCATTTGAGCGTTCGGAATGACGCGTTTTTTCCGGATCTCTGCCTAATCTCGCTTGTCCGGTGCCGAAGGCGCATCAGCGATGGAGATCGAGATGGCTCACTTCCTGCGCAAGGTCGCGATCATCGGGCTGATCGCGGTGAACTCTCCGGTTCACGGCAACAAGCCCGCCGAGACGACGCTGCCGCAGACCGTCCGTCACGCCGTCGAAAGCGCCCAGGCGAGCGCGCGCAACGCTGCCGGTAGCCTCACGGCCGCGCGCGAAGCGGCGGAGATTCTCGCCGGCCTCGATCCGGCGCTGCGCGAGCGCATCCTGAATACCGCAATGACGACCGCGACCGCCAAGCCGGCGACGCGCTAGCAACGCACAAAGAGGCCGGGCTTTACGCGCTTGACGCGGAACTCCCCTCGCGGGAAGAGGTCGCGCGCCCTATCTGAAGGGAACAATCGCGGCCAGGCAGGACATGACAGCAAGCCTCGACGATATCGTCGCCAATTTCGAGCTGCTCGACGAGTGGGACGACCGCTATCGTTACCTGATCGAGCTGGGCAAGAGCCTTGAACCGCTGTCCGAAGCCGCACACAACGATGCCAACAAGGTGCGGGGCTGTGCTAGCCAGGTCTGGCTTGAAGCGCGGCGTGAGGGCGGTCCAGGTCCGCAGACCCTGCTGCATTTCCGCGGCGACAGCGACGCCCATATCGTGCGCGGGCTGGTCGCGCTGGCGCTGGCGATCTTCTCGGGGCGGCCTGCGTCCGAGGTTCTCGCAACCGATGCCTTCGCCATCTACGAGCGGCTGGGCCTTGCCGCCCATCTCACGCCGCAGCGCTCGAACGGCGTGCGCGCGATGATCGACCGGATCAAGCGCGACGCCGGCGCTGCCGCGGCAGGCTGAGCGGCGTCATTCGGCCGCTGCCGGAAAGAGAGCTGGACGAGAGTCCGCAGCCTGCCAGCTTCTGAGGCCGGCCGGCCGCGCAGGGCGAGCCAGCCCGTAATGCGTCGCCAGCGTCGCCAACGCGATGCGGAGCACGACCTTGGCCGAACGCGCCGGCCAGCGTCGCTCCCTCTCGACCAGATCGAGCCCCTTGAGAAAGCCACAGATGTCGATGACCAAACCAGACAGCTCCGGCCCCAGCTTGTCGCAGGCCAGCCTGACCCGCTGACGGGCCGCGAGCGAAGTATCGGACGCGCCTGCCGTGTCGCGGGGCCCCGGGCTCCGCTGTTCCGGCGTCAAGGCGGCGTCCCAGTTCATCGTCGTACGCGGCAGCATCTGGGCCAGCGTAATGTCGGCGCGAAAACGTTCGCCGGCCGCGAATTCCTCGTCAGTCACTTGCGGCTTCCCGTCCTTCCCCGAACGGCGATATAGCCAGAGCAACGGACTCTCGCGCTCATCCAGCAGGGGCCGGCTCGGATCTGCGGCCTGGGGGCCCGTATCCTCAGCCGGCAGGCGAGCCTGCGCCTCCCCACAGAGGGCGAGCCTTGCAGATTTGCCCGCGCCGCTCCAGCCGACGAGACCATCGGCAATCAGCGCGGTGGCGACTTCCGCCGAGGCGTAGCCCGCGCCAAGGCTGGCACCTCTCGCCTCACGATAAAGCGCAATGCGTCCGCATCCCAACGGAGACGCAATCGCATAGCATCCGGGCTGCGCGAGGTGCCGGAGCAGCCGCTGCCGCTCGTTGCGATCCTGTCCAGCGGTCATCGGCGCGCCTCCCTTGCCCGGCATTCCAGCCTGTGCATCACAGCCAGGAGCGCGGCTTCGAGCGCGTTGAGCCCGCATTCGAGGCGCAGATCGTCGCGGCGGTCCTCGACCAGAGCGCAAGCATGCCGCACCGTCGTCCGATCGCGGCCAAAGCAGGCGCCCACACGCGTCAGGCTGAGGCCAAAGGTGACATGGGCAAGATACATCGCCACCTGCCGCGCCAACGCCACCTGCTGGCGGCCACGCGTGGCGCCGCGCAGAGCGGCGAGAGGAACGCGTGCCAGCCCGGCAACCGCGGCCTCAGCCAACCGCGCCCCTGCCGTGGCGCGCAGGGAAGCCTCACTCTCAGCATGAATGTTCATGATATGTTCCCAATTTCAGACGACGCTCACCGCTAGGGAGTCGCCGTCCGAAATAGGATTATATTCTTAAATCCAGACTGACAAGCCTTGGCGGCACGCTATCCCCGGCTCCTGCCACGGGCTGACAGGTATGAAAAAAGCCGCCGGGTGCCCGGCGGCTTCCTCTTTGCCAGATCGTCTGGCCAGCAGACTGGCCGGATGTCGGCTCAGCGGCGCTTCCGGCGCTGCTGACCGAGGCCCATCTTCTTCGCGAGCTGCGAGCGCGCCTCGGCATAGTTCGGCGCAACCATCGGGTAGTCCGGCGGGAGGCCCCACTTCTCGCGATACTGCTCCGGCGACATGTTGTACTGCGTCCGCAGATGTCGCTTCAGCGATTTGAACTTCTTTCCATCCTCAAGGCAGATCAGGTAGTCGGCCGTGATGGACTTCTTCACCGGAATGGCGGGCTTCGGCGCCTCGACCTGAACAACCGGGGCGGCCCCGCCGATGACGCGATTCAACGCAGAATGAACTTCGCTGATCAGAGCAGGTAGTTCAGATGCAGGCACGGAATTGTTCGAAACATAAGCGGAAACGATATCCGCCGTCAGCTCGATGTAATCCGATCCCTCGTTTTCGGTCATGGCGATGTCACTCCTTATCGTTCTTGGCAGCAGTTTTTTCTGAGGATCGCCCGTTTTGCTCTGCCTGTTTTCTGACCAAACTTTGCGATAGCGGATCAAGCACTACCGCGCCCAGAATCGGACAACGCGGACTGATCGAGATAAGCGTTTAGTCCATGCCGACTATTCATGCAAGAGAACAATTCCCAACAATTGAAATTCTGGAAAGCTCTATAATTCAACCCCTGCGCGAGTTCATTTCATTGCACCGCAAAATCAAACACACGATTCCGCAGGCATCTTGCCAGGGCTTGCGCCGCTCTCTACCTGTCGCCGCCCCTATCGGAGAATTCCCATGCGCTCGGATCAGCATCGTCAGGCTCGCGGCACGCCGCCATCCCGCCGCGGCGGCCGGCCGAAGGCGCCAAGGGCCGAGATCAGGCCCAAGGAGACCGTCGTTCATGGCGTGCCCCTGCGCGACGACTATGATTGGCTGCGGGCAGCGAATTGGAAAGACGTCCTGCGCAGCCCCGATGCATTGCCAGCCGACATTCGGGAATATCTCGAAGCAGAAAACGCCTATTGCAAGAAGCTGATGGCGCCGACGCGCGCGCTGCAGCGCGATCTCGTCAAGGAAATGCGCGGGCGGATCAAGGAGGACGACTCCAGCGTACCGCAGCCGGATGGTCCGTTCCTCTACTATTCACGCTACCGCAAAGGCGCAGAGCATCCGCTGATCTGCCGGCGTGCGCGAGGTCCGTCAGATCAGCGGAAGGCGACGCGCGAACAGATCATGCTCGACGCAGATGCATTGTCCGAAGGGAAGGACTTCTTCGACCTTGGCGATACCGCGCACAGCCCAGACCACAAGCTGCTTGCCTGGAGCGCCGATGAAGCCGGCTCGGAATTACATACGATCCGCATCCGTAACCTGGAGAGCGGTGCGGATCTGCCCGATCAGGTCGAGGATACAACCGGTGACATCGTATGGGCGAATGACTCGCGCTCGTTCTTCTATGTCGCGCTCGATGCCGATCATCGTCCGTCGCGCGTGCTGCGCCATCGCCTGGGCACGCCCGGCAGCGCGGACGAACTGCTGCATGACGAAGCGGATGCCGGCATGTTCGTCGATATCGACCGGACGCAGTCCAGCCGTTTCCTGCTGATTACCATCAGCGATCACGAGACGTCCGAGACGCGCGTGGTCGATCTCGACAAGGACGACGCCAAGCCTGCCCTGATCGCGCCGCGTCTCGTCGGGCGGCAATACGCGCTGGAGCATCATGGCAACGACTTCCTGATCCTGACCAATGCCGACGACGCCGAGGACTTCAAGATCGTCAGCGCGCCCCTCTCCGGGCCCGCGCCGGAGAACTGGCACGATCTCGTGCCGCACAGGCCGGGGCGGCTGATGCTGAGCCATGTCTGCCTGAAGGGGCGCCTGATCCGGCTGGAACGCGAAGACGGGCTGCCCCGCATCGTCATCCGCGATCTCGCCAACGGAGTGGAGAGCAGCATCGCCTTCGACGAGGAGGCTTATGGCCTGGGCATGGACCCCGGCTACGAGTTCGACACGGATACGCTGCGGTTCATCTACGCGTCGATGGCCCGGCCGGCCGAAACCTATGACTACAACCTCGCCACCGGCGAGCGGACCTTGCTGAAGCGGCAGGAAATTCCGTCCGGCCATGACCCCGCCACCTACAAGGTGCGCCGCATCTTCGCGACGGCGAAGGACGGCGAGCGCGTGCCGATCTCGATCCTGCACCGCGTCGACACGCCACTCGACGGCTCCGCGCCATGCCTCCTCTACGGCTATGGATCCTATGGCTCGGCGATGTCGGCTTCGTTCCGGACACGGCCGCTCAGCCTGGTCGATCGCGGCTTCCTCTATGCGATCGCCCATGTTCGCGGTGGCACAGACAAGGGTTGGCGCTGGTATCTCGACGGCAAGCGCGAGAACAAGCGCAATACTTTCACCGACTTCATTGCTGCGGCGGAGGCTCTGGCCGAAGCGGGCTTCACCAGCCGCGGCCGCATCGTGGCCGAGGGCGGAAGCGCCGGGGGCATGCTGATGGGCGCGATCGCCAACATGGCGCCGGAGCTCTTCGCCGGTATCGTGGCGGAGGTGCCCTTCGTCGACGTGCTCAACACGATCCTGGACGACACCCTGCCGCTGACGCCGCCGGAATGGCCGGAATGGGGCGACCCGATCCGCGACGTGCAGGCCTTCGAGACGATCCGCAGCTATTCGCCCTACGACAACGTGACGGCGCAGAATTACCCGCCGATCCTCGCCATGGGCGGATTGACCGATCCTCGCGTGACCTATTGGGAACCCGCGAAATGGGTGGCGAGACTGCGGGCCACGATGACAGGCGGCGGGCCGATCATGCTTCACACCAACATGGAAGCCGGCCATGGCGGCGCCGCCGGCCGCTTCGACTCCCTGAAAGAGACGGCGCTGGCCTATGCCTTCGCAATCCAGACGGTTGGCGAAGGCTGGCCGGGCGCCGGTGATGCCTGATCACATGCCCAACCGGCTCTTCTCGCTGGCGAGATAGACTTTGAGCTCGTCCATCGAGGCGAAGCTATATTCGCCGTCGGGGGTGCGCGCCCGGATCGAGCCGTCGGCATAGATGGTGAAATGGGCGTCGCCGACCTGATAGGCGCCGACGACGCCTTCATCGGAAGCGGCTCGCTCCGGCGCGGCAGCCTGATCGTCTTCCGCCTCGTCCTCGACGGCCTCAGCGTGCGTGGCGGCCGTCGTCTGTGCGCCTTCGCCCGGGGCGGCATCTTCCAGAGCGGTTTCGGCGTGAGGTTCGGGATCGGGCTCCACCCCTGCCGGCGCGGGAGCAGAAGCAAACTCCGGCGCCTCCGTCCGCGGCGGCCATGGCGGCGAAGCGGCCTCGGCAGTGGCTTCCTCCGCCGGTGCGGGGGTCTCGAACCATGGCTCCTTGCGGGGCGAGGCCTTGTCCATCCAGGCTTCCGCCTCAGCGAAGGGATCGGTCTCAGGTTCGAGCCTCGGCTCGACCCGGAGACCGGGCTGGGCGGGTTCGTTCAGGTGGCCGGCCAGGCTCTCGCGCAACGCGCTGAACTCGTCGAGATCGGCATCGCGTTCGGCAGGCTTGCCCTCGTCCTGCCCAGCCGGGGGCGTCGTCTCGTGCTCCGGCGAAGGCCCGGCATCAATGTGAGCCGGCTCGACCGCATGCGCCAGCGCCTCATCCTCGCCCATCGGCTGGATCTTCGCGGCGACGATTTCAGCCGGCTCAGGGCTCTCCGTCTCGATCGCAATCGGAGCGTCCTTCGGCTCTTCGGCATGCCCGGACGAGATTTCCTCGAACATGTCGGGGAGCGGCTCCGCAGGCTCCGGGGACGCAGCGTCCCCTTCGCTGCCATGCGGCGGCTCCGTCTCTTCGAGACGCTTTGCCACGAGTGCTCCGAACAGGTCCCGATCCGGGGGCGACGCGCGATCGGCAGCAGGCGCCGCCGTTTCCGGTGCCGGCGCCACGAGCGCTTCGGCCACCGCACCGACAGCGACGGCGCCGGCCGCTGCTCCAACCGCCGCGGGCACGAACGCCGACTGCTTCGCGATGCGCTCCTCGCGCGCAGCCTCCCAAGGCGCGCGGACGGGCTCGGCGGCAGCCTGCGCCGGGTGCACATCCACGCGCATCTGCGCGCCTTCCGCCAGCGACCGCTTGAGCGCGACAACCTCGCGCAGCACCCAGGCGAGCGACAGGAGGATAAGCCCGGTGCCGCTTGCGATCGTACCGATGATGACCTGGGTGAAGCCGCGTTCGAGGACCAGATAGGGCCAGCCGTCATAGATGGCGTAGACGCCGCCGCCGAAGAGAACGAAGCCCAGAACGGTAAATATCGCGATCAATTTCGCATCCTTGGCATGAGCCGCGCCGGCGCTGAAGTGACGCAAAGCCGTGCGACTATCTAACGTATTGAATAAGGGAGAGTTTCCAATCCGGACCGCTTAGGCGCAGGAAATTGGCGCGATTGTGGCCGCCTGTCGAGAAGACATGCGCATTTCGCCGTGGAAGCGGTTGTCGGCCGGCACCGGGAGGCTTAACTATCGCGTGGAATGGCAGGGCCTCCCTGCCCCCGTCCGTCGACGGCAAGCCATTCTCATTCAAGCGATTTTCATAGCCCAAGGAGAGGCCTCATGTCTTTTACTCTTCCTGATCTGCCCTACGCTCATGATGCTCTCCAGCCCTTCATGTCGAAGGAGACGCTCGAGTATCATCACGACAAGCACCATCTCGCTTACGTGACCAACGGCAACAACGCGATCAAGGGCACGGAATTCGAGGGCAAGTCGCTCGAAGAGATCGTCAAGGGCTCCTACGGCAAGAACCCGGCCGTCTTCAACAACGCCGGCCAGCACTACAACCACCTCCATTTCTGGAAGTGGATGAAGCCGAATGGCGGCGGCAAGGTGCCGGGCGCGCTCGAGAAGGCGATCGTGGATTCCTTCGGTTCGGTCGACAAGTTCAAGGAAGACTTCGTCGCGGCCGGTATCGGCCAGTTCGGCTCGGGCTGGGCCTGGCTCGAGGTCAAGGGCGGCAAGCTCGCCGTCAGCAAGACCCCGAACGGCGAGAGCCCGCTCGTCCACGGCGCCACGCCGATCCTCGGCGTCGACGTCTGGGAGCACTCCTACTACATCGACTATCGTAACCGCCGCCCGGACTATCTCAAGGCCTTCCTCGAAAGCCTGGTGAACTGGGAGTATGTCGCGGAGCTCTACGACGCCGCCAAGGCCTGAGTCTGTCGGCAAGCCCAAATGCAGACGGGGCCTCGCGGCCCCGTTTTTTATAGCGGGTCCTGCAGCCGTTCAGGATGCGACGCTGCGCAGGAACTGGTCGACCGTCGAATCGAGACGCTGGGCCTGAGACGAAACCTCGCTGGCGGCGCCGCGCACCTGTTCGGCCGAGCGCCCGGTTTCCTCGACACTATCGGCCAACACGCTGAGATCGCTGGAAACCGAGAGCGAAGACGAACTCGCCATCGCAACGCCGCTGGCGATCTCGCCGGTAGCGATCGCCTGCTGCTCGATCGAGGTGGCGACCGAGTTTGCGAACTTCTCGATCGCATTCATGCGCTCGGCGATGTTCTGGATCGCACCGACGACCTGGCCGGTGGCGCCCTGGATGGCGGCGACCTGGGCAACGATGCGGTCGGTCGCGTCCGCGGTCTGCGCCGCAAGCGACTTCACCTCGGAGGCGACGACGGCAAATCCCCGCCCTGCCTCACCGGCGCGCGCAGCTTCGATGGTGGCATTGAGCGCCAGCAGATTGGTCTGCGAGGCGATGTCACGGATCAGGTTGACGACCTCGCCGATCGCACGCGCCGTCTCGTCAAGTTCACGCACGGAACCCGCCGTATCGCGCGAGGCCGAAGCCGCCTCGACGATCTCGGTGCGGACACGCCGCACCTGGAATTCAACTTCCCGGATAGCCGCACCCATCTCTTCGGCTGCCTGGGCAGCGTTCTCGACGTTCCCGGAAGCACCATGGGCGTTGTCGGCAGCGCGCGCAGCGCGCTGCGACGATTCTGCCGCGACCCGTGCAAGACCGTCGGATGCCTCGCGCATCCGCTCCGCATTGTTCTTGAACGCTTCGAGTGCGAGCCCGACCTCGCTCCGGAACGAGGTGATGGCCATGTCGACGCCCTGCTGGCGCGCGCGCTGCTCATCCTCAGACGCGCTCTGCTTCTCCTGCAGCGTCGCACGCTCGGCGAGACGAACCTTGAGCACGCCGAGCGCACGGGCGATCGCGCCGATCTCGTCGCGCCGTTCCAGCGCATCGATGGGTGTGTCCAGCTTGCCGTCGGAAATGCTGACGATGGATTTCGTCATGCTGCGCAGGGGGCGCATCGTCCGCGACAGCGAGATCCATAGCAGAGGCCCGAGCACGACCAGAATGAGAAGGCCGAGCCCAATGGTGACGAGTTGCTCCCAGGCGGCGCGTGCCACGAGCCGGGTCTTGTCGAAGCGCAAGGCGACATAGCCGATCAGCTTCTGCTGGCCGCCAACGCGCACGGCATGGATTTTGGTCACGAAGACGTCGTCTTCGATTGCGATCTCGTCGCGGCCTTCCAAGGCCTTCCAGGGCTCCTGGCCGACGGCGGCGGTCAACCAGCGAGGTGTCAGCGCGAGACGCGCCTCCTCGGTGCGCCCCGCCGATGCCAGGGCGGACAGATCATCCCCGACCACGCCGGCGTCGAAATCGGGGTCGCGGCGCAACGAGTTCAGGATGTAGCCGAGGGTGTTCGTGTCGCGCGACAGGATGAGCGACGGTGCCGCATTGACCACCATGAGGGTCAGCGCCGTGACCTTCTGATCGAGATCGGCGCGGGTGCGTGCATCGTTATAACGCGCGATCGCCATGACGACGAGGACAACCGTCACCGCGACGATCGCAACGGCGGCAGCGGCGATCTTTCGGCTGAGCGAACCCAGGTCCCGCCCGATCGGCTGCGCCAACTCGCCCGCAACCGAGGCGCGTCTGAACCACGTCATCGCCCCGAACATCCTCGCAATCCGGCGCGCGCATTTTGCGGCAGCACGCCAAGCCAATCCTCCGGCAACATTGGCCGATGCGGGTAAACAAATCGCTTGCGCGTCGGCCCGGAACGCCAGTCAGCCCGCCAGTTCGTGGAAGCGTCGCAACGGCATGTCCGGCGGCGGTTCGAAGGCGGCCAAGGCGGCATGCTCGATGGGCCGCGTCGCGGTGACCGGGTCGAGCCCCGCCAGTTCGGCATCGACGAAACCGGGATGGCACATGACGAGATGCACCTTGCCGGGCTTGATCAGAAAGCGGGCGAGGTCAGCGCTGAAATCGCGATGCGGATCGAAGGGTGCCACGCCCGCGAAGCCGGAGTTGACGCGCAACTCTCGCCTGAGCACCGCGCTGCGGAAACCCGCCGCAAGCCCGGCGATTACGAGCGCCTTGCCGACCGCCACGCCGCGCGCACGAATTGCCGCGATCCGATCGGCCGGATCGCGTACATAGAGCGAACCTGCGGGATAGCGCCGGGCCAGCAAATCGAGCAGCGCCCGCCGGACGCCTGGCAAGACGTGAACATGCTGGTGACCATCGACGAAGTCCGGCGGGCGGCCCATCGCATCCTCGAAAGCGTCGAGCTGTCGCGCGATCTCGCTGGCGATCTCGGCTCTGACCACACCCGAGACCGCAGCGGCACGCGCGACGTCCTTCAACCCCGGCAAGGCGCCGCCGGGTGCAAGGCGCGGCATGGTGGCGATCGGGGCGGCGCAGGTCAGGTTCAGATGCAGGCCGAGATCGGCCGTACCGGCGAAAGCGGCGAGCTTCGGCGCCAGCCGGCGCCAGTGCGGGCGATTGGTCATGGCGCCGGTGGCGGTCAGCCTGCCGCGCGCCAGCAAATCCAGAATCGCGCGGCTGACGCCTTCGGTCATGGCGAAATCGTCGGCGCAGAGGATGAAGCCTTTCGCCATGCCGTTTGTTGTCCCTCGTTCAGCCGGATCGCGGTATAGCGCGGCGGGCTTGTCGGCCGGCAAGCTTTAAGGTTCTGTGCGTCGCGCGTCACCTCGGCGAGGAGGCGCGTGGAAAGGTTGTTCGTGTCGGATTCCGCATCTCAGCCGGTTCAGCGCGCGCCCCGGGCGGCCCGTTGGCCGGAGCTTTCGATCGTCGTGCCCGTGCACAACGAGGCCGAGAACCTGCTGCTGCTGGTCGGCCGGCTGCGCAGCGTGCTCGAAGGTAAGGTGTCCTCCTGGGAAATCGTCTTCGTCGACGATGGCAGCCGGGACGACACGCTGCCGGTCATCCGAGACCTGAACGCCGCCGATCCGCGAATCAGCGCCGTCTCCTTCAGCCGCAATTTCGGCAAGGAGATCGCGATCGCCGCCGGCCTCGACCACGCGATGGGCGATGCCGTGGTCATCATGGATGCCGATCTCCAGCACCCGCCGGAAGTCATCCCGACCTTTCTCGAGAAATGGCACGAGGGCTATCTCAACATCTACGGACAGCGCACCGACCGCGAGGATGAAACCCCGCTGAAGCGCAATTTCGCCAAGGCCTTCTATCGGATCTTCTCCTATTTCGGCGAAACCGACCTGCCGGAAGGCGCCGGCGATTTCCGGCTGCTCGACCGCAAGGCGGTCGATGCGCTGCGCGCATTGCCGGAGCGGGCGCGCTTCTCGAAGGGGCTCTATGCCTGGGTCGGCTTCCGTTCGATCGGCGTGCCCTTCCATGTCGCCGAGCGCGAGCACGGCCAATCCAAGTTCAAATATCGCAATCTGTTCTCCTTCGCCTTCGACGGGCTCTCCTCCTTCTCCACGGTCCCTCTCAAGATCGCGACGTGGTCGGGAGCTGCCATCGCGGTGATCGCCGCGTTCAGCGCGGTCTACTTCCTGCTGCGCACGCTGCTGTTCGGCACCGACCTGCCAGGCTTCCCGTCGCTGATCGTCTCGATCATGTTCTTCTCCGGCATCCAGCTGCTGTCGCTCGGCATGATCGGCGAATATGTCGGGCGCATCTTCGCAGAGGTGAAGCGCCGCCCGCTCTATCTGATCGGCGAGCGCGTCGGCTTCGATGCGCGCACCGTCGACCATCCGCGCGGCGACGCCCTGCCGCCGCTGATCCGTTGATGAACATGACAGGGCGTCATTCTCGGGCTTGACCCGCGAATCTCGTTCAGGAAGAGGCTCAGGCGCCTCACTGTCCCGAGATGCTCGGGTCAAGCCGAGCATGACGAGGTTGCAGATGCTCAGAAACATCCTGTCGGTCGGCGGCTACACGCTGATCTCGCGCTTCACCGGCTTCGCCCGCGACGTCATGCTGGCGGCTGTGCTCGGTGCCGGCGCGATGATGGACGCTTTCTCGGTGGCGCTGCGCCTGCCCAACCATTTCCGCGCCATCTTCGGCGAAGGCGCCTTCAACCAGGCCTATGTGCCGACCTATGCCCATGTCGCCGAGCGCCAGGGCCAGGAGGCGGCGAATCTCTTCGCAGACCGACTTTTCACCGTCCTCCTCGTGATCCAGATCGTGCTGCTGGTGCTGGCGTTGCCGCTGATGCCCTGGCTGGTGGCGCTGCTGGCGCCGGGCTTCGTCAACGACCCCGCCGTCTTCGACCTCGCCGTCGCGCTGACGCGGATCACCTTCCCCTATCTGCTGTTCGTGACCATGGTCACGTTTCTGGGCGCGACACTGAACGCAGTCGACCGCTTCGCCGCCTTTGCCGCCGCGCCGATCCTGTTCAACCTCTTCATCATGGCGGCGCTGGCCGTGCCCTTCCTGTTCCCGAGCGCCGCCTATGCCGCGGCCTGGGGCGTCGCGGTCTCGGGCGTGGCTCAATGGGCCCTGCTCTATATCGCGGCCAAGCGGGCCAAGGTCTCCAGCACGATCGTGCGGCCGCATATGGATCCCGGCGTCCGGCGCTTCCTCAAGACCTTCGGCCCGGCCGTGATCGGCTCGGCCGGGCAGCAGATCGCGATCTTCGCCGATACGATCATCGCCTCGCTCCTGCCGCGCGGCGGCTATGCGGCGCTCTACTATGCCGAGCGGCTCTACCAGCTGCCGCTCGGGCTGATCGCCATCGCGGTCGGCACCGTCGCGCTCTCAGCGATGAGCCGCGCGATCGCGCGCGGCGACGAGGCTGCCGCCAACCGGGCGCAGAACCGCGCCATCGCGATCTCGCTCGTCGCCAGCGCCCCCTTCGTCGCCGCCTTCGTCGCGGTGCCGGAACTGATGGTCGCGGGGCTGTTCCAGCGCGGCGCCTTCGGCGCGCAGGCAAGCGCCGCCGCCGGAGCCGTGCTCTTCGCCTATGCGCTCGGCCTGCCGGCGATCGTAATGATCCGCACGCAGGTCTCCGCCTTCCAGGCCCGCGGCGACACGACGACCCCGATGCTGGTGGCGCTCGCCGCCATCGCCTGCAACCTCGCGCTCAAGCTCCTGCTCTGGCGCGACTGGGGCGCTCCGGGCCTGGCGCTCGCGACAGCGGCCGGCGCCTGGGTCAATCTGCTGGCGCTGTTCGTGCTGGCGCGGCGGCGCGACTGGACGGTGCCCGACCGACGCCTGCCCGGGTTCGCGGCGATCGTCTGCGGCGCTGCGGCCCTTTGCGGCCTCCTGGCATGGTGGGGCGCGCCGCTCGTGATCAAGCTCACGGCGTCCCTTCCCTTCGAGCCGCTGCTGATGGCAGTCCTGCTGATCTCGACCGCCGCCGCGGTGCTCTACGCGTTGCTCGCCATCGGCGGCCTGAAGGCGACGGGCCTGCTGAAGCTGTTGCGCTGACGCTCAGGCGAGGTATCGGCCCGCGCGCCCGAGCAGGGCCGCAGCTTCCGCCGCCATCCGCTCGACGATCTCCGCGGCGCTTGGAATATCGGAGATCAGACCGGCTGCCTCGCCGAATATGACGGCAGCCTTGTCGGGATCGCCCGCCGTCACGGCCTCCCGATAGGTGGGTGCCTCCGTCTCGATAGCGCCCATCAGCTCGGCATCACGCCCAGCCCATTTGGCAATGAAGGCGTTGTTGGAAACGCGGATGTCGAAGGGCTTCGGCCAATCGAGCTGGCGGACGATGTCGGGTAGCGAGGAGCGCACGGTCTCGTCTCCAGTCGCCGCCACCGCGGCCGCATGGTGGCGTTCGTGGACCAGCGCCTCCCGGCTCGCCCAGAAGCGCGTGCCGACCAGCACGCCATCGGCGCCGAGCATCAGCGCGGCGGCGAGGCCGCGGCCGTCCGCGATCCCGCCCGCTGCAAGCAGAAGCGTGTCAGGGCTTTCGCGTGCGATGAGATCGGCCGCTTCCGGCACGAAGGGCAGCGTCGCGCGGCTGGCGCCATGCCCGCCGGCCTCGGAACCCTGCGCGACGACGATCGCGGCACCGGCCTCCAGCCCTTGCCGAACATGATCGAGCGTCTGGCACTGGCAGATCAGCGGCACACCGGCCGCGGCGATCCCGGCGGCGAAGGGGCGTGGGTCGCCGAAGGAGAGCATCAGTGCGGCGGGCCTGTGAGCCAGCGCCTGCGTCAGCAGCTCCGGCTTCCGCGCCATCGACCAGGTGATGAAGCCGCAGCCGACCTGCATATTGCCGGCAGCGGCGAATTGCTGCTCGATCCAGGCGCCCTCGCCATAGCCGCCGCCGATGAGGCCGAGGCCTCCGGCGTTGCTCACCGCGGCTGCCAGCGCCCCGCCGCCTGCCAGCGCCATCGGCGCCGACAGGATGGGGTGGACGATGCCCAGCCGCTCGGTGAGCCGCGTGGCGAGGCGCGCCGTCACGGGGCGAACCGCCTTCTCAGGCGGCCTTGGCCTTGCTGTGCGCGAAGTCCATGTAGAGCTCGCGGGCGCGGCGGAAGAGCGGGCCGGGCTGGAGCGTGCGGTTGTCGATGCGCGTCACCGGCATGCACTTCGAATAGTTGCCCGACATGAAGATCTCGTCGGCCTGCTCGAAATCCTCGTAGCGCAGGCTGCACTCCTCGACCGGCACGCCGCTCTCGCGCATCAGCTTGATGACGCGCTGGCGGGTGATGCCGTTCAGGAAGGTGCCGTTCGGCACCGGGGTCTTCACCACGCCGTCCTTGGCGAGGAAGATGTTCGAGGTCGCGGTCTCCGCGACATGGCCGAGCATGTCGAGCACCAGCGCATTGTCGAAGCCGGCGGCCTTCGCGGCCTTCAGCACGCGGGCGTTGTTCGGATAGAGGCAGCCCGCCTTGGAATCGGTCGGCGCGGTCTCGTAGCTCGGGCGGCGATAGATGCCCTTGGTCACCGAGAAGCCGGCGGTCGGCTGCGGCATCGCCGCCTCGAACAGGCAGAGCGCGAACTGGGTCGATTCCGGATCGGGCATGATGGTGGACGGGCCGTCGGCCTCGGCCCAGTACATCGGCTTGACGTAAAGCGCGGTGCCGGGGGCGAATTTCTTGGCGCCTTCATACATCTTCTCGACGATGAAGTCCGGGGTGACCGTGGGGTTCAGGCCGAGCGCCAGCGCCGAGCGGTTCACGCGGGCGGCGTGCAGATCGATATCGGGCGCGACGCCGTCGAAATAGCGGCCGCCGTCGAAGACCGAGGAGCTCTGCCACAGCACATGGCTGCGCGGACCGACGAGGCCGGGGTTGCCCTCATGCCAGGCGCCATCGAACCAGGTCCACGTCTGAGAATACCATGCCATGACGGCGCTCCATTTTAGCTGATTTTACTGTGACGCACCGTCCTCCCCCCGCCCTTCGTCGTCAACATGCGCCGGTGCATATCGGGATGACGTGATGTGATGGAAGCAATCGGCGCGGGTGATGGATCAGAAGCCGAACGCGCGCAGGGCGGAGATCGCGGCCATGCCGGTCAGCAGCGCCAGCAACTCGCTGCGCCGCAGGATCATGGTGCCGATCGCGACCAGCAAGGCAACGGCCGCGGCCGCCCCGAGGCGCTCGATCAGCGGCAGCACGGTCGCGACAACGATCGAGCCGGGCAGCGCTGCGAGCCCGCGCCGGACATGCGGCGTCAGCGGGATGAAGCTCATCAGGACGACGCCGGCGATGCGGCAGAGATAGGTCGCGATCGCCGTCGCGCCGATGGCGAGGACGGCGCCCCAGGTTCCGGGATCAGGCAGCGTCATCGCGGAACGCTCCCGTGACGGCGCCGGCGAGCGAGCCGACGATGATGAAGGCATAGCCGTCGACGAGCTTGGCCGTGACCAGCGCGACGAGGCCGGCGACGACCCAAGGCACCATGCCGCGCCGGCCACGCCAGAGCGGCACGATCATCGCGGCGAAGAAGATCGGCATGACGAGGTCGATGCCGTAACGGCGCGGATCGCTCACCAGCGCGCCGAGCATGTAGCCTCCGCCCGTCGCCACGACCCAGACCAGCCAGAGCGCAAGTCCAGCCCCGACGAGCACGCCGAGATCGCGCCCGCCCTCGGCCTGGTAGCGTGTGCCTATCAGCCAGTTGGCATCGGTGAAGAAGAACAGGTGGAAGGCGTTGAGCGCCTTGGGGTACTTCGCGAACCAGGGCTGGAGGGACGCGCCCTGCAGCACCATGCGCGCATTGACCGTCGCCGTGACTACGGCAACGCCGACGATGGCGCCCCAGCTCCATTCGGGGCGCCAGAGCTCCAGCGACACCAACTGCGCGACGCCGGCATAGACGAAGGCGCTCATCGACAGCGTCTCGAGCATGGAAAGTCCCTTCGCCGCCGCGGCCGCTCCGAAGGCGACCGCAAAGACGACGATGCCCGGCATCAGCACGGACACCTTGCGTATGCCCAGCACCATGCCGGTGCCCGTGATCGGGGCCCTCTGGGCAGTCGGTTCCATGTTCTGATCTGGCGGCATCGCCCTCCAAAAGGGGAAACACCCAGCGCTCGTCAACGCGCATCACCGGGACGGGCGCATGAATGGCGCGCAGAACGCGACAGCATGCGGCGGTGCCGGTAGAGTCGAATGATGCTCTGGCTCGATTCCGCCGACAGCGCGGCCCCTGCCCTCCCGGCCGTCTGGCTGATCCCAACGGGGGCAAGCCCGCGTAACCTGGCGGAGCGCTCCGAGCTGAGACGTGGAACGGCGCGGCGTTTGCTGGCCCGACAGCTCGGCTGCACGGAAGAGGATGTCGCCATAGCGCATGACCCGGCCGGGCGACCGCTGCTCGGCCTGCCCGCGGCATCGGGGATCGAGCTTTCTGTCGCGACGCGGGCGGGCATTGTTGCTATCGCGCTGGCGCGTCAGCCGGTCGGCGTCGATGTCGAGCGCATCGAAGCGCCGACCGCTCCGCCGCTCGATGTGCTGCATGCCGACGAGCGCAAGCGCCTCGCAGCGATGCCCCTCGCCCTGCGCCCACTCGCCTTCGCGCAGATCTGGGCGGCGAAGGAAGCCTATGTGAAAGCACTCGGCGTCGGCTTCCGGCGAGCGCCGGAGAGCTTTGCGGTATCGCTCCTGTCGGAAACAGCCTTTCGCGTGGACGACCCGTCGCACCCGACACAAGCGCGCGGGCACCTGCGCACCATGAAAAACGGCGGCCAGGAAATCCTGGCCGCCGCAGCAATTGTCCTCGACGGAGGCTGAAGCTCAGCCCGGCTGATCGACCGGCTTGCGCTTCAGCACATAGGCGACGACGCAGACGAAGAGCGCGCCGATGACGGCAGCCGCATAGTGCGGCAGGTTTGCCGGGCCGATGCCGATGGGGCTGACATCGGTCGAAACCGGCTTCACCCAATCCGGCCAGTTCACCTGCAGCCACTGCAGCACCGCAATATCGCCAAGGATCATCTCGCCAGCGATCCAGCCGAGCAGCGCGGCACCGAGCCAGATCAGGATCGGGAAACGCTCGATGATCGAGGTCAGGAGCTGCGCGCCCATGATGATCAGCGGGATCGAGAGCAGCAGGCCGAAGATGAACAGCTCGGCATGTCCGCGCGACGCCGCCGCAATGGCGATGACGTTGTCGAGGCTCATCACGGCGTCTGCGATGGCGATGGTGCGGACGGCTTTCCAAAGGCTCTCGCTCGCCTCGATTTTACCGTGCGATTCCTCCTCGCCGACCGCCAGCTTGATCGCAATCCAGAACAGCAGGACGCCGCCGATCACCTTCAGATAGGGCACGCCGAGCAGATAGGTCACCACCAGCGCGAAGATGATGCGCAGGCCGACGGCCGCACCGGCGCCGAGCCAGATACCGACCTTCTTGCGGTTCTCCGGCAGCGAACGGCAGGCGAGCGCGATCACGACCGCATTGTCGCCGGAGAGCAGCAAATCGATCCAGATGATCTGCAGCAGCGATATCCAGAAGGTGGAGGAGGAAAAATCCATCGGTCAGAGTGCCTCTTTTCGTCAGTGAGCCGGATCGGGCCGGCGCGATTTGATGAAGTAGCCGAGACCGACCACGAGCAAAGCGCCCAGGATCGCGGCCGGATATTCGAGCTTGTGCAGCAACTCCGCGCCGAACCGCTCGACCAGCCAAGGATCGCTCTCGAACATCTCGCCCGCGACCCAGCCCAGCAGCGCAGCGCCGGCCCAGACGAGGATCGGAAAGCGGCTCAGGAGATTGGTGATGAGCGATGCGCCGAGCACGATCAGCGGGATCGAGATGATCAGCCCGGCGACGAGCAGCGGGATCGAATCCTTGGCGACGGCGGCGATGGCCAGCACGTTGTCGAGGCTCATGACGATGTCGGCGATGGCGACGGTCTGCACCGCCTTCCAGAGCTTGCTGCTGGCGGCGACGGAGTTCTCGTCCTGCCCCTCGTCCTCGACGATAAGCTTCACCGCGATCCAGATCAGCAGCCCCGCGCCGATGATGCGCAGGAAGGGCGCGTTCAGCAGCGAGGCGATCAGTACCGTGAAGACGACGCGCAGCACGACCGCGACGCCCGCGCCGAGCGCGATCCCCTTGGTCCGCTGCGCCGGCGCCAGTGCGCGGCAGGCGAGTGCGATCACGACCGCATTGTCGCCCGAGAGCACGATGTTGAGGGCGATGATTTCGGCAAGCTTACCCCACATCCGGGGGTCGACGATGGAAATCGACGAAATATCCATGAGCTCAAATCCGTTCTCAGCCACATGACCCCGGTCGAAGCGGCCGGGGCTCGTCTTGTTGCAACCTGACGTCCCTGTTCGTCGCCGATCAGAGAGCCTGTTCGACCGCCCGGCCGGCGGCCTCCGTTCCAAGCGATCCGCCGAGATCACGCGTGCGGGTGCGGGCATCGCCCAGCGCCCGCTCGATCGCGGCCTCGATCGCCTGCGCCGCCTCGCGCTCGCCGAGATGGTCGAGCATCATCGCGCCCGACCAGATCATGCCGACCGGGTTGGCGATGCCCTGGCCCGCGATATCCGGCGCCGAGCCGTGGACCGGCTCGAACAGCGAGGGATGATCGCCCGTCGGGTTGATGTTGCCGGAAGGCGCGATGCCGATCGTGCCCGTGCAGGCCGGCCCGAGATCGGAGAGGATGTCGCCGAAGAGATTGGAAGCGACGACCACGTCGAAGCGGTCCGGGTTCAGCACGAAATGCGCGGTCAGGATGTCGATATGATACTGATCGACCGCGACATCCGGATAGCTCTTGGCCATTTCCTTCACCCGCTCGTCCCAATAGGGCATGGTGATCGAGATGCCGTTCGACTTGGTGGCCGAGGTCAGCTTCCTGCGCGGCCGGCGCTGCGCCAGCTCGAAGGCGTATTTCAGCACGCGGTCGACGCCGACGCGGCTCATCACCGTCTCCTGGATGACGATCTCGCGCTCGGTGCCGGCATACATGCGGCCGCCGACCGAGGAGTATTCGCCTTCGGTATTCTCGCGCACGACGAAGAAGTCGATGTCGCCGGGCTTGCGGCCCACCAGCGGCCCGGGAACGCCCGGCATCAGGCGCACGGGGCGCAGGTTGACGTATTGGTCGAACTCGCGCCGGAACAGCAGCAGCGAACCCCAAAGTGAGATGTGGTCCGGCACCTGCTGGGGCATGCCGACCGCGCCGAAATAGATGGCGTCGTGACCGCCGATCTTCTCCTTCCAGTCGTCCGGCAACATCTTGCCGTGCTTGGCGTAGTAATCGCAGGAGGAGAAATCGAGCTCGTCGAGCCGCAGCTCGAAGCCGAACTTCTTGGAAGCGGCCTCCAGCACGCGCAGGCCCTCGGGCATGACTTCCTTGCCGATGCCGTCGCCGGGGATGACGGCGATGCGATAGACGCGATTGGTCCCGCTCATGATGCTGCTCCGAAAAAGGCCTTGAATTCCGCGGCAACGAGGTCGGGGACCTCTTCCGCGAGGTAGTGCCCGCCCGGGAGGGCGCGGCCGCGCACATCCTGCGCACGCTCGCGCCACAAGGCCAGAGGGTCGAAGCACTTGCCGATAATGCCGTTGGCGCCCCAGAGCGCGAGCAGCGGCTGCGTCAGTTTGCGGCCCTCGTCCTCGTCGTCATGGCGGATGTCGACAGTCGCGGCGGCGCGGTAATCCTCGCAGGAGCCGTGGATCGTCGCCGGGTCGGCGAAGCAGCGCAGGTAGTGGGCAAGCGCCTCCGGCGCGAAGGGCGTCATCCCGGCCGAGCCCGAGCCGCATTTCTTGCGCCAGTAAGCCTCCGGATCGGCGCCGATCATCCGCTCCGGGAAGGGGGCCGGCTGGATCAGGAAGAACCAGTGCCAATAGGCGCGGGCGAAGGCGTCCGTCGTATGTGCGTACATCTCGCGCGTCGGCGCGATGTCGAGCGTCGCGAGGCGGATGACGCGCTCGGCATGGTCGAGCGCGAGGCGATGCGTGACCCGCGCCCCGCGATCATGGGCCCCGACGAAGAAGCTGTGATGGCCGAGAGCCGTCATCACCTCCGCCATGTCCCGCGCCATGGCGCGCTTGGAATAAGGGGTGTGCTCGGTGTCGGTCTTCGGCTTCTCGCTGTCGCCATAGCCGCGCAAATCGGCGCAGACGAGTGTGAAGCTCCCTCTCAGCCGCTCCGCCACCTTGTGCCAGAGCGCGTGAGTCTGCGGATAGCCGTGCAGCAGCAGAAGCGGCGGCCCCTCCCCGCCGGTGCGCACACGGATGCGCGCGCCCGACGTCTCGACGTCGAGCAGGCGAAAACCGGGAAACAGATTGTCCGCAACGGGACGTTCGGTGAGGCTCATAGGACCGTGGCGATGCAAGAATGCGCCAGCCGATACCCTGAAAGCTCACGGATTGCTTTGGCGGATTATTACATAATCCTGATCAATGGTGGCGCATGCGTCATTCTCGGGCGGAGCGAAGCGCAAACCCCAGAATCTCTGGCAGGAGATGCTCGGGTCAAGCCCGAGCATGACGTGCGCGCCGGACTATCAGCCCCTGAGCGTCGCGCTATAGCGCTTGGCCATCTCCGCAACGATCTTGGCGCCGACCGCCTCGATCTCCGCCTCGGTCAGGGTCTTTTCGGTCGGCTGCAACGTCACCGCGAGCGCGACCGACTTCTTGCCGGCTTCGACACCCGGCCCCTCATAGAGATCGAAGACGCCGACATTGGCGATCAGCGCGCGGTCGGCGCCCTGCGCCGTCCTGGCCATGTCGCCGGCCGCCACCGCCTTGTCGACAATGAAGGCGAAGTCGCGCGTCACCGGCTGGAAGTCGGAAAGAGCGAGCTTCGGCTTGACTTTGGTCGGCTTGTACTTGGGCAGCGGCAGCGCATCGAGATGGATCTCGAAGGCGACAAGCGGCCCCTTGACGTCGAGCGCCTTGAGGATGCGGGGATGGACCTCGCCGAAGGCACCGACGATGCCCTTCGGGCCGAATTGCAGCGTGGCCGAGCGACCGGGATGAGCCCAGGCCGGGCCGCCCGCAACAATCTGCAAACCGCCGGTCGCGATGCCAAGACCGGAGAGCAGGCCGAGGACATCGGCCTTGACGTCGAAGACGTCGACGGGTTTGGCGCCGCCATCCCAATGGCGGCCGACGCCGTCGAGGCGGGCGGTGCCGCGACGCAGCCCGGTCGCCGCGATGAGCTGGCCTTCCGGCTCATCGCTCTTGAAGACCTGCCCGACCTCGAACAGGGCGACATCGGGGAAGCCGCGATCGGCGTTGGCCTGCGCCGCCCGGATCAGGCCCGGCAGCAGAGAGGGGCGCATATCGGAGAGATCCGCGGCGATCGGATTGGCGAGGGCGAGCTTGGGCGAGCCGCCACCGAAGAGCTTGGCCTCGTCATGCGAGATGAAGGACCACGTCACGGCCTCGACGAGACCGCGCGCCGCAAGCGTACGCTTGGCGATGCGCGTGCGCTTCTGCAGCACGGTCAGCACCGGCTTGACGACCTCGCCCTTGATACGCGGCAGCGGCGTCGAGGCGACGCGGTCGAGACCGGCGATCCGGACGATCTCCTCGACGAGATCGGCCTTGCCTCCGACATCGCCGCGCCAGGACGGCGGAGCGACCTTGACGCGGTCACCCGCGCCCGAGACGTGGAAGCCGAGCGAGGTTAGCGCCAGCTCCATCTCGACTTGGGGCAGATCGAGCCCGGTCAGGCGCTTGACCTCGGACCAGGGGAATTCGATGGCGGCCGTGCTGGCGGGCAGTTCGCCGACGAATTCCATCTCGGAGGCTTCGCCGCCGCAGAGCTCGATCACCATCGCGGTCGCGAGATCGAGGCCGGGTCGCGCGAAATCGGGATCGACGCCGCGCTCGAAACGGTAGCGCGCATCCGAGTTGATGCCGAGCGCGCGACCGGAGCGGGCGACGTTGAGCGGGTCCCAGAGCGCGCTCTCGATCAGCACGTCGGTGGTGCCCTCGCTGCTGCCCGAGGCCTCGCCGCCCATGATGCCCGCAAGCGACTCGACGCCATGCTCGTCGGCGATCACGACCTGCTCGTCGGTGAGTGTGTAGGTCTTGCCGTCGAGAGCGAGGATCGTCTCACCCGCCTTGGCGCGGCGCACGGTGAGATTGCCCGTAACCTTGGCTGCGTCGAAGACGTGGAGCGGCCGGTTGCGGTCGAGCGTCATGAAATTGGTGATGTCGACCAGCGCATTGATCGGACGCAGACCGACGGCCCGCAGCCGCGCCTGCAGCCAATCCGGCGACGGGCCGTTCTTCACGCCGCGCACGAGACGCAGGGCGAAGGCCGGGCAGAGCTTGCGGTCCTCGTCGGCGAAATCGAGCGTGACCTTGACCGGGCACGGGAAAGAGCCGCCCACCGGCTGGATGGCTTGCGTCTTGAGCTTGCCGAGGCCGGCGGCTGCCAGGTCGCGCGCGATACCGGCGACGCCCAGCGCATCGGCGCGGTTCGGCGTCACGGCGATCTCGATCACGGCGTCGTCGAGCCCGGCATAGGCCGCATAGGGCTGGCCGACCGGCGCGTCGGCCGGCAGCTCGATGATGCCGTCATGATCCTCGGAGAGCTCTAGTTCCGCTTCCGAGACCAGCATGCCGTTCGATTCGATGCCGCGGATCACGCCCTTGCCGAGCGTGACCTTCTTGCCGGGGATGTAGCTGCCCGGCGGCGAGAACACGCCCTTCATGCCGGTGCGGGCATTCGGCGCGCCGCACACCACCTGCACCGGTTCGCCGGTGCCGGTGTCGACCATGCAAACGCGCAGGCGATCCGCGTTCGGATGCTGCTTCGCCTCGATGACATAGGCGATGGTGAAGGCCGAGAGCGCGGCGGCGCGATCCTCGATCGCCTCGACCTCAAGACCGATGCGGGTGAGGGTTTCGGCGATCTCGGCAACGGAGGCGTCGGTGTCGAGGTGCTCTTTGAGCCAGGAAATCGTGAATTTCATCGCGCTATCGGGTCAGTATCTTCGGATCAGTCGGAAATCTTCGCGTTCGCCGCCGAAAGCTTCGGGGCCGTATCGTTGAGCTCGTTGGCGCCGTCGGCACGGATCTTCATCGCGTTGCCGCGCCAGCTCACCTCGCCACCGACGAAGGCATAGGCCCAGACGCCGGGGAAGGCGATGTCGCGCGCGAGCATGGCGATCGGCGTGCGCCAGTTCAGGAACCAGCCGACGCTCGCCGACAGAATGATGTCGCCGGCATACCAGAGCAGCAGCACCAGCAGCGGCGGCGCCCAGAATGGCAAGCCCACGGCGGAGGCACCAAAGGCCGCCAGCACGGCCGCAAGGAACGGTGTGGAGAGAAGCTCCAGCATGAAGAAGGGCAGGAAGGTGACGCGCCTCAACCGTGCCCAGCGGAACTGCCGCTGCACCGCATCCGCGAGACGACGTGGGCCAAGCGGCTGCTCGAAGGGTTGCCCGACGAGATGGACGCGCCTGCCTGCCGCGCGCACCAGCTTGGTGGAAGCGGCATCCTCGGCAATCTCGGCGCCGAGCGCGGCGATGCCGCCATTCGCATCGAGGAAGGGCTTGTTCCAGAGCATCGACTTGCCCTGCGCGAAGCCGAGCCCCAGCGCTTCGCCGACATATTGCCAGCGCGCCTGGAATGCGTTGAGGAAGGCGCATTCGACCTCGGCGCCGAAGCTTTGTGGCCGGGAACCCGCCGGCGTCGAGCAGACGAGGCCGGTATCGGACCGCCAGGCGGCGAGCATGCGCTGGATATAGTCCTTCGGCATCAGCACGTTGGAATCGGCGAGGATGACCCAGTCGGTCGTCGCCTCTTCCCAGCCGCGCACGCAGTTGTTGAGCTTGGGATTGGCGCTGACGGGGACGTCGCCGACGATCAGCCGGACCTTCTCGGTGCCATAGATGCCGATCAGCTCCTCGATCAGCGGGATGATCGGATCATGCGCGTCGGCGACGCAGAAGATCGTGCTGTAGCGGGGATAGTCGAGCTCCAGGCCGGAGACCGCCGTCTCGCGGCTGAAGGCCTCGATGCCGCGCACCGGCCTGACGATCGTGACCGGCGGCAGCTCGGCGAGCAGGGCGGAGCGCTGCATGGGCCAACGCAGGCGCCACAGCGCGATCGCCTGGCTCGCCAGGTTCGTCGCGCTCAGCAGCCCGGCAAACAGCGCCGCCCAGCCTGCAGGCGTCATCGCGCCCTCCCCTGCCCCGCCAGCAGCATCATGAGGAGAGGCCGCCCGTCAGCGTCGGCAGGTCGAGCGGGCGGAAGCCGTAATGGGCGAGCCAGCGCACATCCGCCTCGAAGAAGGGGCGCAGGTCCGCCATGCCGTATTTCAGCATCGCGATGCGGTCGATGCCCATGCCCCAGGCGAAGCCCTGATAGACTTCGGGATCGAGCCCGCAATTGCGCAGCACGTTCGGGTGGACCATGCCGCAGCCGAGAATCTCCAGCCAGTCGTCACCCTCGCCGAAGCGGATCTCGCCGCCCTTGCGCGAGCACTGGATGTCGACCTCCATCGAAGGCTCGGTGAAGGGGAAGAAGGACGGGCGGAAGCGCATCTTCACGTCGTCGATCTCGAAGAACGACTTGCAGAACTCTTCCAATATCCACTTCAGGTGGCCGAGATGGGCCGACTTGTCGATGACGAGCCCCTCGACCTGATGGAACATCGGCGTGTGGGTCTGGTCGGAATCGTTGCGATAGGTCCTGCCCGGGCAGATCACGCGGATCGGCGGCTGCTGCGCCAGCATGGTGCGGACCTGCACCGGCGAGGTGTGAGTGCGCAGCAACTTGCGCTCGCCATTGGCGTCAGGCTCGAAGAAGAAAGTGTCGTGCATCTCGCGGGCGGGGTGACCGACCGGGAAGTTCAGCTTGGTGAAGTTGAGGTCGTCGGTCTCGACATCCGGCCCTTCGGCGATGGCGAAGCCCATATCGCCGAAGATCGCGGTGATCTCGTCGATGACCTGGCTGATCGGATGGATACGGCCCCGCGCCTCCGGGCCGTCCTGCACCGGCAGCGACACGTCGACGCGCTCTGAGGCCAGTCTGGCCTCCAGCGCCGCCTCGCCCAGCGCCTCCTTGCGGGCGGCGATCGCGCCCTGCACGCGGTCGCGCAGGCCGTTGATCAGCGGCCCCTTTTCCTTGCGCTCATCCGGCGTCATCGCGCCGAGAGTCTTGAGCAGCGCCGAGATCGAGCCCGATTTGCCGAGCGCGGCAATCCGCACATCCTCGACGGCGGCTTCGTCGGCGGCGGTGTCGATCGCAACGAGGACGTCGCGTTCCAGGGTGGCGATATCGGTCATGAACGGGTCGCAAGCGTTGAAGGCGTGGGAACGGCGCGTTCTAGCGGGAACGGTCGGCATATGCCAGAGCGAAGCGACGCTTTGCCGAACCGGTCGAACTTGGCCGGTGCCGATGCAGGAGGATGCCTTGCCCGACAACACCCATCAGAAGGAAGCGCCGTCCTACCGGCTCGCCGCGCTCGACCCGGATTTCATCCTGGGCGATTCGACCCGCGGCGTGCGCTTCATGCTGGAGTACCAGAAGGCGGAAGATCATCTGAGGGCGCGCGGGGTCGTCTCGACCATCGTCGTCTTCGGCTCGGCGCGGGTGCGCGAGGGCAATCCCTGGTACGAAGCGGCAAGGCAATTCGGCCGCATCGCGTCCGAACGGGGCGGCGCGCTGCTGGATGGCGAGGCCGGACGCCATCACGTCATCGCAACGGGCGGCGGACCCGGCATCATGGAAGCGGCCAATCGCGGCGCCACCGAAGCAGGCGCCATCTCGATCGGCTTCAACATTACCCTGCCGCATGAGCAGGAGCCGAATGCCTGGTCGACACCCGACCTGACCTTCCTCTTCCACTACTTCGCGATGCGCAAAATGCATCTCGCCATGCGCGCCGCCGCCCTGGTGGTCTTCCCCGGCGGCTTCGGCACGCTCGACGAGCTGTTCGAGATCATGACGCTGGTGCAGACGGGCAAGATGGCCCCAGTGCCGATCGTGCTCTACGATTCCGGTTACTGGCAGGGCCTGCTCAACCTCGACCGGATGGAGGCCGCCGGCTTCATCCGCCCGGAGGATCTGAAGCTGTTCAGTTACGCCGACACGCCCGAGCAGGCATATGACCGCATCGTCGAGGGCGCAGGCGAAGGCTGGAACCCGCCTGGCAACGGCAGCGTGCAGACTTGAATTCAAAGAAAAAGGCCGGCGTCACCGCCGGCCTTTTCCAATTCAGCGATGCCAGTCCGCTCAGGCGGCCTTGGCTTCGGCGCCCAGCGCGCCCTTGACGGTCTCGACCACGGCCGTGAACGAGGCCACGTCGTCGATCGCCATCGCGGACAGGGTCTTGCGGTCGAGCTCGATGCCGGCCTTGATCAGGCCGCCGATGAAGACCGAATAGGTCAGGCCGTGCTCACGCACCGCAGCGTTGAGACGCTGGATCCAGAGAGCGCGGAACGAGCGCTTCTTGTTCTTGCGGTCGCGATACGCGTACTGCATCGAGCGATCGACGGCCGCCTTGGCGGCGCGGATCGTATTCTTGCGGCGGCCATAGAAGCCCTTGGCGGCCTTCAGCGTCTTCTTGTGCTTGGCGTGGGCAGTAACGCCCCGTTTCACGCGAGCCATGTCATGATCTCCGGAATGTCAGGTGGCGTCAGCCGTTGGGGAGGAAGTACTTCTTCACGTTGGCAGCGTCGCCCTCGAAGAGGGTCGTCGTGCCGCGGTGATTGCGGATCTGCTTGTTGGTCCGCTTGATCATCCCGTGACGCTTGCCGGCCTGGGCGTAGAGCACCTTGCCGGTACCGGTGATCTTGAACCGCTTCTTGGCGGCCGATTTAGTCTTGATCTTGGGCATTTCAGCTCCTCAATGGTCGCGGCATCGCGCTTTTTTGAACGCGTCGCCAATGTCTTGCTTTCAGGAAGCAAAGCACGACCGCCACGGCAGCCCTTATCAGCCGGGCGATCGAAGGCCGGCCCTATCGCAGAAAAGTGCCGTTCTGGCAAGTGCGAAGCCGGCAATGCCGAGCGAGGCTGCCGATAAAAACAGCAGCCATCCGCGCACTTCCTTCAGACGCCTGTCACAACGTAAGGTCAACAGGCGCGTTCCGCATCTGGAGAATCCCCCGTGAAGAAGCTTCTGCTCAGCCTCGCCGCAGGCCTCGCCCTGACGGCAGCAGCCTGTGCCCCTGCGCTTGCCCAATCGACCCTCGATAAGATCAAGGCGCGCGGCAACATCATCTGCGGCACCAGCGAAGGCGTGCCGGGCTTCTCCCTGCAGGACAAGAACGGCATCTGGCGCGGCTTCGACACCGATGTCTGCCGGGCGCTGGCCGCGGCGATCTTCAACGACCAGGACAAGGCGAGCTATCTCTCGCTCTCGAGCAAGAACCGCCTCGTCGCGCTGCAATCGGGCGAGATCGACGTGCTCGCCCGCACCACGACCTGGTCGCTCGGCCGCGACATCGGCCAGGGCGTCAGCTTCACCGCCATCAACTATTATGACGGCCAGGGCTTCATCGTCCGCAAGAAGCTCGGCGTGAACACGGTGAAGGACCTGAACGGCGCCTCGGTCTGCGTCGCGCAGGGCACGACCACGGAGCTGAACCTCGCCGATTACGGCCGCACCCACGGCATCAAGTTCGAGACCGTCGCCTTCGCAACCCTGGAGGATACAGTGCAGGCCTATGAGGCCGGCCGCTGCGACGCCTATACCACCGATCTCTCCGCACTCGCCGGCACGCGCGGCAGGCTGAAGGATCCCGACGAGCACATGCTCCTTCAGGAGGTCATCTCCAAGGAGCCGCTTGGCCCCTGGGTTCGCAAGAACGACCCGGCCTGGTTCGATCTCGTGCGCTGGACCGTGTTCGCGACGATCAATGCCGAGGAACTCGGCGTCACCCAGGCCAATGTCGAAGAGCTGGCGAAGACCTCGCAGAACCCGGAAATCCGCCGCATGCTCGGCGCCGAGGGCAAGTTCGGCGAGGGTCTCGGCCTGACCAATGACTGGGTGGTGCGCATCATCAAGGCCGTCGGCAATTACGGCGAGAGCTTCGACCGCCATTTCGGCCCGAAGACCAGCAACCCGCTGCCGCGCGGCGTCAACAAGCTGTGGACGCAGGGCGGCCTGCAATACGGCCCGCCGATCCGCTGACCTGCCGACAAGCGGGCCGGCCGATCAGGCCGGCTCGCAAACCGCCGTCTCCTTCCATTCGCCCAGCAGCCGGCTGTAGCCGGCGAGCGTGACGAGCAGCGCGACGGCCCCGGCCGCGACCGAGATCCAGAAGCCGCTGCGGGCGCCGAAAGCATCGATCAGAGCGCCGGCGGCCGAGGCGCCGAAGGCCATGCCGATGCCGATGCCCGTGATGCCCCAGGTCATGCCCTCGGTGAGCTGGCGCGGCGGCACCAGCCGCTCGATCAGCCCCATGGCGATGATGATCGTAGGCGAGACGGCCGCGCCGGCCATGAAGAAGACCAGAGCCAGAGAGGTCAGGCCGGTCACCGCCAGCAAAGGCAGAGTGGTCGCCGCCGCGAGCGCTATGGCAGCGACGAACTGGGTAGCGAGCGACGCCCTCAGCCTGAGCGCCCCGAAGACCAGGCCGACGATGAGAGAGCCAGCCGCGTAAATCGCCAGCACCACGCTCGCCATCGCCTTCTGCCCCTGCGCCTCGGCGAAAGCGACGGCGGTGATCTCGGCCGTACCGAAGATCGCGCCGACCGCAATCATCGCGAGCACCACGACCCGCACACCGCCGAGCCGGATGACCGAGGCATCCATCCCCACGGAGTCGGCACGGACAGGCGGCTCGGTACGGCGCTGGGCGCAGAGCAGCGGCACGCCGACGATCAGGAAGATCATGGCGGCGAGCGGCCCGGCCTCGGGAAAAAGGCTGACGCTGAGCCCGATCGCCACGATCGGGCCCACCATGAAGATGACCTCGTCGACCACCGATTCGAAGGCGAAGGCGGTGCGCAGCTGCGGTGTATCCCGGTAGAACTCCGTCCAGCGTGCCCTGACCATCGCGCCGATGCTCGGCATCAGCCCGGAGAGCAGCGCGAAGACAAAGAGCAGCCAGCTCGGCGCGCCCGCCCAGGTCGCGAGGATGAGGCCGCTCAGCGCAAGCACAGCGGCAGTCGCAGCCGGCATCAGCACGCGGCGCTGGCCATAGCGATCGACGAGGCGCGAGACCTGCGGCGTGATCAGCGCGCTCGCGAGCGCGAAGGTCGCGGCGACGGCACCGGCGATGGCATATTCGCCGCGCCGCTCCGACAGCATCGTCACGATGCCGAGGCCGACCATCGAGGCTGGCAGGCGTGCAACGAAGCCGGCGGACGAAAAAGCGAGGGCGCCGGGCACCCGGAAGATCTCACGGTAGGGATTAGGCATGATTGTCCCGAAGGAAGCGGACATACGCCGCGTATGCGAATGGATAATTGCATGCATCTCGTATGTCAATTAACGTACGAGACGTATGTGAAAGGGAAATGATGGCTCGCAGGCTTCGCGCCGACATGATCGCGGAAACCCGCGCCAGCCTGATCGCCGCCGCACGCGAGGCGTTCGGCACGGTCGGCTATGCGGCTGCGTCGATGGATGATCTGACCGCTGCGGCGGGGCTCACCCGCGGCGCGCTCTATCATCATTTCGGCGACAAGAAGGGCCTGTTCGCCGCCGTCCTCGACCAGATCGATGCCGAGATGACGGTGCGGCTGCGTGCCGTCTCGGCTAAGGCGCAGGATCGCTGGACCGGCTTTCGCGACGAATGCGCAGCCTATCTCGCCATGGCCCGCGAACCGGAAATCCAGCAGATCGTGCTGCGCGACGGGCCCGCCGTCCTCGGCGATCCCTGGAACTGGCCGATCCAGAACGACTGCATCCGCATGATGACGCACGGGCTCGGCGAGTTGGTGGCCGAAGGCGTGCTGGCCCCGCTTGATCCGGAGGCCATCGCGCGGCTGATCGTCGGCGCGACCCAGCATGCGGCGCAATGGATCGCGCATGCACCCGAACCCGAATCCGCCCTGCTGGCGGCGACCGACGCCTTCAACGCCATGCTCGACGGGCTTCTGCTCAAGCCCGCATGAAAAAGGGCGCCAGAGGCGCCCTTTTTCCGCATTCTGAACAGAAACGCGCCCGGTCACGCCTCAGCGCGGCGCGAGCACCATCACCATCTGGCGGCCTTCGAGCTGCCAGTCGCTCTCGACCTTGGCGATCTCGACGAGATCGGCCTTGACGCGCTCGAGCACCTTCACGCCGAGATCCTGATGCGCCATCTCGCGGCCGCGGAAGCGCAGGGTGACCTTCACCTTGTCGCCTTCCTCGAAGAAGCCCTGCATGGCCTTCATCTTCACATCGTAATCGTGCTTGTCGATGCCGGGCCGGAGCTTGATCTCCTTGATCTCGATGGTGCGCTGCTTCTTACGCGCCTCGGAAGCCTTCTTCTGCTCGAGAAAGCGGAAGCGGCCGTAATCAAGGATCTTGCAGACGGGCGGAACGGAATTCGGGGCGATCTCGACCAGATCGAGACCGGCATCCTCAGCGATCTTCAGCGCCTCGAAGAACGACACCACGCCACGGTTGGCGCCCGTGTCGTCGATCAGCTGTACCTCGCGAACTCCGCGGATATCACGGTTCGAGCGGGGGCCTTCCTTGGTCGGGGCCGGGGCAGCACGGTAAGGGCGACGAATGGGGTATTCTCCTGTATTTGGCGCAGTCCGCGCCGTTGATTCAGACACATTGCATAAAGAGGCGCGATGTCAATGCATGACACCGCTGCGACAGGCATTCGCCCGCGCCTTGACGCCTCAACGCTCCAGCAGCGCGCAATAGACGTCGAGGGTCTCGGTTACCATCGCTTCCAGCGAAAAATGCTTCTCGACATGCTCGCGCGCCCTCCTCGCCAGCGCATCGCGCGCGGAAGGCCGCAGCGACAGCGCTTCGGCGAGACCGGCCGCCAAAGCGGACGCATCGCCGGGCGGGACGCGCCACCCGGTGCGCTCGCCGGGAGTGACTTGCGGCGGGGCGAGCACCGTTTCGGGCACCGCACCGAGATCGGAGACCACGACGGGCGCGCCCATCGCCTGTGCCTCCACCGCGACGCGTCCGAAGGCTTCGGGCTCGGTCGATGGCACGGCGACGACCGCAGCCGAAAGCATCGCCGCCGGCATATCCGTGCAATGGCCGACACGCCGGACGCGGCCTTCCAGCCCGGCCTTGGCGATAAGCCCGTCGAGTTCCTTCACATAGCCGTCGCGCCCTTGGGCGTCGCCGGCGAGGATGAAGGCGGTATCGGTATCACCGCCGTCACGCATCAGGCGCGCAGCCTCGATCAGGACGCGCTGGCCCTTCCAGCCGGTCAGCCTGCCGGGCAGCAGCACGATGCGCTGATGCGGTTCGACGCCCCAGGCCTTGCGCAACGCCTGGATCCGATCCGCCCCAACCGCCGCCGGTGCAAAGGCCGAGAAATTGGTGCCGCGATTGACCACCCTGATCCGGTCCCGCGCCATCGGATGCTTCGAGAGAATCAGCTCAGCCGTGTAGCCGGAATTGGCGATGACGACATCACCGCGCGCCATCACCGAATTATAGAGCGTCTTCACCGCCGAGCGGCTGTTGTAGGAGCCGTGATAGGTGGTGACGAAGGGCAGTTTCAGGAGCCGCGCCGCGCCGAGCGCGACCCAGGCAGGGGCGCGCGAGCGGGCATGGATCAATTCCACCCCCTCCTGCCGGCAGAGCAGCAGGAGCTTACGAATGTTGAGCGCCATGGCGATCGGGTTCTTCGAGGCCGCGGGGAAAGGCAGCCAGACCCCGCCCTTGGCCTGCAGCTCGGCGACGAGACGCCCGCCCTCGGTCGCGACTAGCGCGCGGGCGCCCACATCGGTCAGCCCCTTGGCGATGTCGACCGCAGTCCGCTCGGCACCGCCCGCCTCGAGCTCCGGAATGATCTGCAGGATCGTCCGCCCCGCCAGCGGATGCGTTTCGGTGGAAGGCAGCGAAAGATGGGCACCCGGTTTGAAGGACATGCTCTCTTGGTCTGGACTTTCATTCGTTGGGGCGAATATGCCCCTATCGGAGAGCCGCCGCAGCCTTTAATCGCCGCGGCCGCGTGATTCGTCACAGGAGATTTGCCGTGGAGCGCCAGCCGCCGCAATGGCTCGAGGTCGGAGACGGCCCCACCGGGCGCCGCCTCGCCTATCTCATCCAGGACGGCACGGGAGCGCCCGTGGTCTGGCTCGGCGGCTTCCGGTCCGACATGCGCGCGACCAAGGCCGAGGCGCTGGCGGACTGGGCCCGCGACACGGGGAGAGCCTATCTGCGCTTCGACTATGGCGGGCATGGCGAGAGCGAAGGCGACTTCGCCGGCTTCACCCTGTCGGATTGGCTGGCGGACGCGCTTGCGGTCATCCAGACCCAATGCCGGCAGAGCCCGATCCTCGTGGGATCCTCGATGGGCGGCTGGATTGCCCTGCTCGCGGCGCGCCGCCTGTTCGGCACGCCGCTGCAACCCGCAGGCCTCGTGCTGATCGCGCCCGCCGTCGATTTCTCCGAGGAGCTGATGTGGGCACAGATGCCTGACGCCATCCGCCGGGAAATCCTCGACGAAGGCGTCTGGCACCGCCCTTCCGAGTATTCACCCGATCCGACACCGATCACCCGCGCCCTGATAGAGGACGGGCGCCGGCACCTGATGTTCGGCGGCGAGATCAAGGCCGGCTGCCCTGTCCATATCCTGCAGGGCATGCGCGATCCCGACGTGCCATGGCGCCAGGCGCTGAAGCTCGTCGAACATCTCAGCGGCGATCCGGTGGTGCTGACGCTGATCAAGGACGGCGATCACCGCCTGTCCATGCCGGACGATATTGTGAGGCTGCAATCGGCGGTCGCCGGGATGGCGACCGCGCCCTGAGCGGCAGGAGCCTGGTCAGCGTCAGTGAACGCTGACCATCTTCAGATCATGCTCCCAGGCATTGGCCGTCGCGGCCTCGCGCGAATCCGTGACGAGGATCGGCGCGCCGTCGGCCGAGAGCAAGGTGAAGAGCAGCAAGCCGGACTCGATCTTCGGAGCCTGCGGAAAGATCCGCATCAGCTCGTCAGAGGTCATCGACTTGACGTAGGCGACCTCGCCGGTGCCGAGCGCGGCGAATTCCGCAGGGGTCAGCGGGTCGGCCTGGATTAGGATTCTGTCCTGTTTCATCGCGCCCTCCTTCAGAGCAGTGCGAATGCGGTTCTGATACTGCGCCTTCAATTATGAACAGATGCGAAAACCGCTGCCGCATCCTTCAACGCCGGACGGCGACCCGTCCTCTACTTTCGGCTCATGATATCGATACGCCGGATGAGCCGTTCCGGTTCCGGCCTGACGAGATCAATTGCAAGCAGGCCGTTCGACAGATCGGCGCCGAGAACCTGCATTCCTTCGGCCAGCAGGAAGCTCCGCTGGAATTGCCGGGCAGCGATGCCGCGATGCAGGAATTGCCGATTCTTGTCATCGCTCTGCCGGCCCCGGATCGTCAGCTGGTTCTCCTCCAGCGTGATCTCGAGCTGCTCGCGCGAGAAGCCCGCTACAGCCAGCGTGATCCGCAGACAGTCGGGCTCGTCCTCCGTCCGAGGCAACCGCTCGATATTATAGGGCGGGTAACCCTCGCTCGCGCCCTTAGCGACGCGATCGAGCGCACGCTCGATATCGTCGAAGCCGAGCAGGAACGGGTGGGACAGGCTAGGCGTACGCGTCATCTCTACCAGGCCCTCGAAAGGCGCCTCACGAACATCGGGACCCGCAGCCGGCAGCATCCCGCGGGCGAAAGGCGAACCCTTTCGCTTGTCCACGATATGGCGAAGCCGTGGCCGCTCTTCAAGAGGAGGGAGGATGCGGCGGCAGCGAACCGCACCGCATGACGATGAGAGAAAAACAAAAAGGTGGTACAGCCACCCCGGCTTGAACGGGGGACCTCTAGATCCACAATCTAGCGCTCTAACCAACTGAGCTATGGCTGCCCGTACCCGGGGCATGGGACACTGCCGCCGCAGCGGGGGTCACCAGCGGCGCGGACCCTAGTGCCGACGTTCCGTTTTTGCAACCGCGGAATTCGATTTCTTCCGCAGGAATTTCGGCGCACCCGTCAGTGCGCCGATGATGTCGTCGCGCCTAGTCCTTGCGCAGCGCCGTATTGGCGACGCGGGCGAGCTCCTTCAGGTGCTCCGCATAGGATTCGTAGCTGCGGCGGACTGCCTTGGCCTGAAGCGTGATCGCCTCAGAGGCGCTGTTGCTGCGCGCCAGGGTTTGAGCATCGCGCAACGTCGCCTCGAGTTCGGCGCAGGCATGGTCGAGCATATGGGCCTGCAAGGCGCCGAAGGCCCGCGCCATCGTCAGCGCCTGGCTCATGATGGTCGCGGATGCGACGGCGGCAGCCTCGGGCGGACGCGGCAGCGGCAGCGAATCGAGTGAAACCGGCTGGATCAGCTTGGCCGCCACGGGCGCGGAGACCGGCTCGGCCGGCTTGACCGCCGGGGCAGACGGCGCGGCGGCTTCGACCGCCTGCGCCGGTTTTGGAGCCGGCTTCGCCCCGACCGGCGCGGCGTTGCCGCGCGGGGCGATCTCTTGCGGGGCGGTCTTCGGAGAAACGGCAGCTTTGGCGACCTCTGCCTTCGGCGCGGCCTCCGGGGCCTTGGCCGAAATCTTGGGCGCAAGGATCTTCGCCGCCGGCTTCTCAATGCGCCTCTCGGCGGGGGCAGACTTCACCGCAAGCGCGGAAGCCGGCGCTTCATCAGACTGATTCGCCTTGGCCGGAGCAGTTGCATCGGTCCGCGCCGGCGCCGGAATGGCGGGTGAAGCCGGCTTCTCGGGCGCCAATGGCGTCTGGGTCACCACCGGAGCGGCAGCGGTCGGAGAAGCGGGTTTCGCAGCGGCTTGGCTCGCAGGAGCGGCTGGAGGCGGAACCGCCGCGCCAGCGACGGGGCGGGCCTCGGCATTCGCCGACGGCGGCGTTTCAGCAAGCGGCTCGGCGGATGAGGACGATAGCGCCCTCACCGGGGGCAGGCTGACCGGGACCTTGGACGTCGTCCTGGTGGGAGCAGGCTTGACCATGACGGCTCTCCTTCAGCAGCAAACAGCGGAGACCGGGCGCAAGGCCCGGCCCGATACGGTGCCGGCGCGATCAGCGCCGGCCAATGCGGCTCAGCGGCCGCCCTTGGTGGCCTTGCTCACGGTCTCGGCAGCCTTGGCCGCAGCTTCCTGCGCGGCAGCGCCGACATCCTTGAGCTGGTCCTGCAACGCCGCCATCTGCGACTTCAGGAAATCCGACTGATGCTGCATGACTTCGGTGAGATCCTTGGACTTCACCAGCTTCTGGGCGAAGTCGAAGGCCGCCGCGACGTTATTCTCGGCATAGGCTATGGCCTTGCGGGTCGCATCATGGGTGTTGGCTCGGGCGCTCTCGGCGGAGCCATGGGCGCTGTCAACAGCCTTCTGAGCCGCGCCAATGAAACCGTCGAAGGCCTTGCGAGCCTGTTCGACACTACGCTCAGCGAATTCTCTCATCTCGGTCGGAACTTCATAAGGCAGCTTGCCGTTCATGGGATCCTCCTGTCGCCTCGTCAGCCAATCCTACGTAATTGTGCACTGCAATATCATTGTTGCATCGCAATGACAATAACGTGACATCTGCGACGCCGCGCATGTTAACGCTGTTTCGAGGAGAAGCGGGAGAGCAATCTTCGGCTCCATGGATTCGCCGCCGTTTGGGAGCTATTAAGCTTTCATTAGGCATAACGGGCGCGGATCGAACGAGCGGGCAGGCATGAGCGAATCCGGAGAGGACTGGGCGCGACGGGGCGTGGCGGCGGCTGAAGACGCTGCGCTTGCGTCCTTTGCCGCGGGCGGCGCCCTGCTGCTCTGGGACGCGACCGCCGGGCGCCCCGGATTTGCGAACGACGCCGGGTGGGCATTGCTCGGCGGCAAGGGGGCAGATGCCGCGGTTCCGAATCAGGCGCGTCAGCGGCTCGATGCGCTCGCGGGTGGCCTTGCCTCCGCGGCTGGCATCCGCCTCGAACGACTGCGCCTGACCTCCGGCTTCGCAGCCATCCCCCTCACCTGCGGCTGCAAGCTCCTGCCCTGCCCGGACGGTCAGACCGTCCTGGCGATCGCCATCCCCGCTGCCGAGCTGCGCCGGCTCGGCATCACGATACCCCCGAAGGCTGAGTCGACGCCGACCATAACCGCGACGGCCACTCCGTCCGAGGGGACCGATTCGCCCGCCCCGCCCCGCCCGTCGACGATCCGCTTCCTCTGGCAGAGCGACGGCGAAGCCCGGCTGACCAAGCTGTCCGACCAGATCGTCTTCCTGACAGGTGCCGACGCTGCAGACAGGCTGATCGGCCGACGCTGGCAGGATCTCGTCGGCTCCACCATTCTCGACCGCGATGGCGGGCTGATCGAGCGGCTCGGCACGGCCACGACCTGGAGCGGCCACAATCTGCTCTGGCAGACGGACACCGCCGGTGAAGGCGCGCGCGTCGAGCTGTCTGGCGTGCCTGTCCTCGATGCGGCCCGCGCACTCGCCGGTTTCCGCGGCTTCGGCATTGCCCGCTTGAACGAGCGCGAGCCGTTCCTTGCAGCCGCTGTCGCGCCCGAACAGGCTGCTGCGAACGCCCCTGCTGGGCCAGCGGAGGCCCTGGCGGAAGAGGATGCGAAGCAGCAGGATGAACCTGCCGGGGAAATGCACACCATCGCGGACGTAGAGGCGGAACTGCCGCAAGCCGATGAGGCGGCCGAGTCGTCCATGGTGAGCACGGCGGAACGCGAAGCGGCGCCTGAAGCGGAAAACCGCCCTGAGGATAGCGACGAGTTGCCGCTCGCGGCAGCGCGCGACGAATCCGAAGCTCCCTCCGCCGACCGACCGGACGACGAGCAGCCCGCTGCGGGGTCGGTGCCCCCTGCCGACAACATCGTTCCATTGCGCAACGGCGGCACTGTGACGGCGCTACGTCCGCTTCTAGAGCCGTCGAAGCCGCATCTGAGCTCGGCCGAGCGCAATGCCTTCCGCGAGATCGCCAAAGCGCTGGGCGCCCGCCTGGCCGGCGACGAGGAGCCGGGCGGCCCGCGCCTGCCGCCGGTCGCGCCGCTGCAGGTCAAGGAGCAGGCAGAGGTGGCCGCCGCCGAGAGGCCGGCGGTCGAAGCCGACTCGGCCCCGGCCCCGGCACGGCAACGTAATTCCCATGCCGACGTACTCGACCGACTGCCCATCGCAGTCCTGGTCAATCGCGGCGACGAGGCGCTCTATGCCAACCGCACCTTGCTCGATCTGCTCGACTTCGCCGACCTCGCCGATCTGAAGGCCGGCGGCAATGTCAGCCGCCTGATCAAGGAAGCATCGCGCGCAGAAGGCGGCGCGATGAAGCTGATCGATCGCCTCGGTCATCTGGTCAGCGTCGATGCCGTCCTCTCCAGCGTGAGCTGGCTGGACGAGCCGGCGACGCTCATGGCCTTCCGCCATCCGAATGGCGGCGGCGAGGTCAAGGTGCTGACGCCGGAAGAGGCGGAAGAAGCCGAGCTCGCGGCCGAGTTTGCCGCTGAGGAGGCCGAATCGGCGGCGCGCGTCGAGGCACTCCAGCTCGATGCCGAGGCCCGCGACGGCCGCATCGCCGAGCTCACCGCCATGCTGGACACGGCGACCGACGGCGTGGTCACGGTGGATGATCGCGGGCGCATCCTGTCGCTCAACAAGGCGGCCGAGGCGCTGTTCGGCTACGATCAGCGCGAGGTGACCGGCGAACTGTTCACGCTGCTCTTCGCCGGTGAGAGCCATGCCCCGGCCCTCGACTATCTCGAAGGCCTGAAGGGCGGCGGCGTCGCCTCGGTGCTGAACGATGGGCGCGAGGTGCAGGGCCGGGTGCGCCAGGGCGGCAAGATCCCGCTGTTCATGACCATGGGGCAGATCGCGCATGGTGCCGAGCCGCGCTTCTGCGCGGTGCTGCGCGACATCACCGCCTGGAAGAAGACCGAGGGCGAGCTGGTCGATGCGCGCAAGGCGGCGGAGATGGCGAGCGCGCAGAAATCCGACGTGCTCGCCAAGATCAGCCACGAGATCCGCACGCCGCTCAACGCCATCATCGGCTTCGCCGAAGTCATGGCGGAAGAGCGCTTCGGCCCGATCGCCAACGAGCGCTACAAGGAATATCTGCGCGACATCCATCAGTCGGGCGGCTACGTCATCAGCCTCGTCAACGACCTGCTCGACCTCGCCAAGATCGAGGCGGGCAAGCTCGATCTCGACTTCGCGAGCGTCAATCTGAACGAGATCGCGCTGTCGACCGTGGCGCTGCTGCAGCCTGAAGCGCAACGCGGCCGCGTCGTGCTGCGCTCGGGGCTCTCGCCGAAGCTGCCGCCCGTCGTCGCCGACGAGCGCTCGATCCGCCAGATCGCGATCAACCTGCTTTCCAATGCGGTGAAGTTCACCGATGCCGGCGGCCAGGTCATCATCTCGACCGCGCTCGGCGACCAGGGCGAGGCGATCCTGCGGGTGCGCGATACCGGCATCGGCATGGATGACGACGAGCTGAAGCTCGCGCTCGAACCCTTCCGCCAGGTGCCGACGACGCGCCGTGCCGGCGGCACCGGGCTCGGCCTGCCGCTGACCAAGGCGCTGGTCGAGGCCAATCGCGCGGCGATGTCGATCACCAGCGTCAAGAAGGAAGGCACGCTGGTCGAGATCACGTTCCCGCCCCAACGCGTGCTCGCGAGCTGAGGCCGCCGCCCGGCTCCCACGTCGACCTCTCAGGCGCGCGACGACGCCTGAGGGATCCATTGTGCACTGCACTTTCCACAATCTGTCCGGAGTGATATCGAGCTGGAGCGCGACCCCACGGAAGGCTGACGGAGCCGTTCCCGAGAGCGAGGATACCCACGCGTCGCATCATGCGCGTCCGGCAACTGACCCTCACACAGTCTGCGCTCGCAGCGATCGGGCTTGTGCTCGCCTGCTCCATGATGCTGGGAGCGAGCCTGCTCTGGCATCATTACGGCGCGCTCAGCAGCAGCGCCCGCACGCTCGCCCGCCTCGACGCCTTTCGGGTGGTGCTCGATGCCGCCTACCATGTCTCGGCCGAGCGAGGCCCAACCAATTCGGCTCTCGGGCGCGAGCCGACGGAGCCGGACCCGGTGCGAGAGCGGCTGCGAGCCTTCCGAACGTCGAGCGACGCCGCGATCGCGCGGATCCCGGCTTCGCTCGCTCCCGATGTCGCGCCTATGCGCGCGCAACTCGACGGCGCTCGCGGGCAGGTCGACGCTCTGCTGGCGCGTCCGCTGACGCAACGTGACCACGATGCCGTGGAAAAGGCGATCTTCTCGATGTTCGCCGTTTACGACGCGACCCACCCGCTCACCAATGCCGCGATGGACAAGCTTCTGGCAGGCGATTCAGCGCTGATCGGCCAGGCTCTGGTGGCCTATATGCTCGGCGAGCTTCGCGACTATGCCGGCCGTCTGGGCTCCTATCTGGTCATTTCGATCGTGCGCGGCGAACCGCTGGCCGGCCCGTCGCAAGCCGCCTTCGACCAGGTGCGCGGCCGCGTCCTCGAGCTGTGGCGGCTCACCAGCTCGCAAACCAGCACGCGTGCGGCTCCGCTTGTCGCTCAGGCTCATCAGGCCACCGAAGAGCTCTTCTTCAACCAGGGAATACGGTTGCTCGACGACACGCGGCAGCAGCTCGACGCGGGCCGATATCGCGGAACGCCGGAATCCTTCACCGATGTGCTCGTGCCGAGCTTCCAGCCTATCGGGCAATTGCGCGACCGCTTCATCGCTGCTGTCGCCGACCGCTTCAATGCAACCTATCGCCATGCCCGGGCGGATTTCATCGTTGCGGCCATCGGCATGGCGCTGGTGGTCGCGGTCGAACTGGCGCTGCTGTTCGTCAGCCGGCGCTTCCTTTTCCGGCCGCTCATGCTTGCGCGCGCCCGCGTCGTCGATTTGGCGAACGGCAGGTTGCACCAACCCGCCGCGCCGGGCCAGCTGCGCAGCGAGATGCGGGACCTGTTCCAGGCGCTGGAAACCCTGCGTCGGCGGCTGATCGAACGCGAGCAGCTCGACACCGAAAGACTGCGGCTGACGGCCCGCCTCCGGCGCCAGGCCGACACCGACGGGCTGACCGGCGTCATGAACCGCGGCGCCCTCGAAAGACTCGTCGAGCGAATCGCTCGTACATCCAAAAAGGACCGGCAGATCGGGCTCATCTTGCTCGACATCGATCACTTCAAGGCTATCAACGACGAGCTCGGCCACATTGCCGGCGACGCCGCCCTGCGGGCGCTCGCCCAGCGCCTACAGGACGGACTGCGCGAGGAGGACGTCATCGCCCGCTTTGGCGGGGAGGAGTTCGCCGTCCTCGTCCTGGATGGCAGCGCGGCCGATCCCGACATGCTCGTCGAGCTGGCCGAGCGGCTTCGGCGTCTGATCGAAGCCGAGCCCGTTCTGCTCGATACCGGCGCGGAGGTCGCGATCACCGCGAGCATCGGCATCGCCGCCGCCAGCGTCGGGCCGGAGATGTGGCCGGAGTTGCTGGAGGCTGCCGATGCCGCGCTCTACCGCGCGAAGCGGGAAGGCCGCAACCGCGTGGCGACGGCGGGCTGACCCCCTCCGGTTACAGCAGGGTGCCGGTCAGGATCGCGGCAGCGACGCCGAAATAGATGACTAGGCCGGTAACGTCGACGAGCGTCGCCACGAAAGGCGCCGAGGCGCTGGCGGGGTCGAAGCCCAGCCGCTTCAGCGCGAAGGGCAGCATCGAGCCGGCAAGCGAGCCGAAGGTGACGATGCCGACCAGTGCGCCGCCCACCGTCGCGGCGACCAGCATCCAGTCCGGCCCGTAATCGTAGAGACCGAGCCACTGCCACACCATGATCCGAACCACGCCGATCACGCCGAGAATGGCGCCGAGCGTGAGACCGGTCGGCAATTCGCGTAGCGCAATCCGCCACCAATCCTTCAGCGTGACCTCGCGCAGCGCTAGCGCGCGGATGATCAGCGAGGTCGCCTGCGAGCCGGAATTGCCGCCCGAACTCATGATCAGCGGGATGAACAGCGTCAGCACGATCGCCTTCTCGAGCTCGCCCTCGAAATACTGCATGACCGAGGCGGTCAGCATCTCGCCGACCAGCAGGATCGAGAGCCAGCCCGCGCGCTTGCGGATCATCGAGAGGAAGCTGATCTCGTTATATGGCTGGTCGAGCGCCTCCATGCCGCCGAGCTTCTGCACGTCCTCGGTCGTCTCGGCGATCATCGCGTCGATGACGTCGTCGAAGGTAACGATGCCGATGATGTGCTCGTCCGCATCGACGACCGGAACGGAGAGCAGGTCGTATTTCGTGATGAGCCGCGCCACGTCCTCGCGATCGACCTCGGGCGCGACGGTGATCGGCTTGTGCGCCGGGACGACCGACTCGACCGGCGCCTCGGGATCGCCGGCGATCAGGCGCCGCAGCGAGACCGCGCGCACCAGCTTGCGCGTCACCGAATCGAGCACGTAGATCGCGTAGACCGTCTCGCGCGAGCGCTCGACGCGGCGGATATGATCGAGCGTTTGCTGCACCGACCAGTTGCTGGGCACGCTGACGAACTCGGTCGTCATGATCGAGCCGGCACTGTGCTCGGGATAGGCCAGCAGCTTCTTGAGATCGGAGCGGGTCTGGCGGTCGATGCGGCCGCTCAAACGCTGACGTGTCTCCTCGTCGAACTCCTGGAAGACGTCGGCCGCGCGGTCCGCCGACATGGCGGAGAGCAGCGCACCGGCGCGCTCGTCCGCCAGCATCGCCAACGCTTCGGCCGCAGCGGTAAATTCGGGCTGATCGAGCACCTCGACGGCGCGGTCGAAAGGCAGTTCCGCCAGGACATGGGCGATCGTCGCCTCGTCCTGTTCGTTCAGCGTCTCGACGATGTCGGCGACGTGCTCTTGCGCCAGCGTCTGGGCCAGCGTCACGGCGAGGAGGTCCGTCGTGGCGACAGTATCATTCATGGCTCTATTCCTTGCGATCGGGCCGTCAGGGCCGGATCGCAGGCGAGCCGGGTAACCCGGTCAGGCGCGCGAGGCGGCGGCAGACGGCTTCGACTGTCGGCTGGGACTGTCGCTTGGCATCGGGTCGGGGTTTCCTGTGAGCAGCCGGCCGCGAAGGCCGGAAGCAGGAGGCCAATGCACCCGCCAAACGCCTGCGTCAAACGGTTTTTTCGATGCCGCGACCGAGGCATCCCGCATTGGCGCGACGCCAGCGTGCGCCTAAGGTCGCTGCGACGGAATCGGCCTGCTCGCCGGATCAGGTCGCCCGCACGCCATCTCTCACCGGAATCCCGCCGATGTCCCTGACGATCTACGGTTGCTATCGTTCACGCGCGACGCGCGTCATCTGGCTCGCCAACGAGCTTGGCCTGCCCTTCACGCATGTGCCGGTTATCCAGGCCTATCGCGTGCCGGATCAGAACGCACCCGGCGTGCCGCTGCACACCCGCAGCGCCGAGTTCCTGAAGATCAATCCGAACGGCCACATCCCGAGCATCGACGATGACGGCTTCAAGCTGCACGAATCGCTGGCGATCAATCTCTATCTCGCGCGCAAGCATGGCGGGCCCCTGGCACCGCAGAACGCACAGGAGGAAGGCCTCGCGGTGATGTGGTCGCTCTGGGCGGCGACGGAGTGCGAGACCCATGCGCTCAACCTGCAGTTCCACCTTGCCGCCTATCCGCCGGAGAAGCGCAGGCCGGAGCTGGTCGAGGCGGCCCTTGCCGCCCTGCCCGGCCCCTTCGCGGTGCTCGACAAGACGCTGGCCGAAGGCAACGGCTATGTCATGGGCGGCCGCTTCACCGTTGCCGATATCAATGTCGCGGAGATCATCCGCTATGCGAAGCCGGCGACGCAGCTCTTCGACGCCGCGCCGCGCGTCAAGGCCTGGCTCGATGCCTGCCAGGCGCGGCCGGCCTTCAAGGCGATGTGGCAGGCGCGCGACGCCGAAGCCGCCTGAGACAGGAAACGGGTGGAGCACGAGCCGGGGCGAGCCTATCGCTCCGGCTCGTTCCTTTTTCAGCAGGTTCGCCATGTMCGCCTCCCCCGCCGCGCAGCCTGCCATGGATCTCAGCGACTGGCTGCTGCTCCTGCTGCTCTCGCTGCTGTGGGGAGGCGCCTTCTTCTTCGGCAAGATCGCCGTCGCCGAATGGCCGCCGCTGGCCGTGGTGCTTGCGCGCGTCGGCATGGCTGCAGCGGCGCTGCTTCTGGTCGTCCGGATTTCGGGATTGTCGATGCGTGTCGGCAGGCCGATGTGGCTCGCCTTCTTCGGCATGGGCTTGCTCAACAATCTCATTCCGTTCGGGCTGATCTTCTGGGGACAGACCCAGATCGCCAGCGGCCTCGCCTCGATCCTCAACGCCACGACGCCGCTCTTCGGCGTCGTCGTCGCCCATCTCTTGGGCCAGGACGAGAAGGCAACGGGGCTCAAGCTCGCCGGCGTGGGCGCCGGCATCGTCGGTGTCGCGATCCTGATGGGCCCCGATGCGATCGGGGGGCTCTCGGGAGCGCTGCTGCCGCAACTCGCCTGCCTCGCCGCCGCCCTGTCCTATGCCTTCGCGGGCCTGTTCGGCCGGCGCTTCCGCAGCCTGCCGCCATTGGTCACGGCCGCCGGTCAGGTCAGCGCGACCACGCTGATGACCATTCCGCTGGTGATCCTCTTCGACCCGCCCTGGCTGCTGCCCGCACCACGCGCCGAGGTCATGTTCTCGCTTATTGGGCTCGCGCTGCTCTCGACGGCTCTCGCCTATGTCATCTTCTTCCGGATCATGCGCCGCGCCGGCGGCACCAACGCCATGCTGGTGACGTTCCTGATCCCGGTCAGCGCCATTCTGCTGGGTTCGCTGTTCCTCGGCGAGGCACTGCAGCCGCGGCACTTCCTGGGGATGGCGGCCATCTTCGCCGGGCTTGCCCTGATCGACGGCAGGCTGTTTCGCATGAGGCGCACGCGGCCGGCATGAGCCCGAAGAGTTTATTGCCAAAAAATTATGAATTACGGTAGGGTCGACTTGTCGGCTGGAGGCGCTAAGGGCACGTGCCACTGACAGAGATATCGCGGGAAGCGATACTGGGGAACAGGGGACGGCCATGGATGTGCGGCAACTGCGATGTTTCATCGCGGTCGCGGAAGAGCTGCATTTTGGCCGCGCGGCCGAGCGGCTCGGCGTCGCGCCTCCTGCCCTGTCGCGCCAGATCAGCGCTCTCGAGGACGAGCTCGGCGTCAGCCTGCTGACACGGACCACCCGCCAGGTCGCGATGACCCGCGCCGGCTTGATCATGCTCGAGGAGGCCAAGGGCATCCTCGTCAAGATGGAGCACGCTTCCCGCGCCGTGCGCGAGGCCTCGCTCGCCTCGGGCAAGGTCCTGCGCGTCGGAGCGATCGACGCGGCCTCCTCCAGCTTCGTCCCGGAAGCGCTGGTGGCCTTCCGGGCCCGCTTCCCGGGCATCGAGATCAAGTTCGTCGAGGCGATGACGGCCGCACTCGTGCAAATGCTCGAGTCCGGCAAGCTAGACCTCGCGCTGACCCGTCCGCCGCGCAAGCCGACGGACTGCGCCTTCGAGATCCTGCGGGTGGAGCGCCCGCTCGTGGTGCTCAACGAGGCCCATCCGCTCGCCGCCCGCGAACACCTGACGATGCTCGATCTCGTCGGCGAGCCCTTCGTGGTGCCGTCCAAGCGCATCCGGCCCTACGCCTATGATCTGGTCATGGCTTATTTCGAAAGCGTCGGCGCGGTGCCGAACGTCACCATCGAGGCGACCGAGAAGCCGGCGATGATGTCCGCGGTGGCGGCCGGGCTCGGCATGGCGCTGGCGCCGGACTGGGTCTCGCGCCTCTCCTTCCCCGGCGTGACGATGCGGCGTCTGCGCGGCGCATTGCTCGATCCGCCACCGCCGGGCGCACTGGTCGGCGTCGCCTGGCGTCCCCAGCAGAAATTGCCTGCACGCGACGATTTCCTTGCGATCCTGCGGGAAAGCGTGACCTTGCTCGACGAGCGCCACAGCGTCCTCACCCCTTCCCCCAAAACGCAGAAGCGGAACACCCGCCCCGGATCGCCAGTCGGAGGAGCCTGATGAGTCTCAATCAGATAGAACGGGCGCAGGGTTTGCGCATAAGATCGACGCAGGATTTGGCCGGCGGCCTGTTCATGGTGGTGCTGGCGATCGGTGCCTACATCTTCGCCTGGGATCTTCCGGTCGGCACGCTGCGCCAGCTCGGTCCCGGCATGCTGCCGAAAGCCTTCGCGGCCATCTGCGGCGCGCTCGGCATCATGCTGGCCGTCGCCTCGCTGCGCTACAACGGCGAGAGCCTCTCGGGCTGGTCCTGGAAGGGCATCTTCTTCGCGCTCGGCGGCGCCTGCCTGTTCGGGCTGACCATCCGCGGCTTCGAGTTCGGCCCGATCCAGATCCCGGCACTCGGCCTGCTCGTCTCCGGGCCGCTACTCATCTTTTTCTCAGGGCTGGCGGCAGATGACCGCAAGTTCAAGGAGCTGCTGATCTTCGCGTTGGCGATGTCGGCCGCCTGCATTCTTCTCTTCAAATACGCGTTGAGCCTGCCGATCCCGCTCGCGCCCTGGCTACTGGGTATCTGAGCGATGATGGATACGCTTGCCCATCTTTCGCTCGGCTTCGGCGTCGCGCTGACGCTCAAGAACATCGCTCTCTGCTTCGTCGGCTGCCTTGTCGGCACACTGATCGGCGTCCTACCCGGCGTCGGGCCGATCGCGACGATCTCGATCCTGCTGCCGATCACCTTCGGCCTCGATCCCACCGGCGCGCTGATCATGCTCGCGGGCATCTACTACGGCGCGCAGTATGGTGGCTCGACCACCGCGATCCTTGTCAATATCCCGGGCGAGGCGACCTCGGTCGTTACCACACTCGACGGCCACCAGATGGCCAAGCAGGGGCGTGCGGGCGTCGCGCTGGGCACCGCGGCGCTCGGCTCCTTCTTCGCCGGCTGCGTCGCGACCCTGTTCATCGCTGCGCTCGGCGCGCCACTGACCAAGATGGCGCTGCTCTTCGGCCCGGCGGAGTATTTCTCGCTGATGGTGATGGGCCTGTGCTTCGCGGTGGTTCTGGCGCGCGGCTCGATCCTGAAGGCCTTCTGCATGATCATGCTTGGCCTGCTGTTCTCGACCGTCGGCACCGATCTCGAGACGGGGCAGGAACGCCTGACCTTCGGCATACCGGCGCTCTCCGACGGCATCGACTTCTCGGTGCTCGCGATGGGCGTGTTCGGCTTCGCGGAAGTGCTGCGCAACCTCGAGAGCCCCGAGGCGCGCGACGTCGTCAAAAACAAGATCGGCCGGCTGCTGCCGGGCTGGGAGGACATCAAGCAATCGGCGGCGCCGGTACTGCGCGGTACCTTCATCGGCGGCATCCTCGGCATCCTGCCGGGCAATGGCGCCGTACTCGGCCCCTTCGCCAGCTATACCGTCGAGAAGAAGATCGCCAAGGATCCCTCGCGCTTCGGCAAGGGCGCGATCGAGGGCGTGGCGGGGCCGGAATCGGCCAACAATGCCGGCGCCCAGACCGCCTTCATCCCGCTGCTCACCCTCGGCATCCCGCCGAATGCGGTGATGGCGCTGATGGTCGGCGCGATGACGATCCACGGCATCATTCCCGGCCCGCAGGTCATGACCCGCAACCCCGAATTGTTCTGGGGCATGGTCGCCTCGATGTGGGTCGGCAACCTCATGCTGCTCATCATCAACCTGCCGCTCGTCGGCATGTGGGTGAAGCTGCTGCAGGTGCCATACCGGCTGATGTTCCCGGCGATCCTGATCTTCTGCTGCATTGGCATCTACTCGGTGAACAACCAGCCGCTCGACGTCGCCTTCACGGCGCTGTTCGGCCTGTTCGGCTACCTGCTGATCAAGCTCGGCTTCGAGCCCGCCCCGATGCTGCTCGGCTTCGTGCTGGGCAAGCTGATGGAGGAGAAGCTACGGCAGGCGCTGATCATCTCGCGCGGCTCGTTCTACACCTTCATCGACTATCAGAACCGGCCGATCTCGCTCGGCCTGCTGATCGTCGCCGTCCTCGTGCTCGCGATCGCTCTGCTGCCTGCGATCTCGAAGAAGCGCGACGAAGTCTTCACCGAATGACGGGGTTGCCGCCCCGGCGCCAACCCCATCAATTTCATTTCAAGCAATCTCTGGGAGGAATGCTGATGAAGAAGTTCGTTCTCGGCCTCGTCGCGGCAGCGGCGCTGGCCTTTACCGGCAGCGCGCAGGCGCAGGGCTATCCGACGAAGCCGATTACCATGATCGTGCCCTTCGCGGCCGGCGGCCCGACCGACATCATCGCCCGCATCGTCGCCGACCACATGTCCAAGACGCTCGGCCAGCAGATCGTCATCGAGAACGTCGCAGGCGCCGGCGGCACGACCGGCATCGCGCGCGCCGTGACGGCCGCGCCCGATGGCTACACCATCGCGATGGGCCATCTCGGCACCTTCTCGGCGGCGCCCGCCACCTATCCCGGACTGAAATACGACCCAATCAACGGCATGCAGACGATCGGGCTCGCCGGCGGCACGCCGATCCTGATCGTGGCGCGGAAGAGCTTCGAGCCGAAGGACCTCAAGGCGTTCGCCGACTATGTGAAGGCGAACCCGGACAAGGTGAACGAAGCCCATGCCGGGCTCGGCTCGGTTTCCTGGACCACCTGCACCCTGCTCAAGGGCGTCCTCGGTACGCCGAAGATCAACGCCGTCGCCTATCGCGGCACGGGTCCTGCCCTGAACGACCTCGTCTCCGGCCAGGTCGACTTCATGTGCGACCAGATCGTCTCCGTTGCCGAGCAGGTCCGCGCCAACACCATCAAGGCCTATGCCGTCGCCTCGGCCCAGCGCTCGCCGGCCCTGCCCGATGTTCCCACCACCAAGGAAGCCGGCCTGCCCGACTACCAGATCGAAGCCTGGAACGGCATCGCCGGCCCGAAGGGCATGCCGAAGGAGGCCGTGGACAAGCTGGTCGACGCGCTGAACAAGGCGCTCAACGACGAAGGCACCAAGAAGCGCCTGCTCGACCTCGGCACCGTTCTGCCGACGGCTGAGGAGCGCACCCCGGCCGGCTTCGCCACGCTGATCAAGCGCGATGCCGACAAGTTGACGCCTGCTCTCTCGGCCGCCCCGAAGCAGTGAGGCCAACCCAGTTCGATCGTCTTCGCGGCGGGCCTCGTGCCCGCCGTTTTCATTTTGAGCGATAATCTGCGCCCGATGGGCGAACCCGCCGCCTTCCGCAATGAACTGACAAGTCATTGCTGCGGCTCATCTTCTCGCCGACGATCGCAAACGTTAACATCTCGTGACCCCATTTTTGGGGAACTGTTTCGGCTTGCTGCAGTTTTCCTTCCCGAAGTTCACTTCGAAAGGAGAAAGCCATGATCAAGAAGCTCGCTCTTGTTGCCGCGTTGACCATTACGCCTGCCGTTGCCTTCGCCCAGAGCCAGCCTTCGGGCGGTGCGGTCGGTGGCGCGACCAGCGGTGCGGCGGCCGGTGCGGTTGGCGGCGCTGTGGTCGGCGGCCCGGTGGGCGCTGTCGTCGGCGGCGTCGGCGGCGCCGTGGTCGGCGCGATCGTCGGCGATGCTGCCGAGCCCCGCTTCCGCACCTATGTCGTCGAGCAGCGCGTTCCGTCCTATAGCTATGCCGAGCCGGTGGCTRTCGGCACCGTCCTGCCGGCGCAGGGCGTCGTCTATCACCGCGTACCGGCCGAGTACGGAGCGTCCGCCTCGCGCTACAACTACACGGTGGTGAACGATCGCACCCTGATCGTCGAGCCGCAGACGCGCCGCGTGGTCCAGATCATCCAGTGACGCCAGTCTCTACGGAATGGCCCGCCTCGGCGGGCCATTCTCGCTTTTGTGATCGCCGCGGCACGGAACTGCCGCAGAAGGCGCGCATTCTGGCTTTGGGGCTAGGCAGTTATCGGAGGTCGATCATGATCAAGCGGATTCTGTTGGCTGCGGCTTTTGCAGCCATTCCCGCAACCGTTTTCGCACAAAGCATGGGGCCTATCATCCGCGACCCCGCAAGCGGCGGCTTCACTCATGACCCGGCCCTTGTCGGCACCGAGACGAACATGATGCCGTTCGACGTCTTCGCGCCACCTCTTCGGCGGGATCCCGCCGGCGGCACGATGATCAACGACGACGCAGGCTTCCGGAACTATGTGACGGCGCAGCATATGCGGTCATATCGCTATGGCGAACCGGTCGTGATCGGCACGGTGCTACCGGCGCGCGGCATGGTCTATCGCAATGTGCCCGCGGCATATGGCGCACCCGGCTATCACTACACGATCGTGAACGGCGAAGCCGTCGTCGTCGAGCCGCGCACCCGCCGCGTGGTCGAAATCATCGAATGACGCTGGATTGCCGCGCGTCCGGCCGGACGCGATGACGGCGATCAATCCATTGTTGTCGCATCGATTCCGAAAAGTGACGTCCACTTTTCGCCCGGTGCGAAGGCCGGAAAGGCCCTTGCCCGTGGCGGCATGGGCCTTCCCGGTGCTCAGCGCGTACCGAACATGCGATCGCCTGCATCCCCGAGACCCGGCACGATGTAGCCGTGATCGTTGAGGCGCTCATCGATCGCGGCGGTCCAGATTCGGACATCGGGGTGCGCGCTGCGCAGATGAGCGATGCCTTCGGGCGCCGCCAGCAGACAGACGAACCGCAGATCCCGGGCGCCCCGCTCCTTCAGACGCTCCACCGCCGCCACGGCGGAATTGGCGGTCGCGAGCATCGGGTCCATCACCACGATCATGCGGTCTGCGATGTCGGATGGAGCCTTGAAATAATACTCGACCGCCTGGAGCGTATCGGGATCGCGGTAGAGGCCGATATGGGCGACGCGCGCGGCCGGCACCAGCTCCAGCATGCCGTCCAGGAAGCCGACGCCCGCCCGCAGGATCGGCGCGAAAACCATCTTCTTGCCAGAGATGACCGGCTGCATCGACTTCTGCAGCGGCGTCTCGATCTCGATCATCTCGGTCGGGAGATCGCGCGTCACCTCATAGCAGAGCAGCATGCCGATCTCATTGAGAAGCTGGCGGAAGCTCTTGGTGGAGCGGTCCTTCTCGCGCATCAGCGTCAGCTTGTGGCGGACGAGCGGGTGATCAACGACGGTGACGCCGTCCTGGCTCGAAGTCATACGCCGGCTACCCCTTTTTCTCTCGAAACTCTGCTCGTCAAAATACCGTGCCATCGCTGACAATGGTCAAGGGCGGACCGCCATCCACACGCTTTTCACGCGCGATCCGCCGGCCGGCAGCCCAGGTACCACCTTCGAGCACCTTGGCGAGCGGCAAATCCTCGCGTGAGCGGCCGAGGCGCTTGCGGATCAAGAGTCCGATTTCGTCGAGCAGCGCCACCGTCAAAGCTCGCCATTCGACGACCAGCGGCGAGGAAACCTCATGCGCCTTCGCCCGATCCGCCTCGTCCTTGAGCGCGATCACGCCGCTATCCAGAAAGAGCCCGCCATTGCGGTATTCGGGCAGGCCGGTGAGATCGTCAATGTCGATGACGGCGATGCCGGCCCATTGCAGCGGTTCGATCAGCGAGTAGGTCAGCCATTGCGACAATTTGTGGAAAGGCACGAGCCCTTCCGTGACCTCGCCCGGCGCGATCAGGGGATGGCGCCAGGTATCGCCGAGCGCAACACCAGCGAGCGTCAGGCGCGAGGGCCAGATGCCGCCGAAGGTCGCGAGCACCTCGCCGAGCATATGCGCAGCTCGCAGCGTGCCGGTGTCGGCGGCAGCTGCGAAACGGCCGAAGAGTTCGCCGGGGCGCGACAGGCCCTGTCGCTCCAGCTCTTCGCCGAGGCGGTTGAGCAGAGCGGCCCGCCCCTCCAGCGCCAAGAGCGGATTGTCCGGACCCACCTGAAAACCTTGTGCCAGCGTCGCCGCATCGAGCCGCTTCAGCCCTGCGGCGTCGGCGCGAAGCGGATCGGCAGGATCGCTGGAGAACAGGCCGGCGGCGAACATGTCGAGCGAAGCCAGCGCCAGCCCCTCGGACCGGCCGATCTCGCGGCCCGTAGCAGGATCGCGGTAGCGCCAGTCGGGGCCCGCACCGGCATCGAGCAGGACGCTGACCACGGCAAGATCATAGGCAGCGCGGCCGCGAGCGGCGGAGTCCGCGAAGCCGGCGGCCTGATCGAGCCGTTGCCAGCGATCATCGCCCGCGACGACGAAGTGGCGCCAGCGCGCATGGAAGGGGATTTCGAGCGTGGGATAGTTCGCCCGGATTGTCTCAAGCACATAGTCGGCGCAGGCTTCCAGCCGCTCGGTCTGGACGCTGAAATGCAGCAGCTGGCCGGCAAGCCCGAGCTCCAGCATCTCCCGCGCGCGCTCGCGGACGGCAGCAGGTTTCAACAGGGCGCGGAACGCCTCGGTATCGCGGTCGGGCATCGTCAACTCGGGTAGATGCGGGGCAGGATCAGAACTTCTCGAGGCCACGGCCGACGGTGGCCTTGAGCGCATTGTCGCCGGGTGTGCCGTCCGGCGAATAATAGCCCGCAGCCTTCTTGGCCTCGATCTCGACCGATGCGTCGGGCGGGATCAGCTCAGGCGGGATCGCGACGCGCTCGCCGATGGTGATGCCGCTCTCGACCATGGCGTCATATTTCATGTTCGACATGGACATCAGCCGGTCGATATGGGTGACGCCGAGCCAGTGCAGCACATCCGGCATGAGCTGCTGGAAGCGGGCATCCTGCACGCCGGCGACGCATTCGGTGCGCTCGAAATAGGTCGCGGCGGAATCGCCGCCCTCCTGGCGCTTGCGCGCGTTGTAGACGAGGAACTTGGTGACTTCGCCGAGCGCCCGGCCCTCCTTGCGGTTGTAGACGATCAGGCCGACGCCGCCGCTCTGCGCTTCCCGCACGCATTCCTCGATGCCGTGGATGAGATAGGGCCGGCAGGTGCAGATGTCCGAACCGAAGACGTCTGAACCGTTGCACTCGTCATGGACGCGGCAGGCGATGCGCTTCTTTGGGTCGGCGAGCGCGGAGACCTCGCCCATGACATAGGCGGTGATCGAGCCGATCGGCGGCAGGAAGACCTTGAGGTCCGGCCGCGTCACCAGCTCGGGATACATGCCGCCGGTCTGCTCGAAAAGCGTGCGCCGCAACTCGTTCTCGGTGGCGCCGAAGCGCTCGGCGATGCCCGGCAGATACCAGACCGGATCGACCGCGATCTTGGTGACGGAGATGTCGCCCGACGGATGCAGGATGTTGCCGTCTGCGGCGAGGCGATGCGCGCCCATGGCGGCGAGAATCTCGGGCAGGTTGAGCCTGGCCTTGGTGATCGCGATCGAGGGGCGGATGTCGATGCCCTCCCCGATCAGCTTGCCGAAATCCTTCGCCACGGTATGGCCGAAGGGATCGAGCGAAACGATCTTCTTCGGATCGGCCCATTGCGGCTGCGGCGAAATCTCGGCCGTCGGATAGGTGTTGGTCAGGTCCGGGCGCTGCGAGGGGTTCATCGCACGGGCCGAGATCGCCAGCGCGCGGTAGACCGAATAGGAGCCGCCATGGGCGCCGATGACGTTGCGGTCGGCCGGGTTGGTGGTCGAGGCGATGATCGGGCCGCGCTCGGCGGCGGTGGGGGCGCCCCACCGGATCGGGAAGCGCACGGCAGCGCTGCCGGGCTCGGGATGGGAGGTCAGCCTGATATGGCCGTTACGGTTCGGCGCGTTCATCGCAGGTCTCGCCCTGAAACAGGAAGGGCCCCGGGACGGGAGCGTCCGGGGCCCTCTGGACCTCAAGAAGTCTGTACCAGCGCGTGGACGCCGTCAATCGCCTTAGAAAACAGCGAGATAGCGCAGCAGAGAGATGATGCCGATCACAATGACGATGATCTGCACGACATTCTTGATCTGCCCGTCGAGCGGCAGCATCCGCACGAGATAGAGCACAAGGCCGATCACGAGAACGGTGATCAGCAGCGAAATCAGAATGGACATGCTTTCAGCCCTTTATCTCGGCCGGTGGCCGGCCCCCCGGGAGCCCTGCCGCGACGGATTCGCGACCTGTCAGCCCCGCCGAGAGAACGTTGCAGGGTGGGAATAGGTTCCGGTGCGGGGTTTGCCGGCGAAGGAGACGGGGCGGTTTCCGAATGAACGCGGGGCCGCAAACGAAGACCCCTCTCCCGGATGGGAGAGGGGTAGGGGTGAGGGAAGGACGGAAAACCAGTCCGGCACGGAACCAACCGCAGCTGCGGAGAGGGCAAGGGCGACCGACGGCAGGCCCTCACCCCTACCGCGCCTTATCCTGCGATGCGGTCGAAATCCGCCACGGCTCGTGTCGCCTGACGGAGTTGGTTGAGCAGCTTCAGGCGGTTGGCACGCTGGGCCGGATCGGGATCGTTGACCGTGACCTTGTCGAAGAAGGCATCGACCGCCGGGCGCAGTTCCGCCAGCGCGGCCATCGCGCCCTCATAGTCTTCGGCGGCGACGGCAGCCTCGGCCTTCGGCGTCGCCTGCGCCAGCGCGACGGCGAGCGCCTTCTCCTCGATCAGGCCGGCTTCTGCAATCAACTGCAATTCGGGCGCCGCGGAAAAAGCGCCCTCCCCGTCCTTCTTCTCCTCGGCCTTGAGGATGTTGGCGGCGCGCTTGTAGCCCGCGAGGAGGTTCTTCCCGTCCTCGGTGTCGAGGAAGCGGCCGAGCGCGGCGACGCGGCGGGTGATGAGGAGCAGGTCGTCGTTGTCTGACGGGCCGTCGCCGATCACCGCATCGACAAGGTCATGCCGCGCGCCGCGGTCGCGGAGCATGATTTTCAAACGGTCGTGGAAGAAGGAGAGGAGATCATAGGTTTCACTCCAATACCAACGAGATCCTGCCCATTTGATGTAGGTCTCGATGCCCACCGCACGGGCTCGAGCACTTTTAAAAGAGTGCAAAGCTTCTTCCGCGTCCAGCTCTACCAGCTTTGCAGCGAGAGCTTCTAGTTCGGCAGTCTTCTCCGAAACACCAGCAACCATCTTGCTGGTGCGAAGCGGATTGAGGACTGGCATAAGCCCCAGCCGCACCCCGTTCTCAACCACCAGCCGGATCACGCCCAGCGCCGCGCGACGCAGCGCATAGGGGTCCTTGCTGCCGGTCGGCTTCTCGTCGATGGCCCAGAAGCCCACCAGCGTGTCGAGCTTGTCGGCCAGCGCCACCGCAACCGAAACCGGATCGCTCGGCACACGGTCGGACGGGCCGAGCGGCTTGTAGTGCTCCTCGACCGCAGCGGCGACCGAAGCGTCCTCGCCCTGCAGCTCGGCATATTTCCGGCCCATCAGGCCCTGCAATTCCGGGAACTCGCCGACCATCTCGGTCGGTAAATCGGCCTTGGCGAGCTTGGCGGCGCGCTCGGCCTTCCCCGGGTCGGCGCCGACGATCGGCGCCAACTCCTTCGCCAGCGCGGCGATGCGCTGGACGCGCTCGCCCTGCGTGCCGAGCTTGGCGTGGAAGACGACGCCGAGCTTGTCGAGCTTGGCCATGCGCTGGTCGAGCGGTTTTGCGAGATCGAGCCCGAGCTTTTCGGCGCTCTCCTTGAAGGTGTCGAGGTCGGGCAGCGAGCCGCGATCGGTCTGCCAGAAATAGGCGGCGTCCGAGAGGCGCGCGCGGACGACGCGGCCATTGCCCGCGGTGATCGCCGCGCCGCCGTCGCTGGCGAGGAGGTTCGAGACCAGGATGAAGCGATTGGCGAGATCGCCTGTCGCCGGGTCGCGCAGCACGAAGCATTTCTGGTTGGCGCGGATGGTGGCGCGGATCGCTTCGCCGGGGATGTCGAGGAAGCGCTCCTCGAAGGAGCCCATCAGCACGACCGGCCATTCGACGAGGCCGGCGACCTCCTCCAACAGCCCCTCGTCCTCGACGAGATCGAGCCCCTGCGCGAAGGCGAGGTTGCGGGCGTCGGTAAGGATGATCTCCTTGCGCCGGTCGGCATCGAGCACGACCTTCGCCTTCTCCAGCGAGGTCACGTAATCGTCGAGACGCTTCACCGTGATCGGGCCGGGCGCATGGAAGCGGTGGCCGTAGGTCGTGTTGCCGGAGACGATGCCGTCGACCTCGAAGGGCACCACCTCCGGGTCCTCGGTCTCGGCGCCGAAGGTGCAGAGGATGGAGTGCAGCGGGCGCACCCAGCGCAGGCTGGCGCCGGCCGCCGAAGCCTTGCCCCAGCGCATCGATTTCGGCCAGGGGAAGGCGCGGATCACGGCGGGGACGATCTCGGCGATGGCCTGAACCGTTTCCTGGCCGGGCTTCTCGATGATCGCGACGTAGCTGTCGCCCTTCTTCGGATCGCTGACGATGGTCGCTTGGTCGAGCGAGGCAAGGCCGGCAGCCTTGAGGAAGCCCTGCACGGCGGCATCGGGCGCGCCGACGCGCGGGCCCTTGCGCTCCTCGCGCACGTCGCGGCCGCGCACCGGCAATCCGGCGATATGCAGCGCGAGACGGCGCGGCGTGACGAAGGCCTTGGCGCCCTCATAGACGAGGCCGCGCTCGACCAGCGCATCGGTGACGAGCTTCTTGAGGTCCTCACCGGCCTTGCGCTGCATGCGCGCCGGGATTTCCTCGGAGAAGAGTTCGAGCAGGAGATCGGGCATCAGATTGCTCCCCCGCCGGCGGTCTTCAGCCAGGCCGCGCCGCAGGCCTTGGCGAGCTCGCGCACGCGCAGGATGTAGCTCTGCCGCTCGGTGACCGAGATCACGCCGCGCGCATCGAGCAGGTTGAAGATGTGGCTGGCCTTGATGCACTGATCATAGGCCGGCAGGGCAAGTTGGTGGCGAGGCTGGTTGTCGCCAGACGCCGGCTCACCGGCAGCGAGCAGCGCCTTGCACTCGGTTTCGGCGTCCGTGAAATGCTGGAACAGCATCGCGGTGTTGGCGTGCTCGAAATTATGCCGCGAATATTCCTGCTCGGCTTGCAGGAAAACGTCGCCATAGGAGATGCGGTCCTCGCCATCGAGGCCGTTGAAGTTGAGGTCGTAGACGTTCTCGACGCCCTGGACAAACATCGCCAGGCGTTCGAGACCATAGGTCAACTCGCCCGCGACCGGCGCGCATTCCACGCCCGCGACCTGCTGGAAATAGGTGAACTGGCTGACTTCCATGCCGTCGCACCAGCACTCCCAGCCGAGCCCCCAGGCGCCCAATGTCGGGCTCTCCCAGTCGTCCTCGACAAAGCGCACGTCATGCAGGCCGAGATCGACGCCGATCGCCCTAAGCGAGTCGAGATAGAGCTGCTGCAGATCCGGCGGCGACGGCTTCAGGATGACCTGGAACTGGTAGTAATGCTGCAGCCGGTTGGGGTTCTCGCCGTAGCGGCCGTCCTTTGGGCGGCGCGAGGGCTGGACATAGGCCGCCTTCCACGGCTTCGGCCCGAGCGCGCGCAAAGTCGTCGCCGGGTGGAAGGTGCCGGCGCCGACCTCCATGTCGTACGGCTGCAGCACCACGCAACCTCGCTCGGCCCAGAAGCGCTGCAAGGTCAGCAGCAGCCCCTGGAAGGAGCGGGTCGGGTCCATCGCCGGGGAAGAAGCCGGGATGCTGGAAAGCGAATGTGGCGCGGGGGCGGACAAGATGCCTGCAACCTTCCGATAACAAGGGAATTGCGGGGTGATTAGGGTTCGGACCGATCAGGGTCAAGCGCAGGCCGGAACCGCAGCCGGACAGATTTCGTTCATAACCCGTCTGCTAACCACGAGACGCCGCATGATCAGCAATGTTCGGGGGCGAGCATTGGATCGATGAGCAGCGGCTGAATAATGAAGGAGTTATAGCCCATGTTGACAACCCGCATCATTGCCGCCGCCTTTGGCGCGGCAACCTTGCTCGGTGCCGCCATGAGCAGCGCCCCCGCTTCCGCTGTTCCGATTTCGGCTGGCACGGCGTTGGGCTCAGGCGCCGAGACCGGTCTCGTCCAGCAGGCCTGGCACCAAGGCCGCCCGCATTACGGCCCGGGCCGACCGCATGTCCGTCGCTGCTGGACCGAATCCCGCCGCGTCTGGAATGGCCGCCGCTGGATCGTGCGCCAGCAGCGCATCTGCCGCTAAGACGGCCAACCGCCTCGATGAAGGCAAGCTGAACGGCGCGGTTTCGCGCCGTTCAGGTGTGACGGCCTAGCTTCGCACAAGGGACGACAAGTCAGCCATCGGCACGGCCGGCGGCAATCGATGGAGAACACGATGTTCCGGACAACGCTTCTCGCCGCTGCCGTGACAGGCGCGCTCGGCGGCTTCGCCATGATGGCCGCCCCGGCCTCGGCAGCACCGGTCGCCGCTCCCGCCGGCCAGACGGCGCAGGCCGGCCAGGGCCTGATCGAGCAGGCTCAATATTACTATCGCGGCCCGCGCCGGAATTATGGCCCGCGCCCCTATTATCGTCCGCGCTGCTTCTGGTCGGAACGGCGGGTGTGGAACGGCTGGCGCTGGGTGGTCCGCCCGGTGCGGGTCTGCCGCTGAGGTTGACGCATTGCAGCCATGATTCGCGGCTCAATGAAGGCTCGCTGAACGGCGCGGTTTCGCGCCGTTCAGGTTAAGGGGGATAGTTTCCCCTCCCATGGACGGCGTTGGTCAGCGCAAGGCGAGACCGTCGACGCCATCGCACGGAGGATATCATGTTCAAGACGATGCTTTTCTCCGCCGTGACGGCCGGCGCGCTGGGCATTGCAGCCCTCACCGCCGCCCCGGCTTCCGCGGCGCCGGTCGCGGCTGCGCCGAAGGTCGATCTCGCAGGCGGCATGGTGCAACAGGCGCAGTACTATTACGGCCCGCGCCGCTATTATGGCCCGCCGCGCCCCTATTACGGCCCGCCGCGCTACTACGGCCCGCGCCGCTATTACGGTCCGCGCTATTACGCGCCGCCGCCTCCGCCGCCGATCTTCGCGCCGCCGCCGCGCTACTACTGGTAAGAGTCGAGGCGCGCCCGCCCACGATGCACGGCCTCGCTCTCGGCCGTGAACCGGCCATCAGGTTCATTGATCACGAAAGCCGGCAGCAGCTCTGCCGGCTTTCTGCTGTTCAGCACCGCCGTGACGATAACGCGAATCGCTGGCTTGTCGGCGACGCCGTAGACCGGCCGGATCGCGACGGCACCGAAGCCGGAGGCGAGGCCGGCGAGCAGATCGGGCAGCGCCTCGGCCCGATGGATGATCGCGAGCAGGCCGCCCGGCTTCAGAGCCCGCCGCGCGGCACGTAGCCAGGGCCCAAGATCGCTCTCCGCCACATGGGCCGCCCGGCGGTTGGCAGTCGGCGAGGCACGCGTCCCGCCCTGCGGATAGAAAGGCGGGTTCATCGCGACCGCGTCGCAGGAAGCCGGCTTCAGTCCCGCCACTTGCAGTTCGGCCGCCGGCGCTGTGACGTCTGCCGCGATGACAATCCCGCGATCTGCCATGCCATTCAATGCCAAGTTCTGCGTCGCCAGAGCCGCCAGTTCCGGGTCGCGCTCCAGCAATGCGATCCGCAATGCCGGCCGCAGCAGCGCAGCCGCGAGCGCCACCGTCCCGACGCCCGCGCCGATATCGAGGAGCGTTCCGCCATCGAGCACGGGCAGCGCAGCCGCGAGCAGGATGGCGTCGGTGCCGGCGCGGTGGCCCTTGCGCGGCTGGCGCAGGCGAAGCCGGCCGTCGAGCAGCCGATCCTCGACGATTTCACCCAACGCAAACGGCGTCTCCACCTCACTCATTGCGCAGCTCGGCTCCGTAGCCGGCTTCGACCAGAAGGGCCCGCGCCCGGCGCTTATCCGCCTCGCGCACAAGGAGCCGGCGTGGAAAGGCGCCGGTCATGCCCTCGAGGGCGCTGATATGCTGGTCTGCGATCAGGCAATCGAGCCCGGCCGATTCCAGCAGGGCCTCGACGGCGCCGAGCAGGATGAGGTCGTTGGTGCGCATGAGTTCGTGCATCGCCCCATGGAGCCCAACCCGCCCCCTTCGCGCAAGCTGCGGCGTCGCGACGGTTTGCAGGGGCTGGCGTCCCATGCAACGGTTGTGGCATGGCTGGCGCGCGTCGTGCCGGCGCAGGGATCGGACTCGGAGTGCTTCTGTGGGTGTCGTCGTCTCCCTTGAGGAACGGGAATCGAATCAGGCGAGCATCGAGCCGCTGGTCGCGTTGACGCGTGCCGATGTGGAGCGGGTCAATGCGATGATCCTGTCGCGCACCGGCTCCGAGGTCACGATGATCCCGGAGGTCGCGAACCACCTGATCTCCTCCGGCGGCAAGCGCCTGCGGCCGATGCTGACGCTCGCCATGGCCGATCTCTGTGGCTATCGGGGCGAAGGCCATGTCAAGCTCGCGGCTTCCGTCGAGTTCATGCACACCGCGACGCTGCTGCACGACGATGTCGTCGACGAGAGCGACATGCGGCGCGGCAAGCTCGCCGCCCGCATGCTCTGGGGCAACGAAGCCAGCGTGCTGGTCGGCGATTTCCTGCTGGGCCAGGCCTTCAAGATGATGGTCGAGGTCGGCTCACTGCGGGCGCTCGATATTCTCTCCACGGCCGCGGCGGTCATCGCCGAGGGCGAGGTTCTGCAACTCTCCGTCGCCAAGAACACCGAGACGACCGAGGACGAGTATCTCTCGGTGATCCGCGGCAAGACGGCCGAGCTCTTCGCCGCCGCCTGCGAAGTCGGCCCGGTGATCGCCAATTCCTCGAAGGCGGACGCCGCCGCCTGCCGCAGCTACGGGCTCAATCTCGGCATTGCCTTCCAGCTCATCGACGACGCGCTCGACTATGGCGGCGTCGCGGCGAAGCTCGGCAAGAACACCGGCGATGATTTCCGCGAGGGCAAGATCACCCTGCCCGTCGTGCTCTCCTTCCGCCGCGGCGACGAGACAGAGCGCGCCTTCTGGAAGCGCACGCTTCAGGACGGCGAGATCCGCGAGGGCGACCTGGAAGAAGCACGGGCGATCATGCGCCGGCACAAAGCACTCGACGACACCATCGCGCGCGCCGAGCATTATGCCCGCATGGCCAAGGATGCGCTTGGCCTGTTCCCAGCCTCGCCGATGAAGCAGGCGCTCAACGCCGCTGTCGATTTCTGCGTGGCGCGGGCGCACTGAGGCGGCATAGGTCCGGGCCTTGACCCGTCCCTCTCAGAAACCAGCCTTTTTCTGGGAGAGTTGCTCGGGGCAAGCCCGAGCATGACGGACGACGTCAGCGCAGCAGAGTCGGCTTCGCCCACCAGCCCGGCTGTGTCTTTGCCAACGCTCGTGACGCATCGGCGCTAGCCCTGCAATCGTCGAACAGGGCGAAGCAAGTCGCGCCGGAGCCGGACATGCGCGCCACTCGGCAGCCCGGCAATTCCGCTAGCCGCTCGAGAACGAGGTCGATCACGGGTGCGACATGCCTCGCCGGAGCCGCCAGATCGTTATCGGAAGCTGCGAGCGCGTGGTGGAACGCCCCTGTCGACACAGAATCAGGCGCGGTGCGCGAGACCGCGATCTTTTGCCCCGGTGTCAGGCCCAGAGCGCGGAACACCGCGGCCGTCTCGACCGGAACGCCCGGGTTGACCAGCACAGCGAAGAGTGGCGGCAGGCGGAGCACCGGCCCAAGCCTCTCACCGATGCCGGCCATCAGCCGCGCCCGCGATTCGAGGCAGACCGGCACGTCGGCGCCGATCTTTGCCGCGATGTCCAGCAGGACCTGATCGGTTTGAGCGATGCCGTTCAGCCGCGCGACGAGGCGCAACGCCGCGGCCGCGTCAGCCGAGCCGCCACCGATCCCCGAAGCGACAGGCAGTCGCTTGACGAGATGGAAGCGCCCCAGACGCAGGCCTGGACGGGCGGTCGCGAGCGTCCGCGCAGCACGCAGGACGAGGTTGTCGTCCGCGTCAGACAGCCCCGCCGCGCGCGGGCCGGTGATCGACAGAGATAGCGGCGCATCCGGCTCCAACGTGAGCTCGTCACCAACCCCGGCGAAGGCAACCAGGCTTTCGAGCTCGTGATAGCCGTCCGCGCGCCGGCCCAGGACCCGCAGGTCGAGATTGACCTTGGCGCGCGCACGCGTCGTCAGCGGTAGAGCCACGGCCGCTCCCGGTTCAGCCCGGCGACGGGATCGGCGTCAGCCGCCGTCCTTCTTGGCGTCGTCGGTCACGTTGGCGGACGGGCCTTCCAGCCCGTGCTCGATCTTGCGTTGGATCTTCTCGAGATCCTCCGGCTCGGGCTTGAGATCGCGCGCGTGATTCCACTGGAACTTCGCCTCGAGCTGGCGGCCGGTGCGCCAATAAACATCGCCGAGATGGTCGTTGATCACCGGGTCCGAGGGGCGCAGCTCAGCCGCGCGCTCGATCTCGCGCGCGGCATCCTCATAGCGCCCGAGCCGGTAATAGGCCCAGCCGAGCGAGTCGATGATGTAGCCGTCGCGCGGACGCAGCTCCACGGCGCGGCGCAGCATGCCCAGTGCCTCGTCGAGCTTCAGATGCTTGTCGACCAGCGAATAGCCGAGATAGTTCAACACCAGCGCGCGCTCGCGGCCGAGCGGATCGGGCAGGAGTTCAAGAGCCTTGCGCAGATCGGCCTCGGCCTCCGGCCAACGGTTGATGCGTTCCCGGGCGATGCCGCGGAAATAGTACAGATCCCAGTTGGCGCGGCCGGGGGACGCGAGCTTGTCGATGGCCTTGTCGTAGGCGGCGGCCGCCTCGGCGAACTGCTTGCGCGAGCGATAGATGTTGCCGAGCGCCGCGAGCGCATCGACATCGTCCGGCCGCTCGGCGATGACCTTCTCCAGGTGCTTCACCGCCTCATCGGGCTTGCCTAGGTTCTCCAGCGCGAGGCCCGCCTGGATCTCGGCGTTGGACCGCAGCGGCGAGGAGGCCGGCATCTTGTCATAGACCGCGACCGCGTCCTCGGGCTGGCGAGCCCGCTCGAGGATGTCGCCCAGCGTCAGGATGGCGAGGTCATGGCCGGGATCCAGGTAGATCGCCATGCGCAGATAGAGAAGCGCTGCGGCTTCGTCGCCCTGCCGGTTGCCCGCGCTGGCGAGCCCGTAGAGAACTTCGGCCGCGCCCTGCTGCGCGGTCTGGATCTGACGCGGCGGTGCCTCCTTCTTCGACACCAGCGACATGCCTTCGCGGATGATCGGATGATTCGGCAGCAGCCGGTCGAACTCGGCGTAAGTGACTGCCGCGCCGGCAAAATCGCCGCTGCGGGCCTGGAAGCGCGCCCAGAGGTCGACGAGGCGCAACGTGGTCTTCTCGGCGTCGTAGGCGGCCTTCAGCCGCTTTTCGGCCTCGGCCTTGCGCCCGGCTGCGTCGAGAATCAGGCCGGCATGATAGTCGCGGAAGAGGTTGTAGGAGGGCTCGCCCTTCAGACGCTCCAGCGTCTCGATGGCGCGCTTGGCGTTACCCGATCCAAGGTAGGACCAGGCGGAGAGCAGCGTCGCCGTGATGTCGGCCGCCCGGCCGCGACCGCCGCGCTGGAGGTGATTGCGGGCGGTCTGGTAGCTCTTCTGCTTGATCGAGCGGATGCCGATGACGAGCTGCGCCAGGCCATTGCTCGGATCCTGCTGGATCAGCTTGTCGGCGGCGCGGAAGGCGTCAGGCATGGCGCCATCGGCGAGAAAGGCGACGAAGGCGCGCTCCAGCAACTCGCTGTTGCGCGGATCTTCCCGCACGGCTTCGCGCAGATAGACCGAGGCCGCGCCGAGATCGCGCGAGGCGCCCGCCACGATGGCGGCGAGATAATTCCCTTCGAGGCTGTCGGCTGGCTCCAGCGAATCAGACGAACGCGGCGCGGTCGCTCCCTGGGCCGCAGCGGCCACGGGCAAGACCATCAACAACGACAAGGCAGCAGCCGTACCGGAGGCACGCACCTTCTTCAGAAATGTCACGACTGCTGTTCTCCCTCGGTCCGCCGCCCAAATGCTCCGGGCGCTCCTTCGGCGGACCGTGATGGCTCGCGTAGGCCGCCAAGATGGCGGTTTCCGGGCGGGCGGGCAAGCGGGGCCCTGCGCGAATGCGGCGGCTTCGTAGCGGCGGCGCAACAGTCCCCGAAGACCCGTTTTTCCCGGAGGCGTACAGCGAGAAAACATTGTCCGCCGGCACAAGGATAGCGACTCTCTATCTCCCCTGCTTGCAGCTCAGGCAGCGATCATTGTCGGGACCGTTCCGAGGATGAAGACTGATCTGAACTCTGCCGCAACGGCTCTTCTCTTCGGCTTCGCCGCGGACAAGCCGGAGCCGGCAGCTCCGGCCGTGCGCAAAGGCCGAACCACCATTTCCAAGCATGAAAGGGCGCACCTCGCAGCGCGCCCTTGTTCGCAGGACTCTCAGAGAGAGCCGATCACATATTCGCGTAGCCGGGCCCGCCGCCGCCTTCCGGCACCGTCCAGGTGATGTTCTGGGCGGGGTCCTTGATGTCGCAGGTTTTGCAGTGGACGCAGTTCTGCGCGTTGATCACGAAGCGCGGATTGCTCTTCGTCTCGGCATTCTCGTAGACGACCTCGTAGACGCCTGCCGGGCAGTAGAGCCGTGCCGGCTCGCCATAGACAGGCAGGTTCTTCGCGATCGGAACCGACGGATCGGTCAGCTTCAGGTGAGCCGGCTGGTCTTCCTCGTGATTGGTCGAGGAGAGGAAGACCGATGACAGCTTGTCGAAGGAGATCTTGCCGTCCGGCTTCGGATAGGTGATCGGCGTCACCTCGGCGAGCGGCTTCAGCGTCGCGTAGTCGGGCTTTCCGTGCTTCAGCGTGCCGAAGGGCGACCAGCCGAAGAGCTGGTTCAGCCACATGTCGACGCCGCCGAGCCCGATGCCGATGAGCGTGCCGAACTTCGACCAGAGCGGCTTGACGTTGCGGACGAGCTTCAGGTCCTTGCCGATGGCGCTGTCTCGCCAACTCGTCTCGATCTCGACGACCTCGTCATGGCTGCGGCCCGCCTGGAGCGCCGGCACCAGCTTCTCGGCCGCCAGCATGCCCGACAGGATGGCGTTGTGGCTGCCCTTGATGCGGGGAACGTTGACGAAGCCCGCGGCGCAGCCGATCAGCGTGCCACCCGGGAAGGTCAGCTTCGGCACCGACTGGAAACCGCCCTCGGTGATGGCGCGCGAGCCATAGCCGATGCGCTTGCCGCCCTCGAAAGTGTCTCGGATCAGCGGATGGGTCTTGAAGCGCTGGAACTCGTCGAAGGGCGAGAGAGTCGGGTTCTGGTAGTTCAGATGCACGACGAAACCGACCGAGACCAGATTGTCGTCGAAATGATAGAGGAAGGAGCCGCCGCCGGTGCCATTGTCGAGCGGCCAGCCGAAGGAGTGCTGGACCCGGCCCTTGTGGAACTTCTCCGGCTTGACCTGCCAGAGCTCCTTCAGGCCGATGCCGTATTTCTGCGGCTCGCGGCCGGCGTCCAGGCCGAATTTCCTGATCGCGATCTTGGAGAGCGAGCCACGCGCGCCCTCGCCCAGCAGCGTGTAGCGGCCGCGCAGCTCCATGCCGCGGGTGAAGCGGTCCGAGACGGTGCCATCCTTGGCGATGCCCATGTCGCCGGTCGCGATGCCGGCGACAGAACCGTCCTCGTTGAACAGCAGCTCGGCGGCGGCGAAACCGGGATAGATCTCGACGCCGAGCGCCTCTGCGCGCGCACCCAGGAACTTCGCGACCAGCCCGAGCGAGCCGACGAAATTGCCGTGATTGTTCATCAGCGAGGGCATGCCGAAATTCGGCAGGCGAAGACCGCTCGGCTGGGTCAGGAAATAGAAGACGTCTTCCTTGACCTCTGTGGTCAGGGGGCGCTCGGGATCGTCGCGCCAGTCGGGCACCAGACGGTCGAGGCCGATCGGATCGATGACGGCGCCGGAGAGGATATGGGCGCCGACCTCGGCCCCCTTCTCGACCACGACGACCGAGATGTTCTCGTCGAGCTGCTTCAGCCGGATCGCAGCCGCCAGACCAGCAGGACCGGCGCCGACGATGACGACGTCATAGTCCATGCTCTCGCGCGGTTCGCTCTGCGCTTCCTTGAGATCCATCCTGCCCTCCGCCTTGGCAACCCGCGTCGCGCGATTAGTTTATATATGAACTATTATGCCGACTCGTTCAACGCTCGGCTTCCGTCCAGTCTGGACCCCTCTATCCAAGTGCCCGTTCCATTTTGCAACTGCGTTGGCTCGCGAAGCGGCGTTGCAGCGTATAGGATGCGGCCATGAGCCTGTCCGATACAGCCGGCCCCGACGCGCCAGACCCTTACGAGATTTTGAGCTGGTACGCCGAGATGGGCGTGACCGAGGCGCTCGACGAGGCGCCGCGCAATCATTTCGCCGAGCCGCCCCCCTCCGCCGGCGCCGGCCAACCTCGCCTGCGCTCGTTGCCGGGCCGTCCGGCCGCTCCCGCCCGGCCGATCGCGGCGGCCGCCACGGCGCCCGACGACGCAACCCTCAACGCCCGCGCGCTGGCCCGCGAGGCGCGCACGCTCGACGAGTTGAAGGAAGCGCTCGCGAAGTTCGAAGGCTGCGCCTTGAAGGCGACAGCCAAGAATCTCGTCTTCGCCGATGGCAACCCGGAAGGCCGGGTGATGATGGTAGGCGAGGCGCCGGGCGCCGATGAGGACCGGCTAGGCTTCCCCTTCGTCGGCCGCTCCGGCCAATTGCTCGATCGGATGCTGGCCTCGATCGGCCTCAGCCGCCAGAACGACGTCTACATCGCCAATCTCCTGCCCTGGCGTCCGCCGGGCAACCGCACGCCGACGCCGCAGGAGGTCGCGATCTGCCTGCCCTTCATCCAGCGCCAGATCGAGCTCGCCGACCCCGACATCCTGGTCTGTGTTGGCGGCCCCTCGGCGCAGGGGCTGCTCGGCTTCACCGGCATCCTGCGCTCGCGCGGGCAATGGGTGGAATACGATACCGGCTCGCGCCGCATTCGCGCCATTGCGACGCTGCACCCGGCCTATCTCTTGCGGCAGCCGCTGCAAAAGCGCCTCGCCTGGCGCGACCTGCGCGCGCTCAAGGCTGCGCTCGCATAGGCTCCCGGAACCGAAGTCGGGCCGCCAAATGCGGTGATGGAGGAACCGGAAATCTCGCCAAAGTCCCACTTCGAAATCTCGGTTTCCGGCAGCAGCTCCGCATCACGAGGCCCCGAATGGCCGGAATCATGCGCGGTCGATCAATTTGAAGCGATTGCCCCGCGGCCAAGGCATGAGAAATAGCCGTTTCCGGCGATTTGCGATATAATATCACTTGATTTTGCAGCGGCCTGCGCGGTGAACCAATGCGTGGAGGCTGACCATGGCTGTCATCGATCTTGGCGCCGGCATACTGTCCGAGCAAGAGCATGATAGGCAACTGCGGCGTGCCATCGTCGCAAGCACAATCGGCACCGCAATCGAATGGTATGATTTCTTCCTGTACAGCACGGTGACCGGTCTTGTCTTCGCGCGGCTGTTCTTCCCGCGATCGGAGCCGCTCGTCGGCACGCTCGAGGCCTTCGCCATCTATGCGGTCGGTTTTGTCGCCCGGCCGATCGGCGCGGCGATCTTCGGCCATTATGGCGACCGCATCGGCCGCAAATCGACGCTGATCGCCACGCTCATGCTGATGGGAATCGCGACATTTCTCGTCGGGCTCGTCCCGACCTATGAGAGCATAGGCATCTGGGGCGCAATCATCCTGACGGTGCTGCGCTTCATTCAGGGCGTCGGGGTGGGCGGTGAATGGGGCGGCTCCGTGCTGCTCTCGATGGAATGGGCGCGGACAGCCGATCATCGCGGCTTCATCGCATCCTGGCCGCAGTTCGGGGTGCCTTGCGGCCTGTTCCTCGCCAATCTGGCTGTCCTCGCCTTCAGCTGGCTCTCCGGCGACCAGTTCCTGACCTGGGGCTGGCGCATTCCGTTTCTGCTGAGCCTCGTGCTCGTCGCCATCGGCCTCTGGATCCGGCTCGGCATCATGGAGACGCCGATATTCCGCAGGCTCGTCGCCGAGAACAAGGTCGAGCGCGCGCCGATGCTGGAGGTGGTTCAGCGCCACCCCAAGGAGATTCTGCTCTGTGCGTTGCTACGCATGGCTGAGCAGGCGCCCTTCTACATCTTCACCGCCTTCATCTTCGCCTACGGCGTCGGGACGCTGAAGGTCTCGCGCGATTTTCTGCTCGTCGCCGTGCTGGCGGCCTCGGTCCTGTCCTTCGTCTCGATCCCGCTCTTCGGCCACATCTCCGATCTGATCGGACGCAGGCGCATGTATATGATCGGCGCTGCGGCGACCGGCGCCTTCGGTTTCATCTATTTCGGGATGCTCAACACCGGCTCGGCGCTGTTGATCTTCCTGGCCATCGTGATCTCGCTGGTGCCGCATGACATGATGTATGGACCGCAGGCGGCACTGATCGCGGAATCCTTCACCGGCCGCCTGCGCTATAGCGGCGCCTCGCTCGGCTATCAGCTCGCCTCTGTGATCGCCGGCGGCCCGGCTCCGCTCATCGCCGCCTGGCTGTTTGCCAAGTATGGAACGGCCTATGCGATCGCCTTCTACATTCTCGCCTGCGCAATCCTGAGCCTGATCGCGACAGCCTTGATGAAGGATTATACCGGCAGGGATATCGAGGGCGAATACGAGTAGAGGCAACGTCTCCGCGCGCCCAGAGAACCATTCCGTTTGGGTGCAACAGTGCGCGCAGTTCCGCGCCGGGACGGTTGCACGCCGAGGTTGCAGGCCCCCTCCCCTGCGACATCACGACCGGCGACTGCGACATCCGCGCCTCTCGCCCAGCCTCGGATTTGACTAATCTGGCCGAGAGCGACGATGCTGCCTTCGGCAGGATCGTTTCAAGCCGCCCCGAGGCGGTAGCTGGCCGGAGTCTTGCGATGGAAATCGACGCTTTTCAGCTTTCACGCATCCAGTTCGCTTTCACCGTTTCATTTCACATCGTCTTTCCAGCCTTCACCATCGGGCTATCCGCCTATATCGCGACACTGCTCGGCCTCTGGTTGAAGACGGGCGACCAGAAGTTTCATCTGCTCGCACGCTTCTGGACCAAGATCTTCGCCGTATCCTTCGCGATGGGCGTCGTCTCCGGCATCGTGCTGTCCTATCAGTTCGGTACCAACTGGAGCCGGTTCTCGACGGCCGTCGGCAACGTGGTCGGCCCGCTGATCGGCTACGAGGTGCTATCGGCCTTCTTCCTCGAGGCCTCCTTCCTCGGCGTGATGCTGTTCGGATGGAAGCGCGTGCCGCCCTGGCTGCACTTCACCTCGGCGGTGATCGTCGCGGGTGGCACGGCGCTCTCGGGCTTCTGGATCCTCTCGGCCAATAGCTGGATGCAGTATCCGGCTGGACACGAGGTGCGCGACGGCATCGCCTATCCCGTCGACTGGGTGAAGATCGTCTTCAATCCGACATTCCCGCTGCGCTTCGCCCATATGATGACCGCGGCCTATCTGACGACCGCCTTCGTCGTGCTGGCGACCGGCGCGCGCCATCTGCTCGCCGGGCACCGCACAGAATCGGCCAAGACGATGGTGCGGATGGCGATCCTGATGATCGCGCTGACGGCGCCGCTGCAGGCGGTGATCGGCGATTTCCACGGCCGCGACACCGCGACCTACCAGCCGGCCAAGCTGGCCGCGATCGAGGCGCATTGGGATTCGTCCAAGCCCGGCGCCCTCGTGCTCTTCGCCTGGCCCGACGAGAAGGCCGAGCTCAATCGCTTCGAGGTCTCGATTCCCGGCGTCGCCAGCCTGGTCACCCATGGCAGCATGAATGCGCTCTTCCCGAGCCTGAAGGATTTTGCCGTGCAGGACCGGCCGCCGGTTCTCATCCCGTTCTTCGCCTTCCGGGCGATGGTCGGGATCGGCGTGCTGATGATCCTGTTCGGCTGGATCGGCGCCTGGCTCTGGCGCAAGGGCACAGTGTTCGAATCGCGGCGCTGGCTCTGGATCGCCCAATACACCTGGCCCGTCGGCTTCCTTGCCATCCTCTCGGGCTGGTTCGTCACGGAAGTGGGCCGCCAGCCCTGGCTCGCGACGGGCATCATCCGCTCGGCCGATGCCGTCTCGCCGGTGACGACCACCCAGGTCGCGATCTCGCTCTTCCTGTTTGTCTGCGTCTACTCGGTGGTGTTCACGGCGGGCATCCTCCTGATCAACCGCCTGATCGACAAGGGACCGGACGAGATCGCAGGCCCGGACGCGCCCGAGCAACCCTCGAAGCGCACGCTCAAGGCCGTGCAGGGCGAAGCCGCCACCATCTTCGGCGACGGCCAGCCCGGCGACGACAAGATCCAGCCGGCGATCTGAGGAGCCACGACGATGGAATGGTATCTTCCGGTCATCTGGGCCGTGCTGATCGGCACCGCCGTGATGCTCTACGTCGTGCTCGACGGTTTCGACCTCGGCATCGCCATCCTGTTCCCGACGACGAAGGACGAGGGCGAGCGCGACCAGATGATGAACTCGGTCGCCCCGTTCTGGGACGGCAACGAGACGTGGCTGGTGCTGGGCGGCGGCGGCCTCTGGGTCGCCTTCCCGCAGGCCTACGCCATCATCATGCCGGCCTTCTACATCCCGATCACGCTGATGCTGCTGGCACTGATCTTCCGCGGCGTCGCCTTCGAGTTCCGCTGGGTGGCCAAGCCGCATCACCGACGCTGGGACTTCGCCTTCTGGCTGGGTTCGGCCGTCGCTGCCTTCTCGCAGGGGCTCGTGCTCGGCGGGCTGATCCAGGGCGTCACCGTCAAGAACGGCCAGTTCGCCGGCGGGCCGCTCGACTGGCTGACGCCGTTCACGGTGATGTGCGGAGCCGGTGTCATCGTGGGCTACGCCCTGCTCGGCGCGACCTGGCTGCTCTACAAGACCGACGGCCCCGTCGCCGAACGGGCCCGGCGGCAGGCGAAGATCCTGTTGCTGGGCCTCCTGGCCTTCGCGGCGCTGGTCTCGCTGTGGACGCCCTATGCCCACCCGCGAATCGCCGAGCGCTGGTTCACCCCGGCCAATCTCGTCTGGCTCTGGCCGTTCCCGCTGCTGACGGCGCTGTGCGGCTACCTCGCCTGGCGGCGGCTGCATGGCGCGCATGAGTTCACGCCCTTCGCGTTGACCGTCGCGATCTTTCTGCTCTGCTTCGTCGGGTTGTCGATCTCGAACTTCCCCTATCTGGTGCCGCCCGACATCACGATCTGGGACGCGGCGGCCGCACCCTCCTCCCATATCTTCGTGCTGATCGGCGTCGCTTTCCTCCTGCCGATGATCCTGTTCTATACGGCCTTCGTGTACTGGACCTTCCGCGGCAAGGTCAGGGTCGACAGCGGCTATCACTGAGTGAGAGGATAACGATCAGGCTTCGTTCAGGCGGGGCCTGCAAAGACGACTTGAGTTCCCCGCATCTCCCGGCGAGATTGCGGGGCGTTTCGTCGAGGAACCGTCCATGCAGTGGGAAGACTATCGCCAGTCCGAGAATCTCGAGGACCGGCGCGGCGGCGGCGGTGGCGGCGGTTTCGCCGGCATGCCTGGCGGGCGCGGCGGCATCGGCATCGGCACCATGGTTGTGCTCGGCCTTCTCGGCTGGGCGCTCGGCATCGATCCCCGCCTGCTGATCGGCGGCGCCGAAATGATCGGCGGCATTGGCGGGCGCGAGCAGACGCAGGAAACCCGCCGCTCTTCCGGCCCGCCGCAGGACCAGATGGGCCGCTTCGTCTCGGCCGTGCTGGCGCAGAACGAGGACGTCTGGTCGAAAATCCTGCCGCAGCAGGCCAATATCCGCTACCAGCCGCCCCGGCTCGTGCTGTTCTCCGGCGTCGACCGTTCGGGCTGCGGCACGGCGCAATCGGCGATGGGGCCGTTCTACTGCCCCGTGGACAAGAAGGTCTATCTCGACACCTCCTTCTTTCAGGAGATGCAGCGCAAGCTCGGCGGCGGCGGCGACTTCGCCTATGCCTATGTGATCGGGCACGAGGTCGGCCACCACGTCCAGAACCTGCTGGGCATCCTGCCCAAGGCCAACCAGATCCGCGAGCGTTCCTCCGAGCGCGATTCGAACGCGATCTCGGTCAGGATCGAATTGCAGGCCGACTGCTTCGCCGGCGTCTGGGCGCATAATATCCAGGCGATGGGCCGGATCGACCAAGGCGATATCGAGGAAGCTATCCGCACCGCCTCTGCGATCGGCGACGACAAGCTCCAGCGGGCGGCGCAGGGCGTAGTCGTGCCGGATTCCTTCACGCACGGCTCGTCGGCGCAGCGGACGAAGTGGTTCAACACCGGCTTCCAGTCGGGCTCGCTGCAGAGCTGCGACACCTTCCGGAACCCCGTATAGGCATTCGCACACGGATCCTTCGAACAGCCGAGCCGGTGAGCCGACGCCGGCGATCAGGCGCCGGGCGCGATCAGGATATCGGCCCGGACCGTGCCCAAGATCGTCTCGGCCGTGCTGCCGATCACCGCTTCGGCAAAGCCACCCTGCCCGTAGCGGCCGACGACGACCAATTCTGCTCCGGCCGCGGCGCGGCAATGCTCGATGGCCGCGGCGGCATTGCCCTCGACGCTCTGGGTGCTGAGCCGCGTGATGAGGCTCTCGGGAAGCTTTGCCGCGTCGAGGAAGGCCTTCATCCCGGCCTCGGCCTCCGCGCGGAGGAAATCGCCCTTGCCTTGAAAATCGGTCCTGGGGCCGGGGCCGGGATGGGCATGAACCAGCAGGAGGCGCGCCTGCGGAAACAGTTCCGCAGCCGCCAGCAGAGCCCGGCGCGAGCCCTCCGAGAAATCCGTGCCGACGACAATCGTGCCGTAAGGGCGATCGGCGCGCCGGCGGACGATCAGGACCGGAACAGCCGCCCTGCGAACGATATAGTCAACGGCCGTCCCGACAACGTAGTCGCGGACGTCGTTGTAGCGCGCGACGCCGGTCACGATCAGTCCGCTGCCCCGCTCGGCGGCGACCTTGGCCAGCACGTCCGGCAACGAACCGTTACGGACCAGCAGTTCCGCCTCGCCGGCCGCCGAGGGCAGCTCCTCGCGCCAGGCCTCGGCCGCAAGACCGGCGCTCCCCTGCTCCGTCGCATTCGTGACATGCAGGATCGCGAGCTTTGCCTGCCATCCGCGCGCCAGCAGCACTGCGCGTTCCGCAGCCCTGTCGGTGCGCGAGGACAGATCGCTCGCCAGAAGAATCTCGCCCGGTATCGTCATATCAGCCTCCCGACGCCTCCAGCTTAGGAGGCACGCGGCCCGATGTCATGCCGCCTCGGACACCGCCCTACCCTGCGCGCTCGCGCCACACCGGCAGGCGCTGCGGCGCCTGGTCGAGGCGCCCTTCCAGGACCATCGCCTTCGGCAACACGAGCCCGGACCGGAGCCTGCGCCCGGCGAAGGACAGCGCGACGCGCTCGCGCAGCGCAGCGCCGACTGCGTGAAGCGGTATCAGGGCCGGCAGATCCGGCGTGAGCAACAGATAGCGCTCCACCACCAGCGCCCAGTGCGCCTGCGGCACGTCGCCGGCCTCGAACAGCACGAGCCGATCGCCGCGCGCCGCGGCCGCCCCACCCTGCCAGGCCGCGGCCGGGCCGGTGCGCAGATAGCATGCGCCGGTCGTGTCCGCGGCACGCTCGAAATCGGGAGCGCCGACCGTATCCACGATCACCGCATGACCGAGCAGCCCTTCCGCCACCGCCGGGATCAGCACGGCCAGCGTGGCGGCGAGAGCTCGTGGGGAACCATCGGCGCGGATCACGGCTGTGAGCATACGCAAGGTTCTATGCCGCAGCGCAGCACGCCGCAATCCGGCTCTTGCATTTTGTTCTTGTTATGTTCACTCTATCCGAGATCACAAAATGCCGATTCCCGGCAGTGAACCGGTTCGAAAGCCATGCCACAGGCCAGACCCACCGAAAGGCCCTATCCATCGGCCCAGCCGCTGCGGCGGCACGACAGGGAGCCGACCATCTCGGCGCCAGTCGTCGCGCCGGCCGACCCGCTCGCCTATGCCGGCCACCGCATCGACCCGGAACGACGGCGCGGGCGGGGCGCCACCGTCAATCCGGGAGGGCGCTACGAAGCGGAGCAGCGCGTCACCGAGGATGATGGCTGGGGCTCGCTGGAAGAGTTGCCGCCGTTCAAGACCGAGATCGCCTATGAGAAGGCGCGCAACATCATCACGCGCAACGACTCGCCGGACATCTCCTTCGACCGTTCGATCAATCCCTATCGCGGCTGTGAGCATGGCTGCGTCTACTGCTTCGCGCGGCCGACCCACGCCTATCTCGGCCTCTCGCCCGGCCTCGACTTCGAGAGCAAGCTGACGGCGAAACCCGACGCCGCGGCACTGCTGGAGAAGGAACTCTCCTCTCCTTCCTATCAGCCGCGCACCATCGCGATCGGCACCAATACCGACGCCTATCAACCGATCGAGAAGAAGCTGAGGATCATGCGCCAGATCCTGGAAGTGCTCTCGAAGTTCAACCACCCGGTCGGCATCGTCACCAAATCGGCCCTGGTCCAGCGCGACATCGATATCCTCGCCCCGATGGCCGAGAAGGGCCTGGTCAAGGTCGCGCTCTCGGTCACGACGCTCGATCCCAAGACGGCGCGGGGCATGGAACCGCGCGCCGCCTCGCCGCCGAAGCGGCTCGAGACGATCCGCAAGCTGTCGGAAGCCGGCATCCCGGTGACGGTGCTGGTTGCGCCCATCGTACCGGCGATCAACGAGCATGAGATCGAGCGAATTCTGGACGCCGCCAAGGCGGCGGGCGCGCAGGAGGCCGGCTATGTGCTGCTGCGGTTGCCGCTCGAGGTGCGCGACATCGTGCAGGAGTGGTTGCTGACGCATCATCCCGACAAGCTTCGGCATGTGATGTCGCTGATCCGCTCGACCCGCGGCGGCAAGGATTATGATTCGCAATGGGGACAGCGCATGGTCGGCTCAGGTCCCTATGCCTGGATGATCGGTCGGCGTTTCGAGCTTGCGGCCGAGCGTATCGGCTTCAACACGGCGCGCCGGAGGCTGCGCACCGACCTGTTCGTAAGGCCCGAGAAGGAAAAGGCGCAGCTGAGCCTGTTTTGAATGGACACGCGCGGAGGTCGTACCGGGCGCAACGAAGCGTAGAACCGCGATCCATTCCGGAGCGCCTCTGATTGCCGGAGCGCCTCTGATTGAAGGCTTGGGCATGGATCCCGGATCGGCGCCGCCCATGGCAGATTGTCCGGGATGATGGTGGAGGAGGACGACAGCGGTCTAGCTCGCGGCGGCACTCTGTTGCATAAGCCCGCCATGCCCGCTGATTTCAGCCGCGAGACACACGCCATCGCTAACGCCCTCTGGCCGCTGGCCGGCATTGACGAGGTTGGGCGCGGGCCGCTCGCCGGCCCGGTCGTGGCGGCGGCCGTCATCCTCGATCCGGCCCGCGTGCCGCATGGGCTCGACGATTCGAAGAAGCTGCCGGCACCGATCCGCGAGGAGCTCTTCGGCGAGATCATGGAGCGGGCGCTTGCAGTGGCTGTCGCCAGCGCCACAGCGGTCGAGATCGACGCGCTCAACATCCGACAGGCGACGCTGCTGGCGATGCGCCGGGCGATCGCCGCGCTGCCGCTGGCGCCGCTGCATGTGCTGGTCGACGGCAACGATCCGCCGCAGATGAGCTGTAGCTGCGAGGCGATCATTCAGGGGGACGGTGCCGTGGCCTCCATTGCGGCCGCATCGATCGTCGCCAAGGTGACGCGCGACCGAATGATGGCGCGGCTGTGCCGGCGCTATCCGGCCTATGGTTTCTCCGGCCATGTCGGCTATGCGACGCCGCAGCATCGCAAGGCCATCGCCGAGCACGGCCCCTGCCCCGAGCACCGCTATTCCTTCGCCCCGGTGAAGGGCGTCTGGTTCCGGTAAGGATTGCCTGGCGTCATTCTCGGGTGAAGCGAAGCCCGGACCCGAGAATCTCAGACAGAAGGAGGCCCCAGGGCCGTCCTCGGCAGGAGATACCGGGTCAAACCCGAGCATGACGGGAACCCTGCCAGATTGCCCTAGCGGCAATCCGCGGGTTAACGCCCGTTTACGAATTTCCCTTGTTTGCCAACGAGCTAGGCAAAATCTGCAGCCCCAAAACGGGACGCATTTTTTTCAAAGCGGAAACCCGGCCTTTACCCTGTCCGGCCAATATCGCGCTCGTTGAAGTTGCGTAACGGTCTTGGCGTCATGGGTATCTCGCGTACCGGGACCGCCAGCGCTCCCGTCCGGATTCAGGTTTCGCGTACCGGACGGCCAGCGCTGGGGGCTCGGATGAAGGCCAGGAGCCTTCCCGAACAAATCGGCGTTCCGCAGGAACTGCCGCTCGATCAGATCCTCGTCGGCGACTGCGTCGCGGCGATGAACGCCTTGCCGCCGGCAAGCGTCGACCTGATCTTCGCCGATCCGCCCTATAACCTCCAGCTCGGCGGCGATCTGCGCCGGCCCGACGACAGCCTCGTCGATGCCGTCGACGACGACTGGGACAAGTTCGCCTCATTCGCCGATTACGACGCCTTCACGCGCGCCTGGCTTGCCGCCGCGCGCCGCGTGCTGAAGCCGGACGGGGCGCTGTGGGTCATCGGCAGCTACCACAATATCTTCCGCGTCGGTGCGACGCTGCAGGATCTCGGCTTCTGGATGCTGAACGACATCGTCTGGCGAAAAGCCAATCCGATGCCGAACTTCCGCGGCCGGCGCTTCACCAACGCCCATGAGACGCTGATCTGGGCGGCGCGCGGCGAAGCTTCGAAATACACCTTCCACTACGAAGCGCTGAAGGGCGGCAATGACGACCTGCAGATGCGCTCCGACTGGTATCTGCCGCTTTGCACAGGCGATGAGCGCCTGAAGGACGCTGGCGGCGCCAAGGTGCACCCGACGCAGAAGCCGGAAGCCCTGCTTGCCCGCGTCCTGCTCTCGGCCTCCAATCCTGGCGACGTGATCCTTGATCCGTTCTTCGGCACCGGCACGACCGGCGCCGTCGCCAAGGCGCTCGGCCGCCATTTTATCGGCCTCGAGCGCGATGCGACCTATGCCAAGGCTGCGCGCGAGCGCATCGCCGCGGTGACGCCGCTGGCGCCGGAAGCCTTCTCCACCGCGCCCTCCAAGCGCAGCGAGCCGCGCGTGCCGTTCCTCAGCCTGGTCGAAGCCGGGCTGGTGAAGGCCGGCGAGACCGTCCATGACGAGAAGCGGCGCCACAAGGCCGTTATCCGCGCCGACGGCACGCTGATCCTCGGCCCTGCCGTGGGCTCGATCCACAAGGTCGGCGCGCTGGCACAGGGCCTACCGGCCTGCAATGGCTGGACCTTCTGGCATGTCGAGCGCGAAGGCGGGCTGACCGTGCTCGACGCGCTGCGCGGCGAGATCAGGGCGCAGATGGCGGCGGGCTGACCGCCCGCCGGCCAAAACTCCTGCCATCATTCGTTCAGAGGATGCGCGCGCCGGCTGCGCGCCCACTCTGGCTCGTGAGATCGTAGCGGGGCTGTCATGGCCACCATCCTGAAGAACGGCTCCCGCGGCGCTGAGGTCAAAAAGCTTCAGGACGATGACGATGACCTATCGCGTCTTCGAGCGGTAGAGCCCCGCGCGCTCGACGACCTTCAGCATGACGCTCGGCAGCGGCTCGCCGGCAAGATTCGCCAGCTTTGTGAAGCGCATGCCAGCGGGAGCTAGAGTCCGCTCCGGAACGCTGCCGGTGAACACCGTCAGTTCCAAAGGGAAATGCGTGAAGACGTGGCGCACCGGCTCGGCCAGCCGGGTCCAGCGCAGGGGCAGCGGCGCATCCTGCGCGGCGCCGTCAAGCTCGTAATCGGCGCGCCATTCGCTGGTCGGCACCTCAGCCATGCCGCCAAGCAACCCCTTGGCGGGGCGCGTGCGCAGCAGGATGGCCCCATCGGCACGGGTCAGGACGAAGGCAGCGCCGTAGCGGATCTTGCCCGCCTTCTTCGCCGCCTTGCGCGGAAAGCTCTCCTGCATGCCGTCCGCCCGCGCCCGGCAGGGATCGCGCCAGGGGCAGAGCCCGCAGGCCGGGTTGCGCGGCATGCAGATGGTCGCGCCGAGATCCATCAGAGCCTGCGCGAAATCGCCGGGCCGATCGATCGGCAGCATCGCCAGAACCTTCTCCCGGATCAGCGGCCGCGCGCCCGGCAGTTCATCGGCGATGGCGAAGAGCCGCGTCATGACGCGCTCGACATTGCCGTCGACGGCCGCGGCCGGCCGGTCGAAGGCGATGGCGGCGACCGCTCCGGCCGTGTAGGCGCCGATGCCCGGCAAGGCCCGCAGCCCCTCCTCCGTATCGGGGAAGCGACCGCGGTGATTCTCGGTGACCGCGCGGGCGCAGGCGTGGAGATTGCGGGCACGGGAATAGTAGCCGAGGCCGGCCCAGGCCTGCATCACATCCTCGGAAGGCGCTTCGGCAAGGGCCTTTACGGTCGGGAAGCGCGCCATGAAGCGCTCGTAATACGGTTTGACCGCCGCGACCGTGGTCTGCTGCAGCATGATCTCGGAGGCCCAGACGCGATAGGGATCAGGGCGCTCGCCCGCCACGGCGCGCCAGGGCAGCGCGCGGCGATGGCGGTCATACCAGGCGAGCAGATCGACCGCGCGGGCCATCGGAACGGAGGCGTCCATGCGCCGGGTTTAGCGCGAGGAGCCGACGTCGCGAAAGGCCGAACAGTCGCTGGGATCGAAAACGGGCGTCAGTCATTGCGCCCCGGTCCCGCTTTCGCGGAGCCGGATCATTTCTGTCCTCGGCCTTCTGACTTTCCGCGGCCGCATAGCGGCCGGTCTCGACCACGCGCCTCAGTAGGGGTGACGATCCTTCTTGTTGGTCCACGCCGCATAGGCTTTGAGACCAACCTCTCGCTCGAAGTTCTCGGTCACCCTGATCCGCCTGTCGCCCCACGGCTTGGCGAAATCCTCGTATTGGAACGCGTCGTCGAAGCCGATTGCGCTGGTGTCCTTCAGGCTGGCGGCAAAATAGACGTGGTCGATGCGAGACCAGTAGATCGCGCTCATGCACATCGGGCAGGGCGCGCCGTTGATGTAGATCTCGCATCCCTTGAGCATGCGCGCGCGCTCTGGCACCGGATCGGGAGAGCCTGCCTCGCGCGGGATCATTTCCAGGATCGTGCCGGCACCGTATTCGCTGCCCAGCAGCGCCTTGGGATTGAGGCGGGCCGAAGCATCCATGATCGCGGTGACTTCGGCATGGAGGACGGGAATGCCGGTGAGGAGCACGCGGTTCTGGCCGCGTCCGATGATTTCACCGTCTTTGACGATAACGGCGCCGAAGGGACCGCCCCATCCCTTCTCAACCGATTCGATCGCGAGCCGCGTCGCCTCTTCCATGAATTTCCGCTTTTCCGGCGAAGGCGTAGCGGCGACAGCTTCGACGGCAGGCAGCGCCATCGCACCGGCAGCGCTCAATGCGACGGCCGCCGTGAAGAACTGGCGGCGGTTCGGATCATCGGGCGCATCGCAGCCGAGGGTATGAACAGTGGCGCAGGAGCAATTCGGCATCGCATTCGAACCTTCAGGCGTAGGCCCAACTCAAGCCGAGTACGTCACCGCCCTCGGCGACAGTTCCCGCCGGACCTGCCATTGCGGCATTTAGCGCTGAAATGCTGTAGGCGAGTTAATTTCAACTGTCAGTTTCAACCCGGTGAGGCAGAAATGGCCACGCGTTCGGACATGATGATGCCCCGCGCCGCGCAATCGACTTGCCAGGCCGCCGCCCGCTCGCGCAAACTGAGCCATGGCCGCAAAGCACCTCGCAGAGCTGATCGACGACTGCATCGCGCCCGCGCTCGCCGCGCAGGGCTTCGCGGGGCGTGCCGTCGTTTCGCTCTGGCCTGAGATCGTCGGCGAGAGGCTGGCGGCGCGCTCGCGCCCGCTCAAGATCGACTGGCCGCGGCGCCGGCCCGCCCCTGGCGAGGCGACCGAGCCGGCAACGATGGTCGTGCGCGTCGAAGGCGCTTTCGCGCTGGAGATGCAGCAGCTCGGCCCCTTGGTGATCGAGCGGGTCAACACCCATCTCGGCTGGCGCGCCGTCGGCAAGCTCGTGCTCAAGCAGGGGCCGGTCGCCCGGCCCGTGGCGCCCAAACCGGCGCCGAAGCTCAACGAGGAAGCAGCGGCGCGGATCGACGAGCAGGTCGCCTGCGTCGCTGACGAGGGCTTGCGCGAAGCGCTGGCGCGGCTCGGCCGGGCCGTCGCACTCAGTGCGAAAACGCGAGACCATGACACGGCTTCGTGAGCAATGCGCGCAGCGGCACGATGTGCTCTTGCCACAATCGCGCTGGCCTCTATAGAGCGATTCATCGCATTTGCTTCAAGCGAACGGGTGTCCGCTTCGCTTGAAAATACTCAAGCTCCGCAACCGCTTTTGGACCTTTCGGGGATTGCTCACGATGACGAACAGGCGACAGCTCCTGACCGGCGCAGCCGGTATCGCGGCCGCCGCGCTCGCCGGCGTTAACGCCGTGCGGGCACAGACCAAGCTTCCCGATGCCGGCCCGCTCGGCGATGTCTGGCTGGGCTCCCCCGACGCCAAGGTCACGATCGTCGAATACGCCTCGATGACCTGCTCGCACTGCGCGCATTTCCACGAGACGACCTGGCCGGAGCTGAAGAAGAAATACATCGACACCGGCAAGGTGCGCTTCACGCTGCGCGAGTTCCCGCTCGACCCGCTGGCGACGGCCGGCTTCATGCTCGCGCGCTGCAACGGGAACGACAAGTTCTACCCGATGACGGACCTGCTCTTCGCGCAGCAACGCAACTGGGCCTTCACCGAGAAGCCGGTGGACGCGCTGGCCACGCTGGTCAAGCAGGCCGGTTTCACACAGGAATCCTTCGAGGCCTGCTTGAAACGGCAGGATATCTATGACGCCGTCACAGTCGTGAAGGATGGCGGGGCCAAGGCTGGCGTGGATTCGACGCCGACCTTTTTCATCAACGGGCAGAAGCGTTCCGGTGCGCTCTCGATCGCCGAGTTCGACAAGATCCTGGAGCCGCTCCTCGCCAACTGAGGGGCCTCCCATCCGCTTGCGCTCCCAGCGCGAGGCAGTCATCTCAGCCCTCTTCCTGAGGAGCCGCGCAGCAGCGTCTCGAAGGATGAGGGCTGAGGCTTTTCAGGCCGGCGCGGTGGCACCATGCACCTGACGCGCCTCAAGCTCGCCGGCTTCAAGACTTTCGTCGAGCCGACCGAGTTCCTGATCGAGCCGGGGCTGACCGGCATCGTCGGGCCGAATGGCTGCGGCAAGTCCAACCTCGTCGAAGCCCTGCGCTGGGTGATGGGCGAAAGCTCGTTCAAGAACATGCGCGGCTCGGGGATGGACGACGTCATCTTCGGCGGCTCGAACGAGCGCCCGGCCCGCAACATGGCCGAAGTTTCGCTCACCCTCGACAACAGTGACCGCAAGGCTCCGGCCGCCTTCAACGAGGCCGAAGTCCTCGAAGTCACCCGCCGGATCGAGCGCGAGGAAGGCTCGACCTACCGCATCAACGGCAAGGAGGTGCGGGCCAAGGACGTGCAGCTCCTCTTCGCCGATGCCGCGACCGGCGCGCGCTCCCCGGCCCTCGTGCGGCAAGGGCAGATCAGCGAGATCATCTCCGCCAAGCCGCAATCGCGCCGGCGCATCCTGGAAGATGCCGCCGGCATCGCCGGCCTGCACAGTCGCCGCCATGAGGCCGAGCTCAGGCTGCGCGGCGCCGAAGAGAACCTGACCCGGCTGGAGGACGTGCTCGGCGAGATCGACGGGCAGATCGACGCCCTGCAGCGGCAGGCGCGGCAGGCCGGGCGCTACCGCAGCCTTGCAGGCGACATCCGACGCGCCGAGGCGATCCTGGCGCTGATCGCGCTGCACGATGCCCGCGCCCAGGAAGCGCAGGCATCGCATGTGCTCGAAGAGGCGGTGCGAGGCGTCGCCGACCAGACCGGCATTCAGGCCGAGGCCGCCAAGCGGCAGGCCATCACAGCCAATGCGATGCCGGCATTGCGCGAGGGCGAGGCGACTGCCGCAGCGGCGCTGGTTCGGCTGAAGCGCGGCCTCGACGAACTCGAAGCCGAGAATCGCCGATCGCGACAGCGAACCGAAGATCTCGGGCGCCGTCTTGCGGAACTGCAGGCCGATCTCGCAAGGCAGGAAAATATCGGCCGCGATGCCGCCGAGAGCCTCGCGCGGCTGTCGGAGGAGGATGCCGCACTCGCCCGCGAGGGCGATGGCGCCGGATCGGGCGCCGAGGCCGCGACGGCAGCGCAGCGCGAGGCCGAAGCAGCCCTCGCAGCGGCTGAGGCCGAGCAGGCCAGCGCGCAGGCAGCTTTGTCCGATCTCGCCGCCAGACGCGATGCGCTGGAGCGTTCCTTGCGCGAAGCGCGCGAGCGGCAGGTCCGCGCCGGCGGCGAGCGCGACAAGCTGCGCCGCGACCTCGAAGCGCTCGATGCGTCCGATGCGAAGACGTTGCTCGACAGGCTGCGCGAAGCTCTTGCGACGGCTGAGAAGGCGGCCAAGAGAGCGGAATCCGATGTCGGGGCGGCACGCGAAGCTGTCGCGGCAGCACGCGAGCGCGAAGCGGCGCTGCGCGGTCCGCTTGCCGAGGCCGACCGCAGAGCCCAGCGGCTCGACACCGAGATCGGCACACTGCGCAAGCTGCTTGCCCCGGCAGCGGGCTATCGCTGGCCGGCGATCCTCGAAGCCGTCAGCGTCGCCAAGGGCTACGAGGTCGCGCTGGGTGCCGCGCTCGGCGACGATCTCGACGCCTCGACCGAAGCGGCCGCCCCGGCACATTGGGACGATACCGGAGCAGGAAGCGGCGACCCTGACCTGCCGACAGGAGCCGAATCGCTGCTTGCTCATGTCCAGGCCCCCGCCGCCCTGAGGCGGCGGCTCGCGCAGATCGGCGTCGTCGCGCGCCAATTGGGGGACGCCCTCCGGCGAGAGCTGAAGCAGGGCCAGATCCTGGTCTCGCGCGAAGGCGATCTCTGGCGTTGGGACGGCTTCGCCAGCGCAGCCGATGCTCCCTCCCCCGCCGCCAGACGGCTTTCCGAGAAGAATCGCCTCGTCGATCTTGAGCGTGAGGCGAAGGCCGCGCGCGAGGCGGCGGAGACCGCCCGCCGGGTTCTGGACGCCGTCGGCGCCGAGGCGCGCGCGGCTGCGCAGGCGGAAACCGCCGCGATCGAGGTCTCGCGGCTGGCGCGCCGGAGCGTCGATCAGGCGCGCGAGCAGCTTGCGGTCGCCGAGCGCAAGGCGGCCGAGACCCTGGTCAAGCGTTCAACCCTGGCCGAAGCGATCAAGCGGCTCGGCCAGGCCGTGTCCGAGGCCTCTCAGCAAGTGGCGGTGCAAGAAGCAGGGCTTGCCGCCCTGCCCGCCTCCGCCGCGCTGGAAAACACGCTGCTCAAGGCGCGGGTGGTGCTGGGCGAGGCCCGCGCCGCCGCCTCCGACGCCCGCGCCCGGGTCCAGACCCTGGCCCGGGAAGCCGAATTGCGGATGCGGCGCCGCGCCGCGATCGCCGCCGACGTCAAAGCCTGGAAGGAGCGCGCGGCAGCCAGCCTCCAGAGCGCCGAAGAGACACGGCACCGGATCGACGTCGCCAGCACCGAGCAGAGGACGTTGCTGGAAGCGCCCGACACCTTCCTGACCGAGCGGCGCCGCCTCCTCGCCGAGATCGAGCAGGCGGAAGGTGCTCGCCGCGAGGCAGCCGACCGGCTTGCCTCCGGCGAAACCGCGCTGGCGGAGGCCGACCGGCAGGCGCGCATCGCCCTCGAAGGGCTGTCCGGCGCGCGCGAGCGCCGCGCCTCGGCGGAAGCAAGGCTCGAAGCCGCCCGCCAGCGCGTCGCCGACATCACCCGCCAGATCGAAGACGGGCTGGAAACCGGCCTCGACGGCCTGCAGGCCATCGCCGGAATCAAGCCTGGCGACGCGCTGCCGGAGCCGGAAACGGTCGAGCGACGGCTCGCCAACCTCAAGGGCGAACGCGAGCGACTTGGCGCCGTCAATCTGCGGGCCGAGGATGAATTGACCGAGGTGAAGGCCAAGCGCGAGGGACTTTCCGGAGAGCGCGACGACCTGACCGAGGCGATCCGCCGGCTGAGGCAAGCGATCGGAGCGCTGAACCGCGAGGGGCGCGAGCGGCTGCTTGCCGCCTTCGAGATCGTCAACAGCCACTTCCAGCGGCTCTTCGGCGTGCTGTTCGGCGGCGGCGAGGCGGAGCTCAAGCTGGTGGATTCGGAGGATCCGCTCGATGCCGGGCTCGAGATCTTCGCCCGCCCCCCCGGCAAGAAGCCGCAGGTGATGACGCTGCTCTCCGGCGGCGAGCAGGCGCTGACGGCAACCGCGCTGATCTTCGCGGTGTTCCTGACCAACCCCTCGCCGATCTGCGTGCTCGACGAGGTCGACGCACCGCTCGATGACGCCAATGTCGAACGCTACTGCGATCTGCTCGCCGACATGGCGCGAAACACTGAAACGCGCTTCATCCTCATCACCCACAACCCGATCACCATGGCGCGGATGGAGCGGCTCTTCGGCGTGACCATGGCCGAGCGCGGCGTCAGCCAGATGGTTTCGGTCGATCTGGCCACCGCAGAGCGCATCCGCGACGCCGGCTGAGGGCGCCGTTCTCCCGGCTGAAAAAATGCCACAATCGGCACCGCATTGCGGCAAAAATGTCGCACTTAGCCCGAATTTCTAAATATTCCAATATGTTAGGTGTTATCCACGTGCCTTGACAGCGCCGGGGGCTGTCAATAAAGGAGGCCGTGCTGACGACGGCTCGATGCGCGGGTTTGGTCGTGGTTATAGTGGTTTTTCGCTGGATCGCGGCGTAAACGCGGTCAAGACGGAGGCCAAGACCATGTCCGAACCCGACCCAAACGCCTCAGACTCGGAGTTGCGCGCAAGACTGGGTTCCCTGAAGTCCGCGATCAAACGGGCGGAAGAGAACGAAAAGCCGGGCGCGAGCCCGGCTGGAGAGGACAAGGCCCTCGCGGGCGCGATGTCCTCAGGCTTTCGCGCCGCGACGGATCTCGCAGGCGGCATCATCGCGGGCGCCCTGATCGGGTACCTCGGCGACCGGTGGCTTGGAACGTCCCCGTTCCTGCTGATTGCCTTCATGGCGATCGGAACCATCGCGGGCTTCAGATCCGTCTATCGGCTCGGTTCGCGCCCGACCTCACGGTCGAACGGCGATCCGAAGAAAGATTGACCGAAGAGGCGGCCCGCAAAGCCGCGCGACGAGGGACAGAACCATGGCGGCTGGCGGCGGAATCGATCCGATCCACCAATTCCACATCAACCCGATCGTGGAGCTGAAGCCGTTTGGCCTCGACCTGTCCTTCACCAACACCTCGCTGTGGATGGTGATCGTGCTCGCCGTCGTCTCCGCGATCATGATCTACGGCTCGAGCCAGCGTGCGGTCGTTCCCGGCCGGCTGCAATCACTCGCCGAGATGATGTATGAGTTCGTCGCCTCGACCATGACCGGCGTCATGGGCAAGGAGGGGCTGAAGTTCTTCCCCTTCGTGTTCTCGCTGTTCACCTTCGTGCTGGCGAGCAACCTGCTCGGCCTGCTGCCCGGCTCCTTCACCGTCACCAGCCAGATCATCGTCACCGCCGCCCTGGCGCTGCTCGTCATCAGCATCGTGGTGATCTACGGCGTCGTGAAGCATGGCACGCATTTCTTCGGCCTCTTCGTGCCGTCGGGCGTGCCCGGCTGGCTGCTGCCCTTCATGGTGCTGATCGAGGCGGTCTCCTTCCTGTCGCGGCCGGTTTCGCTCTCGCTTCGTCTGTTCGGCAACATGCTCGCCGGCCACATCGCGCTCAAGGTCTTCGGCGGCTTCGTCGTCGTGCTGCTGGGCTCTGGCGCCGCGCTGAACTACGCCATCGCGCCGCTGCCGCTGCTGCTGGCGGTGGCCCTCACCGCGCTCGAGGTTCTGGTCGCGGCCCTGCAGGCCTATGTCTTCGCGATCCTGACCTGCGTCTATCTCAACGACGCGCTGCATCCCGGCCACTGAGCCCAAGCCGCGCTCGCAAAAGTTCAACCCGCCCTTTAGCCTTCCACACTGGAGAAACATCATGGATCCTGTTGCAGCCAAGTTCATCGGCGCTGGTCTCGCTTCGCTCGGCATGGGCCTCGCCGCCATCGGCGTCGGCACCATCTTCGGCAACTTCCTCTCGGGCGCCCTGCGCAACCCGTCGGCTGCTGACGGCCAGTTCCCGCGCGCCTTCATCGGCGCGGCGCTCGCCGAAGGTCTGGGCATCTTCGCGTTCGTCGTCGCGCTCGTCCTGCTCTTCGTGGTCTGACGCTTCACGTCGATCGCGTTCCCGTCGCGCGCGCCGGCCCTGCTTCGGCCACGTGCGCGGCGCTTCCTTTTCTCTGCGCTGAAAGGCACCCCATGCCGGTTCGATCTTCAGGGTTCGTCGGACAAGGATGGCCGGTGGCTGTCGCCTCGTTCGCCACTCTGCTGGCTGGCGCGGCGCAGGCTGCCGAGCAGCAACACGGCCTGAGCGGCGAGAAGGCGTCTTTCCCGCCCTTCGACCCGGCTCACTTCGCGAGCAACCTGTTCTGGCTCGCCATCACCTTCGCGGCTCTCTACTGGCTGATGTCCAAGGTCGCGCTGCCGCGCCTCGGCTCCATCCTGGAAGAGCGCGCCGAGACGATCGGCCGCGATCTCGACCAGGCCACCCAGATGCAGGCCAAGGCCGAGGACATGGCGCAGGCCTATGAAAAGGCTCTCGGCGAAGCTCGCAAGAACGCCCAGGGCATCGCCCAGACGGCGCGCGAGACGGGCGCGAAGGCTAGCGAGGCCCAGCGCCACGCTACCGAGGCGGAGCTTGCTGCCAAGCTTGCCCAGGCCGAGGCAACCATCGCCAAGACCAAGGTCAATGCCATGAGCAATGTGCGCGATCTCGGCGGCGACATCGCTGTCGCCATCGTCACCAAGCTCACCGGTCAGGCTCCCAGCGCCAGCGAGGCGTCGGCGGCTGTCGACCAGGCCCTGACGCGCGGCTGAGGAGAGATCAGATGGATACTTTCTGGGTCGGCGTCGCGCTCGTCATCTTCCTCGCCATTCTCGTCAAGTTCGGCGTGCCGGGCATGATCGTGAAGGCACTCGACGCGCGCGGCGAGAAGGTCGCGCAGGAGCTGGCGGAAGCCCGCCGCCTGCGTCAGGAGGCCGAGAAGCTGCTCGCCGAGTACGACGCGAAGCGCAAAGCCGCCGAGGCCGAGGCCGCCGAGATCGTCTCTTCCGCCAATGAAGAGGCCAAGCGCCTCGCAGCGGAAGCCGAGGCCAAGCTCGCCGATTTCGTCGCCCGCCGCACGAAGTCCGCGGAGGAGAAAATCGCACAGGCCGAGAGCCAGGCCGAGGCCGAGGTTCGCGCCGCGGCTGCGGAGGCTGCCACCAAGGCGGCCGAGACCATCCTGCGCGGCCAGATGGCCGGCAAGGCCAGTGACGCCGCCTTCGCTGCTGGACTCAACGAGGTCAAGGCCAAGCTCAACTGAGCTTCGGTTGATTGGATAAGATCTGACGCCGCGCTCCCGAGGAGCGCGGCGTTTTTCGTTCAGGGATCAACGAAGATCGAGCGTCGTGCTCGCGCTTGCCCCGAGCATCTCATGCCGAAGGAGGCTCTCGCGCCTGTTCCGGCCCGAGATTCTCGGGTCTTCTCCTTCGCTTCGCCGAAGAATGACGGCAGGTGCCGCCTTTCAGTTGCTCGCGGTCGCCGCCGGAGCCGGGGCGTTGCGCGCCGCCGTCACGGGCGCCACCGCCGGCCGCGCCGGCGGCTCTGACGCCACCTTCGGCTTCGGCTTGCGTGGCTGAATCGTCGAGGTGACGATGCCCTGCGGCGTGTCGAGCCCATAGATGTCGTCGCGGAACTGGACCTGCCCGTCCGCCCCCTGCCAGCCGGTCAGATAGACCCAGGCGACCGGCACCGACTTCTTGAGCGGGATGTTCTTGCGCTCGCCCTTGGCGATCTCGTCCTCGATCCCCTGCCGGGTCCATTCCGAGCCTTCCAGCAGCCAGGCGGCGAGATCGCGCACACCCTCGATGCGGGCGCAGCCGGAGGAGTTGAAGCGTACGTCGTTGCGGAACAGCGTCTTCTTCGGCGTGTCATGCATGTAGACAGCGTCGCCATTCGGCATGTCTATCTTGAGCTGGCCGAGCGAATTGGTCGGCCCGGGCTCCTGACGCACGTAGAAATAGGGATTGGTCAGGGCCGCCCAGTTGACGCTCTTCGGGTCGATTTCCTTGTTCTCGGCTCCGAGCAGTTTCATGTTCGACTTGGCGATGAAGCCCGGATCCTTGCGCATATGCGGGATGACGTCGGCCTTCACGATCGACATCGGCACCGTCCAGTACGGGTTCAGGTTGACCGAGGTGATGTTGGCCTGAATAACCGGCGAAGGCCGGTCCGGGCGGCCGACGATGGCGAGATGGCGCTGGGCGACCGTACCGTTCTCGACCGCCTCGACGCTGGCGCCGGGGATGTTCACCACGACATAGCGGCTGGCGAAGTTGAAGCCGTTGCCCTTGAGCCGCTCCAGCGTCGCGGTGAGTTGGTTCAGGCGCGCCTCGACAGGCGTGTTCATCGCCTTGAGCGTGAGGCGCCCGACCGTCCCGAGATCCGACAGGCCGTGGCGGCGCTGGAAGCGCTTCACGGCCTCGGTCACGTTGGCATCGTAGGTGTCGCCCGCCACGGCCTCGGGCGCGAGATCGCCGCTGGCGAGCAGGCGCTGCTTCAGCGCGACGACATCGGCACCTTGCGAATCCGGCTTCAGGGTGCTGGCGCTGCCGGGCACTTTGGGCCAGCCGCCGCGATTGGCGACATCCTCATGGGCAATCAACGCCTCGAGCGTGCGGTCATAGGTGTTCGGGCCGTAGCTCGGCTCGTTCGCACGCACGATCGCCGTCGAGGCCAGCAGAAGCGCGGCCGCCGCAGCGAGGATGGAGGGACGCATAGACATGAAAACCCCCGGGCCGCACAGAGCGGCACCGGGGGATCATTCCGCGACATAGTCAAGGAAGGCTTAAGAAGCGAGCAGCGCCCTTCACCATGCTGACGAATATCGTCAGGACGGATGAAGCGCCTACTCGGCGGCTTCCTTGACCGGCGCCGGCTTCTCCCATTTCAGCACGGGCTGGCGGGCGGCGCGGGTCTCGTCGAGGCGGCGGATCGGAGCGTGATGCGGTGCGCTGGTGAAGCGCTCCTTGTCGTTGCCCTTGGCCGCCATGGCGAGATCGCGCAGTGTGGCGATGAAGAGATCGAGCGCAGCCTTCGATTCCGACTCGGTCGGCTCGATCAGCATGGCGCCGTGCACGACGAGCGGGAAATAGACCGTCATCGGGTGGTAGCCCTCGTCGATCATCGCCTTGGCGAAATCGAGGGTCGAAACGCCCGAACCCTTCAGCCACTCATCGTCGAACAGCACCTCATGCATCGACGGGTGGTCCGGGAAGGGCAGCGACATCAAATCGGCGAGGCCGGCGCGGATGTAGTTCGCGTTCAGCACCGCATCCTCGGAAGCCTGGCGCATGCCGTCCGAGCCGTGGCTGAGCATATAGGCGAGCGCGCGGACATACATGCCCATCTGGCCGTGGAACGCGGTCATCCGGCCGAATGGCTTGTTGCCGGCGGGCGCTTCCCCGCGCGTCTCGATCAGATGCGGCTTGTTGTTCTCGACATGGATGAAGGGCACGGGCGCGAAGGGCGCCAGACGCTCGGAGAGCACGACCGGGCCTGCGCCGGGACCGCCGCCGCCATGAGGCGTCGAGAAGGTCTTGTGCAGGTTGATGTGCATGGCGTCGACGCCGAGATCGCCGGGACGGGCCTTGCCGACGATCGCGTTGAAGTTGGCACCGTCGCAGTAGAAATAGGCGCCGGCCTCATGCATCGCCGCAGCGATCTCGACGATCTCAGGCTCGAAGATACCGCAGGTGTTCGGGTTGGTCAGCATGATCGCGGCAATGTCCGGCCCGAGCAGGGCTTTCACATCCTCGACCGCGACGGTGCCGTCGGGACGCGCCGGAACCGCCTTCACCGAGAAGCCGATCAGGGCCGCAGTCGCCGGGTTGGTGCCATGGGCCGATTCGGGGACGAGCACGACATTGCGGGTCGCGCCCTCGCCCTTCGCCGCGATCGCGGCCTTGATCGCCATCATGCCGCAGGCCTCGCCATGGGCGCCCGCCTTGGGCGAGAGCGCCACCGCCGGCATGCCGGTCAGCGTCATCAGGTAGCGGGAAAGTTCAAGCATCAGCTCGAGTGCGCCGGGCACGGTCGAGAGCGGCTGCAGCGGATGCACGTCGGAGAAGCCCGGCAGCCGCGCCACCTTCTCGTTGAGGCGGGCATTGTGCTTCATCGTGCAGGAGCCGAGCGGGAAGAGCCCGGTGTCGATACCGTAGTTCTTCTGGCTGAGACGCACAAAGTGGCGCATCGTCTCGGGCTCGGAGAGGCCGGGAAGGCCGATCTCGCCCTGGCGGGCATGCTTGCCGAGCCGCGACTTGAACGGGGCCGGCTTGTCGATGTCGACGCCGGTCGCCTCATGATGGCCGATCTCGAAGATCAGCGGCTCGATCTGCTGGAGAGCCTTGTTGCCGGTGAAGGTAAGGTGCTCTTGGTGCGAGGCCTCGCCGGCCTGGGTGGGACGTCCCTGACGGTTCAGCATCACAGCACCTCCACGAGCGCCGCCACGAGGGCCGCCCGGTCTTCATCGGTATTCACCTCGGTCGAGGCGATGATCAGCAGGTCGTCCAGCCCGGCTCCGGGCAGAAGGCGCGAGACGGGGACGCCAGCCAGGATGCCCTTGGCAGCCAGAACCTCGACGACCTCGGCGGCCGGCTTCTTCAGCTTCACCGTGAACTCGTTGAAGAAGCTCTCGTTGAGCACGGTGACGCCCTCCACACCCGCCAGCAGGTCGGCGAGCTTCACCGCATTGGCGTGGTTGACTTCGGCGAGACGGGCGAGACCGGTCTGGCCCAGCAGCGTCATGTGGATGGTGAAGGCCAGCACGCAGAGGCCGGAATTGGTGCAGATGTTAGAGGTCGCCTTGTCCCTGCGGATATGCTGCTCGCGGGTCGAGAGCGTCAGCACGAAACCGCGCTGGCCGGTCGAATCGACCGTCTCGCCGCAGAGCCGGCCCGGCATCTGGCGGATATATTTCGACTTGGCAGCGAAGAGGCCGACATAGGGACCGCCGAAATTCAGCGCATTGCCGATCGACTGGCCCTCACCGACGACGATGTCGGCATCCTGCGCGCCCGGGGGCACGACCGCGCCGAGCGAGACGACCTCGGTGAAGACCGCGATCAGCAGCGCGCCATGGGCATGGGCCTTCTCGGCGATCGGCTTGAGGTCGCGCAGATTGCCGAACACGTCCGGCGACTGGACGACGACGCAGGAGACGCTGTCGTCGATCTGAGAGAGTATGTCCTCATTGGCCGAGACGTCGGGCTTGAGCACCACGACCTCGTCATTGGCCATCTCGGAGAGAGTCTCGACCACCGCCGTGTAGTGCGGGTGCAGGCCGCCGGAGAGCACGGCCTTGCGGCGCTTGGTGACGCGATGCGCCATCAGCACGGCCTCGCCGGTGCCGGTCGAGCCGTCATACATCGAGGCGTTGGCAACCTCCATGCCGGTCAGCGCAGCGACCTGGGTCTGGAACTCGAAGAGATATTGCAGCGTGCCCTGCGCGATCTCGGGCTGGTAGGGCGTGTAGCTGGTCAGGAATTCCGAGCGCTGGATCAGGTGATCCACCGTCGCCGGCACATGGTGCTTATAGGCACCGGCACCGACGAAGAAAGGCACGGCCGAGGCGGCGGTGTTCTTGCCGGCCATCTTGCCGAGGACGCGCTCGACCTCGAGCTCACCCTTGGCGCGGGGCAGATCGACCGGGCCCTTCAGCAGCTTGCCGGCCGGCACGTCGCTGAACAGCGCGTCGATATTGGAGACGCCGATCCGCGCGAGCATGTCCTCGCGGTCGGTATCGGTGAGCGGGAGATAGCGCATGGGGGTTCCTATTGTGCTCTGCGCGGTTTTCAACGACGTCATGCTCGGGCTTGACCCGAGCATCTCTTCAACCAGCATCTTCTCGTCACGAGATTCTCGTCACGAGGTTCTCGGGTCGCCGCTTCGCGCTGCCCGAGAATGACGTGGCGCTCGTACTCAGAGCGTCTTGACGTAGTTCTGGTACTCGGCCTCGTTCATCAGCCCGTCGAGCTCGGCCGCGTCCTTGATCCTGATCTTGAGGAACCAGCCCTTGCCGGCCGGGTCCTCGTTGACAGCGCCCGGCGCCGCTTCGAGCTCGGCATTGACCTCGACAACCTCACCGGAAACCGGGGCATAGACCTCGGAAGCGGCCTTGACGCTCTCGACCACCGCGGCCTCGCCGCCCTTGGCCAGCGCCTTGCCCAGGGCCGGGAGCTCGACGAAGACGACGTCGCCGAGCTGCGACTGGGCGTAGTCGGAGATGCCGACGGTGCCGACATCGCCGTCGATGCGGATATATTCGTGGTCCTTGCTGTAGCGGGTCTCGGCCATGGTTTCCTCCTGGCGAAAAATCGAAAATCAGGTCAGCGCTTGTAGCCGTTCGGCACGAAAGGCATCGGTGCCACCACCGCCGGCAGCGGCTTGCCGCGCACGATGAGATTGAGCTTGGTGCCCGGCGCGGAATGGGCCTTGGCGACGTAGCCCATGGCGCAGGGGCCGTTCAGCGTCGGGCCGAAGCCGCCCGAGGTCACAGTGCCAATCACGTCGCCTTCCGGCGTCGCGATCTCCGTGCCCTCGCGAGCCGGGGCACGACCTTCCGGCTTGAGGCCGACGCGGATGCGCGAGACGCCCTCAGCCAGCTCGCGCTGGATGCGCGCGGCGCCGGGGAAGCCGCCCTCCTCGCGACGGCGCTTCTGGATCGACCAGTTCAGCGCGGCCTCGATCGGGGACGTCGTGGTGTCGATGTCGTGGCCATAGAGGCACAAGCCGGCTTCAAGCCGCAGCGAATCGCGGGCGCCCAAGCCGATCGGCTTGACGCTGGCGTCGAGCAGCAGCGTGTCCCAGATCTCGCCGATCTTGGTCGCGGCGGCGGAGATCTCGTAGCCATCCTCACCGGTATAGCCGGAGCGGCTGACATTGGCCTTTATGCCGGCGACCTTCATGGTGCGCGAGGTCATGAAGCCCATCTCGGCGGCTTCCGGCGCGATTTTCGCGAGCGCGGCTTCCGCGCCCGGGCCTTGAAGCGCGATCAGGCCGCGATGTTCGGCGCGGACCAGCTTCACATTGGCCGGCAGGCGCGCCTCGATATGGGCGTAGTCAGCGTCCTTGCAGGCGGCGTTGACGACCAGATAAAGCGCGCCGTCCTCATCGGGATCGATCGAGCGCGTCACCATCAGATCGTCAAGGATGCCGCCGTCATCGTTGAGGAGCTGCGAATAGCGCTGCTTGCCGGGAGCGAGATTGACGATATCGGCGGGAATCAGCGCTTCCAGCGCCTTCGCCGTCGTCTCGTGGTCAGGCCCGATCAGGAAAGCCTGGCCCATATGCGAGACGTCGAAGAGCCCGGCCTTCTCGCGTGTCCAGTTGTGCTCGGTCAGGATGCCCGACGGATACTGCACCGGCATGTCGTAGCCGGCGAAGGGCACCATGCGGGCGCCGAGCGCGACATGGCGGGAATGAAGCGGCGTCTTCAGCGGCGCGGGCGCGCTGGCGGTGTCGGTTGTGGCCTCAAGAGCCTCGGCAGCCATGGCATGCCCCTCCCAGAATCGAGCGCAGGCTCCGGACGGAATCGTCCGGAACGCGCCCCCTCTGTCTTGGGACCTGAGAGATTTCCCCGCCAGCCGTCAGGCCGGACGAGTTACACCCGTCGGTGGGCGGACATCGCTGTCCACCGCTTTCCAGAGCGCCAAGTCCCCAGCGGTCCTTTTGCCTGAGCGTTTCCGGGGCGGTTGCGCCTTCGGCGCCGGCCCTGACGGATCAGGCCCGGTCTCTTCCGCGGGGATATGCGGCTAGGGCAGAGATACAGGAGGCACCGGCCCAGTCAATCCGGGCGGCGCCTTCTTTCACGGCAAATCGGCCTTTAGCGGCGGCGATGGCGCGCCGGAGCGGCAGCGCCGCCCTGGCCCAGACCGACGATGATCTCGACATCGCCCTTGCCGGCCGGCACGACGATGCCGTCCTCGACGAAGGAGAAATCGACACCGCTCTGGCCCGACGGGATCGTGCCGCCGACGCGCGAGCTGCGGCGCGCAACCGTCGTCGTGCCGCGCGTCACCGTCGTGCCCAAGGTCGCGCCGTAGCTGCCCGGGCTCCCCGCCGGGCCAAGGAGCACACGGCCCTCGACACCGACCTTGAGACGGAAGCCGCCATTGCCAGTCGGCGTGCATTCGCGCGCGACATTCGTGATCGAAACCTGGTAGCGCAGACCGCTGCTGTCCTGGCCGGCCTGGGCGCGGATGGCGGCGCCGCCATCGGCGATGATCACCTCCGGGCAGACAGTGTCATTCCGGTCCTCTTCCTTCGGCAGCTGGTCAGGCACCGGCGGCTTCGTGGACTGGAACATCAGCATGTTGAGCGCCGTGCTGCCGCCTGACGACGATGAGGAGGAGCCGCACCCGGCGAGGCCCAGGCAAAGCAGCGGCAGGGCGAGCCAGCGGCCCGCAGTCAAAGTCTGGTCGATCAAGGCAGCGCCTCCACGCCGGGGCCGAAGCCGTTGAGCGAGACGGGCACGCCCACCCCCTCCTCCGGCGTCTGGAATACAATGAATGTCGCGCTCTTGCCGCCCTTGAGCTGGCCAAGCAGGTTGTCGTCCATGACGACCTCGGCGACGCAACCAGTCGTCAGGCAGCGCACGAAACCGGCGCGCCCGATGTCCTTGTCGTCGATCTTGAGGCCGAGGCCCGACGGCAGCAGCACGCCGAGCGGCGCGACGACACGCAGGAGCCGGCTCTTCTGATCGGCGGTCTTCAGCACGATGACGAGGAGCGTCAGATTCGGCCGATCCTCGGCCGCGACGTTCTGGACCAGCGCGCATTGCTCCGCCTTGGCGCCGGGCGGCACCTCGCAGCGCATCTGCCAATCGCCATGTGTGGAACGCACCGCACCCTGCGCGAGCGCGGAGCCGGCGTAGAGGCTCGTCCCCATGAGCGCCAGCGCCAAGGCGCCTGCCGCCCCGATGATCCTCTTCATCCCTGCCATCCTTCGAAACCCGTCCAGAAACCGCAGAAGAAGCGCAAGATTCAGGCAAAACGCCGACCGCGCCAGAGAATCCCGCCGCTACTCACATAAAATGCGTTGGGACCATGCAGACCCGGCCCTGTCAAGGCGTGCACGCGGGTGCGGGCGCGGTTCCGTCAAGGCCTCGCGCGATTATGCCGCACAGATGATGATGGACCGTGTCATTGCCCCACTGGCGCAAGCGTGATCTTTGATTTATCGCAATGCCGAAGAACGAGGCGACCTTCGCGGTCGCCCCTTCGTGCGTGGGGCAAAGCCGGTCGGTTCCCATGCAGGTCGATTGAGGAGCATGTCGGATCGATGCGATTTCTGAGCAGGACCTTTGCAACCGCGGCCGTCACGGCCCTTGCCGTCGCCGCGCTGGCGACCGTCCCGGCCGTCGCCGGCACCGGCATGCCTTCCCCCTGGCAGATGAACCTGCAGGGCGCAGCGACCCCCGTCGCCGAGTTCATCCACTGGTTTCATGACTGGCTGAACATCATCATCGGCGTGGTCACGCTCTTCGTGCTGGCGCTGCTGATCTATGTCGTCTTCCGCTTCAACGAGAAGGCGAATCCGGTCCCCTCCAAGACCACGCACAACGCCCTGCTCGAAGTGTGCTGGACGGTGATCCCGGTCCTGATTCTCGTCGTCATCGCGATTCCCTCCTTCCGGCTGCTGAAGCTGCAGCTCGAGGTGCCGCAGGCCGACCTGACCCTGAAGGTCACCGGCAAGCAGTGGTACTGGTCCTATGAATACGCGCAGGACAACGGCGCCTTCGGCTTCGACTCGCTGATGCTGGACGAGAAGCAGCGCGCCGAGGCGATCGCCAGCAAGAAGATCGCCGAGGCCGAGGCCCCGCGCCTGCTCGCCGTCGACAACGAAGCGATCGTGCCGGTCGGCAAAATCGTCCGCGTCCAGGTCACCGGCGCCGACGTCATCCACAAGTTCACGGTGCCGTCCTTCGGCATCAAGATCGACGCGATCCCCGGCCGCCTGAACGAAACCTGGTTCAAGGCCGAGCGCGAAGGCATCTATTACGGCCAGTGCTCGTTCATCTGCGGCCAGAACCACGCCTACATGCCGATCGCCTTCCGCGTCGTCAGCCAGGAGCGCTACGCCGCCTGGCTCGCCGAAGCGAAGCAGAAGTTCGCCAATGCCGAGGATGCGGGCAGCAAGCTCGCCGCCGCGTCCAAGTAATTCGCCGAGGAGACAACACGATGGCAACAGCGGCTCAGCACGCTCACGGCCATGACGAGGCCCATCACGACCACCCGACCGGGTGGCGCCGGTGGCTTCTGTCGACCAACCACAAAGACATCGGCACGCTCTACCTGATCTTCTCGATCATCGCGGGCCTCGTCGGCGGCTTCCTCTCGATCATGATGCGTATCGAGCTGATGTATCCCGGCGTGCAGATCTTCGCGAACGGCCAGAGCTACAACGTGTTCGTCACCGGCCACGGCCTGATCATGATCTTCTTCATGGTCATGCCCGCGGTCATCGGCGGCTTCGGCAACTGGTTCGTGCCGCTGATGATCGGCGCGCCGGACATGGCCTTCCCGCGCATGAACAACATCTCGTTCTGGCTCACCGTCGCAGCCTTCGTGCTGATGATCATCTCGATGTTCATGGAAGGCGCCCCGGGCGCGCATGGCGTCGGCACGGGCTGGACGGTCTATCCGCCGTTCTCGACCGCCGGCCACCCCGGCCCCTCCGTCGATTTCGGCATCCTGTCGCTGCACCTTGCAGGCGCCGCCTCGATCCTCGGCGCGATCAACTTCATCACCACGATCCTGAACATGCGCGCGCCTGGCATGACCATGCACAAGATGCCGCTGTTCGCCTGGGGCGTGCTGGTCACCGCCTTCCTGCTGCTGCTCTCGCTGCCGGTCCTCGCCGGGGCGATCACCATGCTGCTGACGGACCGCAACTTCGGCACGACCTTCTATGATCCGGCCGGCGGCGGCGATCCGATCCTGTACCAGCACCTGTTCTGGTTCTTCGGTCACCCCGAAGTCTACATCATGATCCTGCCGGCCTTCGGCATCGTCAGCCACATCATCTCGACCTTCTCGAAGAAGCCGATCTTCGGCTATCTCGGCATGGCCTACGCCATGGTCGCGATCGGCGTGGTCGGCTTCATCGTGTGGGCTCACCACATGTATACCGCCGGCCTATCGCTCAACACGCAGCGCTACTTCGTATTCGCGACGATGGTCATCGCGGTCCCGACGGGCATCAAGATCTTCTCCTGGATCGCGACGATGTGGGGCGGCTCGATCCGCTTCACCGCCCCGATGGTCTGGGCGATGGGCTTCATCTTCCTGTTCACCGTCGGCGGCGTCACCGGCGTGGTGCTGGCCAATGCCGGCGTCGACCGCTCGCTGCACGCGACCTATTACGTCGTGGCCCACTTCCACTACGTGCTGTCGCTCGGCGCCGTGTTCGGCATCTTCGCGGGCTTCTACTACTGGTTCCCGAAGATGAGCGGCTATGTGATGCCGGACTGGATCGGCCGCCTGCACTTCTGGGTCGCCTTCATCGGCGCGAACCTGCTGTTCTTCCCGCAGCACTTCCTCGGCCTCGCCGGCATGCCGCGTCACTATGTCGACTATCCCGATGCCTTCGCGGGCTGGCATTTCTGGTCGTCGATCGGCTCCTACATCTTCGCCTTCGGCCTGCTGATCTGGCTCTACGGCATCGTCGTCGCCTTCAGCCGCAAGCAGCTCGCCGGCGACAATCCGTGGGGCGAAGGCGCGACGACGCTGGAGTGGACGCTGTCCTCGCCGCCGCCCTTCCACCAGTTCGAGACGCTGCCGCGCATCACCGGCTCGGACCACTGAGACAAAATGGCGGCGGACCCCACGGTCCGCCGCCGCCCCTCCCCCGAGCGCCTTGCGAGGCGTTCCGGAGACGGGCGGCATCACAACAGCCGCGAACACCCTGCGCCCACGGGCGCCGTTCACAAGAGTACGAAGACGATCCGACTGATGTCTGCTGCGTTCGAAACCCGCACCGACGGCCTGACCACCTCCACCGGCGAGGCGCGCGACTTCTTCGCGCTGCTGAAGCCGCGGGTGATGTCGCTCGTCGTGGTGACGGCGCTGACCGGTATGGCGACAGCCCCGGGCTCCGTGCACCCCGTCCTCGGCTTCGCCGCGCTGCTGGCGATTGCAGTCGGTGCGGGCGCGTCGGGTTGCCTCAACATGTGGTACGACGCCGACATCGACGCGCTGATGAGCCGCACGGCCAAGCGCCCGATTCCGGCGGGCCGGATTCAGCCCTCCGAAGCGCTCGCCTTCGGCCTGACGCTGTCGGTCGGATCCGTGCTGGTGCTCGGCCTGATCGCGAATGCGCTCGCAGCCGGCATGCTGGCCTTCACCATCTTCTTCTATGCCGTCGTCTACTCGATGTGGCTGAAGCGCTGGACCCCGCAAAACATCGTCATCGGCGGCGCCGCCGGCGCTTTCCCGCCCATGATCGGCGAGGCCGTGGTGACCGGCAATTTCGGCTGGCACTCGCTGGTGCTGTTCGCGATCATCTTCCTGTGGACGCCGCCTCATTTCTGGGCGCTGGCGCTGGTCAAGTCCGAGGATTACGCGCGGGCGGGCATCCCGATGATGCCGAATGTCGCCGGCCCCGCCGCGACCCGGCGGCAGATCGTGCTCTATTCGCTGATCATGGCTCCTGTCGCCGTGCTGCCGGCGCTGATGGGCTTCGGCGGCCTGATCTACCTGATCGTCTCGGTGACCACCGGGCTCGCGATGGTCTGGCTCGCGATCCAGGTCTGGCGCCGTACGGAAGGTCAGGCTGCCATCAAGGCCTGCTGGTCCCTGTTCGGCTTTTCGATCGTCTATCTCTTCCTGCTCTTCGCCGTGCTGCTCGTCGAGAACGGTTTTGGCCTGATGTGGGCCCTGCCGAAGGTGATCGGATGAGCGAGCAACACCCCCAGAAGCCGGCACCGGCACCGTTCTCGCCCGAGGATATGGCGCGCCGCCGCCGCCGCTCGATCGCGCTCGCGCTGGTGCTCGGCGGGCTCGTGATCTTCTTCTTCGTGGTGACGCTGGTGAAGACCGGCCCCGCCATCCTGAACCGGCCGCTGTGATGGCGAATCCCGTCCCGCAGAAACCCAAGGGCAACCCGGCGCGCACCGCACTGGTCTGCGTCGGCGTCGCTTTCGGCATGCTTGGTGCGTCCTTCGCGGCGGTGCCGCTCTATGATCTGTTCTGCAAGGTCACCGGCTTCGGCGGCACGCCGAAGGTCGGCACGGCCGGTGCCGGCAAGATCCTCGACCGGACGATGTCGGTGCGCTTCGACGCCAATGTCGCGCCGGGGCTCGGCTGGAAGTTCGAAGCGGAGAGCCCGGAGATCAAAGTCCAGGTCGGCGCGACCCAGACCGTGTTCTACAAGATGACGAATCGCTCGGACCGCACTGTGACCGGCATCGCGACCTACAATATCGCGCCGGACAAGGCGGCCGCCTATTTCGTCAAAATCCAGTGCTTCTGCTTTACCGAGCATACGCTGAAGCCCGGCGAGAGCTTCGAGGCACCGGTGGTGTTCTATATCGACCCCGAAATCGCTGGGAATCGCGAACTCGACGGCGTCCACGCCATCACATTGTCCTATACCTATTTCGCCTCGAAGTCGGGCCAGCCCGTCGCCGAGGACAAGGCTGGCTCCGTCAAGGGTGACGCGGGCAATTCGAAACTGTAGAACGCGCTAGAGCAAATGCGCGGACAAGACGTCGTACGCGGAGACTGAATACGATGGCCGGGGCCCATACGAAGCACCACGACTACCACCTCGTCGATCCGAGCCCGTGGCCGCTCGTCGGCGCCGCGAGCGCGACGATCATGGCGATCGGCGCCGTGATGTGGATGAAGGCGCTGCCGGTCGGCGGCATGCATATCGGCCCGCTCGTGTTCGGCGCCGGCCTGCTCGGCGTGCTCTACACCATGCTCGCCTGGTGGATGGACGTGATCCGCGAGGCCGAGAAGGAAGGCCACCACACCCGCGTCGTCCAGCTCCATCACCGCTACGGCATGATCATGTTCATCGCCTCCGAGGTGATGTTCTTCGTCGCGTGGTTCTGGGCCTATTTCGACGCCAGCCTGTTCTCGGGCGAGACGATCAATTATCTCCGCTACGACTTCACCGGCGGCGTCTGGCCCCCGAAGGGCATCGAGACCTTCGATCCCTGGCACCTGCCGCTCCTCAACACCCTGATCCTGCTGACCTCGGGCACCACGGTGACCTGGGCGCATTATGCGCTGATCAACAATGATCGCGCCGGCCTGAAGCAGGGCCTGTGGCTCACCGTGATCCTCGGCGTCCTGTTCACGCTGTGCCAGGCTTACGAGTATTCGCACGCCACTTTCGCCTTCAAGGGCAACATCTACGGCGCCACCTTCTTCATGGCGACCGGCTTCCACGGCGCCCATGTCATCATCGGCACGATCTTCCTGGCCGTGTGCCTCTACCGGTCCTATCTCGGCCACTTCAAGCCGCAGCAGCATCTCGGCTTCGAATTCGCCGCCTGGTACTGGCACTTCGTCGACGTGGTCTGGCTGTTCCTGTTCGCCTCGATCTATGTCTGGGGCGCCGGCGCGCACGCAGCCGCCGCGCATTGATCACGCGCCGTACCGCGCCCTCGCGGTTCTCGTCTGACGAAAGGCGGCCGCGAGGCCGCCTTTCGCGCTTCGGAGGCTATGATGGCCGGTTCTGAACCCACACCTCCTTCGCCCTACTCGACGGGGCTGGCGGGCCGCTGTCCACGCTGCGGCGAGGGGGCGCTGTTCGACGGCTTCCTCAAGTTGAAGCCGCGCTGCAGCGCCTGCGGCCTCGACTATAAATTCGCCGACTCGGCCGACGGCCCTGCCGTCTTCATCATGCTGATCGCCGGCTTCATTGTTCTGGGAGCGGCGCTCTATGTCGAGATCGCCTATGAACCGCCGATCTGGCTGCACCTCATGATGTGGCTGCCGCTGGCACTGGTCATCTGCCTTGCCCTGCTCAGGCCGATGAAGGGGCTGGCAGTCGCGCTGCAATACGCCAACAAAGCCGAGGAAGGCAGGCGGGCGAAGTGACCGCGCAAACCGCAAGCGACCGGAAACCCGGGCTGCTCCTGCCGACCGTCCTAACGATCATCGGAACGGCGATCCTCTGCATGCTCGGAACCTGGCAACTCCAGCGCATGCAGGAGAAGCACGCCTATATCGAGCGCCTGCAGGCACAAGCCGCCGGAGCGCCCGGCGCGATTCCGCCGAGCGCCGAATGGGCCAAGCTCGATGCAGCGGCGCTCGATCTCTCCCGCGTCGCCGCGAAGGGCACCTATGTCGACGGGCCGATCGCCGGAGTCCGCACCACGATCGCCGCCGGGCCGCCCGGCTCGCGGCAGCTCTCCGGCTTCGGCCGCTGGGTGTTCCAGGGTTTCAGGCTCGCGGATGGCGGCATCATTCTGGTCAATCGCGGCTTCGTGCCGGAAAGCCGCATGGGCCAGATCGGCCCGGCGAGCGGGCCGGACACGGTCACGGGCTTCCTGCGGGCGCCCGAAACCCGCAACAGCTTCACGCCGGAAGACCTGCCGGCGATCCGCGAATTCTACACGCGCGACCCCGCGGCGATCGCCGCGTCCCTCGGCTTGCCGCCGGCGCCGTTCTATCTGGAAGCCGAGCGCGAAGGCGACGGAATGAGGCCGCCGGCAGGGGTGGATGTGCGCGAGCTCATCGACCGCATCCCCGACAATCACCTGCAATACGCCCTGACCTGGTTCGGCCTGGCGCTGACATTGCTCGGCGTCTTCGCCGCCTATGCCTGGCAGGCGCGGAAAGGGTCCGCACCGACCTGATGTCGTTCAGGTTTTGCCGAAACCGCCGGACCGGCCTATAGCATCAAGCTGAGATCACCGAGGCCAAGATCGTGCTGCATGTTTCCACCCGGGGTGAAGCCCCGGCGCTGAGCTTTTCCGACGCGCTGCTGACCGGGCTCGCCCGCGACGGCGGCCTCTATCTGCCGCAAGCCTGGCCGGCGCTCACGAAAACGGAGATCGCCGGCTTCGCCGGGAAGCCCTATACGGCCGTGGCCGAACGCGTGCTCGGCGCGCTGACCGACGGCGACATCGAGAGCGGCGCGCTCTCCGGCATGATCCATCAGGCTTATGCCGGCTTCCGCCATCCGGCCGTCTGCCCGCTGACGCAGATCGGCGACAACCTCTTCGTACTGGAACTCTTCCACGGCCCGACGCTCGCCTTCAAGGACGTCGCGATGCAATTGCTCGGCCGGCTGATGGATCATGTGCTGGGCCAGCGCGGCCAGCGCGCCACCATCGTCGGCGCGACGTCCGGCGACACCGGCGGCGCGGCCATCGACGCCTTCAAGGGGTTGAAGAGCGTCGATGTCTTCATCCTCTATCCGCAGGGCCGCGTCTCCGATGTGCAGCGCCGGCAGATGACGACGGTCGACGCGCCGAACGTCCATGCCATCGCGGTCGAAGGCACCTTCGACGACTGCCAGAACCTCGTGAAGGCGATGTTCAACCATCACGCCTTCCGCGACGAGATCGGGCTCTCGGGCGTCAACTCGATCAACTGGGCCCGCATCGCCGCTCAGGTGGTCTATTACTTCACCTCGGCCGTCTCGCTGGGCGGGCCGGAGCGCAAGGTCTCCTTCACGGTCCCGACCGGCAATTTCGGCGACATCCTCGCCGGCTGGGTCGCCAAGCAGATGGGCCTGCCCATCGAGCGGCTGACCATCGCGACGAACAGCAACGACATCCTGGCGCGGACGCTGGAAACGGGCGTCTACGAGATGCGCGGCGTGGCGGCGACGACCTCGCCCTCGATGGACATCCAGATCTCGTCCAATTTCGAGCGGCTGCTGTTCGAAGCGCATGACCGCGACGGCGCGGCCGTGCGCCGGCTGATGCAGTCGCTGCAGCAATCCGGCCGCTTCGAGATCGCGGACGGACCGCTCCAGCGCATCCGCAGCGAGTTCGATGCCGCCTCCCAAAGCGAGGAGGAGGTCGCCGCCGAGATCAGGAAGAGCTGGACCGAGGCCGGCTATCTGCTCGATCCGCACACCGCGATCGGCGTCGGCGCCGCGCGTCTGGCGCTCAAGCGCGATCCGGCGACGCCGATGATCGTGCTCGGCACTGCCCATCCCGCCAAGTTCCCGGCCGCCGTGAAGGCCGCGAGCGGCGTCGAGCCGGAGCTGCCCGCCCATCTCTCCGATCTGATGGAGCGCAAGGAGCGGGTGACGCTGCTGCCGAACGATCTCGGCAAGGTCGAAACCTTCGTGCGCGAGCATGCGCGCGCCGTTCGGGGAGCGGCAGCGTGAGCGCGACGCCCCCGGTCGAGATCGTCGAACTCGCCGCGCCCGCGCGGAAAGAAGGCGCGCATGACCCCGATGTCCAGCTGACCACCCTGCCCTCGGGCCTGCGCATCGTCTCGCAGCGCATGGACCATGCCGCGACCGTCTCGCTCGGCATCTGGATCGGAGCTGGATCACGCGACGAGCTGCCGCATGAGCACGGCCTCGCCCATCTGCTCGAGCACATGGCGTTCAAGGGCACGGCGCGGCGCAATGCCCGCGAGATCGCCGAGGAGATCGAGGGCGTCGGCGGCGATCTCAACGCCGCGACATCCGTCGAATACACCTGCTACACCGCCCGCGTCCTCGGCACCGATCTCGCACTCGCCGTCGACATCCTCGCCGACATCGTCACTTCGCCGGCCCTCACCGAGGAGGAGCTGAAACGCGAGAAGGGTGTGATCCTGCAGGAGATTTCTGCCGTTCAGGACACGCCGGACGACCTCGTCTATGACCGCTTCCTGCAGGCGGCCTTCCCCGACCAGCCGATCGGCCGGCCGATCCTCGGCACGGCCGCGACAGTGCAGAGCTTCACGCCGGATGCGATCCGCGCCTATCTCGCCCGCAACTACCATGCCGGCAATATGGTGCTCGCCGCGTCCGGCGCCGTCGGTCATGACGAACTGGTGGCGCTCGCTCGTGAGCATCTATCGAATCTGCCGGCGCAGCCCGCGGAAGTGCCCGAACGCGAGGCCGGTACATATCGAGGCGGCGAAGCCAGGATCGGCAGCGACGAGGAGCAGGTCCATCTCGTGCTCGGCCTGCCCGGCAAGTCCTTTACCGGCGGCGCGCATTACGCTTTGCAGATCTTCGCCTCGGTGCTGGGCGGCGGGCTGTCATCGCGCCTGTTCCAGGAGGTGCGCGAGCAGCGCGGCCTGGCCTATGCGATCGATGCCTTCCACTGGCCTTTCTCGGATTGCGGCGTCTTCGGCATCGGCGCCGGCACCGCGCCTGAGGATGCGAACGAGCTGATCGAAGTTGCGCTCGGCTGCCTGCGCCAGGCGGCGGAGGATGTCAGCGAGGTCGAGGTGGCGCGAGCCCGCGCGCAGATGAAGGTGGGGCTGCTCGCCTCGCTCGAAAGTCCTGGCGGCAAGCTGGAGCAGATGGCGCGGCAGGTGCTGATCTTCGGCCGGGCAATCCCGCGCGAGGAACTTGCCGCCCGTCTCGACGCGGTCACGCTCGAGGATGTGCGCGCTGCGGGCCGCTCGCTACTCGGCCACCAGCCGACCATCGCGGCGATCGGCCCGATCCACGGTATTCCCGGGGCCAAGCGCCTGCGTCAGGCTGCCCGGGCAGCGGACTGAACGGCGATGGCGCTCTTCCGTTTCCCGAGCGAGCCGCCGAGCCGCCCGTTGATACGGACGCCGAATCTCTATCTGCGTGCGCCGCAGGCCAGCGACTACTCCGCCTGGGCCATGCTGCGGATCGAAAGCCGCGACTTCCTGACCCCCTGGGAGCCGACCTGGAACGAGGACGACCTGACCCGGGCCTCCTTCCGGCTGCGCGCCAAGCGAGCGGCACGCGAAATCGCCAGCGACGAAGCCTATTCGCTGTTCATCTTCGAAGCCCATACCGAGATCCTGCTCGGCGGGTTGACCCTTGGCCTGATCCGCCGCGGCGTCGCCCAGGCCTGCACGCTCGGCTACTGGATGGGCAAGCGCCATGCCGGCAAGGGGCACATGGCCGAAGCCGTGCGCGGCGCGGTGCGCTTTGCCTTCTCCGAGCTTGCACTGCACCGGGTCGAGGCCGCCTGCTTGCCGAACAACGAACCGTCGCGGCGGCTGCTGGAGCGGATCGGGTTCCAGCACGAGGGGCTGGCGCGGGCCTATCTCAAGATCAACGGCGTCTGGGCCGACCATCTGCTCTACGCGGTGCTTTCGGGCGATGCGTTGCCCGGAGCGAAGCCGTGAAGGCAGCGGTTGACCACAGCCACGCTCTGCCTTGCCCTTGCCATGAGCGACCAATAGGGATTTTCGTTCAAGTTCGAATGATTGTCTCCCGCCTGATAGCCGAGCACAGCTTGTCCATTTCCGAGCGCATCCTCCGGATCGGCCTCGCCGTCGCCGGCCTTGCCGTGTGGTTCAGTTTCGCGACCGTGACGCCAGCCAGCGCCGTCGATGCGGTGCGCGTCCCGGTCGATGTGCCGGTGATTGATCTCACCAATGTCGTCGAGCGCAACAAGTCGGACGGCGACGTCATCCAGATCTCGACCGCGCCGGGGCCGGACGGCATCGTCCGCCGCATCGCGGTCAGGGCGCGCGAATCGGGCGCCCGGCCGGACTGGATCGTCTTCGCGCTGACGAACGATTCCGATGAGCAGATCGACCGGCTGCTGGTCGCGCCCTTTCACCGGCTGATCGGCTCCGGCGTGGTCTGGCCCGATCTGGGCGACAAGCGCATCGAGGCGGTGACGGCGAGCCAAGGCCTCTCGCCTGACCGCGAAGCCAGCCCCGACGCCGATGTCTTCCTGATCACGCTCGACCCCGGCACGACCGTGACCTTCGTAGCCGAGCTGAAGTCTCCGAACCTGCCGCAGCTCTATCTCTACGAGTCGGAAGCCTATCGCCAGAAGACCAACGGGCTGACGCTCTACAAGGGCATCATCATCGGCATCGCCGGCCTGCTCGCGCTCTTCCTGACCATCATCTTCGTGGTCAAGGGCGCGGTGATCTTTCCGGCTGCCGCGGCGCTCGCTTGGGCGGTCCTTGCCTATGCCGGCCTCGATTTCGGGTTCTTCCAGCGCCTTTTCCCACTCACGCCCGCGATCGAGCGCATCTACCGGGCGGGCGCGGAAGTCGTGCTTGCCGCGACGCTGCTCGTTTTCCTGTTCGCCTATCTCAACCTGTCGCGCTGGCATGTGCGCTATGGCCATGTCACGGCGATCTGGATCATCGGCCTTGCCGGCCTGATCGGCCTTGCCGTCTTCGACGCGCCGATGGCATCCGGCATCGCGCGCATCTCGATCGCGGCTGTCGCGGCGATCGGCTTCATCCTGGTCGTGCATCTGGCGACGCATGGCTACGAGCGGGCGGTGATGCTGATCCCGACCTGGTTCCTGCTCGCTGTCTGGGTCACCGCCGCGAGCTTCACGGTCACCGGGCAGTTCCAGCGCGACCTCGTGGCCCCTGCCCTCTTGGGCGGCCTCGTGCTGATCGTGCTGCTGATCGGCTTTACCGTGATCCAGCACGCCTTCGCCGGCGGCGCGATCTCGCAGGGGCTCGTCTCCGACACCGAGCGGCGGGCGCTGGCGCTTTCCGGCTCCGGCGACCTCGTCTTCGACTGGGACGTCAGCTCCGACAAGGTCTTCGTCTCGCCGCAGATCGAGACGCTGCTCGGCCTGCCGAAGGGCTCGCTCGAAGGCTCGGCCGCACGCTGGCTGGAGCACATGCATGTCGCCGACCGTGACCGCTACCGCGTCACGCTCGACGCCGTGCTGGAGCAACGCCGCGGCAAGCTCAACCTCGACCTGCGCCTGCGCTCCGCCAACGGCGCCTATCACTGGTTCAACGTCAAAGCGCGGCCCGTCATCGGCTCGGACGGCGAAGTCATCCGCGTCATCGGCACGCTCTCCGACGTCACCGAGCAGCGCACGGCACAGGAGCGGCTGCTGCACGACGCCGTCCATGACAACCTGACCGGGCTTCCCAACCGCAAGCTGTTCCAGGACCGGCTGGGCGCGATCTTCGGCTTCACCCGCGCCGACGACAATATCCGCCCGACCGTACTCGTCATCGATGTAGACCGCTTCAAGCAGGTCAATGAATCGGTTGGTTTCTCAGCCGGCGACTCGATCCTGCTGACGCTGGCACGGCGCCTTGGCCGGCTGCTCAGGGCGCAGGACACACTCGCCCGCATCGGCGGCGACACCTTCGCGATGATCCTGGTCTCGGAGCGCGATCCCGAGCGCGTCCTCGCACTGGCCGAACTCGTGCGCCGGGCCGTCTCGACGCCGATCACCTATGCCGAGCGGGAGATCGTGCTGACCCCCTCGATCGGGCTCGCCCTGTTCGACCCCTCGCCTGCTGCCCGCAAGGACGATGCGCTGAAGAACGCCGAGCTCGCCATGGCCCATGCCAAGCGCCAGGGCGGCAACAAGATCGAGATCTTCGTTCCGGCGATGCGGACCGACCGCAACGACAGGCTCGCACTGGAGAGCGACCTGCGCCGGGCGATCGAGCGCAACGAGATCCAGGTCATGTACCAGCCGATCGTCCGGCTGGAGGACCGCACCATCGCCGGGTTCGAGGCGCTTGTGCGCTGGGACCACCCGCGCGAGGGGCGGTTGATGCCGCAGGACTTCCTCGCCATCGCCGAGGAAACCGGGCTGATCGTCGATCTCGGCGTCTATGTGATGGACAAGACGGCCCGCGAGCTCGAAGCCTGGCAGGCGGCACTCGAAGTCGACCCGCCGATCTTCGCCAGCGTCAATGTCTCCAGCCGGCAGTTGCTGCGCCACGACCTGCTGCACGATGTGAAGACCGTTCTCGGGCGGCGGCGCGTGCTGCCGGGCACGCTCAAGCTCGAAATCACCGAAAGCCTGGTGATGGAAAACCCGGAATATGCGGCGCAGATGCTGCAGCGCATCCGCGACCTCGGCGCCGGTCTCTCGCTCGATGATTTCGGGACGGGCTATTCCTCGCTGTCCTATCTGCAGCGCTTCCCCTTCGACACGATCAAGATCGACCAGAGCTTCGTGCGCCAGATGGGCAATGGCCGCCCGCCGGTGATCCTGCGCTCGATCGTGCAGCTCGCCTCCGATCTCGGCATGGATGTCGTGGCCGAGGGCGCGGAGAGCGAGTCCGATGCCATCGAGCTCTACCAGATCGGCTGCCAATACGCGCAAGGCTACATCTTCGGCCAGCCGATGACCGCGGCCGAGGCGCGGCGCCTGATGGGGGCGACGGCTGCGGCGGCGACAGAGATGGCGTAGGCGGCCGAGCCATCGAGCGGGCAGAAGGCCTGAGGTCCAAAGACGGCTGAACGCGGCGCTCGCCGTCAGGATCGGGCTTGTCCCGACCAGCCACGTCTTCATTCTTCGAGTGCGATGTTCAAAACGCGGATGCTCGCCACAAGGGCGAGCATAACGGAAACGGAATCAGCGCCGTGTCCTTGGGTTGCGGGGCCTTGGCCCATGTCCTTGGGTTGCGGGTCCCTGGCTGGCGCGAGGCCCCGGAATGACCGGAGCTGGCAGCTCAGGCGTGGCCGGCGTCCCGGGAGAGGAATGCAGGTTCGATCCCAAGCTTGTTGAGCGCCCGCTGATACTTCGTCTCGATGCTCTCGTCGAACAGCAAGCCGGGATCGGCCGGGCAGTGCAGCCAGCCATTCGACTGGATCTCCGCCTCGAGCTGTCCAGCGGCCCAGCCGGCATAGCCGAGAGCGAGGACGGCATTTTCCGGTCCGCTACCGATGGCGATAGCTCTGAGGATATCGAGCGTCGCCGTCAGGCAGATGCCGTCGTCGATCGGCAGCGTTGCCGATTCGAGGAAGAAATCCGCCGTATGCAGCACGAAGCCGCGCTTGGTCTCGACCGGGCCGCCGCGCAGGACCTGCATGCGCTCGGCGCTGCTCGGCAGCCGGATGATCTCCTCGGACGGAATGACATCGAGCTGAACGAGCAGATCCGGAAACTTGGTGTCGCCGGCCGGCTTGTTCACGATGATGCCCATGGCGCCATCCTCGGAGTGGGCGCAGACATAGACGACGCTGCGGCTGAAGCGCGTGTCGGCCATCCCGGGCATCGCGATGAGGCACTGCCCGTCCAGATAGCTGCGGCCGCCGAGGCGGGGTTGTGAGCCGATCTTCATCCCCCGTATGCTAGGCGCTGTCGGGGAGGCTCGGCAAGGCTCGATGTGAGCGGGCGCCTCCGGCTTCGCGCAAACCCGACATCCGCGCCGCGTCCAAGCGATGCGCGGGGGCGGTCCTTCGTTGCGGCATCGCGATTGCGCCCCATTTGCGCGCAAGAATGAAGGTTGCGGGAGCCAATTCAGGACGTGAGACGCAGGTTTTGTTCGCTTTTCGGTTTCGCAATGGATAATGCAGGGTCGTGAACCGCATTTTTTCCCTGCTGGCCATGATGCCTCTCGCGCTCGGCGCCGCCGCGCACGCGCAGGAGGCGCCGACCGAGGCCGCGATGTCGCCATGGTCGGCGAGCGAGCATGCGAAGCTGCGCCTGATCGCCGGCCCGACCACTGCGACGGGCAAGCAGCGCGTCGGCGTCGAGATCGTCATGTCTCCGGGTTTCAAGACCTATTGGCGCAGCCCCGGCGAGTTCGGCGTGCCGCCGAACTTCGACTGGTCGGGCTCGACCAATATCGGCGGGCTCGATGTGCGCTGGCCCGTTCCGGAGCGATTTCAGGATTCGGCCGGCTACTCGATCGGTTATGTCGGGGAAGTCGTGATTCCGATCTCTGTCCAGCCGGTCGATCCGTCCCGGCCCGTCCTGGTCGTCCTCAAGCTCGAATATGCCGTCTGCGAGAAGATCTGCATCCCGGCCAAAGGCGAGGCCAGCCTGTGGCTCGAGCCGGGCGTCACGACCGTGACATCGCCGCGGCTGGAGAGTTTCGAGGCGCGCGTGCCGGTATCGGCGAAGCCCGGCCCGCACAAGGAGAAGACCTCGATCCTCGAGGCCAAGCTTGACGACACCGTCGTCGATCCCGGTCTCAGGCTCGTCCTGCAGCCGCCCCCGGAGGGCAAGATCGAGGACATCTTCGTCGAGGGGCCCGGCCAATGGTCCTTCGGTAAATCCCGGCTGACGCCGCAGGGCGACGGCACGGTTGCCGCTCAGATCCGCATCAACGAGCGGCCGAAGAGCGCTGCCGGTCCCGTCCCCCTGATCTTCACCGTTCGCGGGACGCCCAAGCCCGTCGAGATACGGCTCGAACTCGACATCCCCGCCGGCAAGCCCTAATCCCTGAGGCGAAGCGGCCTTCCCGCCGCGGGCTTCACGGAGAAAGACGCAATGACGATCCAGGTGGGTGACAAGCTTCCGCAGGCGACGTTCCGCATCATGACCGTCGATGGCCCGGCTGCCAAGACGACCGAGGACCTGTTCAAGGGCCGCAAGGTCGTGCTCTTCGCCGTGCCCGGCGCGTTCACGCCGACCTGCCACAAGAACCATCTGCCCGGCTATCTGGCCAAGGCCGATGAGATCAAGGCCAAGGGCGTCGACGCCATTCTGGTGACCTCGACCAACGACGTCTTCGTGCTCGACGCCTGGTCGAAGGCGACCGGCGGCGCCGGCGTCATCGAGTTCCTTTCCGACGGTAACGCCGATTTTGCCACGGAAATCGGCCTGTCGATGGACGGCTCGGGCTTCGGCATGGGCACGCGCTCGCGGCGCTATTCGATGCTGGTCGAAGACGGCGTCGTGAAATCCCTCAACGTCGAGGAAGCCGCCGGCAAGGCCGACGCCTCCGGCGCCGAGACGATGCTCGGCCAGCTCTAAGGCTTGCCGGCCGCCAATTGCAGAGCCCGCGCGAGGTCATCGCGCGGGCTTTTCTGTTGGGCTGTGTGTGCCGAGGCGGCCAACGCGGCGAATGCCCGACATGGGCGGGACGCCGCCTTATGGGCACGCGTATTGTTACTGTTACGGACTTCCTCGCGATGCCGCCTGGCGGCAGGATGGCGCGCGGTGCCTAAACCGCGGCAGACGCCGAGGCAACCTAAGATCCAGAATCCGAGAATAGCATTGTTCAAGCCTCTGATGGCCATCTGCTTGACTTTTTAAGTTCAAGATTATGGAGGAGAAGGCAATATGACTGTTAAATCGGTCGAACAATTTGCGACCCCTAAAGAAGGCCCCGATATCAACCGGCGGAACATCTTGCTCTCGGGCTCGGCTCTTGTTGCCGCGGCGACCGGCCTTGGCGCCAGCGCTCAGGCGCAGCAGCCCGCTCCGGCGCCTCAAGCCGCCGCACCGTCCGGGCGCCGCCCCAACATCCTGGTGATCTGGGGCGATGACATCGGAACATGGAACAAACAGCCGCGGCATGATGGGCTACATGACCCCCAACATCGACCGGATCGCGCGTGAAGGCGTGTCGTTCACGGATTATTACGGGCAGCAAAGTTGCACCGCGGGCCGCGCGGCCTTCATCGGCGGAAACGTGCCGGTCCGTACCGGCATGACCAAGGTCGGCCTGCCCGGCGCCGCCGAGGGCTGGCAGAAGACCGATGTCACCATGGCGACGGTGCTGAAATCGCAGGGCTATGCGACCGGTCAGTTCGGCAAGAACCATCAGGGTGACCGCGACGAGCATCTGCCGACCCAGCACGGCTTCGACGAATTCCTCGGCAATCTCTACCACCTCAATGCCGAGGAGGAACCGGAGAACCCCGACTACCCGAAAGACCCCGAGTTCCGGAAGAAGTTCGGGCCGCGCGGCGTGATCAAGGCCTCCGCCGACGGCAAGATCGAGGACACCGGGCCGCTCACGAAGAAGCGGATGGAGACGATCGACGAGGAGACGCTGGCGGCAGCGAAGGACTTCATCCAGCGCCAGGTCCGTGCCAACAAGCCGTTCTTCACCTGGTGGAATGCGACGCGGATGCATTTCCGCACGCATATCAAGCCGGCGAGCCGCGGCAAATCCGGGCAGGACGACTATTCCGACGGCATGGTCGAGCACGACGGAATGGTCGGCGAACTGCTGAAGCTCGTCGACGATCTCGGCATCGCCAACGATACCATCGTCTTTTACTCCACCGATAACGGCCCGCACTACAACACCTGGCCCGATGCCGCCACGACACCATTCCGTAGCGAGAAGAACTCTAACTGGGAGGGTGCTTACCGCGTTCCTGCCTTCGTTCGCTGGCCGGGCAGGTTCCCTGCGGGCACGACGCTGAACGGCATCTTCGCGCATGAAGACTGGTTGCCGACCTTCGCGGCAATCGCCGGGGAGCCCGAGATCAAGGACAAACTCCTGAAAGGCGTGCAGCTCAACGGGCGCAACTACAAGAATTACATCGATGGCTATAACCAGTTCGACTACTTGTCGGGCAAGGTGAAGGAGTCGCCGCGCAATGAATTCTGGTACGTCAATGATGACGGACAGGTCGTTGCGGCCCGCTATCAGGACTGGAAGGTCGTGTTCCTCGAGAACCGAGGCGAGGCGTTCGGCGTCTGGCGCGAGCCCTTCACTGAGCTGCGCGTCCCCCTGCTCTTCCACCTGCGCCGCGACCCGTTCGAGAAGGCGCAACACAATGCCAACGTCTACAATGACTGGTTCCTGGAGCGCGTCTTCGTCATCGTTCCGATTCAGGGTCTCGCGGCCAAGTTCCTGCAAACCATGAAGGATTACCCGCCGAGCCAGACGCCGGGTTCGTTCAATCTGACGAAGATCGAGTCCCAGCTCCGAAGCGCGGCGGGCGGCGGCTGACCGCGCATACGTTCTCCCGAAGCGGCGTGGCTAGCGTCCGCTTCGGGTCGGTCGGGAGCGGACGCTCAGCATTTTGGTCTCTGGATTTCAACTGGGGTGTCAGTCGCCTGTTGAGCGAGGCACGAATGCCCCTGAGTGCCCTCGGGGGCTGGAACTCCATCGAGGAGCACAAAGCGAGCCGAATGGGCACCATAGAGTCCGGCGGGAAATCGCATTTTGCTATGGATGAGGAAGGCGCCGCTCCGGTTGCGGGTCAGCACTCCCTTTTGCACGAGCTGGATCAAACCGAGCTGGCTGGGCAGCACCTCGTAGGCTGTGACGGGCTGCACGGCCACGACGGTTGAAGGATCAATCGCGACAACACCGCCTGGGAAGAAGGAAAAGGCGCCATCGAGGAGCGAAGGCTCAACCTTGCTGAAGTCAATCCCCGCGACTGGGCTGCCAAGCTTTGCCGCGGCCGCCCGCGACTTTGTAGCCTCCGGCGGCATCTTGACGGCGCCGGATGGGACTGAGAAGCCGGACACTTCGTATTGGGCTGCCACGACAGGTTCCTTGCCCGTCTCTCGGCGCACGATCGCGACTGCTGCCTCGGGGCCTTTGGACTGACTGAAAGCCGTCTTGGAGCCGTTCGGCATAGTCTGACTGAAATACGGCAGGCATCCCGTATGAGGCATGAAAACCATCTTATCGGCTCCTACCCCTTTTGCCCCGACCAGAGGGTTTTTCCCGGATGCGGAACCGGGCCCGGCTGAGCTGGAGCTGAGAACGACGCGTTCGAGGCGCTGGGTCGCTCCGGTGAAATCCCAGATGACGCCGCCGTAAGTGCTTATGACGACATAGAGAGGCTGCTCGCCCGGCTCGACCTGAATGGAGCCCGCACCGATCGTCACATCCTGCGAGCCGATGGTCGCTGTCGACACCGAATCCGTTTCGTATGCCGACAGGAGCACAACCTTTGCCCGTTCGGACGCCTTGGGCATCAGGCAAGCTCCACGCGTGGCGATCGCCTGGCGGTCCTCTGCAGCTTTGCGCTCAGCTTGGAGGCCGGCCACGACAACACCGTATTCCTCCGGCGAAACCGTACCGTTCCCGTCGACGTCGAGCGATTTGATCAGCTCCGTGGCTTTCTCGGTGAAGCGCTGCAGATCGACACTACGGGCGTCGCCTCCAAATGCTGCAATGGCATCGCGGGTCAGCACGGGAAGGCCATACAGGTCGGCCGGCTTAGTTCCCGTTGGAGCGGCACCCGCCTCCACCCATGAGACCTTGCCATCACGATCCGTATCGGCATCTTGGAAAGACTTAAGATCGCGCTCCAGTCGCTCTCGACGGCTGGCGAGGAGGTGCCCCGCGTCGAAACGCGTATCGTACTTGTACCTCGCCTGGAACTCCTCCCGCGTGACGAAGCCATCGCCGTCAGCATCCGCATTCATATACCGTCCGGCGGCGGCAAATTTGGCGTTGGCGCCAAGAAAGGCTTCGTGCAACCCGGCATCGGCCTCATCGATCAGGCCATCGCCGTTGGCATCGAGCGTCATGAACGCTTTCTGTATTTGGGCAGCAGACTTCTCGATCGTCATTCCTGGCAGCACGAGCAAGCTCGCCAATCGTGGCGACAGGTCAGCGCGGGCAGGTTGCGAGAGTGCCGAAGCCGAACCCAGTACCAGGAAGCCTGACAGCAACACGACCAGGGATGAAGCACGAGCTCTATTCAATATTGCCTCCTGAATAGCCTGTTCCTCCGCTTAACAGGCCAAGCTTGAGGCGGGCTTAAAGGGATAGTGGGAGACCTTCGAGGTTTCGGGCATGCTCCGTTTACCGAATACAGGAGAAGCGGCCGTGCTAGCGCGCAGGGTGGACAACTAACTTCCGCTTGGGGTCGAGCGCTGACGGCCCCGCCAACTCGCCGTCCTCCTTTCATGGCTTCTTCCGGGTGTTGATCGATCCGATCGCGGCTTGTCATGAGACAAGGCCCGGCCCCCCGGCTAGCGTCTACGCCGGAGGAAAGCCTGCATGTCCGATATCATCATCCGCCCGCTCGCCGCTGCCGACCGCGTCGCCTGGACGCCGCTCTGGCGGGGCTATCTGACCTTCTACAAGGCGACGCTGCCGCCCGAGCTCGACGAGATTACCTTCAACCGGCTGACCGGCGGTCAGGAGCCGATGGGCGGCTTCATCGCGCTGCAGGGCGACAAGGCGCTCGGCATCACCAACTGGGTGATCCACCGCACGACCTGGAGCGAACGGAACATCTGCTATCTGCAGGATCTGTTCACGGTGCCGGAGGCGCGCGGAACCGGCGTCGGCCGCAAGCTGATCGAGGCCGTGAACGCCATGGCGCGGGAGAAGAACTGCTTCCGCGTCTACTGGCAGACGCATGAATCGAACCTGCAGGCGCAGGAGCTCTACGACAAGGTTGCCGACAAGTCGGGCTTCATCGTCTATCGCCAGCCGCTGGCGTGACGAGCAGACAGCCGTCTTCGCATGATCTGACACAAGCCGGGCTGCATAGACGCAGAGGCACGCCTGCGCCTGTGCAATCGCAACGGCCATGCAAGCGCCTATATTGGCAGGAGGCTTGAGCGGACCGCTTTGCAGTGGCCGCCGAGCCGTCCCCTCGCAGGGCGCATCTTGCGCCCGCAGCCAGCGACAGGCGCGTCATGAAGAAGATCGGGTTTCTCTCCTTCGGCCATTGGTCGCCCTCACCGCAATCCGGCACGCGTTCGGCCGGCGATGCGCTACTGCAGTCGATCGATCTCGCCGTCGCGGCGGAGGAATTGGGCGCCGACGGAGCCTATGTGCGCGTCCATCATTTCGCCCGGCAGCTCGCCTCACCCTTCCCGCTGCTGGCCGCGATCGGCGCCCGGACGAAACGCATCGAGATCGGCACCGCCGTGATCGACATGCGCTACGAGAACCCGCTCTACATGGCGGAGGATGCCGGCGCGGCCGACCTCATCGCCGGCGGACGGCTTCAGCTCGGCATCAGCCGCGGCTCGCCGGAACAGGTGATCGATGGCTGGCGCTATTTCGGCCACGAACCGGCCGAGGGCCAAAGCGACGCCGATATGGGCCGCCGCCATGCCGAGGTCTTTCTCGACGTGCTGCGCGGCCAGGGCTTCGCCGAACCGAATCCACGGCCAATGTTTCCGAACCCGCCCGGCCTGCTGAGACTCGAGCCGCATTCCGAAGGCTTGCGCGAGCGCATCTGGTGGGGCGCCGGCTCAAACGCGACCGCCGTGTGGGCGGCGAAGCTCGGCATGAACCTGCAGAGCTCGACCCTGAAGGACGACGAGACGGGCGAGCCCTTCCATATTCAGCAGGCGAAGCAGATCCGCGCCTATCGCGAGGCCTGGAAGGAGGCGGGCCATGCGCGTGAACCGCGCGTCTCGGTCAGCCGCAGCATCTTCGCTTTGGTCGACGATCGCGACCGCGCCTATTTCGGCCGCGGCGACCAGGGTGACGACCAGATCGGCTTCATCGATGAGAACACCCGCGCCATCTTCGGGCGCAGCTATGCAGCCGAGCCGGACAAGCTAGTCAAGGAGCTGGCGAAGGACGAGGCGATCGCCGAAGCCGATACGCTGCTGCTGACCGTGCCGAACCAGCTCGGCGTCGACTACAACGCCCATGTGATCGAGGCGATCCTGAAGCACGTCGCACCGGCGCTCGGCTGGCGCTGAGGGCGATCGTCCGAGCCGAGCCGCGAAGCCGCGTCGGGGCCGCAAGGATCACTTTTCGATGAGCCGCTAGCGCCCCGACTTGAACGGCGCCATGCCGGCGCGCGCCAGCGCGTCGGCGCGCTCGTTCATCTCGTCGCCGGCATGGCCCTTGACCCATTTCCACTCGATCTTGTGGCGGCCGAGCGCCGTCTCGAGCCTCTGCCAGAGCTCGACATTCTTGACCGGCTTCCTGTCGGCGGTCTTCCAGCCGTTCTTCTTCCAGCCGTGGATCCAGCCGGTGATGCCCTGCCGCAGATACTGGCTGTCCGTGTGCAACGCGACGGTGCAGGGCCGCTTCAGGGCCTCGAGCGCGGCGATGGCTGCCATCAGCTCCATACGGTTGTTGGTGGTCTGGGCCTCGCCGCCGGAAAGCTCCTTCTCGACGCCGTTGAAGGTGAGGATCGCCCCCCAGCCGCCGGGGCCGGGATTGCCGGAGCAGGCTCCGTCCGTCCAGACTTCGACAGTATCGCTCACCGCTTCAGCCCGTATTCGCGGGCGTCGACGACGCGCTGGTGGAAGGCGAGCTTGCGGTCGTATTCGAGCGGATCATGCGGCTTGACCAGCGCGCCCGGCGGCACGTTGAGCCAGTCGACGAGGCGCGTGAGCAGGAAGCGCAGAGCCGAGCCGCGGCAGAGCTGCGGCAACGCCTCGATCTCGACCAAGCTCAGCGGGCGGACCGTCTCGTAGCCGGCGAGCAGCGCCTGGCCCTTGGTCAGATTGAACGAGCCGTCTGCCTCGAAGCACCAGGAGTTCAGGCAGATCGCCAGATCATAGGCATAGGCGTCGGTGCAGGCGAAGTAGAAGTCGATCAGGCCCGAAAGCCGGCTTCCGATGAAGAAGACGTTGTTGGGGAAGAGATCGGCATGGATCACGCCGCGCGGTAGGTCCTTGGGCCAGCTCGCCTCATGCACGGCAATCTCCGCCATGACCCGGCGGGCGAGGCCCGGAGAGACCTTGTCGGCATCCGGCCCCGCCTGATGCGCCAGGGGACGCCAGCCGGGCACGGAGAGCGCGTTGACCCGCTCCATGGTGAAATCGGCGCCGGCCTCGTGCATCAAGGCAAGACCGCGGCCGAGTTCCTGGCAATGGGCAGCGGTCGGCCGGCGGACGGAGAGCCCGTCGAGGAAGGTGACGATCGCGGCCGGGCGCCCGGCGAGACGGCCGAGCATCTCGCCGCGGCTATCCTGCACCGGCTGCGGGCAGATCAGGCCGCGGCCTGCGAGATGCTGCATCAGGCCAAGGAAGAACGGCAGATCGTCCGGATTCACCCGCTTCTCATAGAGGGTGAGGATGAAAGTGCCCTGCGTGGTGTGAATCAGGTAGTTCGAGTTCTCAACGCCCTCGGCGATGCCCTTGGCGGAAAGCAGGTCGCCGATGCCATAGCGCGCCACGAAGGCAGCCATCTCGTCATCGGGAACTTCGGTATAGACGGCCAAGATCAGGCTCTCTTGCTCTTCGGTTCATCGCATTTTCTTCACGCGAAGCGGTATCCGCCTCGCTTGAAAATGCTTCTGCTGGCCTTACTCGGCCGCGTTCGGCGCCGCTTCGCCGCGCAATTCGCGCGGCAGCGGGAAGAAGACGTTTTCGTCGGCGGTCGAGACGGTCTCGACGCGGACCTCGTACCGGGCCGCGAAGGCGTCGATAATCTCCTCGACCAGCACCTCGGGCGCGCTGGCGCCGGCGGTGATGCCGAGGCTGCGGATATTGCCGAAGACGGCCCAGTCGATCTCGTCGGTGCGCAGGACGAGCCGGGCAACCGGGCAGCCGGCGCGCTCGGCCACCTCGCGCAGGCGCTGCGAGTTCGAGGAATTGGGCGAGCCGACGACGATCAGCCCGTCGACTTGCGGCGCCACGCGCTTCACCGCTTCCTGGCGGTTCGTCGTCGCATAGCAGATGTCTTCCTTGTGCGGGGCGATCAGCTCCGGGAAGCGCGCTTGCAGCGTCTCGACGATTTCACGGGTGTCGTCGACCGAGAGAGTGGTCTGCGTGACATAGGCCAGCGGCTGGGCGGCTGGCGGGGTCAGCGCGGCGACATCCTCCAGCGTCTCGATCAGCGTGATCGCCCCCTCCGGCAACTGGCCCATCGTGCCGATGACCTCCGGATGGCCGGCATGGCCGACGAGCAGGATGTGGCGGCCGCGCTTGTGATGCACCTCGGCCTCGCGATGCACCTTCGTGACCAGCGGGCAGGTGGCATCGATAGCGAAGAGGTTGCGCGCCTTCGCCGCCGCCGGAACCGCCTTGGCGACACCATGGGCGGAGAAGATCACCGGGCGCGTCTCGTCGGGCACCTCGTCGAGCTCGGCAACGAAGACCGCCCCTTTCCGCTTCAGGGATTCGACGACGTATTTGTTATGGACGATCTCGTGGCGGACATAGACCGGCGCGCCATGCAGAGCGAGTGCCTTCTCGACCGCGTCGATGGCGCGCACGACCCCGGCGCAGAAGCCGCGCGGGGCACAGAGCAGGATGGCGAGCGGCGGCTTGGTCACGCGCGAAATGAACTCCGGATGATGCCGGTCTTCTTTCGGCGGGATGGCGGCGATGTCAAGGAAGCGAAGCGGCGCAGGCCGGACAGCCATGTCGATTGCCTCTCGCAGTCTTGCCGCCGAGCGCCTAGATAGAACCCTGGCCGCCCGCGCAGCAGCTCCGCTTCAGGCCATCGCACGCCCGTTTCCGATCACGAGTTCCGTATGGCCGACGCCACCTCGCATGTCAGCTTCCTGCCGCCGATCCTGACCTTCTGCGCCGCGGCGGTGGTCGCTGTTCCGCTGTTCCGCAAGCTCGGGCAATCGGCGGTTCTGGGCTATCTCGCCGCCGGCATCGTGATCGGCCCCTCGGTCCTGGGCGTGATCAAGGACCCCGACGCCATCCGCAGCACGGCCGAGATCGGCGTGGTGCTGCTGCTCTTTCTGGTCGGCCTCGAATTGCAGCCGGCGCGCCTCTATTCGATGCGCAAGGACATTCTCGGCACCGGCCTGGCGCAAATGGCGCTCAGCGCCGCCGGCATCGGTCTCTTCGGCTGGTATTTCGGCCTGTCCGCCGCAGGCGCGGTCGCGGTCGGCGTGGCGCTGGCGCTTTCCGCCACCTCGATCGCACTGCAGCAGCTCGCGGAACGAGGCGACGCCAGCGAAGCCTATGGCCGGCGTACTTTCTCGATCCTCCTGTTCCAGGACATGGCAATCGCACCCGTCCTGGCGCTCCTGCCCTTGCTCGCCACCACCGGCGGCGCGCAGGCCGGCAGCCCGATGCGCGCGCTCGTCAGCCTCGGCATCGCACTCGGTGCGCTGGTCGCGATCATCCTGGCCGGGCGCTACGTGCTGAACCCGTTCTTCCGCATCCTCGCCAATACCGGCGCGAAGGACGTGATGACGGCTGCCGCGCTGTTGATCGTGCTCGGCGCGGCCCTGCTGATGGAGCATGTCGGCCTGTCGATGGCGATGGGCGCCTTTCTCGCCGGCGTGATGCTGGCCGATTCCCATTTCCGGCACGAGCTCGAAGCCGATATCGAGCCTTTCCGTGGCGTGCTGCTCGGCCTGTTCTTCATGGCAGTCGGCATGTCGCTGGACCTCGAGCTGGTTGCCTCCAATTGGATGTTGCTGGCGGTGGCTGCGCCGCTGCTGGTGCTGTTCAAGATCGCCGTGGTCACCTCGATCCTGCGAATCTCCTGCTCCTCCTGGCTGGAGGCGATCCGGGCCGGTGCCCTGCTCTCGCCGGCCGGCGAGTTCGCCTTCGTGCTGCTGCCGCTCGGCCTTGCGCAGGGGCTGTTGACCCCGTCACAGTCGGCGATGGCGACGGCGCTCGCGGCGATCAGCATGCTGCTCGGCCCGATCGTCGCCAAGCTGATCGATGCGGTGCTGCTTTCGCGCGTCACGCCGGAGACGATGGAGGAGGATTTCGACGGGATCAGCGACAGCCAGGTGATGGTGGTCGGCTTCGGCCGTTTCGGACAGGTAGTGACGCAGGCGCTGCTGCTCCAGCACATCAACATCACCGTGATCGATTCCGACGTCGAGCAGATCCGCGCCGCCGCCCGCTTCGGCTTCAAGGTCTATTACGGCGATGGGACGCGCCTGGACGTGCTGCGTGCCGCGGGCGCCGGCCGGGTCAAGGTGATCTGCGTCTGCATCGACAACAAGGACGCGGCGCTGCGCATCGTCGAGATGGTCAAGGCCGAGTTTCCGCAGGTGCGCGTGCATGTGCGCTCGTTCGACCGCATCCACGCGATCGAACTGATGAAGGCCAATGTCGACTACCAGATGCGCGAAACCTTCGAATCGGCGCTCGGTTTCGGCCGTGTCACGCTCGAGGCCCTCGGCCTGAGCCATGACGAGGCCGATTTCGTGATCGACCACGTCCGCGACCGCGATGCCCAGCGCATGGAGATCCAGTTCAGCGAGGGGATCGCCGCCGCGCTGAACCGTGTGCCGCGCGTGACGCCGGAGCCGATCGTCAAGCCGAAGGGCAAGCCCAAGGCCCTCAATGCCGAGACGGAGCAGGTCATTGCCGATGGCGGGGCCGAGGTCTCTGTCGGCGGCGTCGGAGAGCCCGAGCGGTGAGCAGCTCTTCCACCCGGCCGGCGCAGGCCGCCTTTGTTGAAGGCCCGCTGATGCGCCACGTTGCCGTGATGACGGCGACGGGCTCGATCGGACTGATGGCCGTCTTCGTCGTCGACCTCCTGTCGCTGCTCTATGTCTCCTGGCTCGGGCGCCCCGAGGCCACCGCCGGCGTCGGCTTCGCCACCATCGTGCTCTATCTGATGATCTCGGTGAATGTCGGCCTGATGATCGCGGTCGCCGCCCTGACCTCGCGCAGCATCGGCGCCGGTGACCGCGAGGGCGCGCGGCGCATTGCCGCCTCGACCATGGTCCTGATGGCGCTGGTTGCGCTGGTGCTGTCGTTCGCCGCCCTGCCGCTGCTGCCCTGGCTGCTGCGCACCATCGGCGCGCATGACCAGTCCTATGCGGTCGCCCTCTCCTTCCTGCACATCACCCTGCCCTCAAACGTGCTGATGGCGATCGGCATGGGCTTCTCCGGCGTGCTGCGCGCCGTCGGCGATGCGCGCCGAGCAATGTTCGTGACCCTCGGCGGCGGCATCGCCACCGCCGGTCTCGATCCGCTGCTGATCTTCGGCTTCGGGCTGGGGCCGGACGGCGCGGCGATCGCGATCGTGCTGGCGCGTGTCATCATCGTGGCCATCGGCTTCCACGCGACCGTGGTCGTCCACGGCATGATGGCACGGCCGCGCTTGAGCTGGATTCGCCAGGACAGCGCCCGGACCTTCGCCATTGCCGGGCCGGCCATTCTGACCAACCTCTCCAACCCGATCGCCAACGCCGTCTTCGCAGGCGTCGTCGCCCGCTTCGGCGATGGGGCGGTGGCGGCGCTCGCGATCATGGACCGGCTCGTGCCAGTGGCTTTCGGTGCCGTGTTCGCCCTGTCGGGCGCGGTCGGCCCGATCCTCGGCCAGAACTGGGGCGCGGGGCGCTTCGACCGGATGCGGCGCGGCCTGACAGATTCGGCGATCTTCGCTGGCGGGTGCGTGCTGGTTTCCTGGCTGCTGCTGCTTTCGCTGCGCGGCGTCATCGTCTCCGCCTTCCACGCCGTGGGGCTTACGGCAGAGCTGGTCGAGTTCTTCTGCCTGATCGCCGGACCGATGTGGCTCTTCGTCGGCATGCTCTTCGTCGCCAATGCCGCCTTTAACAATCTCGGCATGCCGTTCCTGTCGACGCTGTTCAGCTGGGGCCGCGCGACGCTCGGCACCATGCCCTTCGCATTCCTCGGCGCGCAGATGGCCGGGCCCAAGGGCGCGCTTGCCGGCTCGGCGCTGGGTGCGGTCGCCTTCGGCGTGCTGGCACTGGTCTTCGCCTATCGCGGCATCGCCCGGCTGGAGCGCGAAGCGCTGCAGCGCCGGGCCACCCTCGATTTGCCAGACAAGGACACCCTGCTATCGTCCGCTCAGGCACGGAACTGAACGCCGGCCTGGGGAGGCATCCATGATGAATCTGTTCGATATCATGCAATCGGCACAGAATGGTCGAGCGGTGCCGAATCTCGCCCAGCAATATGGACTGAGCCTGCAGCAGACCCAGGCCGCGCTTGATGCGCTGCTGCCGGCCTTCTCGATGGGGCTGCAACGGCAGACGCAGGACCCATTCGCCTTCGGCGCGCTGGCCCAGATGATGACGGCCTCGCCCTATGCCCGCTTCTTCGAGGCAGCCGGCAGCGGCATCCCCACCGGTGCGCAATCGGCAGGAAACGACGTGCTGAGCCAGATCTTCGGCTCGCGCGAGGTCAGCCAGGCCATCGCAGCGCAGGCGGCGGCGACCAGCGGCGTCAGCCAAGCGATCCTGAAGCAGATGCTCCCGGTCATTGCAGCGATGCTGATGGGCGGCCTGTCCAAATCGAGCAGCAATGAAGGGCTCGGCGGCATTCTCGGCCAGTTCGCCGAAATGATGCGCGGCCAGATGCCGGGCATGCAGCCCGCGCCGCAGCAACAGCCGCAGATGCCGGCCAATCCGTTCGACGCGATCCTGAAGGGAATGTTCGGGCAGGCGGGAGCCCAGCCGCAGACCAGTCCTCAAGCCAACCCGACGGACCCGTTCGGCGGCGCGCTCGGCCAGATTCTCGGCGGCATGTTCGGTGGCGCGGCCGTTCCGCAAACCGAGCCCACCCCCGCATCGCGCAGCGCGCCGCCGCCGCGCCGCGCGCCCGAGCCGGAGCCCGAACCTGAAGAGGCGCCCTCGTCCTCGCAGGCTCCCGGCCCCGGCTCTATCGGCCTCGACGCGCTCAACCAGATGTTCGAGCACGGCCGCCAGATCCAGGACGATCATCAGAACGCCCTGAAGTCGATCCTCGACGCCATGCTCGGCGGCAGCCAGGGACGCCGCTGAAGCCGGACGGCCGCCGAAAGCCGGAAAGCGCCGGCCAATCCCGACCGGCTGATCAGGCAGGCGTCAGGCGCGCAGCCGTCCTTCGCCGACCTGTGCCGCCATGGCCGCGGCCATGCTGCGCAGTTCGGCAACGCCATCATGCGTGCGGAAACTGGCGACGAGATCGTTGAGGCGCTGGATCTGACTGGCGAGGGCCGTCGCGGAAGCCGCGCTCTCCTCGGCAAGAGCCGCGTTCTGCTGCGTCATCTCGTCCATGTGAGCCACGGCCTGGCTCATCTCGTCGATGCCGTGCGCCTGCTCGGTCGCGGCAGCGGAAATCTCCGAGACCGTGGCAGACACCTTGCCCGAGGCCTCGACGATGCGCTCGAGCGCGGCACCCGCCGAGCGAACCAGACCGACGCCCTGTGCCACCTCCGCGCCCGACTCGGTGATCAGCGCCGTGATGTCCTTGGCAGCCGCGCTCGAGCGCTGGGCGAGCGTGCGAACCTCGGAGGCTACGACCGCAAAGCCCTTGCCGGCATCGCCGGCGCGCGCCGCCTCGACTGCCGCATTGAGCGCCAGAAGATTGGTCTGGAAGGCGATCTCGTCGATCACGCTGGTGATGTCCGAGATCTTGCGCGAGGCCGTCTCGATGCGGGCCATGGCATCGACCGCGTCCTGGACGATGGCACCGCCCTTGCGCGCGACATCCATCGCCTCGTCCGCCAGCGCGACCGCCTGTTGCGAGGAATGCGCGGAAGCCTTGACCGAGGCCGCGAGCTCCTCGGTCGTCGCCGCGGTTTCCTCGAGCGAGGAAGCCTGCTCCTCGGTGCGCTTCGAGAGATCGTCGGCGCCGGTGTTGATCTCCAGAGCCGCATTGCCGACGTCGCCGGAGGTCGCCTGGATCGTCTCTGCGAGATGGCCGACAGCCAGGTTGAAATCGTCGCGCAGCTTCTCGTATTCCGCGGCAAGTTCTGCATCGATCCGGCAGGTCAGGTCGCCACGCGAGAGCCGATCCAACCCTTCGGCGAGCGCGTCCATCACCTGGCTCTGCTCGGCGGCCAGGCGCACCTGCTCCTGCGAATGGGCGGCGCGCTCTTGCTCGACGAAGCGGCGCTGCGCCTCCGAGGCCTCGCGGCTCTCCGCCGTTTCCGCCTCGAGCCGCTGCACCGCGAGACCATTCTCCTTGAAGACCTGGACGGTCCGCGCCATGGCCCCTAACTCGTCGCGCCGGGCCTGCCCTTCGATCTCGACCGCGTAGTCGCCCGCCGCGAGATCGGCCATCCGTTCCTTGAGCTGATCGAGCGGACTGGTGATCGACAGGCGGGCGAGCATCATCGCGCCGGCAAGCCCGATCAGCGTGCCGACGATGGTCAAAACCAGCATCAGCCAGTCGAGCTGCTTGGCCTGGGTGTCGAGCACCTGAGCCGTCGTCTGCGTATCGCTCTTGATCTCACCGTTGAGCTTCACCGCGTCGGCGATGATCCCCCCGAAAGCCCGGTCGAGCTCGGACATTACCGAGAGCGCCGGCAAATCCTCGTCGCGCGCCGCCTGCTTGGTGACGTCGTCGATCTTGGCCTTGAGCTCGGTGATCCGCCGCGCCAGCACATCGAACTCTGCATGTTTATCGGGGAAGCTGATCTTGGCATTGACCAGCTGCTGCAGCGCGAGATCATAGCCTTTGCGAACATCCTCGATCGCGGTGGCGTTCTGCTTCATGTATTCGGGATAGGCGATCGCCTTGTAGAGATCGCGCAGGATGTAGCTCGTCGCCAGCGTCGACTGCGCCGAATCGAGGATCGCCGTGGCGCGCTGGTCGATCAGATCCGAATACGTTTTCTGGATGCGGGCATATTCCTGGCCGGCATAGATCGCCGTGCCCAATCCGATCATTCCCATGACAATGAGCGGGATCGCGATCTTCGTGCGAATCCGCAGATCCTTGAGGCGCAAAGACAGTTTCATGCCGACAGCCCAGATCCGATGCCGCCGCTATCCGAGCGGCGCGACAGATTTCCGTCGAAATGATGAAGTTTGCGTTATAGCAGCTAAAAGCCGCTCAAATCGCATAAAAAGGGGCGGAAGCACGAAGCTTCCGCCCGCAGGGGCGCTGCTGCCAAGGGGTCAGGCGCAGCGTACAACCGCTAGATCTGCATTGGCGGCCAGCTTCGGCCGTGCCGGAGCATGGAGCTGGGCGTGCTCGCGCCGCGCCGCGGCGGCACCCGCCTGCGCCTCCGAGCGATCCTGAAGCACGGCCGACGGATCCTTGTACCAGGACGTCGCCAGCGCACCGGCAATATCGGAACGCACGAGGCCGATGTCCTTGAGGCCGCGTTCGTCGAGCTCGGTCAGACGCATCACCTCGCGGCGGTGAATGAGGGCACGCACGAGTTGAGCAATCCCGCCGAGACCGGAAATGGCAACGCGCGTGACGCCCGACGAGATGGTCGAGAGCGGCTTCGCGACAAAGGTCATGATCAGCATGACAGCCTCCTGGATCGGAACGGAAGGGAAAGTTGGCTCGGCATCTCCGTCCAGCCCGGACGCGCCATTGACTGGAAAGCTCAGAGAGTGAGCAGACAATAGCGAGGCACTGGTCATCAGCCAAACGAATGGTTATGATGTCTCGCAACACTGATATTGATGAGCAGTGGATGGGGATCGCCAATGGCGCATGTGCTCGATGCCGATCAGCTCAAGACCTTCGTCGCCATCGCCGATACCGGCTCCTTCACCCGCGCCGCCGAGATCGTCTTCAAGACGCAGTCGGCCGTTTCCATGCAGATGAAGCGCCTGGAGGAGCGCGTCGGCCGCCCCCTCTTCGGGCGCGACGGCCGCCATGCCAAGCTGACCGAGGATGGCGAGCGTTTGCTCGACTATGCGCGCCGCATCGTCCGGTTGAATCTCGAATGCGTGGCTTCCTTCGCCGATGCGGATCTGAAAGGCCGCATCCGCCTCGGCGTGCCCGACGACTATGCCGACCGCTATCTCCCGGAGATTCTCGCGCGCTTCGCCCATTCGAATCCACGCGCCGAGGTCACCGTCGTGTGCGAGCCGACGCCGATGCTGGCCGAACGCATCGCGACCGGCGACATCGACCTTGCCATCATCACCCATGTCGAAAGCCGCGGACAGGGCGAGATCATCCGGATCGAGCCGCTACTATGGGTTACCTCGGCGCGCCACGGCGTGCATGAGGAAGACCCGCTGCCCCTGGCGCTCGGCCGGCCGACCTGCAACTGGCGCCAGGCGGCAGTGGACGCGCTGGAGTCGAAGGGTCGCCGCTTCCGCGTCCTCTATGCGAGCTGGAACTCGACGGCTGTCGGGGCGGCCGTCCTGGCGGGCCTTGCGGTTTCGGTGCTGCCGGAAAGCGCGGTGCGGCCGGGCATGCGCATCCTCGGCCCGTCCGAAGGATACGCCACCCTACCCTCGTGCAAGATCGGGCTGCTGCGCACGCGCTTCGACCCTTCGGTGCTGTCGAACGCGCTGGCCGAGCACATCATCCAGAGCCTGGATAATCTGGCGAGCTTCAAGGTGGCGGCAGAGTAGGCCGAGAGCTGCCCGGTCGCAGGCTATCTGGTCAGGCCCGGAATGATCGCCTCGAACAGCACACTGAGGCGTGTGCCGATCAGCGTGGCAGCACCGACGATGCCAATCGAAACCAGGCTGGCGATGAAGGCGTATTCGATCGCGGTGGCGCCACGCTCGTCGCGAAGAAGTCCGGCAAAGCTGGCGGCGATCTGCTTCATACCCTTAGGTTATGCATGAAGTTTCCGCCAACTGGTTAATTTCGACAACAAAATGCGCCGGAAATTGCGATTTCCGGCGTCAGTCCGGCGAGAGGCTACACCGCCAGCTCCGTCATGACGGGCTCGACCCTGCCGTTCCAGGCCGAGCGGAAGCGCTCTTCCAGGAGCTGGGCAAAACTCCGGCGATGCGCCACGATCTCTTGGAGAGGCGCGAGGAAAACGCTCTCGTCCTGGCCCGATGCGTTCTGCCTTGCCCGTCGTGCAAGACCCGCGCGTGAGAGTTCCAGAACCTCGGCGGCGATGTCGTTCAACTTGCGCCCGGCAACCGTCGCTGCAAGCCCCTGCTTCGGAACAGCGTCGCGCAGGGCCTGGCGTTCCTGCGCGCTCCAGCCCTTGACGAGGTCCCAGGCGGCATCGAGAGCCGATTGATCATAGAGCAAACCGACCCAGAAGGCCGGCAGGGCCGCCAGCATTTCGGGCGGGCCGGCATCGGCGCCGCGCATCTCGAGGAAGCGCTTCAGCCGGACTTCCGGGAACAGCGTCGAGAGATGGTTCGCCCAATCCGACATTGTGGCGCGTTCGCCCGGCAGCTGCGGCAGCCGGCCGGCAAGCAGATCGCGGAAGGAAGCACCAGCGACGTCGTGATAGATGTCGTCACGCTTGACGAAATACATGGGTACGTCGAGCGCCCAGTCGACATAGCCCTCATAGGACATGCCCTCGTCGAAAGCGAAGGCGAGCATGCCGGAGCGGGCATTGTCGGTGTCGCGCCAGATCTCGGAGCGCATGGATTGGAAGCCGTTGAGCTTGTGCTCCAGGAAGGGCGAGGAGGCAAAGAGCGCCGTCGCCAGCGGCTGCAGGGCGAGCGAGACCCGGAGCTTGCGCACCATGTCAGCCTCGGTGGAGAAGTCGAGATTGACCTGCACCGTGCAGGTCCGGAACATCATGTCGAGGCCCATCGTGCCGACCTTCGGCATGTAGTTCGCCATGATCTTGTAGCGGCCCTTGGGCATCGCCGGCGTCTCGGCACGGGTCCAGAGCGGCGAGGCGCCGAGTGCGACGAAGCCGATGCCGTGCGGCTCGGCGACCGTCTTTACATCGGCGAGATGGGCGGCGAGCTCGGCCTGCGTCTGATGGATGTCCTCCAGCGGCGCGCCGGACAATTCGAACTGGCCACCCGGCTCCAGGGAGATCGCGCCGCCACCCTCGGGGCCGGCGAGGCCAATGATGTTGCCGGCATCGACGATCGGCTCCCAGCCGAGACGCTGCTGCATTCCTTCGAGCAAGGCGCGGATGCCGCCCGCACCGGCGCGGCCCTCATAGGGAACCGGCGCGAGGTCGCTGCGGTAGAACGGGAATTTCTCGTGTTCGGTGCCGATCCGGAAAGCCGATTCCGGTTTTTCGCCGGCGGCGATCCAGGAGATCAGTTCATCCTTCGAACCGATCGGGGTCGAATCGGACACGTCGCGAGCCATGGGCGCTCCGGCATAACAGGCATTGGCAACCTGCTGGTCCCCGGCGAAAGCCGGCAAGCCGCAGGTTCGGGACGACAGACATAGGCGAGCGCCGCACGCTCGACAACGACCCGGCTCTTGCATTCGCGAAAGGCCGCCCGGCGCCTGCAGCAGATCTCGCTGGGCGTTGAGCCGGCTTTCAGCCGGCCGAGGCGGGGCTTCGCTCAGCGCCGTGGCCAATCCCCGAGCGTGGCCTGGACCAGGGCGAGTGCCGCAACCGCCGCGGTGTCGGCGCGCAGGACCCGGGGACCGAGCGAGATCGGCAAGGTATTGGCGCGCGCCCGGATCAGCCGCCGTTCGGACTCGTCGAAGCCGCCTTCCGGCCCGATCAGCACGGCGAGCGGCGACGGCTGCAGCGCCGCCAGCGCCGCGATCGGGCTCGCCTCCTGCGCTCCCTCGTCGCAAAAGATCAGGAGCCGCTCCGGCGCAAGACCCGCCAGAGCCGCTTCGAGGGACTTTTCCGCCGCGACCGCAGGCAGGCTCAGGATGCCGCATTGCTCCGCAGCCTCGACGACGTTGGCGCGCATGCGGTCGAGATTGAGCCGCGACACCTGCGTGCGCCGTGTGATGACGGGCTGGAGGAACCCGACACCCATCTCGACGGCCTTCTGCGCCATGTAGTCGAGGCGGGCGTGCTTCAGCGGTGCGAAGAGATAATGGAGATCGCTCTCCGGCGGCTGCGGTTTGACCTGCCGGACGAGGGCGAGCGTCGCCTGCTTGCGCCCTTCGGGCACCAGGCGCGCCAGCCATTCGCCGTCGCGCCCATTGAAAATGAGGACGGTGTCGTCGGCTTTGAAGCGCAGGACGTTGAGCAGGTAATTCGCCTGTTCCCGCTCCAGCGGAAGCGCCGTCCCCGACACGAAGGAGCGGTCGATGAACAGCCGATGGCGGGCGAAATCGGGAACGGACATGTGGGCAGGCGCCTCCGCGACTGATCTTGTCTGTGGAAAGTGGCATGAAAAACGCCACAATCCTGAACTAGCAGCGAGCAGCTCCCGACACAGGAAGAGTAGACTCGCAAGGGTCGTCGCGTTAACAGCGCGAGCTGTTAAGGACATATTTAAGAACCGGCCGGATCGGCCGGCAAGCTGGAGAGGGATATGATGCGGCGCGGATTGGCATGTGGCGTGGTCGCGACGATCGGCCTTGCCGTAGCTTCTGTCATGTCTGCCGCACCGGCCAAAGCCCAGATCTCCGGCTGTGAACAGATCCAGAAGCTGCTCGCCGAGCGTCAGTCGATCGTCGCCAGGCTTCAGGCCACACAGAAGGCCAAGAAGAAGATGACGCCGCAGGATGCCTGCAGCACCTTCGGCCGTCTGGTCAACAATGGCGAGGCCGCGATCAAGTTCGCGACCGCCAACCAGGACTGGTGCCAGATCCCGCCTACCTTCATCGACGGCATGAAGACCGACAACGAGAAGGTCGTGACGTTCCGCACGCAAGCCTGCAACGCAGTGAAGCAGCAGGCCGCGATGCAGCGCAAGGCTCAGCAGCAGGCGCAGGGCGCCAATCCCTTCGGCGGCGCCGATTCGATCACCGGCGGCGCCGGCGGCGGCATGCGCGTCCCGCAAGGCGCGCTCTGACAGGCGAGGGCCGGCCATGCCGGAGCCGACACCACTCCATGCCGGCGCCGGGGCTGACACCGCCCTTCCCGATGCGCTCAAGGGACATTGGGTCGACACACGTGCGCCGCGCGCGACCCGCCCATACCTGAAGCTCGCCCGCATGGAGCGGCCGATCGGCTGGTGGCTCCTGCTCCTGCCCTGCTGGTGGGCGGCCGGGCTCGCCGCGATCGCCGCCGGCCGGCCCTATCCCGACCCCTGGCATTGCCTGCTCTTCCTGATCGGCGCGATCCTGATGCGCGGCGCCGGCTGCACCTTCAACGACATCGTCGACCGGAAGCTCGATGCGGAAGTGGCGCGCACGCGCGGCCGGCCGCTGCCTTCCGGCCAGGTGACGGCCAAGGCGGCGGCGGCGTTCATGGTCGTGCAGTCGCTCGGCGGCTTCGCGGTGCTCTTGCAGTTCAACCACTTCACGATCCTGCTCGGCATCGCCTCGCTCGCGATCGTGGCGATCTATCCCTTCATGAAGCGGATCACGAACATGCCCCAGTTCGTGCTCGGGCTCGCCTTTTCCTGGGGCGGCCTCATGGGTTGGAGCGCTGTGTTCGGGCGGCTCGATCCGCCCGCCTACCTGATCTATGCGGCAGCCATCGCCTGGACCGTCGGCTACGACACGATCTACGCGATGCAGGACATCGAGGACGATGTCATCGCCGGCATCAAGTCGAGCGCACGCTATTTCGGCGACCACACGCGCGAAGCCGTGGCGCTCTGCTTCGGCCTGGCGGTGTCCCTGACGGGCGTCGCGATCTGGCTCGTCGGAGGCGGCCTCTTCGCCTGGCTGGGACTTGCCGCCTTCGCCGGCCATCTCGGCCGCCAGGTCGCGCGCATCGCCGGCGCGAGCGCGCCGGAAGCCCTCATGCTGTTCCGCTCGAACCGCGATGCCGGGCTGCTGCTGGCCGCCGGACTGGCGCTCGACACGATCGGCAGCGCGGCACTGGCCGGCTAGTCGGTCAGCCTGTCGCCTGAAACGATGTTCGGAAGCTCCGTCAATCGGCCGGTCTTGCGGCGCGTCAGGAAACGGGGACGGCGTCCGTTGAGCAGGCCGTGACGACGCCGGATCCGCACGGGTCCAAGCGCAACACGGCCGATCTGCGGGAACGGCTCGCTCACCGCACCATCGGCGGTCTCGAGCAGCAGCGGCAGGCCGCTCGCCCGGCCGAAATCGCGCCAGAGCGCGACGGCATCGGTCTCATCGGCGCAGGCCACCACAATGGAGCGGCCATCGCCAGCCGTCAGAGCCAGCTCGAAGAGCTCGTCGTCTCCCGCCGGGTTTGCCAGACGCAAGGCAACCCCGCGCCAATTGCCCGAGCCGCGCAGAATACGCACGGAGCCCAGGCGTTCGATCGCCGGCGCCACCGGGCGAGCCGGCATCGGGTTGTGCGAAACGATCGCTGTGGTTGTCGATCCGCCGGGAAGACGCGGCGCAAAGCCACCCTCCCCGGCGGCCGGCGTGACGCTGGCCATCGGTTATAACGCCTCTCTCAATCCCTGCTGCAGCGGAGCCCTCTGTCGATGCCGGGGCTCTCGTGCTTGCCATGCGAGATTGGGCGGCAGCCGTGTCCGAGCGCTTAAGGGGTTGGGTTAAAGGATGGTGTTTTCGCCGCTTCGGCGCCCTGACGGGCCGGTTTCCCGTCGGATGCTTGACGGAATCTTTCGCAGCGTGACCGCATTTTCGGCTTGAAACAGCGACTTTTGCGGCCGATACGGAGGGGCATGAGTGCAATGACGCTACCGATCGCGGCCGAGCTGATGAAGGCGGCCTGCGAAAGCTGCCTGGAAGCCGGCACCCTCGCACTCGATCTCTTCCGGCCCGGCGCACAGACGGCGGCACGTACCTGGGCCAAGAGCGGCGGCTCACCGGTGACCGAGGCCGATATCGGCGTCGACACCTTCCTGCGCATCCGTCTCTCTACGCTGCTGCCGGAAGCCGCCTGGCTTTCCGAGGAGACCGTCGACGACGCTCAGCGCCTGACACACCGCTTCGTCTGGGTCGTCGATCCGATCGACGGCACCCGCGCCTATATGAGCGGCTCACCGGACTGGGCGGTCTGCGTCGCGCTGCTCGATGCGGGCACGCCGGTGCTCGGCATCGTTCACGCCCCCGCCTGCGATGCGACCTACACCGCCGTGCGCGGGGCCGGCTCCCGGCGCAGTGGCGAAGCCATCCGCACCTCGCCGGCAACCCGTCTCGCCGGTTCGAAGATAGCCGGGCCCAAGCCCATGCTCGACGCGCTGGCTCAATCCGAGGATTTCGAGCCTGCCGGCAAAATTCCCTCGCTTGCGCTGCGGCTGACGCGGATCGCGGACGGCACGATCGATGCCGGGCTGATCTCGCCGGATGCGCGCGACTGGGATCTGGCGGCCGCGGATCTGGTCCTGAGCGAAGCCGGCGGACTGTTGAGCGATGCGGCGGGGCAATCCGTCGCCTATAACCGACCCAACCCCGTTCACGGGATGCTGATCGCCAGCAACAATGCGCTCGCAAATCCGTTGCGGCATGCTGTCGAGCGGTTGCGCGACGGACGGCCGCAGCCCGTCTGACGTTTTTTTGGAAGCTTGGCGCACGGCCGGCTCGCATGCGCGGCCGGGATGGCTTATTGGGGCGGCGCAAGCCCCCGCAGGAGATATCGATGAGCGTGGAACCGGATCAGAAGCAGCTTCTCCATCTCGTCTTCGGAGGCGAACTGGACTCGCTCGACGGCATCACCTTCAAGGATCTGGCGAAGCTCGACATCGTCGGGATCTTCCCGAACTACGCCAGCGCGCATATGGCCTGGAAGGCCAAGGCCCAGCAGACGGTCGATCAGGCGCAGACGCGCTACTTCATCGTCCACCTCCACCGACTTCTCGACCCGGAAGCGGCCAGGGGCTGAGCCAGCGCAGAATTTCGGCATCAGGCAGATGGGTTTTTCCATCCTCAAGACGCGAATGGCGCAGGAAACGCTCGGCCGATTGCTGGCCGGCTATCTGCGCCTCGTGCAACGTACCAACAAGATCGTCTTCGAACCTGCGGACGCATACGATCACGTTCGGCCGGAGCTGCCGCTCATCTTCGCGATGTGGCATGGCCAGCACATCATGATCCCCTTCGCGCGGYCGGAGTGGATGCCGGCCTGCTCGCTGGTCTCTCGCCATGGTGATGGCGGCTTCAACGCGGTGGCGCTGCGCGAGCTCGGAATCGGCGCAATCCGGGGCTCCGGCGCACGGCCGGGGCACAAGGTCCGCGAGAAGGGCGGGGCCCCGGCCTTCCTCGCCATGCTGCGCCGGCTCGCCGCCGGAGAGACGATGGTGCTGACCGCCGACATACCCAAGCGCGCCCGCGTCGTCGGCCCGGGCATCATTACCCTGGCACGCGCCTCCGGCCGGCCGATCCGCGCGGTCGCCGTCGTCACCAGCCGCCGGATCGACTTCAACAGCTGGGACCGTGCGTCGCTCGGCCTGCCCTTCGGGCGCTGCGCCATCGTCGTCGGCGAGCCGATCCTGGTCGCGCGCGACGCCGACGAGGCCGCGCTGGAAGAAGCGCGCCTCGCGTTGCAGGCGAGCCTCGACGACGTCCACGCCCGTGGCTACGCGCTCGTCGGCAGCCGCGACCCCGGCGCCGGCCTGCGCGAGCAACAGCAAACCGCCGGAGCGCCGGCATGAGCCGCAAGGGCGCGATCTTCAGGGCCTATCGCTACGCGACCGCGCTGCTCGAGCCGGCTGCAGCGGGGCTGCTGCTGATGCGCAAGCGCCGCGGCAAGGAAGACCCGGAGCGGATTTCGGAGCGGCGCGGCTATCCCGGCGTGAAGCGGCCGAACAAGCCGCTGGTCTGGCTGCATGGCGCCAGCGTCGGCGAGACGGTGACGCTGCTGCCGCTGATCGCAAAGCTGCAGAAGCGCGGCCTCGCCGTGCTCGTCACCTCCGGCACGGTGACCTCCGCCAAGCTTCTGGCGGCGCGGCTGCCGGCCGGCGTCATCCATCAATACCTGCCGCTCGACGTCCCCCGCTACATGCGCCGCTTCATGGAGCATTGGCGGCCCGAGCTCTGCCTGATCTGCGAGTCCGAAATCTGGCCGAACCTGTTGATCGAGGCGCATCGCCGCTCGATCCCGGTGGTCATGGTCAACGGGCGGATGTCCGAGCGCTCCTTCGCGCGCTGGTACAAGATGCCGAGGACCTCGCGCTTCCTGCTCTCGTGCTTCGAGGCCTGCCTTGCCCAGTCGCAAGCCGATGCGGAGCGGCTCGCACAGCTCGGAGCGCCGCGCGTCAGCGTCGCCGGCAATCTCAAATTCGACGTACCGGCCCCGCCCGCCGAACCCAACATGCTGGCCATCCTCGACGGCATGACAACCGGCCGGCCGGTCTGGATCGCCGCAAGCACGCATCCGGGCGAGGACGAGCTGGTGCTCGCCGCCCATCTCGCGATCAAGCCCTATTTGCCGAAGCTCCTCACCATCATCGCGCCGCGCCATCCCCAGCGCGGCCCTGACATCGAGGCGCTGGCACAGGCCAATGACGTCGCCGTGTCGCGCCGGGCCGCCGGCGAGAATCCGGAGCGCGACATCGATCTCTATGTCGCCGACACGGTCAACGAGCTCGGGCTGTTCTACCGGCTCTCGCAAGTGGCCTTCCTTGGTGGCTCGCTCGTCGAAGGCATTGGCGGGCACAACCCGATCGAACCCGCCAAGCTCGGCTGCGCGCTGCTGCACGGCCCCTATGTCCACAACAATGCCGAGATCTTTGCGGCCTTCGACGCGGATGGYGGCTCGCGCTCCGTCCCCGACGCGCAGACGCTGGCCGGCGCAGTGCATCGCTGGCTGAGCGACCCGGCAAGCGCCCGCCAGGCAGCCCGGGCCGCGGCGCAGACCGCGAGCCAGCTCGGCGGCGCCCTCAACCGCACGCTCCATGCCATCGAGCCCCTGCTGATGCGCGCCGCGCTCGAACAGCGTGAGCCCACGGCCTGATGCCGAGCGCGCCGCGCTTCTGGTGGCAGACGCGCCCGACGCTTGCGGCCACACTGCTGCGGCCGCTCGGCTGGCTCTACGGCTGGATCACGCTGCGGCGCATGCGCCAACCCGGCGCCGAATTGCCCGTCCCCGTCATCTGCATCGGGAACTTCGTCGCTGGCGGTGCCGGCAAAACGCCGACCGCGATCGCCGTCGCGGACATGCTGGCGCGGCGCGGCGAGACGCCCTTCGTCCTGATGCGTGGCTATGGCGGCCGGCTCGCCGGCCCCGTCGAGGTGGATCCCACCGGGCATGCCGCAGCTGATGTCGGCGACGAGCCGATGCTGATGGCGCGCCATGTCCGCACCGTCATCGCCCGCGACCGGCTCGCGGGCGCGCGGCTGGCCCACGGGCTCGGCGCCAGCGTCATCGTCATGGATGACGGGCTACAGAATCCCGCCCTCGCGAAGCGGTTGAGGCTGGCCGTGGTCGACGGAGCAAGCGGCGTGGGCAATGCGCTCTGCCTGCCTGCCGGCCCGTTGCGGGCGCCGCTGGTCGACCAGATCGGCGAGATCGACGCCGCAATCGTCATCGGTGAAGGCGAAGCAGGCCAGCGCGTGGCGGCTGCCGTGCGTGCACAGGGGCACCCTGTCATCAGCGCGCGACTGGAGCCGCTTGCCAGCGCGGCGCAGCAGCTAAGCGAGCGGCAGGTCCTGGCGCTTTCGGGGATCGGCAGGCCCGAGAAATTCGCAGCGACGTTGCGCGAGGCGGGTGCCACGATCGTGGCCGAGCGCGCCTTCGGCGATCACCACCCCTATACGGATGGCGATGTTGCCGAAGCCATCTCTGAAGCCAAGACGCGCGGCGCGCTGATCGCCACGACCGAGAAGGACTGGACCAAGCTTGCCGCCCTCTGGCCCAATGCAGAGGCCGATCGGCTCGTCGTGCTGCCCGTCAGGCTGGTCTTCGCCGAACAAGCGGCGATCGAAAACCTGCTCGCAGACGCGTCAACAGCGGCGGACCGAAAAGTGGAAACCACTCGGAATCCGATGCGATAACAAATGCATAGATCAACATTCACCGCGCCCGACAGGACGCGCGGCGATCTAGGCGCGCCCGGCCCGGCGCAGCCTGAGCATCACGGCTTCCGGTGAAGCATAGGCCTCCTGCCACTCGATCGACCAATAGCGCAGATCCTCCAGCCGGATCGGCGCCGAGGTCACTGCGCAGCGCACGAAGGCGCCGGGCTTCACGACGCGGAACTCGCCGGGGCCGTAATCGATGACCGCCTCGGGGCCGCTCGGAGGGAGACGCTCGCTGATGTTCATCAAATTCGCATCAAATCATTGATCGGGAAACGGAAAGCCGGGATACTCCGCCGCTTGTGATAACCCTCTGGTCGACGATGTCCAGTCTGCAGCGCCTCGCGGCGTGTCTGATGAGCCTTGCACTCCTTGCAGCCCCGGCCGCCATGGCCGCAGGCTACGAGCGCGTGTCGATTCCGATGGACGGAGGCCATCTCGACGGCGTTTTCTATCGCCCGGCAGGCCCTGGCCCGTTCCCGGCCGTCGTCGCCCTGCATGGTTGCGGCGGCCTGTGGCGCGAGCAAGGCAGATTGTCGGTTCGCCATACGGATTGGGGCGAGAGGCTCTCCGCCGCCGGCTTTGCGGTGCTCATGCCTGACAGCTACGGCTCACGCGGGCTCGGTTCGCAATGCGGCGTCAAGGATCTGACGGTGCGGGCCGGGCGCGAGCGCGTGGCCGATGCCACCGCGACGCGGGCCTGGCTGCAGCAGCGCAGCGACATCAAGCCGGGCATGATCTCGCTCCTCGGCTGGTCGGGCGGTGGCTCGACCGTGCTGGCTGCGATCCGCATGGAACGTGCCCCCGCTGACGGCAAGCCCGATTTCAAGCGCGCCGTCGCCTTCTACCCGGCCTGCCGGCTGCAATCGGAATCCCCGTCCTTCTCCGCCCGTCTCCCCCTGCTGATCCTGATGGGGGATGCCGACGACTGGACCCCGGCTGCGCCCTGCGGCTACCTCGCCAAAGCTGCGCAGGCGCGCGGCGAGCACGTCGGCATCGTGCTCTATCCCGGCGTGCTGCATGATTTTGATCATCCGCGTCTCGAGGTCAGGGAGCGCGAGAACATCGCCTATTCCGCGAGCGGCACCGGCAAGGTCACCGTCGGCACCAACATGGCCGCGCGGGAAGATGCGCTGAAGCGCGTCAGCACCTTCCTCAATATGCCCTGATCGTCAGAACAGATCGCCCTGAGTGCCGGTGGCTGGTCCCTTACGCACGGGACGCGAGGCTGAGGGCTTCGCGCCGCCGGGCTCGGTCCCGGAGACTGTGACGCCGAAGCTGCCATCTGCGAGCTGGACCGAGAGAGCCTGCCCTGGCTGGGCCGCTCCGACACTGCGCACCAGTGCGCCCGCCTCGTCGCGGATCAGGGCGTAGCCACGCGACAGCACAGCCTCCGGGCCGAGCGAGCGGATCAGCGCCCAGAGCGAGGCGAGCCGGTCGGCGCGCCGATGCAGCGCCTGGCCGAAGGCGCGCTCGGCCCGTTCCGCCAGCACAATGCCGCGTTCTCGGCGCTGGACCAGGCTCTGGCCGAAGGCATTGCACGCCCGCGCTTCCAGCGTCGCCAGCCGGTCGCGGACATGGGCGATACGTGTGCGTTCGCCGGCGATGGCATTGCCCCTGGCCGCGGCAAGGACGCGACCGAAACCGGCGAGCTCCGCCCGCAGCCGGGCGAGCGCGACGCGGGGCGAACGCGCCTCCAGCCGGCGCGACAGGGCCTGCAGCACCTGTTCATGAGCCCGGGCGTTGCGGGCGAGCGCAGGCGCCAGTCGCGTCGCGGCGAGATCGAGCCGCTGGCGCGGGCCGGAGAGCACCGCTTCGGGGCCCGGAAGCGCACGGGCGAGCGCTCGCAAATCGCTGCGGCGGCGATCCGACAGGCGGCGCATCGCGCCGGCATGGCGGCGCGACAGATCGGCGACGAAGCTCATCAGTTCGGCCCGCACGGGCACGACCTTCTCGGCCGCGCCGGTGGGCGTCGGCGCGCGCAGGTCGGCCGCGAAATCGATCAGCGTCGTGTCGGTCTCGTGGCCGACCGCCGAGACGAGCGGGATCTCAGAGGCCGCCGCCGCGCGGACCACGATCTCCTCATTGAAGCTCATCAGGTCTTCGAGCGAGCCGCCGCCGCGCGCGACGATGATGATGTCCGGCCGCGGGATGCGCCCGCCTTCCGGCAGCGCGTTGAAACCGGCGATGGCGTTGGCGACCTCGGCGGCGCTGGTCTCGCCCTGCACCCTGACCGGCCAAACCAGGACCTGGCGGGGGAAGCGATCCTCCAGCCTGTGCAGGATATCGCGGATGACAGCCCCTGTCGGCGAGGTCACGACGCCGATGACGGAGGGCAGATAGGGGATGAGCTGCTTGCGCTCCTCGGCGAAGAGCCCCTCCGCCGCAAGCCGCTTGCGACGCTCATCGAGCAGCGCCATCAGCGCGCCGATGCCGGCCGGCTCCAGCGAATCGATGACGATCTGATAGCTCGACTTGCCGGCGAAGGTGGTGATCTTGCCGGTGGCGATGACTTCAAGGCCTTCCTGCGGCCGCGTCTTCAGCCGGCCGAACACGCCCTTCCAGATCACTGCGTCGATCTTGGCGTTGGTGTCCTTGAGCGAGAAATAGACATGGCCGGAGGCGACGGGGCCGCGATAGCCGGAAATCTCACCGCGCACGCGCACGAAGCCGAAGGCGTCCTCGATGGTGCGCTTCAGCGCGCCGGAGAGGTCCGAGACAGACCATTCGGGAGCATTGCCGGTCGGCAGGGGCGATTCGGTGTTCATGACCGGACCATAACGGCCCGGCCCGCACAGCAGAAGCGTTGCCCGCACGGCGCCGGGCGGCTATGCCCAGCCGAGCCCTCATCCTGAGGAGCCGCGGAACGCGGCGTCTCGAAGAATGCTTCAGCGCGCGCTGGAACATCCTTCGAGACGCGCTCCGGCCGAGCGCTCCTCAGGATGAGGGCTGAGCTTCCTGCAATAGAAACCCGGTCAGCGGAGATGGCGCCATGAAGATTCTTCTGATCGGTTCGGGCGGACGCGAGCATGCGCTCGCCTGGGCGATTTCGGCCTCGCCGCTCTGCGACACGCTCTTCATCGCGCCGGGCAACCCCGGCACGGCGCAATGCGGAGAGAATGTCGCGGTCGACGTCGCCGACCACGCCGCCGTCGTCGCCTTCTGCCGATTGCAGGGGATCGACCTCGTCGTGGTCGGCCCGGAAGGTCCGCTGGTCGCCGGCATCGCCGACGATCTCCGCCAGGCCGGCATCAAGGTCTTCGGTCCGTCGAAGGCCGCCGCGCAGCTCGAAGGCTCGAAGGGCTTCACCAAGGAGCTCTGCGCCGAATTCGACATCCCGACCGCCGGCTTCGGCCGCTTCAGCGATGCCGCCTCCGCCAAGGCCTATGTCGCGGACAAGGGCGCGCCGATCGTGATCAAGGCCGACGGGCTTGCCGCCGGCAAGGGCGTGATCATGGCCGAGACGCTGGATGAGGCGAACGAAGCCATCGACATGATGTTCGCAGGCGGGCTCGGGAGCGCCGGGGCCGAGGTCGTGATCGAGGAATGGATGATCGGCGAGGAAGCGAGCTTCTTCGCGCTCTGCGACGGCAGCCATGCGCTGGCGCTTGCCTCGGCGCAGGACCACAAGCGCGTCGGCGATGGCGACACCGGCCCCAATACCGGCGGCATGGGCGCCTATTCGCCCGCGCCCGTGATGACGCCCGCGCTGGAAGAGCGCGTCATGGCCGAGATCATCCGGCCGACGCTCGCCGGCATGGCCAAGCGCGGCACTCCCTTCCAGGGCGTGCTCTACGCCGGGTTGATGCTCACGGCGCAGGGACCGAAGCTGATCGAGTACAATACCCGCTTCGGCGATCCCGAATGCGAGGTGCTGATGCCGCGCCTGAAGAGCGACATCGTGCCGGCGCTGCTCGCTTGCTGCGACGGCGTGCTCGACAATGTCGACCTGCGCTGGCGGGACGAAGTGGCGCTCACCGTCGTGCTCGCGGCCAGGGGCTATCCGGCAAAGCCCGAGACCGGCAGCGTCATCCGCAAGGTCGAAGAAGCCGAGGCGCTGGACGAAGTGCTCGTCTTCCATGCCGGCACCAAGCTGGCGAATGGCGATCTCGTCGCCAATGGCGGGCGCGTGCTCAATGTCGTCGGGCTCGGCAAGAGCGTGCGTGAAGCGCAGGCGCGCGCCTATGAGGCGGTCGACAGGATCGACTGGCCGGAAGGCTTCTGCCGCCGCGACATCGGCTGGCAGGCGGTGAAGCGCGAGCAAGGCTGACAGGACGCCTCGGCCGGAGCTATGCTCCCGGCCATGGCGAACATCGACAGTCTCTTCCCGGGTTTCAAGGCGCATTGGATCGACGGGCCGGTCGGCAAGATCTTCGCGCGCGTCGGCGGCGAAGGACCGCCGCTGGTGCTGATCCACGGCTTCCCGCAAACCCATGCCGAGTGGCACCGGCTGGCGCCGGAGCTGGCGAAGACCCACACCGTCATCTGCCCCGATCTGCGCGGCTATGGCTGGTCGGCCGCGCCGCATGGCGACGGCGGCAAGGCGACCTACACCAAGCGCGGCATGGGCGAGGACATCGTCGCCGTGATGCAGGCGCTCGGCCATCTGCGCTTCGGCGTGATCGGCCATGATCGCGGCGCGCGGGTCGCCTATCGGCTGGCGCTCGACCATCCCGGCCGGGTCGAGCGGCTGGTGCTGCTCGACATCCTGCCTACCGTCTCGATGTGGGAGGGCATGAACGCGGCCCGGGCCATGCAGGTCTATCACTGGACCTTCCTGGCACAGCCGGAACCGATCCCAGAGAATCTACTCAAATCCGATCCCGTCAGCTGGCTCGACCGCACCATCGCGAGCTGGAGCCGGGCGAAGAACCTCGACCTGTTCGATCCGCTGGCCATGCAATCCTACGCGGAATCGTTCAGCGACCCGTCGCGCACGCATGCCGCCTGCGAGGATTATCGCGCCGGCGCCACCACCGACGTCGAGCACGACAAGACGGATCTCACCGCGGGCAAGCGCATCCTCTGCCCGACGCTGGTTCTCTGGGGCGAAGCCGGCATCCCGGCCAAGGGCGCGAGCCCGCTCGAAATCTGGCGAAAGACCTTCGCGCCGCAGGCGGAAGGTCAGGCGATCGACAGCGGACACTTCCTGCCGGAAGAGAATCCGCAGGCGACGCTTGCGGCGCTGAAGCCTTTCCTGGCCCAGGCCGTCGCCTGAGGCCAAGCGCGGAACGGAAGACATGCCACGTTCCAGCAACGCCGACCTCTCGCGAGCCTCCGGCGGCACGCCCGAGATCGCGCTGGTGCTCGGCGCCGGCGGGGCGCGGGGCCTGAGCCACATCGCAGTGCTGGAGGCCTTCGACGAGCTCGGTCTCAAGCCCGCGCGGATCTCCGGCTGCTCGATCGGCGCCATCATCGGCGCTGCCTATGCCGCCGGCCTCTCCGGTCGCGATCTGCGCGAGCATGTGCTTGCGACCTTCCGCGACCGGGCGCGCGCAGTCGCAAGGCTGCTGGAGGCCCGCATCGGCCGCCTTACCGATCTCGTGCGCGGGCTCGGCAACCCCGTCCTGATCGATGGCGAGCGCCTGCTCGACCTGTTCTGGCCGGAAGCCGTGCCCGACCGCTTCGAGGAACTGGCTATCCCGTTCAGCGCGGTTGCGGCGGATTACCACCGCCATGCAGAGGTTATGCTGCATGAGGGGCCGCTGACGCCGGCGGTTGCCGCTTCGCTCGCCATTCCCGGGCTGGTGCGGCCGGTCGCGCTTTGCGGGCGCGTGCTGATCGACGGTGGCGCCATCGATCCCCTGCCCTATCGGGAGTTTCTGGCGCCGGGCCGCGTCGTCGTTGCGATCGATGTCAGCGCACCGACGACGGCGACGAGCGACACGCGCATCCCCGGGGCAATGGAGGCGATCGTCGGCGCCTCGCAGATCCTGACCCGCACGCTGGTCCAGCGCATGATCGAGCAGCAGCCGCCCGATATTCTGATCCGGGCGGGCGCCGACCGCATCGGTGGACTCGACTTCTTCAAGGCGAAAGCGATCCTCGCGGCTGCCGAGCCGATCAAGGACGAGGTCAAGCGAGCGCTGGAGTGGGCTCTCGAACCACCGGGCTGAGCGGCTCCGGCGCATCGCAGCGGAAGCCGGGGAGCGCGTTTTCGAGCACCGCCCTGCCCTCCTCCGTCAGGACGACGGCGCGGCTCTCCTTGCGGCGACGGACCCAGTCCATCTCGAAGCAGCGGCAGGCCAGCGCCGCAGCGAGATGGCCGGCGAGATGCGGGCGGCGCTCGCTCCAGTCGAGGCAGGGGCGCAGCGCCGCACGGCGGCTCCGGCTGCTCGCACCCGGATCGACGCCGAGAGCGGAAAAAATCGCGTTGCCCGACGGCGTCAGCGCATAGCCGCCCTCGCTGACGGCGAGGTGGCCGCCGGCCATCAGCGCGTCATGAATACCGATGCCGAGCCGCCCGGCGAAATGATCGTAGCAGGTGCGGGCCTCGCTCAACTCCGCACCGACACGCGACGGCAGGCGCCGGCTCGTCCCGTCCAAATTGGCCAGAACCATCAGGCCTTCCAGCGCCGCCGCGACTTCCGGCCCGGCCAGCCTGTAGTAGCGATGGCGTCCTTGCACGGCGACGTCGATCAACCCGCCCTGCATCAGCTTGGCGAGGTGACCGCTCGCCGTCTGCGGCGCGACGCCGGCGATCCAGGCGAGTTCCTTGGCCGTCAGCGCACGGCCATCCATCAGCGCGTGCAGCATGTTGGCGCGGGCCGGATCGCCCATCAGATGGGCGATCTCCGCGAGATAGGGGCCGGAATAGCGACTTGGCGTGCTCATCGCCGCATGATGCGCCATCGCCGCCGGGCCGCAAGCGGGAACACTACGGCGCCCGCCGTAGCATCGGGCAGCGACAGTCGGCACAGCCAATGCCACAAGCAGGACATGGACAACACGACTCTCCTCCTCTTCGTCACCGCGACCTTCGTGCTCGCCGGCTTCGTCAAGGGCGTGATCGGGCTGGGGCTGCCGACCATCGCCGTCGGCATCCTCGGCGTGGTGATGGCACCGGCACAGGCGGCGGCGCTTCTGGTGGTGCCCAATCTCGTCACCAATGGCTGGCAGATCACGACTGGCCCGAAGCTCGGCGCGATACTGAGGCGGCTCGCTCCCATGCTGGCCGCCATCTGCGTGGGCACCTGGGCCGGCGCCGGATTGTTGCAGCAGCAAAAGGACGGCACGCCGACACTCTGGCTCGGCCTTGCGCTCGTGCTCTACGCGCTGGTCGGCCTCAAGGCGGCGAAGCTGCGCGTGCCGCCGGGCTGGGAAAGCTGGCTCGGCCCCATCATCGGACTGACGACCGGCGTCGTCACCGCCGCCACCGGCGTCTTCGTGCTGCCGGCCGTGCCCTATCTGCAGGCGCTCGGCTTCGACAAGGACGAGCTGGTGCAGGCGCTCGGCATTTCCTTCATCGTCTCGACGCTCGCCCTCTCCTTCGGCCTGATCGGCGCCGGCGCGCTCAACGGCACCGTCGCCTGGCAATCTCTGCTCGCGCTTGTTCCGGCGCTGGCCGGCATGGGCGTCGGCCAGTTCATCCGCAGCCGCATCTCGCCCGCCACGTTCAAGATCTGCTTCTTCGCCGGCCTGCTGGCGCTCGGTGCCTATTTGTGTTGGCGCAGCCTTGCATAACGGCGCGTATCTTGCTTAAGGACCGGCGGGGGCACATTGCCGGTCTTAACCAAGCGCTAACCATAGGAGCGCAGCGTCGACCGGCCGCAACAGGAGCGCCTGCATGGATGCCTTCACCATGGTCGTCATGGCCTGCGTCACCGGCGAAGCACATTGCGCCACCAGCCGGATCAGCGAGATGGAGTTCACGTCCATCCAAGCCTGCGAAGCCCGGATCGACGACATCACGCGCTCGATGACCAAGGAATTCAGCAAGCGCCCGGAATTCAAGGGCCGGCGGGTGACCTATGACGTCTCCTGCATGGACCGCGCGCAACTTGCGCAGAAGTTCGGCATCGACTCGTCGGACACCTGAGCTGACATCCCCGCGTCATGCGCGGGCTTGACCCGAGCATCTCGGAAACCATTGCCTTCTGGTCCTGAGATTCTCGGGTCTACGCTTCGCTCCGCCCGAGATTGACGCTGGTCGCTACCGCCGCTCGCGGAAGAACTCCCGCAGCAGCGTCGCCGCCTCGGTCTCGCGCAAACCGCCATAGACCTCCGGCACATGGTGGCAGGTCGGGCTCTCATAGAGCCTGACCCCGTTCTCGACCGCGCCGCCCTTCGGGTCGCCCGCGCCGAAATAGAGCCGCCTGATCCGCGCGAAGGAGATTGCCGCGGCGCACATCGGGCAGGGTTCGAGCGTGACGTATAGATCGCAGCCGATCAGCCGCTCGCTGCCGATCTCTTCGCAGGCGAGCCTGAGCGCCAGCATCTCGGCATGAGCGCTCGGGTCCTTCAGCTCCAGCGTGCGGTTGCCGGCGCTGGCGAGGACCGCGCCGTCGCGCACCACCACCGCGCCGACCGGCACCTCTCCGCGCAACGCGGCCGCCTTCGCCTCGTCGAAGGCGAGCGCCATCGCGTCGAACGCGGAGGATGATTGCGGTTTCGACATCATAAACCCCAGCTTTGGCGCTCGCAGCGAGGGAAAGCCTCTGCTACAAGCGCCGGTTATAGCGAATAAGCGAGCCAGGCCTCTCCCGCAAAGCGGTTGTGCTCGGCCGGCTCAGGAGCAGCCATGAAAGACGACGACAACAACAGAGGCCGCGGCCCACGCAAGGGCGGTGGCGCCGGCGGCCGTGGACCCGGCTCCGGTGGCAAAGGCTTCGGCGGCAAGCCCTTCGGCAGCCGCCCCGGCGGTGAAGGCCGTGGACCCGCGCGCGATGGCGAGCGTAAGCCGTTCCGTAGCCGCCCAGCCGGTGACGACCGCCCCGCGCGCGACGGCGAGCGCAAGCCCTTCCGCGGTCATTCGGCTGGCGATGAGCGCCCGGCCCGCCGCTTCGAGCGCCCTGCTGGCGGCGAGGGCGAGGCTGCGCGCCCGCGCCGCTTCGACGGCGACAGGCCGGCCCGCGTCAGGGCCGAGGGCGAAGGCCGCGGCTTCCGCGAACGCTCCGGCGAGGAGCGCCCCCGCCGTCCGGCCCGCACGGGCGAGCGCCCCTTCGCCGGCCGCGACAGGCCGCAGGGCGACCGGCCGCCGCGTGGCGAGGGCCGCGATGGCGAGAAGCGTTTTTCGCGCCCGCGCGCGCCACGCTTCGAAGGCCATGAGGACCGTCCGCGCCGCCCGCGCGAGGATGCGCCCGAGCGCAAGCTGATCACCGCGGAAGAGCCGGAGCGGATCGCCAAGGTGATGGCGCGCGCCGGCGTCGCCTCGCGCCGCGACAGCGAGGCGATGATCGAGGAAGGCCGCGTCAGCGTGAACGGCAGGGTGCTGGAAAGCCCGGCCTTCGACGTGAAGCCGACCGATATCGTGCTGATCGATGGAGAGCCGCTGCCGGCCCGCGAGCGCACCCGGCTGTGGCTCTACCACAAGCCGCGCGGCGTGGTGACGACCAATTTCGACCCGGAAGGCCGGCCGACCGTCTTCGACGTGCTGCCGGAAGACCTGCCGCGCGTGCTCACCATCGGCCGGCTCGACATCAACACCGAAGGCCTTCTGCTGCTGACCAATGATGGCGGGCTGGCGCGGGTGCTGGAGCTGCCGGAGACGGGCTGGCTCAGGCGCTACCGCGTGCGCGCCTTCGGCGAGGTGACGCAGGACGTGCTCGACACGGTGAAGGACGGCGTCACCATCGACGGCATCCAGTACGGGCCGGTGATCGCCCGCTTCGAGCGCCAGCAGGGCTTCAACACCTGGCTGACGGTCGATCTGCGCGAGGGCAAGAACCGCGAGGTCAAGACCGTGCTCGAGCATCTCGGGCTGACCGTGAACCGGCTGATCCGCATCTCCTTCGGTCCCTTCCAGCTCGGCGAACTGGCCGAGGGCGAGGCCGACGAGATCCGCTCGCGCGTGCTGCAGGACCAGCTCGGCACGGAGCTTGCCGCCAAGGCCGGCGCCGATTTCGAGTCGCCGCGCCGCGACGCCCTGCCCGCCGCGCCACGCCCGGCTCCGKCCGGCGACGACCGCCCGCGCCGACGCCGCGACGCCGCCGAGGACCAACATGAAGCGCGCCGCGAGGCTGTGCGCGAGTTGCGCGGCGACAAGCCGTGGACCCGCACCGTCTGGCGCGATGCGGAAACAGAGCCACAGCGCGAGCGCAAGACGCCGCCGCGCCGCGGCGCCGACCCGAAGCTGGAACGGCAGGAGCGCGAGGCTTCCGGTGAGGTCCGGCGCCGGCGCGATACGCCGATCGCCGACCCGAAGGGCCGGCGCGTGCTGGTCGAGCGCGTCGGTGCCCCCGCTCCCGAGGAGCGCGCTGCGCCCGCACCGGACAGCAAGCGCAGGCCGGATCGCAAGCCGCGCCACGAACGTGGCGGCGAGGAGGCTCGCGCACCGCGCTCCTTCGAGCGCTCCAGCGGCGACGAGAGGCCGGCACGGCGCCCGCGCGCCGAAGGCAGCGGGCGCGACCGCGGCGAAGAGCGGCCCTGGCAGGACCGCGCTCCACGCGGCGAGCGCCCGGACCGTGCCCCGCGCGATGGCGCCGACCGCCCGGCGCGTCGCTTCAGCGAGCGACCTGCCGAGGACCGGCCGCGTGGCCGCAGCTTCGGCGACAAGCCCGCCGGCAAAAGCTTCGGTGGCAAGAGCTTCGGCTCTCGCTCCTCCGAGCGGCCGGCCGGTGGCGGACGCCCCTTTGGCGGCAAGCCGAGTGGAGGGCGACCGAGTGGCGACAAGGGACCGCGCCCGCCCGGCCGGGGTCCGCGTCCCGGCGGCAAGCGCGGCTAAGCGATGCGGATCGTCGGCGGACGCCTGGGCGGCCGGCCTCTGGCCGGCCCGAAGCCGGGGATCGGCAGCATCAGGCCGACCTCGGACCGCCTGCGCGAATCCCTGTTCAACGTACTGACTCATGCTTATGGCGACGCGGTCGAGGGCGCCCGCGTGCTCGACCTCTTCGCCGGCACCGGCGCGCTTGGCTTCGAGGCGCTCTCGCGTGGGGCGGGCTTCGCGCTCTTGGTCGATGACGGCACCGAGGCGCGCGGCATCATCCGCGAAAACCAGATGGCGCTGGGGCTTGCCGGCTTCAGCCGCATCTTCCGCCGCGACGCGACAAGGCTCGGCCCGATCACCGGGATGGCGCCCTTTGGCCTCGTCTTCTGCGACCCGCCCTATCGCAAGGGGCTGGGCGAGAAGGCGCTGGTCTCGGCCCGCGAAGGCGGCTGGCTGGAGCCGGGCGCGCTGATCGTGCTGGAAGAGGCTGCGGATGCCGAGATCAGCCTGCCGGAAGGGTTCGAGGAACTGGAGCGCCGGAGCTATGGCGAGACGCTCGTGATCCTGCTGCGGAACTCATAGGTCATAGGTCGTCGCCAATAGGCCGGCGACAGCGAACTTATCCCCAGCTCCTGTTCCGCGCTTAATCTCCGCATCCGCCGCGGAGACCAAGCGCCGGATGCCAATCAGACATTCCATCGAACCCAACGGGCGCGCACGCATAGCCCGCCTCCATGCCGTTGCATGCCAATTGGCCGGCGAGCGCATGATGCGCGCTCTCGCCCGGCTGCAAGCACTCGTCGAGAAGGGCGGGTTCAATCGCGATCAGCCGCGCGTGCCGGCGTGCAGCCCGGAGGTAGGGCAATGGGCGGGCGGCCAGGGCGCCAACCAAAGACAGCCCGGCATCGGCGACAATGGCGGCCCGGCGCTCGACCAAACCAACAATCCGCCCAGCAGCAAGCCGTCGAAGACCCAGGCGGCCAAGACGCTGGCACGGGCGATCGCGCTGCGAGCGCTGAGATCCGCGGGCCGGATCGGCGCTGCCTTGATGGCAATCGAGGTCGGTCACTGGCTCTATACCGAATACCCCTCGATCCGGTCCTATCAGGACGAGCCGAAGACGCTCGCGGAGCTCCAGCAGCAGGCCGGGCAGAACCGGCCGGGTTATGACGACCATCACATCGTCGAGCAGGGCGCGGGATCGCGCGAGGGCTTTCCGCGGTCCGCGATCGACGGCGTCGACAATCTCGTCAGCATTCCGCGATACAAGCATCAGGAGATCACAGGATGGTACGCTACGAAGAATCCCGAATTCGGCAACCTCTCACCGCGAAATTACTTGCGTAACAGGGGATAGGCGGAGCACGTTCAAGTTGGTCATCCGGCCCTCAGGCGTTTCAAGGTGTTGAAATGACCCCATCAAAACTGAAATTGCTTACACTCGAAGAACTCAATCGCCTCTTTGAGCAGCTATGCATCAAGCAATACATCGCCTTGGATCGCAACGAGATCGCCAGCTACAACAGACGCTACGACCAGATTAGAGCAATAGAAGACGAACTGAGATCCCGTCCTGGAGATCAAAGACGGATACTTATGCGGCTATTCGGACACCCGAACATGCAGGTCCGCCTGACGGCCGCTCGCGCCAATCTCGCGGTCGACTACATGGCCGCGCGGCGCGAACTTGAGGCTATTGTCGAGGAGCAGTGGTTTCCGCAGGCCGGCGACGCCGGCATGACGCTGGACAATCTCGATAGCGGCTTCTACCGGCCGAGTTGACGTTCGTGCCAAGCTTCGAGCGCCGCTGTGGACCGGCAGACCTTAGTCCCCGGTCGGCTCATATCTAAGGATGCCCGCTATCCTCGCCCTTGCCCCGGCGCCCATGTCGCGGGGGTGATTGATGCCGTCGTTGACCTGCAGTTCCCGAAAATCAAAGGGGCTGGCGCCATCGACGCAAGCCACGTTCACCCCGAGCTGGCCGGGATTCGAACGGCGCTGGTGATGGGTATAGATGCCACAACCCAGGCAGAAGTAATGCTTCGCCGTCTTGGTATTGAACTGGTACTCGCCGAGAGAATCCTCTCCCGAGACGATCCGGACGCCGCTCGCCGACACGACCACGGCGCCCCGCATGCGGCAGAACGAGCAATTGCAGCGACGCGCGGTGTTCAGGCCGTCGGTCAAGGTCGCTTCGAAGCGGACGCGTTTGCAGTGACAGGCCGCCTGAACAATCATCTCGCCCGCCATCGTCGTCTCCTCGATCGATATCCCGGCGCCTTATAGGCGCTTACCGTCGTCCGAACAGCCGCTCGATATCCGACAGCTTCAATTCGACATAGGTCGGCCGGCCGTGGTTGCATTGGCCGGAATTGGGCGTGATCTCCATCTCGCGCAGCAGCGCGTCCATCTCCTCGGGGCGCATGCGGCGGCCGGCGCGGACGGAGTTGTGGCAGGCCATCGTCGCCAGCACATGGTCGAGCCGGCGCTCCAAAGAGCCGGCCGTGCCGTGCTCGGCCAGCGCATCGGCGACATCGCGGACGAGGCGCTGGAGATTGCCGCCAGCAAGCTGGCTGGGGGCCTCGCGCACCAGCACTGCGCCAGAGCCGAAGGATTCCAGCACGAGGCCGAGGCTTTCGAGCTCGCTGCCCGCCGCTATCAGGCGGTCGGCGTCGACAGGATCGAGCTCGACCACTTCCGGCAGCAGCAGGGGCTGGCGGGCAATGCCGGAGCGAGCGCGCTCGGCCTTCAGCCGCTCATAGACCAGCCGCTCATGGGCGGCGTGCTGGTCGACGATGACGACGCCCTCGCGGGTCTGGGTGACGATATAGGTCTCGTGGAGCTGGGCACGCGGGGCGCCGAGCGGCCGGTCGAGCGCGTCGGGCGAAGGCTCGGCGAGATGCGCGCGGGCGTCCGCGGAGGGCGCGGCGAAATCGGAGAAGCCCGCCTGCGGAGTCGATAATGAGACCGAGGGCGGCGCACTCCAACTCGGCACTGAGGGGAAGCCCGGGCGCGGGATCGCGTTGCCGTTTCCGCCCATCGAGAGGACGGCGCGGAAGGCGTCGAGCGTGCGGGCGCCGCCTGTGGTGGTGGCGCGGTGGCCGGCTGCGGCGAGCGCCGCCTTCAGCCCGGAGACGACAAGGCCGCGGACCAGCGCGGGGTCGCGGAAGCGAACTTCGCTCTTGGCGGGGTGGACGTTGACGTCGACGAGCCGCGGATCGCAGCCGACATCGAGGAAGAGCACCGGATGGCGATCGGAGGGTACGACGTCGGCATAGGCGCCGCGCACGGCCGAGAGCAGCAATTTGTCGCGAACCGGGCGGCCGTTGACGGCGAGATGCACGCCGGCCGAGGTGCCGCGATGGAAGGTCGGCAAACCGGCGAAGCCGAAGATGCGGAAGCCTTCGCGCTCGGCCTCGATCTTCAGTGCGTTCTCTGGAAAGTCGCGGCCAAGCGCCCGGCCGAGACGGCGCAGCAGCCCCTCCTCCCCGATCGGCTCGGCCGGCCAGTCGAAGGCGCTGACGTGCTCGCCCTCCAGCGAGAAGCGGATTTCGGGATGGGCGATGGCGAGGCGCCTGAGCATCTCGGAGACGGCCTGCGCCTCGGCGCGGTCGCTCTTCAGGAATTTGAGGCGGGCCGGAGTGAAGATGAAGAGGTCGCTGACCTCGATGCGGGTCCCGACTGCCGCGGCAACGGGACGGACGACGCCCTTCTCGCCGGCCTCGACGACGAGGCCCGAGCCCTGCGGCGCATCATGCCGGCGCGTCGCAATGGAGAGCCGCGCCACCGAGCCGATCGAGGGCAGCGCCTCGCCGCGGAAGCCGAGCGTGCCAATGGCAAAGAGGTCGCCCTCCGGCAGCTTGGAGGTGGCGTGTCGCTCGACGGCGAGTTCCAGGTCCTGTGGCGTCATGCCGGCGCCGTCGTCGACGACGCGGATCAGTTCGCGCCCGCCGCCGATAATGGTCACGGCGACCGAACTTGCGCCGGCATCGATGGCGTTCTCGACCAGCTCCTTCACGGCCGCAGCCGGCCGCTCGATCACCTCGCCAGCGGCGATGCGGTCGACCAGGACGGGATCGAGGCGGCGGACGTTCATGGGTTCAACGTGTTCTTTCGGCCGCGAGCACCTTGCCCGTCATTCTCGGGCGGAGCGCAGCGCAGACCCGAGAACCTCTTTCCGCAGCAAGAGGCTCCCGAGCCTTCATGTCATGAGATGCTCGGGTCAAGCCCGGGCATGACGCGTCTGCGCCGTAGAACCGCGACTCAAGCCCGCCCTTCGGCAAGATAGCGCTTGGCGAGAAGCTTCGCCTCCTCCACCGCCGGCTGGTCGAAGGGATCCACCCCCATCGCGTAGCCGGTGAGGATCGTCTCCAGCATGAAATGCATCAGCATCTCGCCATGGCTGGTCTCGTCGATCCGCTCGACATGGAAGCGGCGCACAGCGCAGCCGTTCTTGGCGAAGGTATCGATCATGGCGATGCCCTGCGCCGCGACGAGGTCGCCGATGGTCTTGCCGGCGAAATCGGCCTGCCCGATCTTCTCCGCGAGGCCCGCGTCGATCTGCGGGCCCTTGCCCTTCACGCCGGTCGTCACGACGGTGAAAAACTTGTCCTTGGGGCCGGCGAGATAGAGCTGCTGCTGCGAATGCTGGTCGACGGGACCGAGCGCGCCGACGGGCTGTGTGCCCTGCCCGTCCTTGCCGAGGCTCTCGGCCCAGAGCTGCATCCACCAGCGGGTGAGCAATGCGAGCTTGTCGGCATAGGGCATGAGCACGGCGATGTTCTTGCCCGAGCGCATGGCGGCCAGATGCAGCGCGGCGCCGATAGCGGCGGGGGTCTCACGGACATCCTTGCCGGCAAAGAGCGGCGCCACCGCGCGGCCGGCGCCGAGCCTCAGCGCCTCGATATCGAGGCCGAGCACGGCGGCCGGCAGCAGGCCGCAATTGGTCAGCACGGAATAGCGCCCGCCGACATCGGTGTGGTGTTCGAGGAAGGGTGTGCCGAAGGGTTCCAGCAGCGCGCGCAGCGGATGGAGCTTGCCGGGCTTGCCCGGCTCGGAAAGCCCCTGGAAATGGTCGCCGATCTGCTGATCGGTGAGATGCGCGCCGCGCAGCGCCTCAATCGCGGCGATCGACTGCAGGAGCGTCTCGCCGGTGCCGCCCGATTTCGAGATGGCCACGAATTTGGTCGTCTTGAGCGGCAGCTTGGCGAGCAGCGCCGCATAGGTCGCCGGGTCGAGATTGTCGATGAAGTGGACGCGCGGGCCGGACGTGAAGTGGGAGAGGCCGGCGATGCCGTAGCCGGTGAGCTGCGCCAGCGTCTGGCCGCCGAGGCTGGAGCCGCCGGTGCCGAGCACCAGCACGTCGGTGGTGCCGCCAGCCTTGAGCCGCTCGGCGGCAACCTTCACGGGCGCCAGATCGGCCGTGTCGCTCGGCAGCTTCAGCAGCGGCAGCGAACCGTCCTTCGCCTGCCCCTGCAGCTTCGCCAGCGCAGGCTTGAGATCGGCCAGCGCCTTCTCGAAGGCCGCGTCGGGAATGCCTCCCTTGCCGACCTTGGATTCGAGCGCGAGATCGAAGCTTTGCTGAAGCATGAAGAGGATCCGTATCGACGAGGAGACGAAGGCTATTTCAGACCAGCCCGACCGGCTTGCCAACCGCCTGAACGAGCAGGTCGGGGTTGCCGAAGAGGCGATGGGCAACGCGCTTGACGTCATCGAGCGTCACAGCCGCGAAGAGACCGTTGCGGCGGGCGAGGAAATCAGGTGTGTCGCCGCGCAGCGCGAGAGCCAGCAATTCCCCGGCGATCTTCGGCGAGGTGTCGAAGCGCAGCGGGTAGGAGCCGATGATGTAGCGCTTCGCTTCCTCGACCTCGTGCTCGCTCGGCCCATCATGGGCGAGCTTCAGCATCTCCTCGCGGATCACCTTCATCGATTCGGCGGCGCGGTCGTTGCGGGTGGCGGTGCCGCCAACGAGCATGGCGCTCTCCCGCAGCGGCATCAGGCTGGAGGATACGCCATAGGCAAGGCCGCGCTTCTCGCGCACTTCCATGAACAGGCGCGAAGTGAAGGCCGAGCCGCCGAGGATGTGGTTCAGCACACTTGCTGGGATGAAGTCCGGATCATGCCACATCAGCCCCGGCCCGACGAAGCGAAGCACGGTCTGCGGGACGTCGAGATCGATGACATGGGTCTGGCCCAGCCCCCGAATCGGCAGCGGCTGAGGCGGGCGCGGACGGGACACGCCCTGTGGCAGCGCCCCGAACAGCAGATCAAGGCGCCCGGCGAGTTCGGCCGCGGTGATGTCGCCGACCACGACAACCTTGAGCCCGCCGCGATCGAGCAATGCCGGCGTCAACGCCTTCAGCGCCGGAGCCGCCAGTTTCGAGACGCTGTCGACATCGCCCTTCTCGGGCCGGCCATAGGCATGGCCGGGGAAGGCCGCGGCGAAAAGCGCGTTGCGGCACATGACTTCGGGGTTCTTCGCCTGGCGCTGCAGCCCGGCGATGATCTGGGCCTGGACACGGCCGACCGCATCGGCATCGAAGCGCGGCTGGTTCAGCGCCAGCGCCAGCAGGTCGAAGGCGGTGTCGCGATGACTCGACAAGGTCTGGACATGTCCGTGGAAATCGTCGCGGCGGGCCTCGAAACCGAGGCTGATCGCATGATCGGCCAGCCGGCCCTGAAAGGCCTCGGCGTCGAGATCGCCGGCACCTTCATCGAGCAGGCCCGAGATCAGATAGGCGCTGCCGGCCGCGTTTTCCGGGTCGCGGCTGGCGCCGCCGTCGAAGGCGAAATCGACCGCGATCAGCGGCAGGCTGTGCTCCTCGACGAGCCAGGCCTCGATGCCGCCCGGCGAGCGGACGCTCTGGACCGCAAGGGCGGGGCCGGCCGTGTTGAGGTCGGGTGTCGGAATCGGCGCGTTCATGTCGCTTCCTGTCGGCGGAGCCTGGCGTCCGCCCGTTCGGTGAGACGGCAAGGATCAGGCGGGCAGCAGCAGGCCGGTGACGCTGCGACCAGGCTTCAGATAGCGGCGCGCCGCTTCGACCACCGCATCGCGGCTGACGGCCTCGATGCGCTGCGGCCAGGCGAGCACGTCCTCGACCGTCTCGCCGACCGCCAGCGCCGAGCCGAAGATGCGCGCCAGCGAAGCCTGGTTGTCGCGGGCGAACACCGTCTCGGCGACGAGCCGCGTGCGGGCGCGCGCCAGCTCCAGCTCGCTTGGCCCGTCGGCCAGGAAGCTGGCAAGCGCGGCATCGAGCCCCGCCTCCATCGCCGCCATCTCGACACCGGGGCGCGGGCTGGCGGAAAGCTGGAAGGCGGCGCGGTCCACCATCGAACCCATGAAATAGGCGCTGGCGCCAGCCGCGAGCTCGTCCTCGACGCAGAGCTTGCGATAGAGCCGCGAGGTCGTCCCGCCGCCGAGGATCTCGGCGACGAGTTCGAGCGCCAGAACCTCTTCGCGCTCTCCAGTCGTGTAGGTCGGGGTCAGCCACCCCCGGCGCAGCGAAGGCTGCTGCACGCGCGGGTCGTTCAGCGCAACCCGGCGCGAGGCGCGCGGCTCGGGCTCGCTCGGGCGGCTGCGGACAGGCGCCGCGCCGCGGGCCGCGATCTTGCCGTAGCTCTCATTGGCGAGACGCCGCACCTCGGCGGCATCGGTATCGCCGGCCACGACGAGGATCGCGTTCTCGGGCGTGTAGAAGCGCTGATAGTAGGCGAAGGCGTCGTCGCGATTCAGACGCTCGATCTCATGCTCCCAGCCGATGATCGGCGTGCCATAGGGATGGTGGAAGAACAGCGAAGCGGAGAATTCCTCGCCGAGCTGGGCAGCCGGATCGGAATCGACGCGCATGCGCCGCTCCTCCAGCACCACGTCGCGCTCGGGTCCGACCACGCTCTCGTCGAAGGAGAGGCCGGTCATCCGGTCGGCCTCGTAATCCATCATCGCGCGCAGATGCTCCTTCGGCACGCGCTGGAAATAGGCGGTGTAGTCGTAGGAGGTGAAGGCGTTCTCCTGTCCGCCGAAGCCTGCGACGATCTTCGAGAACTCGCCGGCGGGCCAGCGTTCGGTGCCCTTGAACATCAGATGCTCGAGGAAATGCGCGATGCCCGATTTGCCGGCCGGATCGTCGGCGGAACCATTGCGATACCAGACCATATGGGTGACGACCGGCGCCCGATGGTCCTTCACGACGACGACGTCGAGGCCATTATCGAGCCGGAAGGCTTCGACGGGCTCAGCCAGACCGGGCTGGCGCGCATGGATGTTCACCTGACGCGATCTCCTGCTGAGACACAAAGGGCGGGCACGATGCGCCCGCCCCGGAAGAGAACTTGGTCAGCTTGTCCCGCTTCGGCAAGAGGCTCGCCTCAGCCGATCTTGCAGATCAAGCCTAGTCAGGCCTGACCAGCATCACCGGTCCCTGGCCGGTCACGAATTCGCGCTGGCCGACAGCCTGCTTGTCCTCGACCGGGCCGCCGCGACCCGGGCCCATCGCGGCCGTGTCAGCCGGGCGGCGATAGCCGGTCGGCGGCTCGGTCAGCAGGCGGCGCTGCGGCTCGGTGCCATAGGCCAGAGACTCTTCGGCCGCCTGGTTGCGGCGGGAAGCGAGGTCGCGGCCGATGCGGATCGGCTGGATCTGGTTGTTGTAGTTACTGTGTTCCTCGATGATCGTCGGCGCCTGTTCCACACGGGACGTGCGGCCGCGGCGCAGCTCTTCCTGCGACAGGACAGGGTTGTTGCGCGCTCTCTCGGAGAGCGCATAGGGCGGACGATTGGCCTCGTCCTTGCGGCGCTGCACATCGGGATCATTCGGCCAGGCGGCACTGCGAGCGCTCGCCGGATCCTGCGGGCGCGGCAGCGCCGAATTCGGCGGCACGACCAGCGGCGCACGCTCGCGATAATCGATGTCGTCGCCGGCCCCCTTGCCGCCGAAGGTGCCTTCGAGCAGGTTCTTGAACAGCATGCCCTCCTGCGCGAAGGCAGGCTGGGCCGCCAGCACGAGCCCGCCGGCGAGCAGCAGATGCGACACGCGGATGCGTTGCGCCATATCAAATCTCCCTTTGGACAATCTCGCACTCGCCTCAAGCATGGACGAGCGGCGAAAGGATGGCGAGACCGTCACTCAGCTGTCTTTTCCCCAGCCGGTCGGAAGGACTCATACAGGAGCCCGGCCACACCGACAACGATCGCGACATCGGCGATGTTGAAGATGTACCAGCTGAAGCTACCCCAATGGAAGTGAACGAAGTCCACCACCGCGCCGTAGACGGCGCGATCGACGCCGTTGCCGAGCGCGCCGCCGATGATCAGCGCAAGGCTCAGCACCGTCAGCGCGCCCTCGCTGCGCCACATCCAGCGCCAGAGCCAGACCGCCGCGACGAAGGAGATGACGACGAGGAACCAGCGCCCGAGATCGGTGCCCTGCTGGAACAGGCCATAGGAAATGCCCCGGTTCCAGGCGAGCACGATCGTCAGGAAGGGCGCGAGATCGAACGGGCCGTTCTCGGCCAGCCCGACGCCGTAGAGCATCCAGCATTTCAGGAGCTGATCCGAGACGAAGACGATCAGGACCGTGACGAGGCCGAGGCGGCGGGCAGGCGTCATCAGGCGGACACCCCCAGCTCCTTCAGCGCCTTGGCATCGCGCGGCGTTACCTCCGGATAGGCGGCGTCGGCCGTCTTGGGGTCGAAATACTTCCAGGACCGCGCGCATTTGATGCCGGCAGCGCGATGCGACACCACCGCGACGCCGGGAATCTCGGCGAGGCGGAAAGCCTCGGCCGGCCCCTCCCCGTTCGTGATGCGGATATCGGAGGTAATGCTGATCTCGGCGAGATCGACGCCCGAGAGTGCTGCATAGAGATCGGCATCGGAAACGAAGACCTGCGGTGCAGCCTCGAGCGAGGAGCCGATCCGCTTGGCGGCACGCTCCAGCTCGAGCGCGCCGGTGACGACGCGGCGCACACGGCGGATCTTGCCCCAGCGCTCCGCCAGCTCGGGATCGAGCCAACTCGCAGGCGCCTCGGCGAAGCGTTCGAGATGCACCGAGCCTTCKCCCGCCTTCTCCGTGGGATAGCGTTCGAGCCAGGCCTCTTCGGCCGTGAAGACCAGGATCGGCGCGAGCCAGGTCGTCAGGCAGCGGAAGAGATGGTCGACCGCCGTCAGCGCGCTGCGGCGGACATGGCTCGACGTCGGATCGCAATACAGCGCGTCCTTGCGCACGTCGAAATAGAAGGCCGAGAGCTCGGTGTTCATGAACTGCGAGAGCAGGAACACGACCTTCTTGTAGTCGTAGGTGCGATAGGCCTCCTCGACCTGCGGCCCAAGCTCGGCGAGGCGATGAAGCATCAGCCGCTCCAGCTCCGGCATGGTCTGCGGCTCCGAGACGCGGATTTCCTCGCTGAAATGGGCGAGCGTGCCGAGCATCCAGCGCATGGTGTTGCGTAGCTTGCGGTAGGTCTCGACGAAGGTCTTCAGGATCTCCTTGCCGATGCGCAGATCGTCGGAATAATCGGCAGCCGCGACCCACAGGCGCAGGATGTCGGCGCCGGAATCCTTGATGATGTCCTGCGGGGCCGTGACGTTGCCCTTCGATTTCGACATCTTCTCGCCCTTCTCGTCCAGGCAGAAGCCATGGGTGAGGACGATGTCATAGGGCGCCCGGCCGCGGGTGCCGCAGCTTTCCAGCAGGCTCGAATGGAACCAGCCGCGATGCTGGTCGGAACCTTCGAGATACATGACGCGGTCATTGCCGCCCTCATCCTTGCGGCGTGCACGCAGATCGGCCCGCTTCTCCAGGGTGAAAGCATGGGTGGACCCTGAGTCGAACCAGACGTCGAGCACGTCGGTGACGCGCTCGTACTTCGCCGGCTCGTAGCCGAAGGGCTTGAGGAAGCGGGCACCGTCCGTGTCGGAGAACCAGGCATCGGCGCCCTCCGCCTCGAAGGCCTGGGCGATGGCGGCGTTGACCTTGGCGTCGACGAGGACCTCCTTGGTCTCCTTCTCGACGAAGACAGTGATCGGCACGCCCCAGGCGCGCTGGCGCGACACGACCCAGTCAGGCCGGTTGGCGATCATGCCGTTGATGCGGTTCTCGCCGGCGGCGGGCACCCACTCGGTTTCCTTGATCGCCCGCAAAGCGCGGTTGCGCAGCGTATCGGTATTGCCGCCAAGCGTCGGCGCGATCTCGCCGATGCCGGTCGGCGAAGGCGCCTCCCCGATCGGCTTGTCCATGGCGATGAACCATTGCGGCGTGTTGCGGAAGATCACCGGCTTCTTCGAGCGCCAGCTATGCGGGTACTGGTGCTTCAGGCGACCGCGCGCGATGATGTTGCCGGCCTCGACCAGCGCCTTGATGACGACGTCGTTGGCGTTACCCTTGTCGCCCTTGTCCGTGATGACCTGCGCGCCCTCGAAACCCGGCGCTTCCTTGGTGAAGCGGCCATCGGCATCGACGGTATAGGGGATGCGGGTCTCGATGCCGCGCCCGGTGAGCTGGCGGCCATTCGCCATCCAGATGTCGAAGTCCTCGCGGCCATGGCTCGGCGCGGTGTGGACGAAGCCGGTACCGGCATCGTCGGTGACGTGATCGCCGTCGAGGAGGGGCACATCGAAGTCGTAGCCGTGGCCGCGCAGCGGGTGGGCTGCGGTGAGCGCCGCAAGCTCATCGGCCGGAACATCGGCGACCAGCTCGAAGGCTTCGACCTTGGCGGCTTTGAAGACGCTTTCGGCGAGGTTCTTGGCGAGGATGTAGGTCGCGCCGACCTTGGCCCAGTTGTTCTCGGGCGCCGCGGTGACGCGGTAAAGGCCATAGGCGATCTTGTTATGGAAGGAGATCGCGCGGTTGCCCGGGATCGTCCAGGGCGTCGTCGTCCAGATGACGATCGCGGCGCCAGCAAGCTTGGCCGGCGCATTCAGCACCGGGAACGGCACGTAGATCGTGTCGCTCGTGTGCTCCTCGTACTCGACCTCGGCCTCGGCCAGAGCGGTCTTCTCGACCACCGACCACATCACGGGCTTGGAGCCGCGATAGAGCTGGCCGGTCTCCGCGAACTTCATGATCTCGCGGGCGATCTGCGCCTCCGCGGGATAGGCCATCGTCAGATAGGGATGGGCCCAGTCGCCCTCGACGCCGAGGCGCTTGAACTCGTTGCGCTGGACGTCGACCCAGTGCTCGGCGAAGGCGCGGCATTCCTTGCGGAACTCGACGACCGGGACATCGTCCTTGTTCAGGCCCTTGGCGCGGTACTGCTCCTCGATCTTCCATTCGATCGGCAGGCCGTGGCAGTCCCAGCCCGGCACATAGTTGGAATCGTAGCCGAGCATCTGCTGCGAGCGCGTGACGAGGTCCTTCAGCACCTTGTTCAGCGCGTGGCCGATATGGATGTTGCCGTTGGCATAGGGCGGCCCGTCGTGGAGCACGAACCTGTCCCGCCCCTGCCCCGCTTCGCGCAGCTTGCGGTAGAGGTCGATCCTGGCCCAGCGGGCGAGCAGCTCCGGCTCGCGCTGCGGCAGGCCCGCGCGCATCGGGAACTCGGTCTGGGGCAGGAACAGCGTCTGCGAATAGTCGACGCCGTCACCTGCGGTCTGGGCGGCCTTGGCGTTGTTGGTCTTGTCGGTCATCTTCCGGCTCGGACAGTCGGGACGGCGGGCCATTCGGCGGGCCCCGGGCGTCCACTCATGAAACGGGAAAAGCGGTCTTCAACCCGGACTGCGCAAGCGCCCGCGCTAAGTCTAGCGCGAGGCGGCAGCCGGGCCCGTAATTCGCCGGGAAAGATCGATCAGCATGGCGCGTTGAGCGGGCATGGAGGGCTTCTAGCAGGCACGGCTCACGGAAGGAAGGGCGGCGCGTCGAAAGCAGGGGTCCTGGCCAGAATGTCGCGGGCACGGGCGCTGTCGGCGTCCATCTGCACGATCAGGGCCTCGAGCGAACCGAATTTTTCCTCGCCGCGCAGCCAGTCGACAAAGGCCACGTCGACGCGCTTGCCGTACAGGTCACCGGAAAAGTCGAAGACGAAGGTCTCCAGCCGCGGCGCGCCGTCGTCGAAGGTCGGGCGGCGGCCGAAGCTCGCGACGCCGTCGCGCCAGACGCCGTCGATGCGCATCCGTACCGCATAGATGCCGTGGCGCAGCTTGCAGTCGCGGGCGAGCTGCATATTGGCGGTGGGATAGCCGAGGTCGCGGCCACGCTTGTCGCCATGGGCAATGAGCCCGTGCACGAACCAGGGCCGCCCAAGGAATTCGGCGGCGCGGGCGACATCGCCCTCTTCAAGCGCCGTGCGGATCAGCGTCGACGACACCGCCTCGCCATGCCAGGCGAAGGGCGGCACCACGCGAACCGGGACGCCGGCCGTCAGGCAGTGAGCCTGCAGCATCTCGGGCGAGCCGGTCCGCCCCTTGCCGAAATGGAAGTCATAGCCGCAGACGAGGCCGGTGGCGCCCAGCCGCCCGACTAGCAGATCGTCGATGAAATGCTCGGCCGTGATCGCCGCGATCTCGCGGTCGAAGGGCAGGACGAAGACCTGAGCAAGGCCGGCATCGGCCAGCAATTCGAGCTTGATCTGTGGCGGTGTCAGCCGGAAGACGGGTTCCTCGGGGCGGAAGACGCTGCGCGGATGCGGCTCGAAGGTGAAGGCGGCCGGCACCGTACCGAGATCGCGCGCCATGGCGCCCGCCACCCGGGCGAGTTCGGCATGCCCCCGGTGGACCCCGTCGAAATTGCCAAGCGCGAGCACGGCGCCGCGCAGGCCATCCGGAATGGGCTTGTCGAGGTCGAGGACCACGGCCGCCGGCTCGGAGCGCGACGGCGCATCGGCTGGGGAAGACATCGATGAGGAACGTCCCTCTGCCCGCGAAAGCCGGGCGATGGTCGTCTTTGCGGCGAAGGCCGGTGAGGCGTCAAGGCCGCCCTGCCCCAAACCTCTCAGGATTTGGGCTTCGGCGGCATCGCCACCCAGGCCTCGCCCTCCATCACCGCCTTGCCGTCGACGAGGCACTCGCAGAAGAAGCGCGCCCGGCGGCGCTCGGCGACGAGTTCGACGACCTCGACGCGCGCCATGACGACATCGCCGATCTTGACCGGGGCCAGGAAGGTCAGCGTCTGCGAGAGATAGACGGCACCGGGGCCGGGCAGCCGCGTGCCGAGCAGCGCCGAAACCAGGCTCGCCGTCAGCATGCCATGAGCGATGCGCTGACCAAACTTGGTGCCGGCCGCGAACTGGTCGCAGAGATGGATGGGGTTGGCGTCGCCCGAAAGCTCGGCAAAGAGCGCGACATCGCGCTCCATCACAGTCCGCATCAGGCTCTCGGACTGGCCGATCGCCAGATCCTCGAAGGCATGAACGGTGTAAAGCGTGCCGGGCATCGGCTGAACAGTCATTGATCTCTCGTCGCTTGCAGGCGCACCCCAGCCCCTGTGCTCGACCGGGTTAATCATCTCGCAACTGCAATATAACGGCAATTGAACTTTGGTGCGGAGCACCACCTGCCCCACGGTCACTTGGCGATCGGATTAACCGCTTCGCAACACGCCGTCGGTATCACCGGATGCGAGTGGAGACCGCCTCTAACGGGCGGCGCGGTGTCGGTATGTTCCGACGCCGCAACTGCCCTGCCTGGAGCATCGCAATGGCTCTCGATCCGTCCATGCCGATCCTCGTGGTCGACGACTACCAAACGATGATCCGCATCATCCGCAACCTGCTGAAACAGCTCGGCTTCGAGAATGTCGACGACGCCTCGGACGGCTCGGCCGCGATCGCGAAGATGCGCGACAAGAAATACGGCCTCGTGATCTCCGACTGGAACATGGAGCCGATGAGCGGCTTCGAGCTGCTGCAGAAGGTGCGGGAGGAGACGACGCTCTCCGAGACGCCCTTCATCATCGTCACAGCTGAGTCGAAGACAGAGAACGTCATCGCGGCCAAGAAGGCCGGCGTCAGCAATTACATCGTGAAGCCGTTCAACGCGCAAACGTTGAAGACCAAGATCGAGGCGGTCTGCCTCGCCGCCTGACGCATCCGGCCGAAAAGTGGCATCCACTTTTCGGAGAAATCAGATGCGACAGTAGAGAGCGAGATCGCCCTCACCAGACCAGATGCGGCATGGCATAGGCCGGCCGGTGCGCCTGCTGGCCGAACCAGCCGTGACGCTCCTCCCATGACGCCTCCATCAAATCCTGTGCATGGATGCCGGCCAGCACCATGATGCCGGCAGCGCCGAAGCCCGAGGCGCCGGCGATATCGGTGCGGATGGCGTCGCCTACGGCGCAGATCCTGTCTCGGGCAATCGCCTCGCCGCGCTTTTCCTCGGCCGCAGCCAGAGCCGCCTCATAGATCGGCCTATGCGGCTTGCCGGCATAAATCACCCGCCCGCCGATCTCCTCATAGGCAAGCGCGACCGCACCTGCGCAGGGAATGATGCGGCCACCGCGCTCGACGACGAGATCGGGATTGGCGCAGATCAGCGGCAACCCGCGTGCGGCGAAGCCGGCCAGCAGGTCGRCATAGGTCGCCGCCGTGTCGTTCTCGTCGTCGAACAGCCCGGTGCAGAGCACATAGGCGGCTTCGGCAGGGCTGGTTTCGCGGACATCAAGACCGGCGATCAGCGGCAAATCCCGGTCGGGCCCGAGCCGGAACATCGGCTCGCCGGCGCGTGCGTGGATCAGCGACCGGCACACATCGCCGGAGGTGACGATCGCGTCCCAGGCTTCGCGCGGGACGCCGAAACCGTCGAGCTGGTCGATGATGACCCCGCCCGGGCGCGGCGCATTGGTCACCAGGACGACACTGATCCCGCGTTCGCGCATGCGCATCAGAGCCACCAGGGCGTCGCGATAGGCCGCGACGCCGTTATGGACCACGCCCCAGACATCGCAGAGGCAGAGATCGAAACGGTCCGCGACCTCGGAGAAGCCCGAAAGCGGGATGGTGGATGCGATCCCCAATGGCGACACTGTCTCGATCTCCGGCGCTAGAGGAGGCATCCATGCCTCGCCGCAGCAGGTCTAGACGGGATTCGCCGGCAGCGGAACCGGATGTTGCGTCGCTTCGCGCGTCAGGCGCTGGCGCGGCGCAGCACCGAGCGGAACGGCAACCGTTCGGGGCGGCCATCCGGCGCAGCGGCGGCGGGGCTGGCAGACGCGCCGTGAGCCAGGACCGGGCGCGCGGCATCATTGGCAGCTCCGGGCGGGCGCACCTGCGCAGCCGGGACGGCGGGAGCAGCGGGCGGCGCAGGAGCCGCCTCCGGTTCCGCAAAGACTTCCGGCTTCACCGGGCGCGGCGGGGAGAACGCCTGGCCCTGCCCCATCGTGACGCCAAGCTCGATCATATCGGCTGCCAGCGGGTTGTCCTCGACATGCTCGGCGACGAGAGTGATCGACGCCCTACCCAACATCGCCGCCAGATCGCCTGCCGCGATATCGCTGACGACCTTGCCTTCGGCATGATCCCGCAGCAGCGTCGCCGGCGCCTTGATGAAGCGCATGCCCCGGTCGAACAAGGCGCGAGGGTCAAGCCGCAGATCGACGACATGATCGAGCGCGAACCGCACGCCGTTCGCCGACATCGCGCCGAGCAGGCCGAGGCTCGTCGGATCGAGGTTCCGGAAGACCGTCTGAGGCATCTCGATGACGAGGTGCCCGGTGTGCTCGCGATATTTGTCGAGAATGCGCGTCAGTGCGGCCAAGGCGCGTGACGAACCCCAGGTTGCTGCGCTGAAATTGCAGGAGACGAAGATACCGCCATCCTTCGAGGCGAGATGGCGGGCAATCGCCAGGGCGCGTGTCAGCACAAGCGCGTCGAGTGTCGGCCCGAAGCCACGGGTTTCGATGGTGTCGAGGAATTCGTGGGGGAGGAGCAGGGTGTTCTCGTCGAGCCGCAGCCGCGCCAGCGCTTCGTAGCCCTGTGTGCGGCGCTGCGGCAGCGACACGATCGGCTGAAGATGGACCTCGATGCGCCCTTCGCTGAGCGCCCGGCCGATGAGCGCGGCGCGCTCGGCCTCGGCCGCTTCCTGCGCCGCCTTGGCCGCGGCGGCACGCTCCGCTGCCTGCTGCTCGGCGCGGGCGCGGCGCACCGCTTCCGGATCGAGAACCACTTCGGGAATAGCGGGAGCGGGGAGCGCCGGCGCCGCAGACGCCGGCTCGGGCAGCCGCGCCAGAACCGTCTCGTGGTCGGCGAGCGTCGTGGCAACCTGATGGATCAAATCGCCGAGCAGTCCAACCTCGGCGGTGAGTTCATGGATTGCGGCACGAGCCGGCGCGGCATCGGCATCCCGCATGGGCATCTGCTCGACACGCTGCGAAAGCGCGTCCAAGCGGATGGCGTTGGTGGCCAGCCTGACCTTGACCTCGCCGAGCCCGGCCAGAGCCTGCTCGTGCCGAGCAAGGCCGCGGCGCTCGAACGTCCGCATCGCGACCATAACGCCGGCGCCGGAGGCAAGCAGCCCCAGCGCGGGCCCCAACCCGCCCGGCAAGATAATCGCCATGACCGCGCCAGCAGAAAGCCCGGTGACTGCGCCGGCGAGAGGAGGCAAGGCTTTCAGGCGCAAAGGAGCCACGGCAGCATTCGCGCTACGAGGGTTGATCGGAAATCGGGAACGAATCACAACGCTAAGCGGCAGATTACCCGCGCGCGCCGCGTTATGCGAGCAGCCTCGTCCGCCGGGCGTCACCATCGTCCGCGCGGGCCGCGAAGCGGGGAGCGCAGCGGTGCGCGAGGGCCTGTCAGGACTTGTCGAGGCCGAGCGGCGCCAGAACCTGGCTCGCCACTTCGTCGGCGAAACCCTTCCGGGCAAGGTATGCGTGCGGGTCCTTCTTGAAGAGCGGAGCCTTGTCCCGAAGCTGCGCAATGGCTTTCGCCTGGGCCGCCGCATCGTCCTCCGACGCCGCGCTCAGGGCCTGGGCCAGCAGGCCGAAGGGGCTCGTATCGGCTGCCAGCATGGCGGCATAGGTCTCCGAAACCTTCTTGGCGCCGATCAGATAGGCTCCGAGAAAAGCGTAGAAGTCATAGCGCGGCGGCCGCCCGACACTGAGCGCAGCCGCGCGCTCGAGTATCGGCAAACCCTCTATCGACCGGCCGCGCCGAACATAGAACGCGCCGAGATCCGCCATGATGTCCGGATCATAGGGATTGCGCGTCAGAGCGTCCCGTCCCTTCTGAAGCGCCTCCTCGGTCGATCCGCGCAGGAACAGGACCTYCATCATGGCCTGATAGGCCCGTGCACCGGACGGCGCCAGGCGGATGGCCGTCAAAGCCGCGGCGAGGGCGCGATCGAGCGGCGGCTTGTCTTTTTGCTCGCCCGCCTTGGGAACGAGGTCGTCCGGATTGAAGCCCGAACCGTATTCTCCAAGCGTCATGATGGCGAGATGGGCCCATGCCGGGTAGAAGCTCGGGTCCTGCTCGATCAGCCTTTCAAGGCAGGACCGGGCAGCGAGATGGTCTTCCGGGACCATGGTGCGACGGGCATCGAAAGCCTGCAGGATGCAACGAACCGCCGATAACGACTGGGATTGGCGTATGTCGGCCGGGATGATGCCGAAGGGCTCCGTCAGCCTGGTCGCCAGGTTGCGCGCCATCTCGGCAAGCTCGGAATCCTGCAGGAGTTCGAGCGACGGCCGGCCGGAGGACGCCGTCCAGACGATGCGCCCGTCCCGGACCGAACGCAGACGCCCCAGCCCCTCGACGCCGCTGTCGACAGCCTGAACGTTCATCTCGAAAACATAATCGACGTCCGCGGGCGCCGCAGTTCCCGGCGGCGGGGCCTTGATCGTCACGAGATCGTCGAAGCGGGCCATGGCATCGACCAGCAGATCGGAAAACCGGTGGAGGATGCCTGCCAGCTTGGGATCCGACGGCACCACCGGGATCGTTATGGCGACGCGGACGAGCTGGAGGGGGGCCGTGATCGCCGGCTGCGCACCCGCGACCTGCTCGTTCCCGTTTAGCTTGGCCGAACTCAGCCCGGCCGGCGTGTCAGCCGGCGCCAGATACCACCAGGCGAGCGTAAGAAGCCCCAGAGCAAGCGCCGCCGCCGTGACGATGGACCAACGCCGCGTGGCGACGCGATCGGCCGCCTTTGCGACCGGAAGTGCCTCCGTCACTGGGGGATCGTCGCGAAGGGCGAGGACCGAGGTCTGTTCCCACGTCATCTCCGTATCCGGATCGACGACCTCGAAGACGGGAACATACCCTCCAACGGGCATCGAGACCACAACCGGATCGCCCTGTCCCTCGCCGGCATAGTACTGCGTCAGCGCACGCCTGAGCCGCCCCGCCTCCACCCGAACGATCGGATCGATCTGCGGGTTGAAATCGGCTGGCCGCCCGAGGCCTTCCACCGCGATGGTATAACCCTTCAGCTCGGCCGCGCGCCCCTCGATCGTGCGCTCGACGATGAAGCTCAGGAAGGCCGAAAGCTGAGGTGCGGCGCGAAAGGCATCGGAAGCGAGGACGCGGGCCAACTCCGCACGAAGGATCGCCGCGGCCCGTTCGTCCAGCCGTCCAGGATCACTATCGCCGTCCGTCATCGGGGTCCGTTCGTCTGTGCCCCAAGCGGGGAGATTACGCCATCGGCGACCTAACGTCACCTGCGGCCTTCGCTCCAGCCGTCATCCGTTCGGCGCAGCCATGGCGTGCCATCATGGCAATTTACAGTCCGCTTTCGCCTGCTAGGTTCAACCAAGGTTAATCCACAGGGGCCTTCGATGACTTCCGCATCCTCCGCCATCGGCACGCCGAACGACCTCGAAGCCTATTGGATGCCGTTCACGGCCAACCGGTCGTTCAAAAAGAACCCCCGCATGGTCTCCCGTGCCGAGGGCATGTTCTACTACACGCCCGAGAACAAGCCGGTGATGGACGGCACGGCGGGCCTGTGGTGCTGCAATGCCGGCCATGCCCGCGAGCCGATCATCCAGGCGATCCAGGCGCAGGCGCGCGACCTCGATTACGCCCCGTCCTTCCAGTACGGCCACCCGAAGGTCTTCGCCGCCGCCGCCCGCATCGCGGCGCTGGCACCGGGCGATCTCGACCATGTCTTCTTCGCCGGCTCGGGCTCGGAAGCGGCCGATTCGGCGCTCAAGATCGCGCTGGCCTATTGGAACGTTTCGGGCAAGGCCGCGAAGACCCGGCTGATCGGCCGCGAGCGCGGCTATCACGGCGTCGGCTTCGGCGGCATCTCGGTCGGCGGCATGTCGAACAACCGCAAATTCTTCGGCTCGCTGCTGACCGGCGTCGACCACCTCGCCCATACCTATGACCGCGAGAAGCAGGCCTTCAGCAAGGGCGAGCCGGAATACGGCGCGCATTTCGCCGATGATCTCGAGCGCATCGTCGCGCTGCACGACGCCTCGACCATCGCCGCCGTCATCGTCGAGCCGATGGCGGGCTCGACCGGCGCGCTGCCGCCGCCGAAAGGCTATCTCAAGCGCCTGCGCGAGATCTGCGACAAGCACGGCATCCTGCTGATCTTCGACGAGGTGATCACAGGCTTCGGGCGCCTCGGCTTCGCCTTCGCCGCCGAGCGCTACGGCGTGATCCCGGACATGATCACCTTCGCCAAGGGCGTGACCTCCGGCACGGTGCCGATGGGCGGCGTGATCGTGCGCAAGCACATCTACGACGCCTTCATGGGCGGCCCGGACAACGTCATCGAGCTGTTCCACGGCTACACCTATTCGGGCCACCCGCTGGCGGCAGCCGCCTGCCTGGCGACGCTCGACATCTACCGCGACGAAGGCCTGTTCGAGCGCGCACACGCGATGGAAGGCGCCTGGGCCGACGCGGTGATGAGCCTGAAGGGCGAGCCGAACGTCGTCGACATCCGTACGCTCGGCATCGTCGGCGCCGTCGACCTCGCCCCGCGCGCCGATGGCGTCGGCAAGCGTGCGTTCGAAGCCATGGACCGCCTCTTCCGCGAAGAAGGGCTGATGGTGCGGACCGCCGCCGATACCATCGCCTTCTCGCCGCCGCTGATCATCACGGAATCGCAGGTCGAGGAGTTGATCGGCAAGCTGCGCCGGACGATCCGGTCGGTTGCGAACTGAGGCGCAGACACCGGGCGTCATTCTCGGGCGGAGCGAAGCTCTGACCCGAGAATCTCGGGCAAGACAACGTGCCGGAGCCTCCGCGTCATGAGATGCTCGGGTCAAGCCCGAGCATGACGGCCCGCACCCGAACGGTGCTCTTCCTATCCCCGCCGCAGCTTGTTGTAGCGCGCGATTAGCCTGTCGCGCTTCAGCCGCGACAGGCGGTCGATCCAGAAGATCCCGTCGAGCTGGTCGATCTCGTGCTGATGGCAGACAGCGAGGAGGCCCTCCGCCTCCTCGACATGCTCCGTTCCGTCGAGGTCGCGATAGCGCACCCGGACGCGGGAATGGCGCTCGATCTCATCGGTGACACCCGGCATCGAGACGCTGCCCTCGACATGGCGGATGGTCTCGCGCGACACGCTGTCGAGGACGGGATTAACGTAGGTCCGGACCTCGCCCGGCGCCAGTTCCAGAACGACCAGCCGCGACAGAACGCCGATATGCGGCGCCGTGATGCCGATCCCTGGCGCGGCACGCATGCTGTCGAGCAGATCCGTCGCCAGTTCCCGCAGATCGGCATCGAAGCGCGTGACCGCCAGGGCGGCCACGCGCAGACGCGGATCGGGGAAACGCAAGATCGGGCGGACGGCCATGGCTGGCGGACGCTCAGGCCGCCGCCTTCTTCTCTGCCGTGCCGTAGAAGCTCTCGCCGGTCTTGGCCATGCGTTTCAGCAGGCGGTTCGGCTTGAAGCGTTCGCCATGGGCCTTGGTCAGCTTCTCGCAGAGCTTCACGAAGGCGGCAGCGCCCATATTGTCGATGTACGAGAGCGTGCCGCCGGTGAAAGGAGCAAAGCCGAAACCGATGATCGAGCCGACATCGGCCTCGCGCGGATCGGTGACGACGCCTTCCTCATAGGTCTTCGCGGCTTCCAGCGCCTGCGTCACCAGGAGGCGGTGCTTCAGCTCCTCCATGTCAACGCTTTCGGGGTCGAGCCGCTTGCCGACGAGATCGGCGAGCCCCGGCCAGAGGCGCTTCGGCCCGGCTTCCGGATAATCGTAGAAGCCCTTGCGGTTCTTGCGGCCGAGACGGCCGTGCTTCTCGACCATGTCGGCGAGCAGCTTCTCCTGCGCCGGATCGACCGCGCCCTCTCCGAGCTGAGCCTTGGTCGCCTTCAGCACCTTGTAGGCCAAGTCGACCGCGACCTCGTCATTGAGCGAGAGCGGGCCGACCGGCATGCCGGCCTGCTTGCCGGCCGCCTCGATCATCGCCGGCGGCACGCCCTCCATCAGCATCAGATGGCCTTCGCGGATGTAGTTGCCGACACAGCGATTGGCGTAGAAGCCTCTGACGTCGTTGACGACGATCGGCGTCTTCTTGATCGCGCGGACATAGTCCAGCGCCATGGCGAGCGCCTTCTTGCCGGTCTTCTTGGCCATGATGACCTCGACCAGCAGCATCTTCTCGACCGGCGAGAAGAAATGGATGCCGATGAAGTTCTTCGGGCGCTGACTGGTCTCGGCGAGGCCGGTGATCGGCAGCGTCGAGGTGTTGGAGCCGAAGATCGTGCGCGGACCGACCACGGCCTCGACCTTGGCGATGACCTCGGCCTTGACCTTCGGGTCCTCGAAGACCGCCTCGACGATCAGGTCGCAGCCCTTGAGATCGGCATAATCGGCCGAGGCCTTGATGCGGCCGAGCAGCGCGTCGCGATCGGCGGTCTTGGCGCGGCCCTTCATGATCTGGTCGGAAACCAGCTTGTGCGAATAGGCCTTGCCCTTCTCGGCCGCCTCGATGTCCTTGTCGATCAGCACGACCTCGAGGCCAGCCTGCGCCGTGACATAGGCGATACCCGCGCCCATGAAGCCGGCGCCGACAACGCCGACCTTCTTGAGCTTCGACGGCGGCACGTCGGCCGGGCGGCGGGCGCCCTTGTTCAATTCCTGCATCGAGACGAAGAGTGAGCGGATCATCGAAGCCGCCTCCTTCGTCCGCAGGATCTTGGCGAAGTAGCGGCTTTCGACCTTGAGGCCGAGATCGATCGGCAGCTGCAGCCCTTCATAGACTGCCGAGAGGATGGCGCGGGCGGCCGGATAGTTGTCGTTGGTCTCCCGGCGATAGATCGCGTTGGCTGGCGGCCAGATCTGCATGCCGGCCGGCGAATGCACCTTGTTCGAGGGCAGCTTGAAGCCCTTCTGGTCCCAGGGTTGCGTCGCCTGCGGATTGGCCTTGAGCCAGTCCTTGGCGTTCTGGACGATCTCGGCTCGCGGCAGGACGGCATGGACGAGGCCGGAATTGCGCGCCGGCAAAGCCTTCACCTGCTCGCCCTTGAACATCATCTGCAAGGCGTCGCCGGTCTGCATCAGCCGCGCCACGCGCTGGGTGCCGCCGGCGCCCGGAAACAGCCCGACCTTGATCTCGGGCAGACCGACGCGGGTCGAGGCATCATCGGAGACGACTCGATACTGGCAGGACAGCGAGAGCTCGAAGGCGCCGCCGAGGCAAACGCCGTGGATCGCGGCGGCGAAAGGTTTCCCGCAGGTCTCGAGCTTGCGATAGAGCAGCGAAAGCTTGCGGCTCTCGTCGAAGAAGCTCTGCATCGCGACCGCCTCGCCCTTCTCCTTGGCGAGCTTCCCATAGAGGTCGCGCAGCCCCTGGAGCATGGTGAGGTCGGCGCCACCCGAGAAGCTCTCCTTGCCGGAGGTGATGACGCAGCCCTTGATGGCCTCGTCAGCGGCGACTTTGTCGACGATTTGGTTGAGCTCTTCCATCACCTCGGGGGTGATGACGTTCATCGAGCGGCCCGGCATGTCCCAGGTCGCAACAGCGATGCCGTCGGCGTCGCTCTCGAAGCGGAAATTGGTGAGGTTCATGATCTCTCTCCCTGCCCTTCCGCTCAGACGCGCTCGATGATGGTGGCGACGCCCATGCCCACCGCGACGCAGAGCGTCACCAACGCGGTTTGCTTGTTCGTCCGCTCCAGCTCGTCGAGCACGGTGCCCAGCACCATCGCGCCGGTCGCCCCGAGCGGGTGACCCATGGCGATCGCGCCGCCATTGACGTTCAGGATGGCATCGTCGATGTCGAGCGCCTGCTGGTAGCGCAGCACGACCGAGGAGAAGGCCTCGTTCAGCTCGAAAAGGTCGATGTCCTTCGTGGTCATGCCGGCCTTCTTGAGGACGCGCTCGGTCACATCGATCGGCCCGGTCAGCATCAGCGCGAGGTCGGAGCCGACTGTGGCGAAGGCCTTGATGCGGGCGCGCGGCTTCAGCCCTGCGGCCTTGCCGGCCCGCTTCGAGCCGACGAGCACGGCCGCCGCGCCGTCGACGATGCCGGAGGAATTGCCGGCGTGGTGGACGTGGTTGATGAACTCGACATCCGGATGTGCGGCGGTCGCGACCGCATCGAACCCGCCCATCTCGCCCATTTGTACGAAGGAGGCCTTCAGCGCCGCAAGCGCCTGCATATTGGCGTCCGGCCGGATGGTTTCGTCGTGGTCGAGGATGGTGAGGCCGTTGACGTCGGTCACGGGGATCACCGAGTTCCTGAAGCGCCCTTCCTTCCAAGCCTGGGCGGCGCGCTGGTGCGAGCGGACGGCGAAGGCGTCGACATCGTCGCGCGAGAAGCCGTATTTCGTCGCGATCAGGTCGGCCGAGACGCCCTGCGGCATGAAATAGGTGTCGATCGCGACTGATGGGTCGACCGCGATGCCGAAGCCCGAGGCGCCCATGCCGATACGCGACATCGACTCCACGCCGCCGCCGATCGTCATCTCCTTCTGGCCGGACATGACCTGCGCGGCTGCGAGGTTCACCGCATCGAGGCCGGAGGCACAGAAGCGATTGATCTGCACGCCCGGCACTTCCTTGCCGTAGCCGGCCTTGAGCGCCACGGTGCGGGCGATGTCGGCGCCGGCCTCGCCGACCGGATCGACGCAGCCCATCACCACGTCCTCGACGAGGAGCGGATCGAGGCCATTGCGGTCCTTGATGGCGCGCAGGGTCTGGGTGCCGAGCTCGATCGCGGTCACTTCATGAAGCGAACCGTCCGCCTTGCCCTTGCCGCGCGGCGTGCGGACGTGGTCGTAGATGAATGCGTCTGCCATCGAGGGAACTCCCTGGCCTGCCGCGACCCGGCGGCTTTGTTTCCTGCCGGACGTCATGGTCGGGCTTGCCCCGACCATCTCCTCATCCAGCGAACTCATCAAGAGATGCCCGGGTCGAGCCCGAGCATGACGTGCCCTTGAGCCGCAGCCTCAGAACTGCTCGGGCGCCAGAGCCATGGTCGTGTCGGCCCCTGCGGTGATCCGCGCCAGATGCGCGGCGGTCTCCGGCAAGGTGCGCTCCATGAAGAAGCGGGCGGTGACGAGCTTGGCGCTCATCCGCTCGGTCGCGCCGTCGGCGCCGGCGTTGAGCTTCTCCAACGCCGCCTTGGCGATCTTCGCCCACATATAGCCGAGCGAGACCAGGCCGAGCAGATGCATGAAGTCATTCGCGCCGGCGCCGGCATTGTCCGGCTTGGCGAGCGCGTTGTTCATGAACCACATCGCTGCCTGTTGGAGGTGGCCGAGCGAAACCTGGAGAGGCCCGAGCAGGGGCTTCAGCGCCTCGTTCTCGGCATTCTCCTTGAGGAAGCCGCCGACCTCGTTGAAGAAGGCCATGATGCCGCGGCCGCCGTCGCGGCCGAGCTTGCGGCCGACGAGGTCCATCGCTTGCACGCCGTTGGCGCCCTCGTAGATCATGGCGATACGGGCATCGCGCACGAACTGCTCGACGCCGGTCTCGGCGATGTAGCCGTGGCCGCCGAACATCTGCTGCGCCTTCACCGCGTTGTCGAAGCCGATATCGGTGAGCACCCCCTTGAGCACCGGCGTCATCAGGCCGAGCTGGTCGTCGGCCGCCTGGCGCTCGGCGGCGTCGCCCGAGCGATGGGCGATATCGGATTGCAGCGCATTCCAGAGCACGAAGGCGCGCGCCGCCTCGTTGAAGGCCCTGATCGACATCAGCGTGCGGCGCACGTCGGGGTGGACGATGATCGGATCGGCCGGTCCCGCAATGTTCTTGGGGCCGGTCAGCGAGCGGCCCTGCAGGCGCTCCTTGGCATAGACGACAGCGTTCTGGTAGGCGACCTCGGACTGGGCAAGGCCCTGGATGGCGACGCCGAGGCGGGCCTCGTTCATCATCACGAACATGGCGTTGAGCCCGCGGTTCTCCTCGCCGACCAGCCAGCCCTGCGCGCCATCGTAGTTCATGACGCAGGTTGCGTTGCCGTGGATCCCCATCTTGTGCTCGATCGAGCCGCAGGAGACGTGGTTGTTCTCGCCGACGAAGCCGTCAGCGCTTACCTTGTTGCGCGGCACGACGAAGAGCGAGATGCCCTTCGTGCCGGCCGGTGCGCCCTCGATGCGGGCGAGCACGAGGTGGATGATGTTCTCGGTGATATCCTGCTCGCCGGCCGAGATGAAGATCTTGGTGCCGGAGATGGCATAGGAGCCATCGCCGTTCGGCACGGCTTTGGTCTTGAGCAGCCCCAGATCGGTGCCGCAATGCGGCTCGGTCAGATTCATCGTGCCCGACCATTTGCCCTCGATCATCTTGGGCAGGTAGGCGCGCTTCTGCTCGTCCGAGCCATGAACGTAGAGCGCGGCGATCGCGCCCATGGTCAGGCCCGGATACATGGCGAAGGCCATGTTCGCAGCCGAAGCGTACTCGTTCATCACGGCGCCGAGCGTGTAGGGCAGGCCCTGACCGCCATATTCCGGGTCCATGGCGAGGCCGATCCAGCCGCCGCCGGCATAGGCCTCATAGGCTTCCTTGAAGCCCTTCGGCGTGGTGACGCGACCGTCGGCGTGGCGCGTGCAGCCCTCCTGGTCGCCGGAGTAGTTGATCGGCTGGAGGACCTGCTCACAGAGCTTCGCGCCCTCGCCGAGCACGGCCTCGATCACGTCCGCGCTCGCATCGGCGAAGCCGGGCAGATTGTTGTAGCGCTCGATATTGAAAACGTCGTTGAGCAGGAAAAGCGTATCGTCGACGGGCGCCTTGTAGACCGGCATGTGGTCCTCCCTCTCGTCGCGGGCCGCTCGCCTCCGTTTGGGAGCGCCTCAATATAGTTCACATATAAACAATCTCATTCGACTTGCAACGGGTACACCGACATTTTGTCACTCTGCGGACGGAAACTGTCCATGCGGCAACAAAAAACCCCGGCACAGCCGGGGTTTCATGAAGGCTGATGCGGCAGCGATCAGGCCTTAGGCATACGGGACAGCGAGGCCTCGAGCTCGGTGATCGCGCTCTCGATCTCGGCGCGCTGGCTGCGCAGCAGATCGAGTTGCTCGACGATCTGGTCGCGGCTGAGCTGCAGCCCGCCGACATTGGCGGCCTTGTCGGCAGCACCCTTCTTGTCCTCGTTGGCGAGCATCGCGCGGATCTCGACGAGCGTGAAACCAAGCTGCTTGCCCTTGAGGATTAGCGCGAGGCGGGCGCGATCGCGAGGCGAATAGACACGCGCCATACCGGAGCGCGTCGGCGCGATCAGGCCGCGGGACTCGTAGAAGCGAAGGGTCCGGAGTGTGACGCCGAAATCGCGGGCAAGATCGCTGATGGTGTATTCGCCGGCCTCATCAGCTTGGGTAGGCATCGCGGAGCGGGCTTCGTGACTCGAAGAACCCGCCATAGCCAGATTTTGGCGTGACATGGAGGTTTCGTTCCTTTCGGTGATCGAATCGCTGTCCGTACGGCAGCGTCGATCGGGATACCTCCTCATAGGGAAGGCGCTATCGTTGCGTCAGGTAATACGTCCGTTTGCGGGGTAAGTTACCGTTACATCAGCGCCGGCAAAAGCCTCCCGCGCGCCATTCGCAAAAAATTAACGGTCTCGAAGCCGTTTCTTAACCCGCTGTTTACCATGCCGGCCAAATGTCGGGAACGCGTATCGGCGTCGTCAACGTTGTTTTCACGACTGCCAAGGTTCGCGCGGGGGTGGCGGCATCAGGGGGCCGCGCTCACCGGGAGACAGGGCCCCGTAGGCGAGCGAGAACATGGCCACCAGCTTGCCCTGGAGCGTCAAGGGCGTCGATCCCCGGACGCGCGACGCGGCAAAGGCGGCAGCTCGCCGCGCCGGCATGACGCTTGGCGAATGGCTCGACCACAAGATCCGCGACGAGAGCGAGGCCCCCGCGCCGGCTGACGCGATGCCCGAACAGCTCGACATCGCAGCCTTGTCCGAGCGGCTGGCACGTCTCTCGCTCGCGCAGACGGACACGGCGCCCCGCAAGGTCGACCCGGCGCCGTCGCGCTCGGAACTCAACGCCTTCATCGGCCAGGCCGCGAACATCGAGCGCCTGACGCGCGAAGCCAGCAGCCGGACCGCCGGTGCTCTCGATTCGATCACGCGCTGGATCGAGAAGACCGAGGATCGTCTGTCGTCGAGCGAGCGCGGCGCCGCCGAGCGGCAGGAGCGCGCGACCAACGTCATCGCAGAAGCGATCAAGACGATGGGCGAGCGCATTGCCGAGATCGAGCGCCGCAGCCAAGAGGCTCAGAACCGAGTGGAGCCGTCGCCACGCCTCGCCTTCAGCCGCGACGGACTCGAGGCGGCCGTCACCGACATCCGCACGCGCCAGCGCGTTCTCGACAACGAAGAGATCATTCCTTCGCCTTCGCGGGCGGCCAACGTCACGCCGGAACGCATTTCCGCCCTGCGCGAGGATCTGCGCGAGCTTGGCTCGCGGCTGTCTTCGGAGGGCCGGCGCGCTGGGCAGCGCCCTGCAGCGCCGCAGCCACGCCAGCCTGACACCAGCGCGATCGAGGCCAAGATCGCCGCCCTGGCCGAGCGCCTCGACCACTTCGACCGGCGCGACCAGTTCGAGCCGCTGCTCAAGCCGTTGACACGAATCGAGGCCGAGGTTTCCCGGCTATCGCAGGATCGGGCCGGCGACAGCTACCAGCGCTTCCAGCATGAGATCGCGCATCTGGCCGCCAAGGTCGACGCGCTGGCGGCGCGCGGGAGCGAGACGACCAATCTCGATCCCGTCCTGCGCGACATTGCCGAGTTGCGCAGCCTCATGCCGTCCGGCGGGCAGGATCATCGGCTCGACGATCTCTCCCAGCAGGTCGCTTCGCTGGGCTTCGAGATCGGCCGGCTGCGCGAAACCCAGCCGGACCTGCGGGAGATGCGCAATCTCTCGGCAGCGATCGAGGATGTCCGCAGCGCGGTCCTGACCAGCCGCCCGCAGGATTTCGACACCGCTCCCCTGGCTTCGCTCGCAAGCCAGATCGACCTGCTGTCGCGCAAATTCGACGACGTCACCGCGCAGCGCCATGGCGACCATCTCGACAACCGCATCGACGCGCTGCAGCACCGCATCGAGCTGCTCGCGGAGCAGGGCCCGTCTGCCGTCACCCGCCAGATCGAAGCGCTGGCCGGCCGGATCGAGAGCCTGGCCGCGTCGAGCCAGCTCTCCCGCATGGTCGGGGCCGCCGAGTCCGCTGCGCCGGTCGATCTGAGCCCGATCGAACAGATGCTGCGCCATCTCGCCGACAAGATCGACGAGGCCGGAGCCCCCGGCGCCGGTGCGGAGTCCTTCGAAGCGCTGGAACAGCAGATTTCGGGCATCGCCTCCCGGCTCGACGAGGCGGCGGCGACCCGCTCGGCCGAGAACGGCATCGAGCGCACGCTGCAGGATCTGGTCGTCCATCTGCGCTCGATGCGCGAGGAAACGGCGGCCGAACGCGCGGCCCTCGTCCAGGCGGCCAGCACCTCGGCGCCGGGCAAGAGCATTGCCGAGCTGTCGAGCCTCGTCACCGGCATGCGCGACACCCATGTCTCGTCGGAGCGCCAGACCCAGGACGCGCTGGGCGCCGTCCATCTGTCGCTCGAGGCGATCATGGCGCGGCTCGCCGGCCTCGAAACCGAGCTGCAGGGCGAGCGCCGGAACGCGCCGCCGCTCCAGGCCCCTGCCGCCCGCAGCGACACGCCTGCGGTCCGCGCGCCCGCGTTCGGGGCTCGCGACCATGCCGGCCCCGCAGTCAGCGCGGCGGCGCAGGATCGCTTCGGCGCCTCGGCCGCGCCGGCTCTGGGCGAATCCGGCCCCGCACTGCCAAGCGCGGCCTTCGACTTGCCGCTCGAGCCGGGTTCGGGTCGCCCGCGACCCGAAAGCGCCGCCAGCAGCGGACAGGACGCCCAATCGGTGCGGCAGAGCCTGATCGCTGCCGCCCGGCGCTCGGCCAAGGCCGCCAGCGAAGCCGCCGCCAGCGCTCCCGCAGCCGCCTCCGAACCCGCAGCGAAGAGCTCCGGCAAGCTCAAGGAGATCCTGGAGAAGCGCAAGCGCCCGCTGCTGCTCGGCCTCGCCGCGCTGATCCTGGCGATGGGCACGGCCCATGTCGTCACCGGCGTGATGCGTGGCGACGGCACCAAGACAGCGAGCACCGCGGCGCGTAGCCTGATCGCCCAGCCGGAAGCCTCGCCGGAGGGCGTGCAGACTCCGGCCAAGGATCCCGCTCCGGCCAAGGACCTTCCGCCTGCCAAGGACCAGTCCTCGGCGCTCTCGCCTGCACCGCTGGCAGCGCCGGCCAACCTGATTCCGGGCCAGGCCGTGCCGGATCAACCAGCCGCCGTCCCGCCGCCCCTCGTGACACCGGCGCCGGCCGCGGCACAGACGGAAGCCTCCGCGACCGTCACACCCGAATCCGTTCAGAGCGTCACCGGGGTTGGCGATCTGCCGGCCGGCTTCGGCAGCGCCGGGCTGCGCAAGGCCGCCTTCGACGGCGATGCCCGCGCCGTCTTCGAGCTGGCGAGCAAAGCTGCCGACGGCCCCGCCGCGCAGCGCGACGCAAAGCTGGCGCTGCGCCTGTTCGAGCGCGCCGCCGTCGCGGGACTCGCCCCCGCCCAGTTCCGTGTCGGCAACATGTTCGAGAAGGGCATCGGCACGCAGCGCGATCTCTCGCTCGCCCGGATCTGGTACCAGCGCGCCGCCGAGCGCGGCAACGCCAAGGCGATGCACAACCTCGCCGTGCTGCATGCCGAGGGCGTCTCCGGCAAGCCGGACTATGCCGCCGCGACGGAGTGGTTCCGCCGCGCGGCCGAACTCGGCGTGCGCGACAGCCAATACAACCTCGCGGTTCTGCTCGGCCGCGGCCTCGGGGCGCCGACCGACCTCGCCCAGTCCTTCGTCTGGTTCTCGGTCGCCGCCAATCAGGGCGACGAGGACGCCGCCCGCAAGCGCGACGAGGTTGCCCAGCGCCTGAAGCCGGACGAGCTCGCTGCCGCCAGGACGACCGCCGCGAACTGGAAGCCCAAGACGCTAGATACGATCGCCAACGAGGTGGCTCCGCCGGCCAAGGGCTGGGACGCCGGGCCTACCGCGGCGGCGGCGGCCAAGCCGGCCAAGCCGGCGCGCAGCTGAGTCCAACGCGGCAGCGTCATCCTTTCGACGTGTTGACGCGGCAAGGAAAACGATAATCTTTTACGACGGGCCGATAGCGGCCCGTCTTCCATTTCAGCAACAACTTTTAACCTGGACGGTTCAGTCTGGGACAAATCGGTGCAGGCAAAGGCCATGCACCCGCCTTGCGAGGGGTAGTAGTGCAGATTTACCTGCCGATCGCCGAGCTTCCGATCAGCGTGCTGATGGTGCTCGGCCTGAGCGGCGCGGTCGGCTTCATCTCCGGCCTGTTCGGCGTCGGCGGTGGCTTCCTGCTCACCCCTTTGCTGATCTTTCTCGACATCCCGCCGGCGGTGGCGGTCGCGACCGTGGCGGCGCAGGTCGCCGGCTCCTCGATGACCGGCGTGCTGACCTATTTCCGGCGCAGGGCGCTCGATCTCAAGCTTGGCGGCGTCCTCGTCAGCGGCGGCATCGTCGGCACGGTGCTCGGCGTCCTGTTCTTCAACACGATGCGCCGGCTCGGCCAGCTCGAGCTCGTCATCACGCTCTCCTATGTCACGCTGTTCTCGATCATCGGCGGGCTGATGCTCTACGACGCCCTGCGCGCCATGCTGCGCGTGCGCGCCGGCAAGCCCGCGCGGCTGAAGCGGCGCGGCGGCATGCATCCATGGTGGATGGGCTTGCCCTTCCGCCAGCGCTTCTATCGTTCGGGCCTCTATTGCAGCGTGCTGCCGATCGCGCTGCTCGCCATCGTCATCGGCTTCATCGGCGCCGTGCTGGGCGTCGGCGGCGGCTTCATCCTGGTGCCGGGGCTTATCTACTTCTTCCGGATTCCGCCGGCGGTGGTGGTCGGCACCTCGCTCTTCCAGATCCTGGTGACCATGACGGGCGCGACCGTGCTGCACGCGGTCACCAACCAGTCGGTCGATCTCATCCTCGCCACGCTGCTGCTGGTCGGCGGCGTCATCGGCGCGCAGTTCGGCGGCCGGGCGGCGCGCAACCTCAACGTCGAATCGTTCCGGCTGCTGCTGGCGCTGCTGATCCTCTCGGTCGGCCTGCGCTTCGCCATCGAGCTCTTCATTCCGCCGACCGAACGCTTCTCGGTGGTCGTGCCGGAGAGCGCGCGATGATGCGGTTCCTCGCCCTCCTCGCCGCGTTCTCCGCCGGCTTCGCCGCGTCGAAGGCCCAGGCCGAGACCCTGATCGCGGCGATGTCGAGCCACCAGATCCAGATCACCTCGAACTACACCGGCAGCCAGCTGACGGTCTTCGGCCTGGTCGAGCGCGACGGGCGCACGGTGGCGCGCGGCGATCCCTACGACATCATCGTCACCGTCCGCGGCCCCCGGCGCATGCTTCTGGTGCGCGAGAAGGAGCGCCTCGGCCCGATCTGGATCAACCGGTCGCAGCGCCGCTTCCCGGACAATCCGGTCTTCCTGCACGTCGCCAGCAACCGGCCGATCTCGGCCATGATGAGCCCCGAAACGGCGCGGCGGGGGCGCATCGGCCTCGCCAATGCCGAGCTGCCACAGGGGAATTGGGTCGACCTCGACCCCGGCTCGATCCGCTTCCGCGAAAGTCTGGTCAGGATCATGCAGAGCAAGGACCTGTACGGCTATGACGAGCGCGGCGTCACCTTCCTGTCGAACAGCCTGTTCAGCGCGCCGATCGACATCGCCGCCACCGCGCCGACCGGCTCCTATACCGTCGACATCGTTCTCTATTCCGGTGGCGTCCCACTGGCGCGCCAGCAGACGAATTTCGAGGTGATCAAGACCGGCATCGAGCAGCGGCTCGCTTCCGCGGCCTATGACTGGTCTTTGCTGTACGGCCTAGCGACCGTGCTGCTGGCGCTCTTCCTCGGCTGGAGCGCAAGCGTCATCTTCCGGCGCGATTAAAGCGGCCCGGCGGTTTCAGCCCAGCAAACCGACATAAGGGAGGAAGGGCACGCTGCTGCCCTCCTCCAGCTGCTCGAGTTCCTCCGCCAGCACGAGCAGCCCATCGGATTGCGCGAGCGAGGCGAGAGAGCCGGCCCCCTCTCCGGGATGCCTGCGCGCGATCACGGCGCCATCGTCGCGCCTTTCCAGCGAGGCGCGCAGGAACTCCCGGCGCCCAGGCTTTTTCCGATGCTGGAAGCCGGCCGTGACGGGAAAGACGATCGGCGCTTCGTCCACCGTGCCGGCAAGGCGCGCCAGCAGCGGCCGAGCGACGAACACAAACCCGACGAAAACCGCGACCGGATTGCCCGGCAGGCCGATGAAGGGCGTGCCGGCCGCCTCGCCGATCGCGATCGGCTTGCCCGGCTTGATCGCGACGCGCCAGAGGTCGAGCGAACCGCAGGCCGACAGCGCAGCCTTGACATGATCGGTCTCCCCGACGGAGACGCCGCCCGAAGTGACGACCAGATCGCAGGCGCCGGCGGCCGCGCGCAGGTGCCGCTCCAGCTCAGCGGGCTCATCACGCAGAATGCCGAGATCGACGACATCGGCGCCCGCCCGCGCCAACAGGGCACGCAGCATCGCCCGGTTGGCGTCGTAGATCGCCGCCGGTCTCAAGCGCTGCCCGGGCTCGGTCAGCTCGTCGCCCGTCGAGAACAGCGCGACGCGCGGGCGATGCCTGACCCGCACCCGTTCCAAACCCAAAGCGGCGAGCAGCCCGAGATCCCGCGGCCGCAGGCGCCGGCCCGCCGGAAGAACCTCCTGCCCCCGGGCGACATCCTCCCCAGCCCTGCGCAGATTGGCGCCGCGCTTCGCCGGGGACGGCAGGATGACCTCGTCGCCACTCAGCGAGACATCCTCCTGCATCACGACCAGGTCGGCACCATCAGGCACGGGAGCGCCGGTGAAGACGCGCCAAGCGCCGTGTCCGAGCGTGCCGGCCGGATCGCCAGCCGCCGTTCGGCCGAGGAGCGGCAGGCGGGTCTCGGCACCCGGCAGGAGATCGGCATGGCGGACGGCATAGCCGTCGACCGCGGAATTCGCGAAGGGCGGCAAATCGATCGGCGCGACCACGGCTTCCGCCAGCACACGCCCATCCGCCTCGACGAGCGGCAGCTCGAGCACGCCCGGCACCGGCTCGGCGCAGGCAGCCGAGCGGCCTCCCGCCTCATCGAGGGAGATCAATCCGATATCCCCTCCTGGTCCGCCCCGCCTACCCGTCACGGCACTCGTCCTTTCCGGAGCTGCGCCCGTATCGCCACCCCGGCGCGCTTGGGTCCGTTGCACCTTCATCCTCGCCCAAACGAGGCCGGTCAAGCATGCGGCATGGCGCGTGGTTGCTCCCACCCGAACAGCCGTCCTATGAAGCGGCGACAACAACGGCCCAGTGGGCGCGAGACCATGGACACCATTCCGCTCGATCTGCGTGGCCTGAAATGCCCGCTTCCGGTGTTGCGGGTGCGCAAGGCCCTGAGCACGGCGCAGGCCGGCGCCCTGCTCGTCGTGCATTGCACCGACCCGATGGCGGCGATCGACCTGCCCAACCTCGCGCGCGAAACCGGCGATGTCATCGAGCGGCAGGGGGATGCGGACGGCGCCATCGTCTTCCATATCCGCAAGGCGGCCTAGCGCCGCGCCAGCGAACGGAGTTCAACGACGTGACCGTCTCCCAAGCCGATGTCCTGCGGGCGCTCGAACTGGTGAAGCTGCCGGCGAGCGGACAATCGCTCGCCGCATCCGGCCGCATCGGCGATATCCTCGTCGACGGCGGCAAGGTGATCTTCGCGATCGGCATCGACCCGACCGAGGCCAGCGCGATGGAGCCGGTCCGCAAGGCTGCGGAAAGCGCCGTCAGCGGTCTGCCGGGCGTCACCCAGGTGCTCGTCGGGCTGACCGCCGACAAGGCGCCTCCATCGGCCGGAATGCAGGCGCGCCAGCAGGCGCAGCGGCCCGGCCCCGGCGGCGCGCCGAAGCCGGCCGGCGTGCCGGGGGTGAAACAGATCATCGCGGTTGCCAGCGGCAAGGGCGGCGTCGGCAAATCGACCACCGCGGCCAATCTCGCCGTGGCGCTCTCGACGCTCGGCCTCAAGGTCGGCGTGCTCGATTCCGATATCTACGGCCCGTCCATGCCGAAGATCTTCGGCATCACCGGCAAGCCGCAGATCGTCTCGGGCCGAACGCTGGCGCCGATGGAGGCCTATGGGCTGAAGGTGATGTCGATCGGCTTCCTCGTCGACGAGGAGACGCCGATGATCTGGCGCGGGCCGATGGTGATCTCGGCGATCACCCAGATGCTGCGCGAGGTCGCCTGGGGCGAGCTCGACGTGCTCGTCGTCGACATGCCGCCCGGCACCGGCGATGCCCAGCTCACCATGGCGCAGCAGGTGCCGCTGGCCGGCGCCGTCATCGTCTCGACGCCGCAGGACCTCGCCTTGCTCGATGCGCGCCGCGGCGTCGCCATGTTCAGGAAGGTCGCGGTGCCGATCCTCGGCCTCGTCGAGAACATGAGCTATTTCATCTGCCCGGAATGCGGACACCAGTCCGACATCTTCGCCCATGGCGGCGCGCGGCACGAAGCCGAGCGGCTGCACATCCCCTTCCTCGGCGAGATTCCGCTCGCCATGCCGATCCGCGAGACATCGGACGGAGGCCGCCCGATCGTCGCCAGCGATCCGCAGAGCCCCCATGCCAAAGCCTATGTCGCGCTGGCACGGCAGGTCCAAGCCGGCCTCGGCGGGGCCATGAGAGCAGCGCCGCGCATCGTCATCGAGTGACACCGTTTCAAGCAAGGCGCTTCCCGCCCGCCGCTTGACAGTTCGCTCATTTTGTTCTTCTTTTGTTCTAGATAAAGGAGTAACGGGGATGGCGATCCAGCGCGCCCGGCATATCGGCATCGGCATCGATCGCCCGGTTGAGGAGGTCTATGCCTTCCTGGCCGAGCCGGAGAATTTCCCACAATGGGCGGAGGGTCTCGGCCACAGCTTCGTGCATGTCGAGGGCATGACCTGGCGCGCCGAAACCCCGATGGGACCGATGCGCATCCTGTTCAGCGAGCCGAACCGCCACGGCGTGCTCGACCATGCAGTGGTCCCCGAGCACGGCCCGGCCATGCACAATCCGATGCGGGTGGTAGCGAATGGCGACGGTGCCGAGATCGTCTTCACGCTGTTCCAGCGTGACGGCATGTCCGACGACGAAATGGCCGCCGATGCGGGCATGATCGCGCGGGATCTCGCGGCGCTGAAGGCCCTGCTGGAACGCTGACCGCCGCCGCGATGGCTAGCTCAGCAATCGTGCGAGCCGCCCCGCCTCGCGCAGGTCGCCCGGCGTGTTGACGTTGAAGAACGGATCGAGGGGTCCCGCAGCCCATTCCGCGACGGCAACGCCGTGCCCCTGCGTCCAGCGGCTGATTTTCCGCTCACCGGCCGCGAGCGCCTGCCGCAAATCCTCCCGCAGCCGGACCGGCCAGAGGCCGATGGCGTGATGCGCCTGCCCGGCCGAGGCGGCGCAGGCCAGCGGGACTTGGGCCGCGATCCGGGCTTCATGCAGGCGCCGGGCGAGATCGTTCGGGATGAAAGGCGTATCGGCCGCGACGCTCAGCAGCCATTCCATTTCCGGCCGATGCTCGGCCAGCCAGTCGAGGCCGGCGAGGATACCCGCAAGGGGACCGGCGAAGCCCGGCACGGTATCAGCGACCACCGGCATGCCGAAGGCCGCGAAGCGCGCCGGGTCGCCATTGGCGTTGAGGACGAGGCCATCGCATTGCCCGCGAAGCCGTTCGATCACATGGGCAAGGATCGGCCTGCCGGCGAGCAGTTCGAGCGGTTTGTCACCTCCGCCCATCCGACGTGCGAGACCGCCTGCGAGAACGAGGCCGAACGTGGAAAGCAGCATCGGGGTCGTCATGCCGACACGCCTCGGATCTGTGTCAGGGCAGCGTCAGGCCGCAAGCCGGATCGCATCGCCGACCCATCGTTCGACCGCCGCCATATCCGCAGCCAGTTCGACCCAGTCGTCTCCGGCGAAATCGCGCCATGCCGGCAGGAAGTCGCGGCGCACCGCGAGCAACACGGGCAGGCCCGCCATCACGGCATTGGCGATCTCATGGCGCAACCCTTCGCCGAGCGCTTCCTGCTTGCCGAACTTGTTGACCATGACGAGATCGACGCGCTCTGCCAATGCGCCGGCGAAAACCGCTGCGGCTGCGGCGAGCCCGGCGGCATCGAGATGGCAGCCGGCGGCACCCGCGCCGAGATCCTGGCTGATCGGAAAGCGATAGCCGCTGCCGAGATCCTCCAGCGACATCGCCATGCAGCGATCGTCGCAGGCTGCGTCATTGTGCTGAACCACCCCGCCAAGCCGCAGGCCGCGCCGCTTCAACTGCGTCGCCACGTCCTGCATGAAGGCGTCGATCGGGAAACCGCTCGTATAGGGGATGGCAGCCAGCATGGTCATGCCGGATTCCTCTCACGAACGCTCCCCAGGCGCCAGAGGCACCGGCGCCGCGGGTTCATTCCCCGCGTGAGAGATGCCGGCGCAGTGTTGCGCCGCACCTACAGTCGCGCGCCCGCACTCTCGCTAGGGTGGCATCGGTTCGTTTCGGGCAACCGGGCGAGCTGCCGCCTATCACCCCGCCGGAACGCATGATCCGTAACAACGCTCAAGCTCCGCTCGACCCGGCCACCGATGCCGCGCTGCTGCTGCGGCGCATCGGCTTCGGCACGCTCGCGCTCGTCCTGCCTCTGGCCGCGCTGGTCTCGCGCCGCGCCGCCGTCGTCCTCGTGCCGATCGGCATCGCATTGCTGATCATCGCGATGCTGATCGAGGAGCCCGCCAAATTCGTCGGCTCCCTCAAGGGAGCCGTTTTCAGCCGACCCGGACTGATCCTGCTCGGCCTCGTGGCCTGGGCGCTGCTCTCGCTGGTATGGAGCCCCTTCCCCACCTCGGCCGCCGAAAAAGCCGGCAATCTGATGCTCGCCGTCGTGCTCGGCTTCACCGGGTTGTCGGCGCTTCCGGAACGGATGCGCTCCTCGAATCTCAACCTTTCGCCGCTCGGCACCGGCAGCGCCGGCATGTTCGCGCTCGGGCTGATCATCATCGCGGCCCTGCGGCATGCGGAGACGCCGCCAGGCGCCGTCGAGCGCGGCGTCTCGATCATCCTGATCACCGCCTGGCCGGCTCTCGCCTGGCTGCTGTCGCGCGAACGCGGGATGAGCGCGCTCGGCCTCGCCCTCGTCGTGGCGCTGCTGGCGCTGACGCGGTTCGATGACGGCGAAACGGTCGCGATGCTCTTCGGCGCGGTAGCCTTCGGCGCCGTCACCGCCAGCCGCGAGCGGGCCGCGCAGGTGATCGCAACCATCATCGCCGGGCTGATGCTGTTCGCCCCCCTGCTGCCGTTCCTGCTCGCGCCACTGGTTTCCGTACTGCCGGACAGCGCCGACGATTTCGCGCAGATGCTGTCGATCTGGGCGGATGTCATCCGGCAGTCGCCGATCGAGCTCATCACCGGCCACGGGCTCGATACCGTGGTCCGCGACCAGCTCAGGGGCATGTTGCCGCAGCCCGCGCCGGCCACCCTGCTGTTCGAGACCTGGTACGAGCTCGGCCTCGTTGGCGCTGCGGCCGCTGCCGCTTGCCTGTATTTCGCCATCCGCGCCGCCGGCCGCATGCCGGGCGCGCTGGCGGCCGGCGGCGTTGCTGCATTCACCACCGCTTTCGCGCTCGCCGTCTTCGGCTTCGCGCCACTCCTGCCCTGGTGGCTGATGACGCTGACCGCCGTGGTGCTGCTGTTCGGCGCCATCGCCCGCGGCCAATACCGCACCGACAGGCCCGCGGTGCCGCTGCCGATGCGCTCGACCGGCCGCTCGCGCCCCAAGGCGGGCGAGCCGCCGGCGGACTGACTTAATCCCCCTGTCGGTTATCGGCGAGGCGCAGCGCGCCTCTCGTGCTTGACGGCCCTGCGCCCGACGCGCTCTCGTGCAGCATGGAAGGCTACCGCGTAGCCGGGAGAGGACAGAAGCGCCCATGCCGTTCGATGTTACCCTCGCCGATATCCAGGCCGCAGCCGGGCGCATCGCCGGCAAGGTCCGCCGCACGCCGACCTATTACAGCGCCGGCTTGTCCGAGCGGCTCGGGGTCGAGACTTGGGTGAAGGTCGAGAGCCTGCAGCTCGGCGGCTCGTTCAAAGTCCGTGGCTGCTACAACAAGCTGATGGGGCTGAGCGAAGCCGAATTGAAGCGCGGCGTCGTCACCGTCTCGGGCGGGAATCATGCCATCGCAGTGTCGCTCGTCGCCCGCTCCATGGGGGCCCGCGCCCTCGTCCTGATGCCCAAGGCGACGCCCGCGCTCAACATCCAGCTGACGCAACAGGCGGGTGGCGAGGTCGAGCTCTGCGAGGATTCCGTCGCCGCCTTCGCCAAGGCCGAGGACTACGCCCGGCAAGGCATGGTCCATGTTCATTCCTATGACGATCCGGCGATCATCGCCGGCCATGGAACGCTCGGCCTCGAACTCGCCGCCGATGCCGGGGGGCGGCTCGACCATGTTTTCGTCTCGATCGGCGGTGGTGGCCTCTCGGCCGGCGTCGGCGCGGCGCTCAAGGGCTTGGATCCGGCCGTAAGGCTGCACGGCGTCGAAACCGAGGGCGCGACCACGATGACCCAGGCGCTCGCCGCCGGCCAGCCGGTCGCGATCCGCCCGACCTCGATCGCGCGCACGCTCGGCGCTCCCTTCGCGACGGAACGCACCATGGCCGCGGCCCGCCAGTTCCTTGAGGAAATCGTCCTGGTGTCGGACGCGGAAGCTGTTCGCGAACTCGTCTGGGTGCTCCAGAATGGCCGCGTGCTGTTGGAGCCCGCTGCGTCCTGCGTGGTCGCGGCCGCGCTGGCGCGGAAGGAAACGTTCCGCCCCGGAGAGCGCGTCTGCCTCGTGCTCTGCGGATCGAACGTCGCGCTGGACGATATCGCGCGCTGGCGCACCGAATTCGCCGTCTAGCGTGGTCGGCAGCGCGGCTCTAGAAGCCTCGCATGAGCCACCATCCCGTTCCAACGCTGCAGACGCAGCGCCTGACGCTGAGGCCGATGGCCGAAGCGGATTTTCCCGCCTATGCCGCGTTTCTGGCGTCGTCTCGCTCCACGGGAATGGGCGGCCCCTACGCGACGCGGCAGGCCTGGGGCATGTTCTGCCACGACATCGCCTGTTGGTCGCTGTTCGGGCACGGCGCGGTGATGATCGAGCTCAGACTGACCGGTGCCTGCATCGGGCAGGTCGGCATCAATGACGGCCCGCTCTTCCCGGAGAAGGAACTCGGCTGGCTGGCTGCTCTATGCCGGCCATGAAGGGCATGGCTATGCCACCGAAGCTGCCCGTGCCTTGCGGGATTGGGCGACACGGAAGCTGAAGCTTTCCAGCTTGGTGAGCTATGTCGCGCTTGGCAACGCCACATCGATCGCGGTGGCGGAACGGCTTGGAGCGGTGCGCGATACGCTCGCCGACAGACCCGATCCAAACGATCTGGTCTATCGGCATGCGCTCGACGTCACCGCCCGCTGAGGACGCCGGAAAGCGCCATCAGTTGCTGTTGCGCGCGACCCTGGCATAGCGGCTGCGCTTGCTGGCGTAAGCGTAGCGGCTGCGCTTGTGGCCGTGCCAGGAGATCTCGAGCGCGCCGACATCGGCGTGGACGAGGCCGTTCGAATAAGTGCCGACGCCGCCGACATTGGCGAGCGAGCGTGCCGCTGCCGCAGCCTTGCGCGCCGAGGCCGCCAGCGGCCGGAAGTCGACCGCCCTGCCGCTGTAGTGCTGCGAGTTCCGCGCATGACGGCCACCACAGGTCGAGGTGATCTGGATGGGACCGATCTTCGCGACGAGTTCGGCGATCATCGCCTTCGTCTCGGGCTTCAGACAGCCCAGACCCTTGACCTGCGGCTGAAAGGAGATTTTCTCGGGAGCAATGTCAGCCAGAGCGACCGAAGGCAAGAAACCAAAAACAAACGCAAGCAACGACAAGCGACGCATCATCTACCAGACATGTAAGGGGAAATTTGGAAGGATCAGGCCAGATATTCTCGATGGCCAGAGCGAAGGATGCCTGAGCTATTCGTCAAGGAAGGCCAAATCATGGCTTGGGCCTTTCCGGAGTATTTCGCGGCCGTAACCAAGATCGCTCCCGCCCGTTTGCCGGCGGACGATTATCTTCCAGAAGGCATCTCGCCATTCCGCCAAAGCCCGCCCCCTGCGCGCTGCCGGCTTGGACAGGGAGGCCTGGGCTGGGCTAGCGTGCCGGACGGCACCCGCTTTCTGCGCGGTCGCCCCATGCATCTCAGAGGATACGATGCCCAAGACCGACCTCATTGCGGCGCTGACCCCCGAAATCGCCGCGATCCGCCGCGACATCCATCGCCACCCCGAGTTGATGTACGACGTTCACCGGACCGCGGGTCTCGTGGCCGAAAAACTGAAGGAATGGGGCGTCGACGAGGTGGTGACGGGCATCGGCCAGACCGGCGTCGTCGGCGTCATCAAGGGCAAGAACCAGGATTCCGGCAAGGTGATCGCCATGCGCGCCGACATGGACGCGCTGCCGATCCATGAGGAGACCAATCTCGAGCATCGCTCGACCATCCCCGGCAAGATGCATGCCTGCGGCCATGACGGGCACACCGCCATGCTGCTCGGCGCCGCGAAGTACCTGACCCAGACCCGCGACTTCGACGGCACTGCCGTGCTGATCTTCCAGCCCGCCGAAGAGGGCGGCGCCGGCGCCAAGGCGATGATCGATGACGGGCTCATCACCCGCTTCGGCATCCAGGAAGTCTACGGCATGCACAACAAGCCGGGCATCCCGGTCGGCCGCTTCGAAATCGCAAAGGGGCCGGCCATGGCCGCCGCCGACCGCATCCACATCAAGATCGAAGGCAAGGGCGGACATGCGGCGGCGCCGCACAACGTCAACGACCCGATCGTCGCCTCCTGCGCGCTGGTCAGCGCCCTGCAGACGGTCGCCTCGCGCAATGCCGACCCGCTCGAGTCGATCGTCGTCTCCGTGACCGCGCTCAATGCCGGCGAGGCTTTCAACGTCATTCCGCAGACGGCCGAGATCAAGGGCTCGGTCCGCACGCTGACGCCGAAGATCCGCGAGCTCGCGCAGAAGCGCATCACCGAGATCGTCGACGGCGTGATGAAGGCTTTCGGCATGAAGTACGAGCTGGAATACCATCTCGGCTATCCCGTCACCTTCAACCATGCCGGCCAGACCGACTTCGTCACCAGCGTGACCAAGGAGATCTTCGGCACCGACGCGATCAAGACCGACATCCCGCCAACCATGGGCTCGGAGGACTTCTCCTATATGCTGGAGGAACGCCCGGGTGCCTTCATCAATATCGGCAACGGCGACTCGGCGGGCCTGCATCACCCGGCCTATGAGTTCAACGACGCGGCGATCCCGGTCGGCGTGAACTACTGGACGAGCCTGATCGAGATCGCCATGCCGCAGCGCGCGGCCTGACGACCGAAGATGAGCGACATCGATTGCCTTGTGATCGGGGCCGGCGTCGTCGGCCTCGCGGTTGCCCGCGAGCTGGCGCTGGCCGGGCGCGAGGTCGTCATCGCCGAGGCTGCCGAGGGCATCGGCACCCAGACCTCGGCACGCAATTCCGAGGTCATCCATGCTGGAATCTATTATCCCCCCGGCTCGCTGAAGGCCCGCGTCTGCGTCGCGGGCCGCAGCAAACTCTACCGCTACCTGCAAGAGCGTGGCCTGCCGCACAAAGCCTGCGGCAAGCTGATCGTCGCCACTTCCGAGGCCCAGAAGCCGGCCCTGGAGACGATCATGGCCCGCGCGCAGGCGTCCGGCGTCAATTCGCTGCGCTGGCTCTCCGGCACTGATGCGAAAGCGATGGAGCCGGAGGTGCGCTGCGAGATCGCCCTGCTCTCACCCGAGACCGGTGTGGTCGACAGCCATGCGCTGATGCTCTCGCTGCTTGGCGAGTGCGAGGCGGCCGGCGGTTCGCTCGCGCTCAACACGCCGATCACCGGCTGGCGGCGCGAGGCGGAAGGCTTCAGCGTCGATTTCGGCGGCGCCGATCCGGCGACCTATACCGCGCGCACCGTCATCAATTCAGCGGGACATGGTGCACCGAAGCTGCTGGGCCTGCTCGAAGGCTTTCCGGCCGAGCATGTGCCGGTCCAACACTATGCCAAGGGCAACTACTTCGCCCTGACCGGCAAGCAACCCTTCAAGCATCTTGTCTACCCGGTGCCGGAAGCTGCCGGCCTCGGCATCCACGCCACCATCGACATGGGCGGGCGGGTCAAGTTCGGTCCCGATGTCGAGTGGGTAGAAAACGACCAGGATCTCGTCGTCGATCCCAAGCGGGCGGAGAAGTTCTACGCTGCGATCCGGACCTATTGGCCTGCACTGCCGGACGGTGCGCTCGTCGCCGACTATGCCGGCATCCGGCCGAAGCTGCATGGGCCGACCGAACCGATGCCGGATTTCCGCATCGACGGTCCCGAGTTTCATGGCGTACCGGACCTCGTCAATCTGCTCGGCATCGAAAGCCCGGGGCTGACGAGCTCGCTGGCGATCGCGGAGATGGTGCGGGAGAAGCTGGCGTAGGTCGCGTCATGCTCGGGCTTGGCCCGAGCATCTCGTGCCGAAAGAGACTCCAGCGCCGCATCCTGCCGGAACTTCTCGGGTTTGCGCTTCGCTCCGCCCGAGAATGACGCACGGCCTACGCGTGTGCGGCCGGGTCAGGCCCGTGCCTTCAGGAAGGCTTCCTTCGCCTCGCGCGCCAAGGTGGTGATGCGGTTCCAGTCGCCGGCTGCGATCGCATCGGCCGGCACGAGCCAGGAGCCGCCGACGCAGATTACCTGCGGCAGAGCGAGATAGTCGCCAAGGTTCTTGAGGCCGACGCCGCCGGTCGGGCAGAAGCTCATCTGCGGAAACGGGCCGGAAAGCGCCTTCAGGGCCGGTGGGCCGCCGGCCTGCTCTGCCGGGAAGAACTTGGCGGTGGTGCGGCCTGCCGCAACGGCGCGCATGCAATCGGAAGCAGTGGCGACACCCGGCAGCCACGGCAGGTCCACCTTGCGCAGGGCTTCATCGACGCTCTCGCTGAAGCCGGGGCTGACCACGGCCTGCGCGCCGGCATCCTTGACCTGCGCGGCCTGCGCGGGCGTGACGACCGTGCCGGCGACGGGCAGCGCTTTCGGGACCGACTTCGCGATGGCAGCGAGCGCCTCCATCGCGGCCGGGCGGCGCAGCGTGACCTCGACCACATCGATGCCGCCGGCGACCAGCGCATGGGCGAGATCGACGGCCCGCGAGGCATCCTCGATCACGACGACGGGGATCACGCCGCAGCTCTTCAACCGGGCAATGGCGGCAGTCTCGTCCATGGCTTCATCTTTCAATCGATTTGAACGGATGACCGGGCTCTACTCCTTCGCCCAGTAGACGTCGAGCCCCTGCTCCCGGCCAAGCAGCATATCGACCGGCAGCGGCGCCTTGCGGGCGGCCTCCTCCTTCAGCACCGCTTCCTTGGCGCCCCCGGAAACGAGCAGGCTCGCCCAACCTGCACCGCGGAGGCGCACTGGCGAAAGCGACAGCCGGGGCGGCAAACCCGGCGGGCGGGCCACGACGATGCCGCTGTCCGGCACGGCATCGAAGGTGGCTTCGGCGCCGGGGAAGAGTGAAGCGATATGCCCATCCGCTCCCATCCCGCTGACCAGCAGATCGAGCGGCGGAAGTGCTGCCAGCTCCGCGCATAGCAGGGCCGCGGCCGCCTCGATGTCGCTGCCACGTCCATGGAAAGAGAGGAACTCGGCGCGTCCGTCCGCAAGCGGTGCGAATTGCGCACGGATCATGCGCTCGTTCGATGCCTCGTCATCGGCCGCGACGAAGCGCTCGTCGGTCGGCAGCAACGTGACATCATTCCATGGGAGATCGTGCTGTCCGAGCGCCGCGAGAAAGCGTGCCGGCGTCGTGCCGCCGGGCACGGCGAGCAGCGCCCGGCCCTTCTCGGCGAGCACTTGCGCCAGCCGCACCGCGACGGTCTCGGCCAAGGCCTCCGAGGCATCGGCCAGCGTCGCGAATCGGTGCCAAGCGAGCGGGCCGGCCGCCATCAGACGAAATCCGGATCGGCCCAGGAGCGGCCGTCGCGCTCGATCAGGCCGATCGCCTGCGACGGCCCCCAGGAGCCCGCGGCGTAGCGATGCGGATGCGGATAGTAGTCCTGCCAGCCGGCAATGATCGGATCGACCCAGGCCCAGGCCTGCTCGACCTCGTCGCGGTGCATGAACAGAGTCTGGTCGCCGCGGATCACATCGGTCAGCAGGCGCTCATAGGCATCCGGCGTGCGCTCGTCGAAGGCGGTGGAATAACGCAGGTCGAGCTGGCGCGGCACGATCTTGAGACGCCCTGAGCCCGGCACCTTCATCATCAGCTGGAGCTGGACGCCGTCGTTCGGCTGCAGGCGGATGAAGAGGCGGTTGGCATCGAGCCTGTCGCAGCTGCCGTTGCCGAAGATCGAATGCGGCACCGGCTTGAAGGTGACGGCGATCTCGGAATAGCGCTGCGCCATGCGCTTGCCTGTGCGCAGATAGATCGGCACGCCGGCCCAGCGCCAATTATCGACTTCGCAGCGAATGGCGACGAAGGTCTCGGTGTTCGAGCCGTGGCCGAGTTCTTCGGCATAGCCGCGGACGCGCTGGCCGTCGATCTGGCCCGGCCCGTACTGGCCGCGCACGGTGTAGCGCTGGACGTCCGGGCCTACGATGGGGCGCAGCGCCTTCAGCACCTTGATCTTCTCCTCGCGAACCGCCCCGGACTCCAGCATGTTCGGTGGCTCGATGGCGAAGAGGGTCAGCAATTGCATGAGATGGTTCTGCACCATGTCGCGCATATGCCCGGCCTTGTCGTAATAGCCGGCGCGCTGCTCCAGCCCCACGGTCTCGGCTACGGTGATCTGGACATGGTCGATGTCCCGGCTCGACCAAGAGCGTTCGAACAGCGTGTTGGCGAAGCGCAGGACGAGCAGGTTCTGCACCGTCTCCTTGCCGAGATAATGGTCGATCCGGTAGGTGCGGCTTTCCGGCAGGATGCGCGCGACGGCATCGTTGATCTGCCGCGCCGAGGCGAGATCGCGGCCGAGCGGCTTCTCCAGGATGACACGCGAGGTCGGCGTCAGAATGTCCGCCTTGGCGAGGTTCTCGCAGATCGGGATAAAGAGGTCAGGCGGGGTCGAGAGATAGAAGGAGCGCACGCGCTCGCTCTCGCCCAGCGCCTGCTTCAAGGCCTTGTAGGTCTCGGGCTGGACCGCATCGAGCATGACCATCGTCAACCGGCGCAGGAATGGTTCGACCTGCTCTTTCGGAATTCCCTCCTCATGGAGCCGCTTCGCGATTTGCTTGGGCAGCCCTTCGACATCCTCCTCCTTGCGGACGACGGCGAAGATGCGGCTTTCGCCGGGTAGTACGCCCTCGCGATTGCGCTGGGCGAGAGCCGGGAAAAGCTTGCGCAAAGCGAGATCGCCGCCGGCGCCGAAGATCACGAGATCGAAGGGCGGGACCGGTGTCCGCTCGGGAATGCTCTCGGGCCGAAGCGGGTTGTCGACGATGGCGTCCATAAGTCCTGTAACTCCGTCAGGCGGTGCCGGTTCGCTGGACCGGCGCGAAGCCTTGCAGTCCGGCCAAGCTTCGATCCGGACGCGAAGCAGCTAACGCAAGGCTGCGACTAGAGTGAGACGGTTTTGCCGTGCTGCAAAGAGGGAACGGCGCAGGGCCGATCCCCTCGCTGCTCAGCCCGCGCGGCGGAAGCCCGCGCTCGCCGCCAGCAATTGCTTGGCGTAGGCCGTCTGCGGCTGACGCGCGGCAAGCGTCCCGACGGTCATTTCCTCGACGGCGCGGCCGAACTGCATGACGAGCAGCCGCTCGCACATATGTCCGACGACGGCGAGATCGTGGCTGACGAGGATGTAGGTCAGCTTGCGCTCCTGCCTGAGCGCAGCGAGCAGATTGAGCACCTCGGCCTGAATGGAGACGTCGAGCGCCGAGGTCGGCTCGTCCAACAACAGGATCGAGGGTTCGAGCACCAGAGCGCGGGCGATGGCGACGCGCTGGCGCTGGCCGCCCGAAAGCTGATGCGGATAACGGAAGCGGAAGGAGGCCGGCAGGCCGACATCGGAGAGGGCCTTGCCGATGCGCGCTTCGGCATCACGGGCACCGTGGATCGCCAACGGCTCGGCCAGCGTGTCGTCCACGGTCTTTTTCGGGTGAAGCGAGCCGTAGGGGTCCTGGAAGACCATCTGGACATGGCGGTAGAAGGCCTTGTCCCGGACCTTGGGCTGCACGGCGCCTTCGATCGTGGCCGAACCGCTCCAGTCGCGATTGAGGCCCGAGAGCACGCGCAGCACGGTCGATTTACCGGAACCGGACTCGCCGACGAGGCCGTAGCTCTCGCCCTTGCGCACCTCGAATGAAAGGTCCTTCACGACATGGGAGTCGCCGAAGGACACGTTGAGCTTGTCGACGGAGATCGCAGCGTTTGTCATGCCAGCCAGGCCGGGTCGCGGTTGAGGGTGGAGAGCTTCGCCCGGGGATGGTCGAGGTCCGGCAGGCATTCGAGCAGGCCGAGCGTATAGGGATGGCGGCGGCTGCGCGTGGAGGCGTCGGCAAGCTCGGCCGCCGGCAGCGTCTCCATGACCTTGCCGCCATACATAACGATGACCCGGTCGCAGAAGGACTGCACGAGATGCAGGTCATGGCTGATGAAAATCAGCCCCATGCCGCGCTCGGTCACGAGATCGTCGAGGATCTTCAGGATCTGGAGTTGCACGGTGACGTCGAGTGCCGAGGTCGGCTCATCGGCGATCAGGATCTCGGGCTCGGCGATCAGCATCATCGCGATCATCACGCGCTGGCCCATGCCGCCCGAAACCTCGTGCGGATAGAGGTCGTAGACGCGAGCGGGATCGCGGATCTGCACGGATTCCAGCATGGCGAGGCTGCGCTCCCGCGCCTCGCGAGAACCGGCCTTGCGGTGGATGCGATAGGCCTCGGCGATCTGGCTGCCGACGGTCTGGACCGGGTTCAGCGAGAATTTCGGGTCCTGCATCACCATGGAGATGTGGCGGCCGCGCAGCTTGCGCCTGATGCCCTTGTCCATCGCCGTCAGGTCCTGGCCGCGGAAGCGCATGCCATCGGCACTGACGACGCCGGGGTGTGGAATGAGATCGAGGATCGCCCGGCCGGTCATCGACTTGCCGGAGCCGGACTCGCCCACGATGCCGAGGCGCTCGCGCCCCAGCTTGAAGGAAAGGCCACGCACGGCCCGGACGATGCCGGTCGGCGTGTGGAAGTCGACCTTGAGATTGTCGACCTCGAGAAGAGGCTGCTCGCTCGTCATGACGTTACCTCGCATCCATGACGTCGCGGAGCCCGTCGCCGAGCAGATTGAAGCCGAGCGCGACAACACAGATCGCGAGGCCCGGGAAGGTCGCGACCCACCATTGGTCGAAGATCTGCTCGCGGCCAGCGGAGATCATCGCGCCCCATTCCGGCATCGGCGGCTGCGCGCCGAGACCGAGGAAGCCGAGCCCCGCCGCGGTCAGGATGATGCCGGCCATGTCGAAGGTGGTGCGCACGATCAGCGAAGGCATGCACATCGGCACGACATGCTTCCAGATGATGCGGGCGCGCGAGGCGCCCTGCAGGCGCATCGCCTCGATGTAATCCTGGTTGCGGATCACCATGGTCTCGGCGCGGGCGACGCGCGCATAGGGCGGCCAGGTTGTGATCGCGATGGCGATGATCGCGTTGACGATGCCGGGGCCGAGCGCCGCGACGAAGGCCAGCGCCAGCACAAGGCGCGGGAAGGCGAGGAAAACGTCGGTGATGCGCATCAGCAACCGGTCGACCCAGCCGCCGAAATAGCCGGAGACTGCGCCGATCAGCAGGCCGAAGGGACCGACCGTCACCACGACCAGCAGCACGATGACCAGCGTGATGCGCGTGCCGTAGACGATGCGGCTGAAGATGTCGCGCCCGAGCGCGTCGGTGCCGAACCAGTTGGTCGCGGACGGCGGCAGCAGCCGCTTGTCGAGTGCCTGCGCAAGCGGGTCGAACGGTGCGATCAGCGGCGCGAAGGCGGCCAGCAGCAGCAGCAGGACGATGATGGCGAGGCCCGCCACTGCCATCGGATTGCGCCTGAAGGCGAGCCATTGCCGGTAGAGCTGGCCGAGGCGGGCCTGGCGGCGCGATGCCGGCGAATCGCTGATCAGCCAAGCATGCAGGCCGGCGGAGGAAGTGTCGCTCATATCCGCCTCCTCAGCGCACACGCGGATCGGCCAACCGGCCGATGATGTCGGTCAGCAGGTTGACCGCGATGAAGACGACGCCGACCACCAGCGTGCCGCCAAGCACAGCGTTCATGTCGGCGTTGAGCAGCGCGTTGGTGAGATAGCGGCCGAGCCCCGGCCAGGCGAAGATCGTCTCGGTCAGCACCGAGCCTTCGAGCAGGTGCATGTAGGAGAGCGCGATCACGGTGAAGAGCGGCACCGCGGCGTTGCGCAGGGCGTGGCGCCAGATCACGGCGGTTTCCGAGACACCCTTCACGCGGGCCGCGATGACGTATTGCTGCTGCAGCTCGCTGATCATGAAGCTGCGGGTCATGCGGCTGATATAGGCGACCGACAGCAGGCCGAGGACGAGCGCCGGCAGGATCAGGTGCGAGAATGCGTCCCAGAAGGCTTCCCATTCGCCTTCGAGCGCCGCGTCGATCATGATGACGCCTGTGCGGGTGGTGACGATATCCTGCCAGACCACGGAGATGCGGCCCGGCCCGGAAACCCAGCCGAGCTTGGCGTAGAACAGCAGCAGCGCCATCAGGCCGATCCAGAAGACCGGCACGGAATAGCCGACGAGACCGACGACGCGGGCAACCTGATCCTGCCAGCGGCCCTGGTTGACGGCGGCGAGGATGCCGAGCGGAACGCCGATGAGGACGCCGATCAACGTGCCGAGCGTGGCAAGTTCCAGCGTCGCCGGGAAAACGCGCTTGATATCCTCGGTAACGGGGTTGGAGGTCAGCACGGAGGTGCCGAGATTTCCGGTGAAGACCTTGCCGATATAGATCGCGAATTGCTGCCAGAGCGGCTTGTCGAGGCCGAGCTCGATGCGCGCCGCCTCATAGGTCTCGGGACGGGCATTGTCGCCGACGACGGCGAGCACCGGATCGATCGGGATGACCCGGGCGATGAAGAAGGTGACGAGCAGCAGGCCGAACATGGTGATGACCACGGTCGTCAGCTCGCGCGAGAGCGCGCGGCCCCAACGGCCCAGCCTTCCCGGCGAGGCGCTCTTGCGGGCTGGCGCCTGCGTCACGGCCGTCATGCCTCGCCTCCGTTCCTGATCGTCATGAGCAACGGTCTCTCCTGGCCGGGCGGGTCACGCCGGCAGCGTATTCTACGGGAACGCAAAGACCCGCCGAGGCCGAGGGCCAGGGCGGGTCTCCTGCGTCACGGAACTTAGTTCTTGACGATGGTCGCGTAGAAATTGGTGTCCGAGCTCGGGCCGATGACCCAGCCGTTCACGTTCTTGCGCTCGGCCGAGACCTCGATCTGCTGGAACATGATGACGAAGGGCGAGACCTTCTGATGCTCGCGCTGCAGCGTTTCATAGGTCGCCTTGCGCTTGGCCGCGTCAGCTTCCAGCACCGCGCCCTGCGTGATCTTGGTCATGTCCGGGATATCCCAGGCATTGCGCCAGGCCAGCGTCTTCGACTTCGCCTCCTCGCCATTGTCCTCGTTGATGGCGAAGGTCTCGGCATTGGTGTGCGGGTCGAGATAGTCCGGGCCCCACTGGCCGATATAGATGTCGTGGGTGCGGGCGCGGTACTTGGTCAGGGTCTGCTTGCCGTCGCCCGGGATGATCTCGAGCTTGACGCCGGCCTGGGCCCAAGTCGCCTGGATCGCCTGGGCGATATCGGTGATCGGCGCAACCGAACGGGTGTCCATGGTGACGGTGAAGCCGTTGGCCAGACCGGCCTTGGCGAGCAGTTCCTTCGCCTTGGCGAGGTTCAGCTGGTAGGGCTTGTCCGAGATCGCGCCCAGGAACCCCTGCGGCAGGAAGGATTCGTGGCCCCTGTAGGTGCCTTCGAGGATGTTTTTCTCGATCGAGGCGTAATCGACCAGCAGCTTCAGCGCTTCGCGCACCTCGGGCTTGGCTAGGTTCGGGTTCTTCTGGTTCAGGCCGAGATAGAGGATGTATCCCTTGTCGCCCTGGACGATCTTGATCGCGTCGTTGCTCTTGACCGCAGCGAGCTGATCCTTGGAGAGGTTGCGGGCGATATCGGCGTCGCCCTTCTCGACGAGCAGACGCTGCGAAGCCGGCTCGGCGACATGGCGCACGACAATGCGCTTGCTCTTCGGCGCGCCCTTGTACCAGCTCTCGTTGGCGTCGAGCGTGTACTGCTCATTCGGGCGGTAGGCGCGGACCTTGTAGGCGCCGGATCCGGCGGAATTGAGTTTCAGCCAGGCGTTGCCCCAGTCGCCGTCCTTCTCATTGGCCTTGACCAGCTTGGAATCGACGATCGAAGCCACGCCGGAGGTCAGGCAGTTGTAGAAGAAGGTCGGCGCGAAGGGCTTGGAGACGGTGATCTGGACGGTGTTCTCGTCGAGAGCCTTGACCTTATCGAGCACGTTCTCGGCGACGAAGCCGAACTGGCGCAGGATGAAGCCCGGCGACTTGTTCAGCGTGACCGCGCGCTGGACGGAGTAGACCACGTCAGCCGCGGTCAGCGGGTTGCCGGAGTGGAACTTGACGCCTTTGCGCAGCTTGAAGGTGTAGGTCAGGCTGTCGGGGCTGACGGTCCAGCTCTCGGCGAGATCCGGCACCAGCGCATTGTTGTTGGCGATATCGACGTTGATCAGCTTGTCATAGACATTCGCGACGACCTCCACGCCGGAGAATTCGAAAGCCTCGGCCGGATCGAGCGTGATGATGTCGTCGATCTGCTTGGCCATGACGACCGTATCCTTCGGCGTCTGCGCGAAGGCGACCGTCGTCGACATCAAGGCCGCAAAGGCCGAAGCCGCCATCAACTTGGCTACGTGACGCATCGATTTCCCCGTTGTTCGTGTCTCTGGAGCCATCGATGGCTCCTTGCCGGCTATCTGCAACCAGTCGGGCTCGGCTGTCCAGCCGAGCGCAGTCCATCCGCTCGCCATTATGCACATCTCTTGGGCAGAGGTTCTCCGGCCTGCCGCCACCCTGTCCACCGGGCGCCTTGCGCATGCGATCCGGCTCGCTAACCTGTCTCGGTGGGCGGTCTGCCGCCTTTGCCAGCGTCCCGGGGGAGCCGAACCTTGGCCATCATCGCCGCGCTGAACCACGTCACCCATTATTCCTATGATCGCCCGGTCACGCTCGGGCCGCAGATCATCCGCCTGCGGCCGGCGCCGCATTGCCGGGCGGCGATCAACAGCTATTCGCTGAAGGTGACGCCGGCCCAGCATTTCGTGAACTGGCAGCAGGACCCGGCCGGCAACTGGCTGGCGCGCTTCGTCTTCCCGGAGCCCGTCACGGAATTCCGCATCGAGGTCGACGTCGTCACCGAGCTGTCGGTGATCAATCCCTTCGACTTCTTCGTCGAGGCGGAGGCAGAGACCTTTCCCTTCGCCTACACGCCGGAGCAGCGCGCGGAGCTTGCGCCCTATCTGGTGACGGAGCCGGCCGGGCCGCTACTCGAAGCCTTCCTCGCCGAATTGCCGAAGGAGCCGGTCAACACCGTCACCTTCATCGTCGACGTCAACGCACGGCTGCAGCGGATGATTGCCTATGGCATCCGCATGGAGCCGGGCGTGCAGGAACCGGAGCACACGCTCCAGATCCGTTCCGGCTCCTGCCGCGACACGAGCTGGCTGCTGGTCCAGGCGTTCAGGCATCTCGGCCTCGCGACCCGCTTCGTCTCCGGCTATCTGATCCAGATGAAGGCCGACGTCGACCCGCTGGAGGGCCCCCGCGGCACCGACAAGGACTTCACCGACCTTCACGCCTGGGCCGAGGTCTATATTCCCGGCGCGGGCTGGGTTGGCCTTGACCCGACCTCCGGGCTTCTCACCGGAGAGGGCCACCTGCCGCTGGCGGCGACGGCGCATTACCGCTCGGCCGCGCCGGTCTCGGGCGTGGCGAGCTATGCCGAGACGACCTTCGACTTCCGGATGAGCGTGGCGCGGGTGCACGAGGTGCCACGCATCACCCTGCCCTTCTCCGACGAATCCTGGCAGGCGCTGGACGCGCTCGGCGAGAAGGTCGAGGCCGATCTGCAGGCGCAGGACGTTCGGCTCACCATGGGCGGCGAGCCGACCTTCGTCTCGATCGACGATCAGACCGGAGCCGAGTGGAACATCGCCGCGGTCGGACCAACCAAGCGCGAGCGCGCCGACGCATTGATCCGGCGCCTGCGCGAGCGCTTCGCGCCCGGAGGGATGCTGCATTACGGCCAGGGCAAATGGTATCCGGGCGAGAGCCTGCCGCGCTGGGCCTTCGCGCTCTACTGGCGCCGGGACGGGCAGCCGATCTGGCGCAACCCCGACCTCATCGCCCGCGAGCCCGGTGCCAGGACCGGCGGCGACCGGGAGCTCGAAGCCGGCGCCGCCGTCCAGGATGCCGAGGCGTTGGCGAGGGAGCTTTCGGAAAATCTCGGCCTCGGCGCCGACTATGTCATCCCGGCCTATGAGGATACCGGCCACTGGCTGCTGAAGGAGGCGCAGCTTCCCGACAATGTCGACCCGCTCGATTCACGCCTCGCCGATCCCGAGGAGCGGGCGCGGATGGCGCAGGTCTTCCAGCTCGGTCTCGGCCATCCCCGCGGCTTCGTCATCCCGGTTCAGCGCTGGCAGGCGGCCGCGAACGACCGGCGCTGGCGCTCGGAGAAATGGCGGCTGCGGCGCGGCAAGCTCTTCCTCGTGCCGGGCGACTCGCCGGTCGGTTATCGACTGCCGCTCGGCTCCCTCCCCGAAGTCCCGAAAGCCGAATACCCGCATATCCATCCGCAAGACCCGACGGAGCCGCGTGGTCCGCTGCCGCCGGCCGGCGTCTCGCAGGCCGCGCCGGCGCCGGGCGCCGGAAGCCCACCGGCGCCGGTGGCCCCGACCAGCTTCGCAGCGCCGCCACAAATGTCCGTCCAGGCCGATCCCGGCGTGGCAGGTACAGCCCAGCAGCGCACCGAGCAGGAGATCGGCGGCGAGCATGTGCGCACCGCGCTCAGCCTCGAGATCCGCGACAATGTGCTTTGCGTGTTCCTGCCGCCAGTCGAGCGGCTGGAGGATTATCTCGACCTCGTCGCCTCGATCGAGACGGCGGCCGAGGAGACAGGCCTGCCCGTGCATATCGAGGGCTATGCGCCGCCCTTCGACCCGCGCCTCGATGTCATCAAGGTCACGCCCGACCCCGGCGTGATCGAGGTCAACATCCACCCGGCCACCGATTGGCGCGAGGCAGTGGCGATCACGCGGGGCGTCTACGAGGAGGCGCGGCAGGCGCGGCTTTGCGCCGAGAAATTCATGGTCGACGGACGCCACACCGGCACGGGCGGCGGCAACCATGTCGTGCTCGGCGGCGTGACGCCAGCTGATTCACCCTTCCTGCGCCGGCCGGACCTATTGAAGAGCATCGTGCTCTACTGGAATCGGCACCCGGCCCTGTCCTACCTGTTCTCCGGGCTGTTCATCGGCCCGACCAGCCAGGCGCCGCGCATCGACGAAGCCCGGCAGGACCAGCTCTACGAGCTTGAGATCGCACTGGCGCAGGTGCCGAAACCGGGTGAGGCACCGATCCCGCTCTGGCTGGTCGACCGGCTGTTCCGCAACCTGCTGGTCGATGTCTCCGGCAACACGCATCGCACCGAAATCTGCATCGACAAGCTCTATTCGCCGGACGGGCCGACCGGACGGCTCGGGCTGCTGGAGTTCCGCGGCTTCGAGATGCCGCCGGATTCGCGAATGTCTCTGGCGCAGCAATTGCTGCTGAGGGCGCTGATCGCCTGGTTCTGGCGCGAGCCGCTGGATGGCAAGCTGGTGCGCTGGGGCACCGCGCTGCACGACCGCTTCATGCTGCCGGAGCTGGTCTGGCAGGATTTCCGCGAGGTGCTCGCGGACCTGAAGCGCGCCGGCTATGCCTTCGACCCGGTCTGGTTCGAGGCGCAGGCCGAGTTCCGCTTCCCCTTCTTCGGCAAAGTCGCGCATGGCGGCGTCGAGATCGAGATCCGGCAAGCGTTGGAGCCCTGGCATGTGCTGGGCGAGGAAGGCGCGATCGGCGGCACGGTGCGCTATGTCGATTCCTCGGTGGAACGTCTGCAGGTGAAGGCGAGGGGATTCGTTCCGGGGCGTCATCTGATCACCTGCAATGGCAGGCGGCTACCGATGACCGAGACAGGCGCCTCCGGCGAGGCGATCGCGGCCGTGCGCTTCAAGGCCTGGCAGCCGGCCTCGGGCCTTCACCCGACGATCCCGGTGCATGCGCCGCTCACCTTCGACATCGTCGATAGCTGGGCCGGACGCTCGCTTGGCGGCTGCATCTACCATGTCGCGCATCCGGGCGGTCGCAATTACGAGACACCCCCGGTCAATTCCTATGAAGCCGAAGCAAGACGGCTCGCGCGCTTCGAAGCGATCGGTCATAGTCCCGGCGCTCTGGCGATTCCGCCGGAAGAGCGCAGCGCCGAATTTCCGCTCACGCTGGATCTGAGGCGGTAGTCATATTGGCGCGAATCATCTCCGTTCGACTGGGATCAGTCGAACGGAAGCGCGTGGGGGTCTGACAGAGCGAATGGCAGTGCAGGGCCGCACCCGGACGGGACGCAGCAGGGCAGACCGACGCGCTGCCCTTCTCGCCGGCTATCGGCCGCTGTCCGGCGCCTTCGACGAATTCATCGACGAGACCGGTGAGGTCAGACCGCATTGGGAGCCGTTCCTGTCGGAATGGTGCGCGCTGACGCCGGCCGAGCTGTCGCAGCGCTTCGGGCTGGCCGACCGGCATGTCCGCGACACCGGCGTGTCCTATCGCGTCCATGGCGACGTCGATGCGAATGATCCGGGCTTCGGCGAGCGCGCGTGGCCGCTGTCGCATGTGCCGCTCGTCATTCCCGAGGCGGAGTGGCAGGTCATCGCGGCAGGCATCACGCAGCGCGCCGAGATCCTGTCGACATTGCTCGACGACCTCTACGGGCCGGGCGAGCTGATCGCGAAAGGGCTTCTCCCGGCTGCGATCGTCACCGGCAGCCCGGACTATCTGAGGCCCCTCCATGGCGCGCCCGGCGGCGGCGCGCTCCAGCTCTACGCCGCCGATCTCGGCCGCGGGCCGGACGGGCGGTGGTGGGTGCTGCAGGATCGGGCGCAGGCGCCGTCCGGCACCGGCTATGCGCTGGAGAACCGGCTGGCGCTCGCCCGCGCCTTCCCGGACATGTTCCGCAGCATGAACATCGAGCGGCTCGCGCCCTTCTTCCAGAGCTTCCGCGCCGGGCTCGTTGCGCGCTCCAGGCGTGTCGAGCCGCGCATCTGCCTGCTCACCCCCGGCCCGCTCAACGAGAGCTATTTCGAGCAGGCCTATCTCGCGCGCTATCTCGGCTTCCTGCTGGTCGAGGGCGGCGACCTTCTGATGCGGGAGGGCCGCGTCCATGTGCGCACCATCGCCGGGCTGAAGCGCGCCGACGTGATCTGGCGGCGTATCGACGGCGACTTCGCCGACCCGCTCGAACTCAATGCCGGCTCGGCGCTGGGTGTGGCCGGGCTGGTCGAGGCCGTCCGCCAAGGCCATGTTCATGTCGCGAATGGGCTGGGCTCCGGCGTGGTCGAGTCACGCGCTCTCATGGGCTTCATGCCGGCTTTAGCCGAGCAACTCACGGGCGGGGAGCTGATCCTGCCGAATGTCGCGACCTGGTGGTGCGGCCAGCAGCCGGAGCGCCAGGCGGTGCTCGATCGGTTCGACGAGATGAGCGTGGCGCCCGCCTTCCGCAGCGCCGGCGGCGGGCTCGATACGGCGCCCATCGTGGCCGCCGAATTGCCCGAGGCCGAGCGGAAGGCGCTGCGCCGGCGTATCCAGGCACGCGGCATGGACTATGTCGGGCAGGAGGTGGTGCGGCTCTCGACCATGCCGGTCTTCCAGAACGGGCGCCTCGAACCCCATCCGATGACGCTGCGTGTTTTCGCCGCGGCGACACCCGATGGCTGGAAGGTGATGCCCGGCGGCTTCTGCCGCATCTCCGACGAGCCCGATGCGCGCGCAGTCAGCCTGCGCAACGGCGTGCGCTCCAGCGATGTCTGGATCACCTCGGAGGAGCCGGTGGCGCAGATCAGCCTGCTGCCGACACCCGACCGCACCAGCATCCGGCGGGTGACCGGCACGCTGCCGAGCCGCGCCGCCGACAATCTGTTCTGGCTCGGCCGCTATCTGGAGCGTGGCGAGGCCACGTTGCGGCTGGTGCGGGCCCTGCTCGGCCGGCTGATCGATCCCGATCCGGCGCCGGGCCACGGCGAGACCGTCCGCCAACTGGCGGGCATGCTCGTCGCCTGGGGAGCCGCCCCGAGCGGTGCGGGACACAAGGACCCGGCTGCACAAGCACGCGCTGCGCTCTTCAGCCTCGACGACTATGGTTCGGCCGCCGCTTCGGTCCGGGAGGCCCGGCGAACCGCCTCGGTGATCCGCGAGCGCCTTTCGGTCGATGCCTGGAGGCTGTTCGGCGATCTGCAGCGCCAGCTTCTCCCCGAGGAAGGCCGCAAGCACAGCGAAGGCGAGACCTATGAGAGCGCCGACCGGGCGCTGAAGACGCTCGCCGCCTTCTCCGGCCTCAGCCAGGAGAACATGGTGCGCGGCGCGGGCTGGCGCTTCCTCGATATCGGCCGGCGCCTAGAGCGTGGCATCGTGACCTGCCGCTTCGCCCGGCAATTCGCCGACAGCCATGCCTCCGGTGACAGCCTCGACACCCTGCTCGACCTGACGGATTCGCAGATCACCTACCGCTCGCGCTACCTGCTCGGCGCGAGCCTGCAGCCGGTGCTCGATCTGGTGATGCTCGACCCCTACAATCCCCGCTCCGTCGCCTTCCAGATCGAACGGCTCGATGCCGAGATCGCCGCCCTGCCCGCGCTCTCCGACGACGGCATGCTGGAAGCGCCGCGCCGGCTGGTGCTGCGGCTCGCCGCCGATTGCCGCACGACCGAAGCGAGCCGGCTCGACCGCACCAGCATCCTGCTGTTCGAGCAATTGCTGATGGGCGTCTCCAGCGCGATCGCCGACCGCTATTTCCTCCAGAACAGCGGCCCCGAAGGCTCGCGGATGACGGGCATCGCGTGATCTACGAGCTGCGCCACGTCACCACCTACGGCTACAGCCGCCAGGTCCCGTTTTCCCGCTGCATCCTGCGACTCCTGCCGCATGACGGCCCCGGTCAGATCGTGCGGAAGGCCGAGCTCTCGATCTCGCCGCGGCCGGCCGAGCGCAGCGACGGCATATGCTTCTTCGGCAACCGGATGACCACGGTCACGATCACCAAGCCGCATCGCGAGCTGAAGGTGGAGATGCGCGCCCGGATCGAAGTGCATCGGCAGGCCCCGCCCCATGCCGGGCTGACCCGCAACTGGGAGGAGGTCGCGCAGCTCGCGCTGGCATCGAACAGCCTGGCCCCGGATTCGCCGGCGCATCACCTCTATCCGAGCCGGCTCGTTCCCCCCGTTGCGGCGGTGATCGCCTATGCGGCCGAGAGCTTTGGCGCGCGGCGACCGGTGCTCGAAGCCGCCAGCGAGCTGATGGCACGCATCCGGCGCGACTTCTCCTATGATCCGGAGGCGACGGAGGTCAGCACGCCCATCGCCGAGGCCTTCGCCCAGCGCCACGGCGTCTGCCAGGACTTCGCCCATATCATGATCGGTGGTTTGCGGGGCCTCGGCCTACCGGCCGCCTATGTCAGCGGCTACATCCGAACCATCCCGCCGCCCGGCGAAAAACGCCTCGAAGGGTCCGACGCCAGCCATGCCTGGGTGTTGCTCTGGTGCGGCCCGGAGACAGGCTGGGTCGGCCTCGACCCGACCAATGATCTGATCGTCGCCGACGACCATATCGTCACCGCCATCGGCCGGGACTATGCCGATGTGGCCCCTCTCGACGGCGTGGTGATCGGCCCCGGCTCGCAGAAGATCGGCGTTGCCGTGGACGTCATCCCGGTCGGCTGAACGCTCACGCCGCGGCCACCGCCGTTCGAGGCTGCGAGGAGCAGGCATGCGCCTCGCCCCACGCCTTCAGTGCCACGATCACCGGCTCCAGCGTGCGCCCCTTGGCCGAGAGGCTATATTCGACGCGTGGCGGCACCTCGGGATAGACGACGCGGACGATCAGCCCATCCACCTCCAGCTCCCGGAGCTGGGTCGTGAGCATGCGCTGCGTCACGCCGGGAACCCGCCTGCGGATCTCGCTGAAGCGCAGCGTTCCGCCCATCAGGTGATAGAGCGCGATCCCTTTCCACTTGCCACCGATCAGCCCCAGCGTGGCCTCGACCGGACAAGCGGCAGAGGAATACGGCTCCTTGAAACGCGGCGGCATCACGGTACCCTTTTCGACACTATGAGCTAAAATTGTGCGTTCTTGTGCCATGCGACAGTTATGCGCATTTCACCTCCATCGCAATGCAGGAGAGACGCCATGCGCGCCGTCGGATACCGCCAGTCACAACCCATCGCCGCCGAGACCAGCCTGATCGATCTGGAATTGCCCGAACCTGTGGCCGCCGGGCGCGATCTGCTGGTCGAGGTCAAAGCCGTCTCGGTCAACCCGGTCGACACGAAGGTCCGCGTCCGCAGCCAGCCGACGGATGGACAGGCGAATGTGCTCGGTTGGGACGCCGCGGGCATCGTCAAAGCGGTCGGGCCGGAGGTGAAGGGCTTCAGGCCGGGCGATGCCGTATTCTATGCCGGCGCAATCGATCGGCCCGGTTCGAATGCCGAACTCCATCTCGTCGATGAGCGCATCGTCGGCCCCAAGCCGGCGACGCTGAGCTTTGCGGAGGCAGCGGCCCTGCCGCTCACCTCGATCACAGCCTGGGAAATGCTGTTCGACCGGCTCGACATCCGCAAGCCAGTGCCGGGCGCGGCATTTGCGTTGCTCGTCATCGGCGGCGCAGGCGGAGTGGGCTCCATCGCGATCCAGCTTGCGCGCCGCCTGACCGACATCACCGTGATCGCGACGGCCTCGCGGCCCGAGACGCAGGCCTGGGCTAAGCAGCTCGGCGCCCACCATGTCGTCGATCACACGAAGCCCTTGCCGGAACAGATCGCCGCGCTCGGCATCGGCGCGCCCGCCTTCGTCTTCTCGACGACGCATACCGACACGCATCTTGCGGGCATCGTCGAGCTTCTGGCGCCGCAGGGCCGGCTGGGCCTGATCGACGACCCCAAGACGCTCGACGCCAACCCGCTGAAGCGCAAGAGCCTGTCGCTGCACTGGGAGATGATGTTCACCCGCCCGGTCTTCCAGACCGCCGACATCGCCGAGCAGGGCAAGCTCCTGACGGAAGTGTCGCGCCTCGTCGATGCCGGCACGATCCGCACGACGTTCGCGGAGCATTTCGGCACGATCAACGCGGCAAACCTCAAGCGCGCACAGGCCCTGATCGAGAGCAACCGCGCCAAGGGCAAGATCGTGCTGGAAGGCTTCTGACGAAAAGGGCCGCGCCATGCGGCGCGGCCCTCTCTTTTCCGCCTGAAAAACCGATCAAGCCAGCGTATAGGCCGTCTTGACCGTGGTGTAGAACTCCTTGGCGTAGGCGCCCTGCTCGCGCGGGCCGTAGCTGGAGCCCTTCCGGCCGCCGAACGGCACGTGATAGTCGACGCCCGCCGTCGGCAGGTTGACCATCACCATACCGGCCTCGCTGTTGCGCTTGAAATGCGTCGCATGCTTCAGCGAGGTCGTGCAGATGCCGGAGGAGAGGCCGAACTCGGTGTCGTTGGCCACCGCAAGCGCCTCGTCATAATCCTTGACGCGGACGATGTTGGCGACCGGGCCGAAGACCTCCTCGCGCGAAATGCGCATGGCGTTGGTCGTCTCGGTGAAGAGCGCCGGCTGCAGATAGAAGCCGGGGGTCTCGCGCTTCAGCAATTCACCGCCGAAGACCAGCTTGCCGCCCTCGTCCTTGGCGATCTGGATGTATTTCAGGTCCTGGTCGAGCTGGCCCTGGTCGACCACCGGGCCGATATGGGTGCCGCTCTTCAGGGCGTCGTCGACGACCACGCCCTTCAGCCGCTCGATGCAGGCCTCGACAAACTTGTCGTGGATGCCGGCCTGGACGATGAGGCGCGAGGAGGCCGTGCAGCGCTGGCCGGTGGAGAAGAAGGCACCGTTGACCGCGACTTCCACCGCCGTCTTGAGGTCGGCATCGTCCAGCACGACGAGCGGGTTCTTGCCACCCATCTCGAGCTGGACCTTCTTCATCGGATTGGAGGCGATGCAGGCAGCCGCGACCTTGCGGCCGGTCGCGACCGAGCCGGTGAAGGAAATGGCGGTGACGTCCTTGTGCTCCAGCAGCGCCTGGCCGACGACCGAGCCGCGGCCCATGACGAGGTTGAGCGCGCCCTTCGGCAGGCCGGCGCGCTGGAGGATGTCGACGAGCGCCCAGGCCGAGCCGGGCACAAGATCGGCCGGCTTCAGGACCACGCAATTGCCCCAGGCGAGCGCCGGCGCGATCTTCCAGGCGGGGATCGCGATCGGGAAGTTCCACGGCGTGATCATGCCGATGATGCCGAGCGGCTCGCGCGT